>NZ_NUNF01000006.1 GCF_002585305.1 Bacillus sp. AFS037270 | reverse complement strand
TAAAATTCTCCCGGGCTTTTATCCCTCCGTGTATACAGCCGAACTGTACGCTCTCTCTCGGACCAGGCTTTAAAAACGTGTTTAAACGGAACCCTAGAAAGCAATTTTGTTCCCCAATTGAAAAATGAAGAACCTTTATTTGGTTGATACGTTGAAGTATAAATTAGTAAAAGAAGGATTTCATTGTTTGTGTAAGGTTTCCTAACATAAAAAATAATACATCGGGCTGTAAAGGGATTACTGAAGAAAAATCGGAATGTAGGTTATAAATTATCCTTTAACAATTTTGATAGATAAAAAATATGTAGAAATTTCAAATAAAATGGTAATTAAAAGTATGTTAGAGTAATTGGCCATTCGGGAAAAACATAAGTATCGAAAGCGTTATATTAACCCATCCGGATTAATCAAAAAAAATTGAAAAATAATCTTAAGGGGGAGTATAAATTGAAAATTAGTACACCTGAATGGCTTTCACTGAGTAAGGATATAAAAGTGAAGCTGATCCGTTTAGCAATCTTAGAAAATACATCCAAGTATCTCTTAAAACAGGGACGGTAGGATATAGCAAGTTTGACAACAAGTAAACTATAAAAAGAGTCCCACTAGAGAAAAAACTAGTGGTATTCTTTTTGGATATTGAAATTATCAATTCATGAACTTTATGAACAAAATGGTGATTAAGTTTTTAATGCGACTTAAATATATAATATTTAAAATAATCAAAAATTTTGTAAAATTAAGAAAACGTTTTCAAGGGGGAATGTGAAATGTTTTCTTTAAAAAAATTTTCAGCAGTAATGTGTGCAGGTGCTTTGGCATTAAGCTTGGGTGCATGCAGCAGCAGTAAAGAAACAGCAGGTTCGGATTCTGGTAAGAAAGAGGAGAATACCAATTATCCAACAAAAGCAATCTCAGTGGTTGCGCCATCTGGTGCTGGAGGTGGCTGGGATCTAACAGCTCGTTCCTTTACAAAGGTACTAACTGAAACAAAACTCGTTAAACAGCCAATGACGGTTGAGAACAAGCCGGGCGGGGGTGGCGCAGTCTTTATGGCAGAATACGCAACACAGCAGGTTGAAAATAATGAAATGCTTTTTGTAAGTTCACCGCCAATCATTATCAACAATCTGAAAAAAGAAGGTAATAGTCCATACGGATACAAAAATACGACACCACTCGCCCAGCTGACAAAAGATTACGGGGCAATTGTGGTTAAAACAGATTCTAAATTTAAGGATTTAAAATCGGTGTTAGATGAAGTTAAGAAGAATCCTTCTAAATTAACATTTGCAGGTGGTTCTGCACCAGGTTCCATGGACCATTTAATTTCAATCCTTCCGGCTTATAAATACGGAGTAGATCCTACTAAAATTAAATATGTTTCTTACGATGGCGGTGGCGAAGCGATTACGGCTCTTCTTGGCGGTAATGCTGATGTAATTGGAACTGATGCATCAAGTGTGAAGGAGTTTTTAAAAGCTGGAAAGGTACGAGTACTCGCGATAACTGCCTCTGAACGATTAGGCGGAGATTTTAAGGATGTTCCTACTGCAAAGGAACAAGGTGTTGATGCAGAATTTACAATTTGGCGCGGTATTTTTGGTCCGGAAAAAATGTCCAAAGAAGCTAAGACT
Organism: Bacillus sp. AFS037270; assembly: GCF_002585305.1. Next base: position 72,789 of record NZ_NUNF01000006.1, on the reverse strand, counting down.
TATTGGGAAAAGACCATCGATAAATTAGTTCAATCCCCTGAATGGAAACAAGAAGTAGAAACACAGGGCTGGGAATTAGAATATAAAAACAGCTCCGACTTCAAAAAGTTCTTAGGAGAACAAGATAAACAGGTTCAACAATTATTAACTGCGTTAGGGATGCAGAAGTAATCAGGACGGGGAGGGGGATTTTCTCCTCCCTATTTTATAAGATAAGGATAAAAGTTTTTGACTTTGANNCGTCTTATGCTTGTCGGGGCTGACCAAGGCGCTTACGCTTTTCTTATAGGAGGTATTCAAGTGGATATAAAATTTGACCGCTTCGCATCTATTTTGTTTTTAACGGTCGGTGTTCTATTTATTATTGGCAGCAAGCATATTTCGAGCTCTTCTTATGGTAGTGTAGTCGGTCCTGATATTTTTCCATTAATTCTCGGGATTCTTCTTGTTTTACTAAGTATCCGATTATTTTATGAAACATTCATAAAGCAGAGCAGCAAGAATAAGAAAGAGGAATTACAGTACAAGCCTTTCTTAATTATATTTATTGCCACATTGGTTTATATCTTAACGCTGGAATCGGTCGGATATGTCATCACCACTTTTCTTTTCTTAGTGGTTTGCTTTCAAACCATGGAGAAAAAAAAGCTGCTTTCTTCTATTATAATATCAGCTGCTTTCTCTGGAATCGTTTATTTCTTATTTGTCGATGTCTTAAAGGGAACACTCCCAGGCTGGCCGATTTGGCTTTAATTTATAACTAGAAACTATAGAAAGGGGTCCAAACATGAGTACACTCGATTATTTATTGCAAGGATTTGGTACAGCACTGGTTTGGTATAATATTTTATTTGCCTTTGTTGGCGTCTTAATTGGAACAGCTGTTGGTGTGCTACCCGGAATTGGACCGATGAGCGGGGTGGCACTGCTGATTCCCGTTACAGCATCGATTACAGGAGGTCTGCCGCCGGAACAGGCTGCCACAAGTGCAATTATTCTATTAGCTGGTGTTTACTACGGGGCCATGTATGGCGGCTCAACAACTTCTATACTATTAAACACTCCTGGGGAATCCTCCTCCGTTGTCACTACACTGGATGGGTATCAAATGGCCAAAAAAGGCAGAGCAGGAAGTGCCTTATCGATTGCAGCGATTGGTTCATTTGTCGCAGGTATCGTTACCCTAATCGCTTTGATTGGATTGGCGAAACCCTTGTCAACCGTTGCGCTTAAATTCGGTCCTGCAGAATATTTTTCACTAATGTTATTGGGACTTGGCGCTGTCAGTGGCCTTGCTGGTAAATCCGTTACCAAAGCATTAATTATGACCATATGCGGCTTATTATTAGGAACAATTGGGATCGACACTGTTTCTGGAATTGCACGATTTACTTTTGATATTCCATGGCTCTTTCAAGGAATTGAATTCTTAACGATTGCCGTTGGATTGTTTGCACTTGGCGAGGTATTTAAAACGATTTTGGAAAAGGATGAGGAAGATGGCGAGATTGCTAGAATTAACAATCTGCTTCCATCCAAACAAGAATTTAAGGAATCTGCAGGTCCAATTGCCCGTGGTTCCATCTTAGGTTTTTTCGTCGGTATTTTACCAGGCGCAGGGGCAACTCTTGCTTCGTTCTTTTCCTACTTACTTGAGAAAAGAATATCTAAAAACCCTTCTAAATTTGGAACGGGAGCTATTGCAGGGGTAGCTGCACCGGAATCGGCTAATAACGCGGCCTCTGGCGGTGCTATGATTCCCTTGTTAACTTTAGGGATTCCTGGCTCTGGAACAACGGCTATATTAATGGGGGCACTGATGATGTATAACGTCCAGCCAGGCCCATTATTATTTGAAGATCATCCACAAGTAGCCTGGGGATTGATTGCCAGTATGTTTATTGGAAACATCATGTTGTTAATTCTCAACCTTCCGCTAGTAAAAGTATTTGCGAAAATTATTCAAACTCCAAAGAAATACTTAATCCCGATGATTATCGCTGTCTCTATTTTCGGTGTCTATGCCGTTCAAGTTTCAACCAATGATCTTTTGCTTCTATTGGGATGTGGACTTTTTGGGTATTTCCTTAGTAAAAATGATTACCCGATTGCCCCGCTGGTACTTGGACTTGTCTTAGGCCCAATGGTTGAAAATAATTTACGAAGAGCCTTAACCATTTCAAATGGTGATTATGGTGTCTTTTTTACTCGCCCGATCTCGCTTGTCTTTCTTCTTATAACCGCTCTTTGGCTAGTCATTCCGTTTATGATGAAAAAGCGTGGGAAAGAAGTCGTTATCAATGTGGAAGGATGAATTTTTTAAATAGTTGAAAAACTCCTTTTAATAAGGAGTTTTTTTAATATAATAGATATAGAGGTGTTTGCATGCGTTTACATACGAAACTAATGCTTGGAATATCTATTTTAATTATTATTATGGGGACAATCATTGAATTTACGTTTAAGCATATTATGGAATCCAATCTTAAGCATGAAATCGGTACGAAAGCCTTATCAGTCGCGCAAACCATCGCAAATATGCCGGATATCCAGGCTGCATTTACTTTAGACAATCCTTCCGCACACATTCAACCGATTGCCGAAAACATTCGAAAGCAGGTAGGTGCCGAATTTATTGTGGTTGGTAACCGGAACGAAATACGTTATTCCCACCCGAATCCAGATAGAATCGGTCAAAAAATGGTCGGCGGTGATAATGGGATGGTGTTTAAAGGAGAGTCAGTTATCTCAGAGTCGACGGGCACACTTGGTCCTTCATTGAGAGGAAAAGCTCCTATTTTTAGTGGTGGGAAAGTAATCGGAGTGGTTTCCGTTGGTTATCTTCAAACAGATATTCAAAGAGAGGTTTCGAAATTACAGCAGAAAATTTTTGTGGCTACTCTAATCATTTTGGCAGGGAGTCTTATTGCTGCGATACTAATCTCGCTAAATATCAAAAGGGCCATTTTTGGACTAGAACCGAAAGAGATTGCCTGGATGTACCAGGAAAAACATGCCATTCTTGAGTCTATTCATGAAGGAATCATTGCCATAGATACGGATAGTCGTATTACAGTCGTAAATGAAACGGCACATTCTATTTTAGGTGTCCCGGATGATGTTCTTTTACGAGGTAAAAGAATTGAAACAGTGCTTGAAAATACACAATTATATGAAGTTGTTAAATCAGGTAAGGCAGAGTATGATCAAGAAATTATCATTAACGGGGATATTTATTTGGCCAACCGGATTCCAATTTTTAATAAGAAGAGTGAAGTAATTGGGGCGGTCGCGAGCTTTCGGAATAAGTCAGAGCTTGCTAATTTACTCAAAGAATTATCACATATTAAAGCCTATGCGGAGGGGCTGCGGGCGCAAACGCATGAATACTCGAACCGGCTTTATACGCTGCTTGGCCTCATTCAGCTTGGGTCCTATAAAGAAGCGATAGATTTTATTTCAAAGGAAGTGGATGTCGCGCAAGGTTTCATTCAATTTTTAATGAAAGAGATACCCGATCCGATTATTGCTGGTTTTATCTTAGGAAAGGTGAGCCTTGCAAGTGAACTGAAAATTAATCTTTCCATTGATCGAGGCAGCAGTTTTAAAGATATTCCGGCTGAGATCAATAGAGACATGTTAGTCACCATTATAGGTAATCTTGTTAACAATGCCTTTGAGGCAGTTAGAGAGTGTCAAAAGGATGAAAAAAGAGTCTCACTTTTTTTAACGGACCTTGGAAAAGAATTGATTATTGAAGTGGAAGATAATGGAGTTGGAATGGAGTCTCAGGTCCAGGAGCAAATATTTAAGCCTGGTTTTTCTACTAAAAAGACAAGCAGTAATTCCGGTATTGGGCTTAGCTTGGCACAAAAGGCAATCCACGAATTAGGCGGCTATCTAACCTTTTCATCAACTAAGGGCGAAGGAACGATTTTTACAGTGGCGATACCAAAAAGCAGGGGGTCGTTAAATGAAGGGGAACAGAGATATCGAAGTATTAATTGTTGAAGATGATTTGAGGATTGCAGAAATTCAGAAACGATTTCTAGACCTAATCGATGGCTTTCAAGCTGTTGGCATTGCAGCGAGCTATGTTGAGGCAAAAACGTTAATCGAAATATTACAGCCGGATTTAATTCTTCTTGATGTCTATTTTCCTGATATGAACGGGTTAGAGTTATTAAAAGAAACAAAGATACTTACAAAACAAATAGATGTCATTATGATTACGGCAGCGAAAGAGATTGAAAAGGTCCAATCAGCGATTCGTTTAGGTGTATTTGATTACATTATAAAACCCGTCATTTTTGATCGGTTTAAACAGTCTTTACAAAGATATAAAGATTATCATGAAGAGCTTTTTAAATTAAGCAAAGAAAATTCACAGGTATCACAACAGGAAGTCGACAAGCTCTTATGGAAAGAAAATGACAGTGCTAATAATGAAAGGGCTTACCTTCCGAAGGGAATTGATCCCCTCACCCTTGAAAAAGTAATCGAAGTTCTAGGGAAAGATAAAACAGGACTTACAGCAGAAACGGTTGCCAAAGAGGTAGGTGTTAGTCGTACAACCGCAAGAAGATATTTGGAACATCTAGTATCAATTGAAAAAATAGAGGCGGATTTGTCTTATGGTACAGTAGGGAGGCCCGAACGGGTTTATATTCTAGTTGATATGATTAATAAGCTAGCAGAATAACTTATTATAGATTAATTGTTTGTGATTAAATCCAGATTCAAGCAGTATTCCTAGAGTCTGGATTTTTTTTTAACCAAGCTTAAAAACAAAGTGACCTATAGATACTTAAGTTATTCCACATTTTTAAGGAATTTCAAACAGCCTTTTAGTGTACTATGTAGGTATTTTTTCCATTTTCTATCAACTATAATGAAGGTACAAAATTCAGAACATTCATAAAAGTTTTAATTGTGTTTTTTACTAAAGAAACTATTTGACTGGGTACTAAATGGAAGCGATTACAAATGGAGGTGGATAATTGAGAGATCACATTGCTTGTATGCTTCAAGGATTATACATAAATGGTCCAGTCTAAGAGATTCTCAGTTTCTATTAAAAAAGGGGGCATTAAAATGAATAACTTTCTAAAAAAGTACAGTGCAATGGTCTTAATTGTAGTTCTATTATTTGCATTATCAGCCTGTAATGCAGAAAGTACAGGAGGAAACGGAGCAGGCAATGGGAATGTCATTAAAATAGGTGCTATTTTTGCTGAAACTGGCCCGGCATCAACTTTAGGAAAAACACAAGTAAATTTAGTAAAACTGCTTCAGAAACAATTAGATGATCAAGGTAAATTTAAAGGAAAGAAGATCGAAATTGTCATGCAAGATTATGAAACAGACGATACGAAAGCAGTGGTCGCAGCAGATAAGCTGATTTCAGAGGGGGTTGTCGCTGTAGTAGGGGCAACTCAAGCTAGTACATCCATGGCCATCTTACCTAAGATTACGGCTGCAGGATTACCATTAATGACGGTGGCACCAGTAAAGCCTGATGCTAAGGGGATCTTCCAAATGGCTCCTAGCAACTTTACCAATGCGAATCTAATTTTAAAATTCTTAAAGAAACATAACATTTCGAAAGTAGCATGGATTAATGCCCGCGATGGATTTGGTGTAGACGGCCTTCCTTCTTTTGAAAAGGTGGCAAAAGATAATAACATTGAAATTGTGGCACATGAAGAATTCGATGCAACTGCAACAGATATGACTGTTCAATTAACCAATATTCGTAAGAAAAATCCACAGGCAGTGATTGTTTGGTCAAGAACACCGGGGGCAGGAATTGTTGCCCGCAACTTTAAATCACTAGGTTTTGAAATTCCAATGATTCAATCATCTGCTTCTGCGAATCAAGGCTTCTTAAATCAAGTAAAAGATAACAATGAAAATCTTTATGTTATTGGAAGCAAATTAAGTGTTGTCGACCAATTACCAGATGGAGAGCAGAAAGAGCGTTTAAAGAAATTCCGTGAAGACTATCGAGCTATGTTTAATAGTGACCCTGATAACTTTACTGCCCATGCTGCCGACGGATTCAACTTAATTTTTGAGGCAATTAAAGCCGGAAATACCACCTCTAAAGATATCCAAACCTACTTGAAAAAGAAAGCAGGAAAATATGAGGGTTTAACCGGTACATTTGAATTACAGTCTGATTATGTAGGTCCGTATGAAGATGGTTTTGCAGTTCTCGGGATTGAGAACAATCAATGGAAGTATGAAGAGTAAGGACATGAAAAATTAACGACAAAAATGAGTATCTTACGAATAGTAAAAAATCAATGGCAGAATCTTAGGTTTCTGCCATTGATATTATGGAAGGAGATCGGCGATGGATTTACTCATGCAATATCTTGTAACGGGTTTAACCGTAGGAAGTATTTATGCACTGCTGGCAATTGGATTTGTGACCATCTATAACATTACTGGAATCTTAAATTTTGCCCAAGGTGAATTTGCCATGATTGGGGCGTTGACTTGTATTACGTTGGTTAATACAGGTTTACCTATGTTTGCTTCCATACTATTAGCCATTCTTATAACGGCTGTAATCGGGTTTATTGTCGAAAGAACGGCGATTCTTCACGCGCGAAATAAGTCCGTCATCATTTTAATTATTATTACGATTGGATTATCCACATTTTTAAAAGGATTGGGTCTAATTGTTTGGGGCTCTAATCCTAAACAGCTCGCTCCAATTTTTCAGACGAAACCGATTCAATTTATGGGCGCTGTCATTAATCCTCAAAGTATTTTCATTTTTATTGTTTTGTTTATTCTATTAGCGGCTTTATATGTGTTTTTTGAAAAGACTTATATCGGATCCGCCTTACGAGCGAGTGAAAAGAACCCTCGTGCTGCAAAACTCATGGGAATTAATACGAGTACGATGTCTGCTCTTGCCTTTACCCTGGCTGCAGCCTTAGGGGCGATTGCTGGGATTATGATTGCTCCTATTACCGATGCCACTTATGAAATGGGCTTTCTTATAGGAGTAAAAGGATTTGTCGGGATGGTAATCGGTGGAATGCATAGTATTCCAGGTGCTGTAGCGGGAGCATTAATCGTTGGATTATTAGAAACTTTTTCAGGTGCATTTGTATCCACCTTTTATAGCGATGCGATTACGTTTACTGTTTTAATCCTCGTTTTATTTTTAAAACCGAATGGGATTTTTGCTAGAGCTTCTGGTGAAAGAGTTTAGTAGGGAGGTATATAGATGTCGAAATTGGAAAACGTTTTGTATGGCAGTCGCTTGAAACCGTTGATTTTCATGATTGCACTAGTTTTGGTTTTGCCATTAGTGGTGAACTCACCTTATATATTTACAATTTTAATATTAATAGGCATTTATTCGATCGTTTCTTTTGGCTTATGTTTATTGATTGGTTATGCAGGACAAATTTCTCTTGGCCATGCGGCCTTCTTCGGGATCGGCGCATATACTTCAGGAGTGCTCACAACTCATTATCAAATTTCCCCTTGGCTTGCTATTGTCATTGGGATGGGTGCCACCTTTTTCATTGCTTACGTTATTGGCATTCCTATTTTAAAGCTGAAAGGACATTTTCTTGCCCTCGCCACTCTTGGGATTAATATTATATTCTATATTTTGATTTTGGGTCTAGATCAGTGGACAGGTGGTGCTGCCGGTTTAGTTGGCATTCCAACGCTATCGTTATTTGGCCTTCCTCTAATAGACAAAGTCTATTTCTACTACTTTGTTTGGGCATCCGCCTTCGTCATTTTATTATTATCATTAAATATTGTTCGTTCACATGTAGGCAGGGTATTAAGGAGTATCCATGATAGCGAAATTGCAACCGAGACACTCGGAGTTCAAGTTTCTAAATACAAAGTAGCTATTTTTGCATTAAGTGCAGCCTTCGCTTCGCTGGCCGGTAGCATTTATGCCCATTATATTACCTTTGTTGCTCCGCCTACATTTTATATCACCAAGTCTATTTTGTTTTTAATCATGGTAATGGTTGGAGGAGCGAGCTCTATTTGGGGAGCTATCTTGGGGACTACGATTATTATGTTCTTAAATGAAATCATCCGCTTTGTTGGTCACACTTATTTTGGGATTAGCGGTGAAGTAGAAATTGTTGTTTACGGTTTAATTATTATCTTAATTATGATGTATGTACCAAAAGGACTAATGCCAGTTTTCTCACAGTTCTTTAAAAGATTTGAAAGTAAAAAGGAATTAGCAGCAAAGGATCACAAAGAGATGATTACTGAAAAAGGAGTATGACATGGCAAATTTATTAGTGGTACAGGGGTTAACCAAACAATTTGGTGGTGTTACAGCAGTTTCAGATGTCAGTTTTGAGGTTGGAGAAGGAGAAATTGTAGCGGTAATTGGACCAAACGGAGCGGGTAAAACCACACTATTTAATATGATTTCCTGTTTTCTACCACCGACTACTGGAGGGGTGTTTTTTAAAGGTAACAAGTTAACAGGTAAGAAGATTCCACAGTTAGCCCAATTAGGTATGTCACGAACTTTCCAGAATCTGCAGATATTTGACAATATGACAGTTCTCGAAAACGTCATGATGGGGGCGCACGTTAAATTAAAGACCAATGTTCTAAATGCTGCGTTTCGTACTCCCCGGATTCCTAAGGATGAAAAAATAGCCTATGATTTGGCTGTAGAGGTTATTAAATTAGTAGAATTAGATGATTTAATGTATGAAAAGGCCGGGCAATTATCTTATGGACTGCAAAAACAGTTGGAATTTGCCAGAGCAATTGTCTATGATCCTGATTTAATTATGTTAGACGAACCGATGGCTGGCTTAAATGATTCCGAAACCAATCGTATGGCAGGTTATATCCAAGACTTAAAAATGAAGGGGCACTCCTTCTTATTTGTTGAACATAAGATGGCTACCGTAATGGAGTTGGCGGACCGGATTGTTGTTCTGGACTTTGGGAAAAAGATTGCGGAAGGAACGCCGGAAGAAATTCAGCAGAATGAGAAAGTAATCGCTGCTTATTTAGGTGAGGAGGTTGTTTAATGCTAAAAGTCAAAGGACTTTGCACCCATATTGGTAAAATCCAAATTCTCCATGATATCGATATTAAAGTTAACAAGGGAGAGATTGTTTCAATTATTGGTGCCAATGGAGCTGGGAAAAGTACACTCTTGAATACGTTGGCAGGGCTTTATCGTCCTACCACTGGTACGGTGACACTCGAAAATGAAGAGATTAGCGGTTTACCTGCCTTTAATGTAGTAGCAAAAGGTCTAAGTCTTGTTCCTGAGGGAAGGCAAATTTTTTCTAGTCTTTCCGTTAAAGAAAATTTAATGCTAGGTATGTTCTCAAAGTATTATAAAGAGAAAAAACATGCAAATGAGAATTTAACTAAAATCCTCGATATGTTTCCAGGCCTAAAAAAACATTTGTATAATCTTGGCGGTAATTTAAGTGGCGGTGAGCAGCAAATGCTGGCCATTGGCAGAGGATTGATGTCTACCCCCAAAATTATTTTACTAGATGAACCATCTATGGGTCTTGCACCAAAAATAGTAAATGAAATTTTAGAGACGTTAATGATTATTAAAAATGAGCTAGGAACAATGGTTATTTTAGTAGAACAAAATGTGAAAGCTGCACTACAAGTGACTGACAGAGCCTATGTGTTAGACCAAGGGAGAATTATTCTTTCAGGTTCACGAGAGGAAATTAGTTCTAATCCCCAGGTGATGTCTGCTTATCTTGGGATCAAAGCGAATAGTGCCTGAAATTTAAATCCCGAGGAGTAATCTCTTTGGGATTTTATGTTTCGTTGATTGTTATGAATTTTAATATTTTTCAAAATTTAATGATTATATTAAAATAGAAGTAAGAAGAAATTGGGATGAGGGGATTGGATTATGCCTTACATGAACAAAGATCGATTAATGAAAAAATTGGAGAATCATTTACGTTCAACAGCAAGACAACTCATTAAGTTTGATACCGAAGAAGAGGTTCTTCAATATTTAACAGCTGCATTCCGTTCTGAATTATATTGTGATTTTGTAGGTGTCATTCAAAATGAGGGTAGCCACTATGTCATAAAAGCTTGGAGTGGCAATCAATCTGCAGTGACTGAAGCTTTCCCATTAGAAATACATACTTGTTCCCCAAAACTTCTCCAACAGAGTTTAACATACGAAAGAGCTGATTCTCCTGAAGCATGTCAAATGTCCAATATACTTAAAGAGGCTAAGGTTAAAACTTGGTTCACCGTTCCATTAAATGATAACGATTTCAATTTAGGTTTTTGTATTGTTGGTTTTTTAAACTATGTGCCACTTCTTGATATGGAGACCCACTTTGAAGAATTCGGTAAGGATATTGCCGTTGCAATGGCGATGGCCCGTGAGAAAAAATCACAATTGAACAAAATGGAGGGCATCGAATGGCTCAGCAAGAATTTATCCCTCAATGCACCAATCGAGCAGCAAATTGCTGAGTTGACCTTAAGGGCAGGTAAAGGAACCAATGCCGATTTTGCTTGCATTTATTTATTTGATGAAAAGAAAAACTGTTTTGTTTACCAGCCGCCTTCCTATGGTGAGTTTATGGGTTCTAATAAAATTATGATTGAAGAGAATTATTTGTTAAATAAATATTTTCCGTTTTTAGAGAAGCCAGGCGGGTCGCAATTGACGGTCCCATTGACCATTGACTTAAAGACGATAGGTGTCCTGCACATTGAAAACCAAAGAGAGGTCGTTTTTACTGAAAATGATCAGAGGATGCTAGAGTTATTATCCAATCATGTTGCTGCTATTATCGAGAATGCTCGTTTATTTAATAATGAGAAAGAGCAGAAAAACCGCCTTCAGTACCTATTGGATTATCAACAAGCCCTAGTAAAAGAAACAGTCGATGTAGAGAATTTTGATGGTATAACCTATAAACTTTCAAGCCTTTTTCAAAGCCCAGTCATTTTATTTGATCGCTTTATGCAGCCGATATCAGTTGATATGTATGATTCTGAAGATAGGACACAGTTGCCTGAGGCGTTTCTTGAAATTGCTATTCGAGAAAAGAGTGATTCTAAAGGGGCCGATTATTTTTCGATGCTAGTTCCTAACGAAACGTCCGATTTATACTCCTTTTGGATGATTAATGGAGGTGGAAGTCTCCTCGGGTTTTTGGCTTTACGAAGACCAAGTGGATATATCGATGAAATTGACCACCTGACCATTGAACTAGCTCGAAATATTTGTTCAATTCAATTTATTAAACAAAAGCTGGTTCTAGATGCAAAAGAACAAGCGAAAGATAGTTTTATCGCTAAATTGTTAGTAGAGAGAATTGACGATAAAGAGGCTATTCTCCAGTATGCTAATCTTTTTCAGTGGGACCCTTTTCAAAGCCATCAGATTGCTGTGATGTCTATTTCATTAGAAGATAGAGAACTGAAGGGGAGCAATCTTTTGGAGCAAAATGCAAAAAAAAATCTTATCTGGGATAATATTAAATCAAATCTTTTAAAGATAGACCAAAAGATTTTATGCGCCTACCATGATGAGAAAAATATTCTAATCGTTCCCATTAAAGATGAGACTACTATTTCGAAAAAATTTTGGTCCGGCCTTTACGATAAATTGAAAAAATGGGCCAACGAAACATCCATTAGCTGTAAAATTGGAATGGGGATTGGGGGAAAAACTTCAAACCTTTCTGATTATTATTTGAGTTATCAGCAAGGCATACAGGCATTAAATATAGTCAACAGCCGATTGCAGCATTTAGGATTTTCACTATTTGACGAGCTCGGATCATATGCCATTCTACACCATTTAAATGATTCAAAGGCAGTGGACCTATTTGTTATGAAACAGCTAGGGCCGTTACTTTCTTATTCAGAAGGGAAGAATACTGATTTATGCAACACGCTTCATACATATCTCCAAAATAACGGGAATGTGAAGAATACAGCAGAGGATCTTTTTATCCACCGTAGTTCGTTACTCTATCGTCTCGAAAGAATTGAATCCCTTTTAGATGTTCAATTAAGTGATGCAGAAGTGAGATTTAATTTAATGATGGCTCTAAAACTATATGATATGTACGGGGGGAAAATAGAAAAGGCTGCACTATTAAGTGTAAAATAAGCAAATTGGTCAATAGTGTGTTAGTGGAACAATTTAACATGCTATTGATCTTTTTTATTATTCGGGTTAAGTCACTAGTAATTCAAAATCATTTATTTACCTGTTCCTTTTAAATGTAAATTTAAGAAATCAATAATAGTTGAGACGATGTTTGGTTGAGCACACTTATCTTTATCTAATGAGATTGACTAACCGTATTTTTGATTAAAAAGATAAAGGTTTTTCCTACATTGTGTAGGTACAATTGATAGACGATAATTAGCTATAATTAATTTACAGAATATTATTAATATAAAAGGAGATGGAAATATGGCCATTCAAACAATTGGAGTGGTAGGAGCAGGATCAATGGGAACTGGCATCGCTAATCTTGCTGCTATAAATGGGTTTAATGTTATTTTACGAGATATTGAGGAACTTTTCTTAGAAGGATCCTTACAGCGTATGAGTAAATTTATGGATAAAAGTGTAGCCAGAGGAAAAATGACAGAAGAGCAAAAGCAAGAGGCACTTGGCCGTATTCAAACTACTACTAGATTAGAAGATTTAAAAGATGCGGATGTGGTTATTGAAGCAGTCCTAGAAGACCTTAATTTAAAAAAGGAAGTATTTTCTGCACTTGATCAAATTGTCCGTGAAGGAGTTATCTTGGCTACCAATACATCTTCAATGTCGATTACAGAAATTGCTGCCGCCACAAAACGACCAGAACTTGTAGCGGGTATGCATTTCTTTAATCCTGCTCAGTTAATGAAGCTAGTGGAAGTAGTTCGCGGCTATAAAACGAGTGATGAAACCGTCCAAGAATTGAAAGCGTTATCTAAGAAACTGACTAAAGAACCGGTAGAAGTGAAAAAGGATTCACCCGGTTTTATTGTCAATCGGATCATGCTTCCACAGTTTATAGAAGCTATTAAACTAGTTGAAGAAGGCGTTGCTTCCTATGAAGATATCGATAAGGCAGTTAAATTAGGCCTGAATTATCCGATGGGACCGTTTGAATTGCAGGACTTTGCTGGTGTTGAAATTGGCTACCATGTAATGGAGTACTTTAAAGAAGAATTTAATAACAACCAGTTTGCACCACCTCTTCTACTAAAACAGATTGTTAGAGCAGGGAGATTAGGAAAGAAAACAGGTGCAGGATTTTACGATTACGAATAATGAATGGAGGGAATAATAATGAGTTGGGAATTTTTATTATGTGAAATTGAAAATAAGGTAGCGGTTGTAACAATTAACCGACCGCCAGTAAACCCATTGAGCACTAAGGTTTTTAAAGAATTATCTTATTTGTTTGATGAACTCGAAGCCAATGATGAAGTACGGGCCATCGTGCTAACGGGAAGCGGAGAAAAGGCGTTCGTTGCTGGTGCAGACATTAATGAAATGGCTAACCTTGATCTCGTTGGAATCAATAAAATGAACAAGACATCTAGGGAAGTTTTCTCCAAAATTGAAAATTTAACAAAGCCTGTCATTGCCGCAATAAACGGGCTGGCACTTGGCGGAGGACTTGAATTGGCGCTTGCGTGTGATTTACGTATTAGTTCTACAAAGGCAAAGTTTGCATTCCCTGAAGTTGGACTTGGGATTATCCCTGGGGGAGGCGGCACGCAGCGTCTACAAAAAATCGTTGGCCAAGGTGTTGCCAAAGAACTTCTATATTTCGGTGAAATGTTTGATGCCTACCGTGCATTAGAATTGAACATCGTAAACAAATTAACCCCTGTGGAAGAGTTACAAGATGCAGCAAAGGAATGGGCAGAGAAACTGGCTCAGAAACCGCCGGTTGCCCTTCAAATGGTAAAACTAGCAGTTAATACTGGAGGAAACACGGATATCGAGTCAGGTTTAATTATTGAAAGTACTTGTTTTGCTAATGCATTCTCTACTGAAGACCGAAAAGAAGGGCTCAAAGCATTTGTAGAAAAAAGAAAACCGGTTTTTGCAGGGAAATAAAGGTTCGTCAATCAAGATGAAGTATCAAGTTTTAAATCGATACTTCATCTTTCAGTGGTGTAAATGTGTTCGTTAATGGAGTGATGAATTGGATGGATAAAGATCGTAATTATTATACGGTTTATGGGGTTATCGAGTATGCTGCTAAAATATATGGAGAGAAAGAGGCATTATTCGATTTAAAAACGAGATTTACATTTTCGCAGATTAAAAGTGATGCGGATCGGTTTGCGGCTGCTCTTACAAGAAGAGGTTATAAGAGAGGGGACAGACTTGCAGTTTCCTTGCCCAATTGGTATGAAACAGTCGTGATTTTTTTTGCTGCTGCTAAAATTGGTGCAACCCTTGTACCATTTAACCCTAAATATAAATCCCATGAGGTTAACCACATCTTAAGAAACTCAGAACCGAGAGCAGCGATTGTTTCGGAAGAATTTGAGCGGAATATCGGAATAAAGGAAGCCCTGTTTACAGTTCCGGAAATCATTACCGTTCGATTTAATTGGGGAGACCTCACGTCCTTTCAGGATTTAATGAGGGAGGAGCCAACTGAAACGGTAGAGACGGAGATTGATGTGAATAACGACATATTTTGTATTCTGTATACATCCGGAACTACTGGTGTACCCAAAGGGGTCATGATTCCCCACCGCAGTGTTGTTCAGTCAGCGAATGTGATGGGTAAAGAGCTATTCTGGTCAGAAAATGATGTATTAATTCTGCCTTCTCCACTATTCCACATTTTTGGCATGGCGGTTAACTTGTTTTGTGCTGTCTTTGCTGGAACGCGAATTGTTTTATTAGAAAAATTTACTCCTCAAGAAATACTCCATTTGATTGAACAAGAAAAAATAACCATTCTTAATGGTGTACCGACCATGTTTATTAAACTTCTAGAAGCTGATGATTTTGCTAGTTATGATTTATCTTCCCTACGAACTGGTGTGGTTGGTGCATCCCCGATTCCAGCATCAAAAGTGAAAGAAATACGAGATCGATTAGGCATTAACCTTTGCCAATCGTTCGGTATTACTGAGACAGTTTCGGTAACACTTACCCCTTATAGTGATAATGAAAAAAATATTACAGAAACACTTGGAAAACCACTTCCAGGAGTAGAGTTAAGTATCGTTGATGATAATCGCCAAGCCTTACCAGCTGGTGAAAAAGGGGAAATTGCGATTAAGAGCTTTGGTACGATGAAAGGCTACTATAAACTCCCAGAGCAAACAGTTGCAGTAATCGATCACGAGGGTTGGTATTATACTGGCGATTTAGGCACACTTGATGACCAGGGTTATTTGAAATTTATAGGCAGAAAAAAAGAATTGATTATCCGAGGCGGGTTCAACATTTATCCTCAAGAAATTGAAGCTGTCCTTGCCAAAAATCCAAAAGTGGTTGATTCCGCAGTAATTGGCATCCCAGATGAAACGTTAGGAGAAATTGTTTGTGCCGTTGTTCAGCTGAAAAGCGGGGAACTAAGCAGTGAAGAAGAGATTAAAGCCTATTTAAAAGAGCAGATCGCCATTTACAAAGTCCCTGGAAAGGTTATTTTTACCGATAAATTTCCTGTTACAGCCAGTGGCAAGATTATGAAACTAAAACTTCGCGAGGAGATCAGTAATAAAGTGAGTAAAATCATTCAAAACTGAAAGGAGCAAAGAAAAATGAAAACAGAATATCCGTTCCGAGTATGCTGGGGAGATACGGACGCTGCCGGAATTGTATTTTATCCCAACTTCTATAAATGGATGGATGATGCAACACATGATTATTTAGCCCAAATCGGCTATCCATCTTCTAAGCTCTTTACTGAGCACAAGATCGGTGTACCGTTATTGGAGGCAAACTGTGTTTTCAAAAGACCGCTCTTATTTGAAGACCAAGTCATCGTGCAAAGCTTTGTTGAAGAACTCCGTAATAAAGTCTTTAAAATTAAACATGTATTTATAAAAGAAGACCAAATCGTGGCCGAAGGATATGAAGTGCGTGCTTGGACTTCTTTTGAAGGAAAACCTAAAGCGCATCCAATCCCGGATTTTATTCGTGAAAAGATGATTTCCAAAGTAGGAACCGTGGAGGGGTAACAATGCTTATTGAAAAAAAGGCAAATTATCATTTCTTATATAGTGAATCATCACATGCTGACACCTTCACCCCTGAGGATTTTGAGGATGAGCATAAAATGATTGCAGAGATGACAAGTAAATTTGTAATGAATGAAGTCTATCCAAAACTAGAGAAGATTGAAAAACAAGAATTTGCCGAAACAGTTACTCTTATTAGAGAAGCCGGTGAACTTGGTCTTATTGGGGCAGATATCCCGGTTGATGATGGCGGACTGGAGTTAGGAAAGGTAAGTGCTACTATTATTGCTGAAAATATGGCAGTTGGTCGTTCTTTTTCGATCACATTTGGCGGTCAAACAGGTATTGGGGCATTACCAATCGCCTATTTTGGGAGTCCTAGTCAAAAAAATAAGTACCTGCCTGATATTTTAAGCGGGGAAAAAATTGCTGCCTATGCCTTAACTGAGCCTTCTTCTGGGACAGATGCGATGAGTGCAAAAACCACTGCTGTGTTAACGGAGTGCGGTAAGTATTATCGATTAAATGGAGAAAAGCAGTGGATCACGAATTCAGCATTTGCGGATATATTTATCGTTTATGCGAAGGTAGATGGAACAAAATTTACGGCTTTTATTGTGGAAAAAGACTATCAAGGTGTATCCACCAGTTTGGAAGAAAAGAAGATGGGGTTGAAAGGTTCGTCTACTCGTTCATTAATCCTGGAAAATGTTCTAGTTCCAGTTGAAAATGTAATCGGTGACGTGGGCCGGGGACATATTATTGCTTTTAACGTGTTAAACATTGGCCGCCACAAGATTTCAGCTACATCGCTTGGTACGGCTAAACGGGCGATTGAACTTGCGGTTAAGTATGCCAATGAACGAAAGCAATTTGGCCAGTCGCTTTCTAATTTTAATTTAATTAAAAGCAAAATTGCTGACATGGTCATTAAAACATATGTTAATGAAAGCGCTGTCTACCGAACAGCAGGATTAATGCAGGATGGTTTCGAGGAAATGAAGCAAAGTGGGAATGATTTTGGAGCAACCATTGCCCGTTATGCAGTCGAATGTTCAATTAACAAGGTGATGTCGACAGAATTCCTTGATCAAATCGTTGATGAAGCTGTTCAAATTCACGGCGGTTATGGATATATGGCCGAATATGAAATTGAAACACTTTATCGTGATTCTAGAATTAATCGTATCTTTGAGGGGACGAATGAGATTAATAGAATCCTTATAGCCACAACCGTGTTGAAAAACCATGTCGAAGCAAGTGAAGAGGAAGAATTGGAAACTGGTTTGCTTCAACGTGAGAAGCAGGTTCTTCAACTAATGAAAAAATTATTCCATGCAGCAATTGAATCAATTAAAAAGAATTCCCTTAGTGATTTTAATACAGAACAAGAAATTGCCGCTTTCTTGGCCGATTTGGTTATTGGTATTTATGGAATTGAAAGTGCGGTTTTACGGACGGAAAAATCTATACTGAACACAGGTGAAGAGCAAAATCGGCAGAAGCTTGATTGTACGAGGGTTTATACACATGAGGCTTCCCAGAAACTCGCATTAACAGCGTTAAATATGATCAATCACTTTGGTGATGAAGGTATTTTTTCACGTATTGCTAGTCTATTAATTATGAGCAGTTCAGAAAATATAATTTTCGTCAAACGTAGAATTGCCGAATGTGTGATTGAGAAAGAGCGATACCATTGTTAGATTCACTAATTCACTTGACGGCTGTATCAGAATGGAGAGGAATGTATGTCTAAAAATGACGTTTCGATAAGTGCTAGTCTAAAACCTTACTATGATGGTATGAAGAAAAATCACTTAGGACCACTATGGTATGACCTAGGCCATATGGTAACCAGAGAACCGGTTCATGAAGTAGAACCTTATTTATGGAAGTGGAAAGTTATCCGTGAATACGTCTTAAAAGCTGGAGAACTTTTAAAACCTGGAAAAGATGCAGAACGCAGAGTTGTTTATTTACAGAATCCCAGCCTCTTAAAGCATGGCCTTGTCGGATATGGGACTCACACCTTATATGCTGGTATTCAGTTGCTGTTGCCGGGGGAAAGTGCACCTTCACACCATCATTCCCAGTCTGCGATCCGTTTTATAATCGAGGGCAGCGGGGCTTATACAGCCGTAAATGGGGAAAAAACATATATGGATCGCGGTGATATGGTCTTGACTCCTGCGTGGACATGGCATGAGCACAAACACGAAGGAACGGAGCCGGTATTTTGGCTGGATGGATTAGATGTGGGTCTTGTAAAGACATTAGCAGCTTCCTTTTTTGAACCATATGAAGAAGAGTCCTATCCTATGGAAGTTCCTGAAAACTATTCTACTAAACAATTTTCCATGGGTGCTTTTAAAAAGCTAAACGAGACGAAAAGTCCGGGATACCCATCTCCAATTTATGGATATAAGTTTGAAAGAGTGAAATTTTTGCTTGATAAGATGAAGGAAAACGATAGTGACCCGTTCGATGGATATGCCATTGAATACATTAATCCACTAACGGGAGGATCGGCTGATTCTCGAATTGGAACAATGATGCAAAAGCTTAAGCCTGGCATGCAAACTATGGCTCATCGTCATGTACATAGTGCTATCTATCATGTTCTTGAAGGGAACGGCTATACCGTAATTGATGGTCAAAAGTTTGAATGGGAGAAAGGGGATTTCTTTATCCTACCGCCATGGAGCTTTCATGAGCATGTGAATACGGGAGAAGAAGATGTTTATTTGTTTTCTTTTAATGACAAACCCGTGATGGAGAAATTGGAATTGGAGTACAGTGAGCCATTTAAGAAAAACGACGGACATCAAATCATTGAAAAAGTTTTCGTGCCAGACAGCGAGGAGGGGGACTATTAATGAAAATTGCCATTTTTAATGAAGATGTCCTAGGCGTAGTAAAAGGGGATTCAGTCGTAGATGTTTCCAATTTAGCAGGCTGGAATGCCGGGAGTCCACGTGAATCCTTTCTCCGGCTTATTGATGACTTTGATGAAATAAAAGTGAGGATAGAGAGGGATATCGAAACGTGCCCTTCCTATCTTCTCTCAAACGTCACATTGAAATCACCAGTACCCGGGACAGGCAAGATTTGGGCAGCACCCGTCAATTATCGAAACCATCAAAAAGAAATGAATGAGTTGTTTAATAACGCCCCTAGAACAATAGAAGAACTTGGTTTGTTTTTAAAATCACCAGATTCCCTATCAGGTCCCAATGATCCTATCGTTTTACCTTTTAAGGATCGCAGAACGGACCATGAGGCAGAGTTAGGTTATGTTATCGGGAAAAAAGCGAAAAATATATCCTCATCTGAAGCGAAGGATTATATTTTCGGTTATTTTGCCTTACTTGATATATCTATAAGAGGCAACGAGGAAAGAACGTGGCGTAAATCATTCGATACCTTTACTCCGATTGGGCCATGGATTGTGACCTCCGATGAAATTGTAAATCCCAATGATTTAGACATGAAGCTCTGGGTAAATGATGAATTGCGTCAGGAGGGGAATACCAAGTATTTAATTTACGACTGCTTTAAGTGTTTTGAATTAGCCAATCAAGATATGACACTACAACCAGGGGACATAATCGCAACAGGAACCCCTGCAGGAGTAGGACCGATTGAATCGGGTGATACAGTACGGATTAAAATTGAAAGGGTTGGCGAATTTAGCGTAGATGTTAGATATTCGGACAAATACTTGAAAGAGTATGAGACTAGTAAATAATTTATTAATAAATCTATTTTCATAAAAGGGAGCGCCGAAAACTATGGAAAAGAGAAGAAAATATGACGTTATCGTTGTGGGGGCCGGGCCAGTTGGTCTTGTTGCAGGTCTTGCATTAAAACAAAAAGGGATTTCTTCCGTTGTGATTGAAGCCGATCCATTCGGACGGCCGCGTCCAGGAAGCAGAGCCATTTACTTACACAATGCCACCTTGAAGCATTTAGAGGAGACTTCAAAAGGTCTTGGCTTCACACTTGCTCGGGACGGAATTATCTGGCCAGTCGTTCGGACTTTATATAAAGGAAAAGAAGTATATGTACGTAATTATGGAATTACCAATAATAATGATTCAACTGAATTGCCGCATTTCACGTCGCTTCATCAGGATGAAATTGAGAAACACATCTATAATGCCTGTATTGATGCTGGTGTAGAAATAATTTGGGATTCTCCGGTTAAGGAATTAGATATCAACGATAATGGTACCATTTTGAAAATAGCCTCAGGTGAAACATTTGAAGCTCAATACATTATTGGATGTGATGGAGCCCGTTCGGTTGTAAGAGAACAAGCAGGTCTAGTATTTGAAGGACCACGTACGGAAGATACATTCCTTGTTCTAGACGTTAAGGAAGATGAGGAAAATCCAATGCCGCTTGAGCGTACTTTCCATTATCAACATCCCGCAACCGGTGGTAGAAATGTAATGTTTGTTCCGTTCAAAGGAGGATGGCGTGTTGACCTTCAGTTATTAGAGGGAGACAATCCAGACGATTTTACTAGTATGGAAGGAGTGAAACAATGGCTGCCAAAAGTGATGGATCCTAAATATGCAGAACATGTTACCTGGGTCTCTACCTATCGTTTCCATCAGGTAGTGGCAAGTTCATTGACAGATACTAAGCGGAGAGTACTTCTGGCTGGTGAAGCAGCTCATTTATTTGCTCCTTTTGGTGCCCGCGGATTAAACTCCGGTGTTCCAGATGCTATTAAGGCAGTATCAGGAATTGAGAAGGCACTTCAAGCCATTACGGAAGAAGAACGAAGAGATGCCATATACTTAGCAGCAAGGGAACGACGCATTGCTGCCAATTGGAATCGTGATTGCTCAACAACCGCATTACACCATCTTCAAGGAAATTCTTCGGAAATGAATCTAAAACGGGAGCTTGCTGCTTCGCTCGTATCAGTTGTGCCGAGGCTGGGCCGTTGGTTAGAGGAAGGTCCGTATGGTCCAAAATTTGGTCCTCCAGAATTAACTACGAAATACTAAGCTCAAATGCTATGAAACTACCTGAAAGGAGCAAGATGAAATGGCTTTGGCCCAATTATTTAATGAAAGTAAATATGGCCTAACGGTCCGTTCAGTCAATGAATTAATAGAAAGATTGACATCGATCAACTGGTATTCAAAAGCAGGTGAATATTCCCCTGATGTTGAAGGAAAACTAGCACAGTTTATGAGTGCTCTTGGGGTTCATGACTATGATATCAAATGGATTTCCATAGAGCAGGTACCTGAAACAATCAAAACACTTTCATTTGAAGGCAGTGCCCTTTGGGAGGTACTAAAGGAATTACCGGAACAATGGAAAAAGAAAATTGACAGCCTTGAGAATGAAAGACTTCTAAATGAGGTTGTTGATAGAGTGCCTGAAGCAGTTTTTCATAGTGCATACAAACAAGCTTTTATGACTTTTAAGGATGAGGATACAATTAAATTCCTAGTTGGTCATGCCATGTATATAAGTATTTTAGCCTGTACTGCTGAATTAGCTGGAGATCATCAAGCTCTATCATTTCTAATAGAACTTTTAGAGGAAGGACATCTGCCATTAGGTCCTAAAGGGAACACATTCTATCTATTATAAAAATAAGAAGCTGTCGTCTATAAACTAGATTGACAGCTTTTATTTTTTAAAAAGCAAAACCAGCAAAATGTAGGAAGAAAGATACCCTTTTTCGTATGAACTGAGGATAACAATATGAAAGGTAAGTATTTACAATAAAGATAGAATCATTGATAAAAAGAATAGCACTTAATAAAACATGAAAGCGCTTTTGAGGAGGAGTTGGATTACATGAGTAATATTGTTTTAGTTGATGGGGCACGGACAGCCTTTACAGAAATTTCCGGAACGTTTAGAGGAATCTCGGCGACCGATTTAGGTGTAGAAGCAGCCCGCGGTGCGATCCAAAAAGCAAAGATTAATCCGGAAGAGATTGATCAAGTGGTGTTTGCAAATGTTCAACAATCTAGTAAAGATGCCCATCTGCTAGCACGTCATGTTGGCTTAAAGGCGGGATTACCTGTTCACGTTCCTGCGTTAACGATTAATCGTTTATGCGGCAGTGGCGTAGAAGCCATTTTAACTGCAGCTCGTTACATCCTAACAGGTGAAGCAAACGCTGTACTGGCCGGAGGGACAGAAAGCATGAGTAACGTTCCACATGTAATCCCAGGTATGAGATGGGGAAGCGGATTAGGCGGTCCTGTAATTGAAGACTGGGTCTGGGATGGTTTATACGATACGGTTGGTGACGTTACCATGTCTGACACGGCGGAAAATCTGGCTAAAAAATATAACATTTCTCGTGAAGAGGTTGATCGGCACGCATTATCGAGTCATGAACGGGCACTCGCAGCGATTGAAAAAGGGTATTTGAATGAAGAAATAGTTCCTGTTACCGTAAAGGAAAGAAAAGGAAGTAGAGTCGTTGACCAAGATGAACATGTGCGCAAAACAAGTATGGAGAAGCTGGCTAAACTAAAACCTCGTTTTATCGAGAATGGGGTTGTAACCCCTGGAAACGCAAGCGGGATGGTTGATGGTGCAGCAGCTGTTATTGTGACTTCCAGTGAATTTGCAGCTGAAAAAGGGTTGAAGCCTATCGCAAGACTCGTAGCGTGGAGTGTTGTAGGGGTGGATCCTAAATATATGGGGATTGGACCGGTTCCGGCTATTCAAACGGCTCTCCAAAAAGCAGGTTTAAAACTGGAAGATTTGGATTTAATTGAAATTAATGAAGCTTTCTCCGCGCAGTATCTAGCTTGCCAAAAAGAGTTAGGTTTTGATCCGGAGATCGGTAATGTGAATGGCGGTGCCATTGCTCTTGGGCATCCACTTGCAGCGAGCGGTACAAGGATTACCCTTTCACTTGTCTATGAATTACAGAGGCGCGGTGGAAAATACGGGGCATCTGCTGTTTGTATTGGTGGAGGACAAGGAATCGCTTCTATTTGGGAGAGATTATAAGAAGGTAAAGACTTAAGTTCATTCCCCCAGCGGAATGAACTTTTAATATTTTAGGAAAAGTTCCGATTCCTTCATGCCCAAGAGGAAATGGACAATATTGGGTTTAAATAATGATTAACTATGTCTAAATATTTTGTTAATATATATAATGGACGATTTTTAACTAATAAATGCTGTTTATGAAATAGGTACTTAAAGTAGATGGAGGGAGGGCAAATATAATTTGAGTAAAGATAAAATTTATATCATACTATTATTTTTAATTTCATTGTTAGGGTCATTTCTCCCACAAAGTCACATGATTGGAGAGACGATCTTTTTCAAAGCTTTATTCATCTATTGGATATTTACGGTCCTTTCCTTCCATTTACGAACAATAAGTAAAAAAGGTAATGTTACTGTTGATTATGGGCTTAATTACAGTTTATCGTTTATCTTAATATTTGGGCCAGCTGGTTTAATAATATTTGAATCCCTATTTCGCATTACGGCTTATTTTTATAAAAAAGTAACCAAGACGGATGACCCCGATGAGTTTCTACACATTTTTTATAACATCGGTTCTTTTGTATTGCAAAATACCATCACATTTTTCGTTTACATCATCCTAAACAAACCCTTTTCTTACCTTCCATTTGGATTTTGGATATTAATGTTTATCTTGGTGATTTTAAATGCTATTTTATCAGATACTTTCTTAACCATTATTTTTTATCTGATGAAAGAAATTAGAACCAAAAAAGAACTGATTAGCTTTATAAAAAGTCGAAGTATTCTTGATCTCCTTAGGATTTCTTTTATCAATGGAATGTTATTTCTATTAATTAAAGAAGGGCTATGGGAAATGGTACTTGGCCTTTTTATTATCAATTATTTAGTTGGTCATTCCTTTATTTCAAAGGCACAATTAATCCAGCATAAAGCTGAGCGGGATCAATTTGAACAAATGGCGTATTCCGACTTTTTAACGGGTGTCCATAATCGGGCCTATATGGATAAGAAGATGAAAGAATTAAAAAAATGCGGTGAATGGATTGGAATTGTTGTAGGGGATATCGATAATTTTAAAAGAATAAATGATAATTATAATCATGCTGTGGGAGATGAAGTCATCAGACATTTCGCTAATACTCTAAAAAGATATATGGAAAAGGATGATTATCTATTTAGGAGCGGCGGCGAAGAGTTTACTATGTTTTTACGAAAAAAAACATATGATGAAACAAAACTATTGTTAAGTAAAATCCTTTTGGACATTGAGAATAGTACGCTTAATCCCGAATTTAATGGTGATATCACTAAGATTAAGTATACCTCTTCTATGGGTCTCTATTTTTATAAGTCAAATGAGAATGTGTCAATGGAAAAAGGATATATATATGCAGACCAATTAATGCTTCAATCTAAGACTAATGGCCGAAATCGATTAACTTCTCAAAAAAATTGCTGAATAAACTCTACAGAGAATAAGAGGCTAGCCAAATAATTTGTTAAGTCCTCTTTATTTTGATATATGTTAATTAAATAGCACTATAAACAACTCTACAGGTACTCTCCAGTTGAATTTCAAAAGTTAAAATAAGCATATATTGGAGTGATTCGTGGTAAAAATAATTAACCGAAAAATCTGGTGAGAGTTAAAGATGGGAGGGAACGAAAACGGAAAATTCTACGAAGGATTATGGCTTTACCAAAATTTTAATATTCTTTATTCCATTAGCTATATCTGCCAGCCTAACAGCCGTCTCTCATGTCATTATTAATGGAACGTTGAGCAGAGCACACCATGCGGAAATCATCATTGCCAATTATGCCATTGCCTTATCTCTTTTCAGCATTTTGGAAAGACCGGCAATTGTTTTCAGACAAACCACTTCGGCCTTAGCAAAGGGGAGTACAGCATTTTTTAATATCGCAGCCTTCTTTGTAAAGATATCTTTTTTCATTTCTGCCTTATGTGCTTTGATTGGTTTCACAAAACTTGGGGATTGGGTGTTTATTTATGGGTTTCATGCGGATGCCGATTCACTGACTTCTTTAAAGATAACCTTTCTTGTCCTTGCAGTGGTGATCTTTTTTTCAGGACTGCGCGGATTGTACCAAGGAGTGATCATTAACCAATTAGAGACGAAATGGGTAACACTTGGCGTTATCATTAGACTTATGGGTATGTTTGGTCTTGCCATCTGCTTTATCCACTTCGGCCTTGCCAACACAAGTGTGGCCGGAGCAATCATCTTTTTGGCTGGAATGGCGATTGAATGTTTGGTCAGTGTCTGGCGTGGCCACACGATTGTACGAGGAAAATGTAAGTCTGAGAAGCCTGGAAACCCTTTAAAACAAAAAGAAATTAGCTCCTTCTATTTTCCCTTGGTTTTTTACATGTCGTTTCAGACGATCTTAATTCCGATCATCTATTCGTTCCTAGGCAAGATTCAAGATGTTCACCTCGGTATTGCATCATTTGCCTTGGCCTTTAGTATTACCAATTTAGTAATTAGCTTTTTTATGTATACCCATCAAGTTGTCCTGCAATTTTACAAACATAATAAACCAGCTGTAATCAAATGCGTGATTGTTTTTAGTATTGTCCCGTCACTATTCCTTGGTGCCCTTTGTTTCACACCGGCAGGGCCTTGGTTTATGAGTAACGTAATGGGGGCAGATGTGACACTGGCTGCTGAAAGCCTTGATGTTTTAAAGTTTTTCTTAATCAAAACCGCTGTCTTTCCATGGGTGGATTATTTCGGCGGAATTCTTATGCTTCAGAAAAGCACAAAATCTCTTCTAAAACCACAAATTTGCAACATGGCAGCCGTAATTCTGGTGATTATCCCAGTGGTCTACTTACATCCTGAATTAAATGGAAAAGCAGGTGCAATTGCAGCGTCAGTAGGCGAATTAATCGGATTGGCAGCTGTATTCCTAGTTGTTTCACATAGACAGAAGTATGAACTACAAGAACAAAAGGCGGTATAATTTTATTTAATATAATGTTAACGTTAACAAAAAATATTTACTAGTTTCATATATTCTGTTAGACTAAACTTATAATTAATTGTTAACGTTAACAAATATTATTCAAAGGATGGGTTCGTTATGGAAAAGTTTATGGGTTCTAATTTTTTATTGAAAAATGAAACCGCTGTCTCCTTATATCATGATTATGCAAAGGAAATGCCAATCATTGATTACCACTGTCATTTAAGTCCAAAGGAAATCTACGAAAATAAAAAATTTAAAAATATTACGGAGGCATGGCTTTATGGTGATCATTATAAATGGAGAGTCATGCGGGCAAATGGGATCTCCGAGGAGTACATAACCGGAAGTGCCAGCGATTACGAAAAATTTCTAGCATGGGCAAGAACCATCCCAATGACAATTGGCAATCCATTATATAATTGGACGCATTTAGAATTGCAGCGTTTTTTCGGTATTTATGACGTATTAAACGAGCAAAGTGCACCAGTCATTTGGGAGAAAGTAAATGCTCTACTGAACGGGGAAAACTTTAGTGTCCGAGATTTAATCGTCAAGTCGAATGTGAGGGTGATTTGTACAACTGATGATCCAGTTGATAGTTTGGAATACCACACTTTACTAAAAGGAGAGAAGGACTTCCCGGTTAGTGTAGTCCCAGGCTTCAGACCAGATAAGGGACTTGAAATAAACCGTGAAGGCTTCCCGGAATGGGTCGAAAAGCTAGAACAGGCTTCTGAAATTGAAATTAATAATTATGAAGATTATCTTGCTGCACTTGAAGCCCGTGTCCAGTTTTTCCATAGTGCAGGGGGCACTGTTTCTGATCATGCCCTAGATTCCGTCGTGTATGAAGATGCATCTTTTGAAGAGGTTGCCCAGATTTTTGCTAATCGATTAAATGGTAACGCCGGTACGTTATTAGACGAGAGAAAATTCAAGACTTACACACTGATCTTTCTTGGAAAACTATACGCGGACCTTGGCTGGGCGATGCAATTCCATATAAATGCTCATAGAAATAATAACACGAAAATGTTAAATGAGCTGGGACCAGATACAGGGTACGATAGCATGAATGACGATCAAATTGCCAAACCGCTAGTCAAAATTCTTGACTCTTTGGAGCAGGATAACAAGCTTCCAAAGACAATTCTTTATTCGTTGAATCCGGGTGATAACTATGTTATTTCTAGTATAATCAACAGTTTCCAAGATGGAAAAACTCCTGGAAAAATTCAATTTGGTACCGCTTGGTGGTTCAATGATACAAAGGACGGTATGCTGGCTCAAATGAAAGCTTTGTCTAATGTTGGTCTTTTCAGCAGGTTCATTGGCATGCTGACAGATTCCAGAAGCTTTTTATCCTACACAAGACATGAATATTTCCGGAGGCTGGTCTGCAACTTGATTGGGGAATGGGTAGAGGATGGCGAAGTGCCTTATGATCTAGAATTGCTTGGTAAGATTGTTCAGGGAATCTCCTATTATAACGCCAAAGAATATTTTAATTTTACGGAAGTAACAACAGCTGATTGCCTTCCTTTAAATTAATATTATTGAACATAATGGTTGAAGCTGAAGAGCAAAAAAGATAGGGAAGCTTCAACCATTATGTATTAAACATTTACCACTCCCTTTGTAGAGGCAGGGGTTGTAAAATGTTGTTCACGTGTGCATTAATACTTATATAGTTTAACAGGGGTGGAGTATGCAAAGATTAAATCGAACGACTTATAAAGATTACAATACCTATCCAGAAAAAATCCTCCAATTTGGGGAAGGAAATTTTTTAAGAGGTTTTGTTGACTGGCAGATTCAGGTGCTAAATGAGAAAACTGACTTCAATGGTAGTGTCGTTGTTGTCCAGCCAAGAGGTTCAGAAAAGATTGACAGGATAAACCGTCAAGATGGACTATTCACCCTTTATTTACAGGGACTCAAAGATGGAAAGCCTGTCAATGAACATATGGTCATAGACTCCATAAGCAGGGGAATTAACCTGTTTACGGATTACCAGGACTATTTAAAACTTGCTGCGAGCGATGAACTTCGGTTTATCATTAGCAATACCACAGAGGCAGGCATTGTTTTTGATCCTGATGATAAGTTAGAAGACCGGCCTCAGAGGAGTTTTCCAGGAAAATTAACAGCCTTTTTATATCACCGTTTCCTAGCATTTGACGGAGATGTAAATCGTGGGTGTATCTTGATTCCCTGCGAATTGATTGAAAATAATGGCGGAAAGCTGAAGGAAGTGGTCCTAAAGTATGCGAGTCACTGGAATTTAGATAGTGAATTCACAGCTTGGATCGATCAGGCCAATACCTTTTGTTCAAGCCTGGTTGACCGGATCGTCCCTGGTTACCCAACGGACTCGATTGAGGAAAAAACGGCTGAAATAGGGTTTCAGGATGAATTGATGGTAGTTGGAGAACAGTATCATCTTTGGGCGATAGAGGGACCGGACTCTTTAAAACAGGAACTTCCTGTTGCAGGAACGGGTTTAAACACTTTAATTGTTGACGACTTAACTCCATTTCGCACGCGAAAAGTGAGAATTCTAAACGGTGCTCATACGGCGATGACCCCTGTGGCCTATTTATCTGGCTTAGATACGGTTGAAGAGGCAGTCAATGATCCTGAAATAGGATTATTTATTAAAGAACTGATCGCAGAGGAAATTATACCAACGTTTGAAGGCGATTTGGAAGAACTTACACTCTATGCAGGTGATGTACTTAACCGCTTTGCTAATCCTTTTATTAAGCATTATTTAATGAGTATTTCTTTAAATTCGATTTCAAAATTTAAGACTAGAAATTTACCGGCTTTGCTTGATTATGTGGCAAAGAATGAGTCACTGCCAAAACGGATGGTCTTCTCTTTAAGCAGTTTAATTTATTTTTATCATGGCAAGCGGGGAGAGGAACCAATTCAATTGCAGGATCAACCTGAAATAGTGCAATTTTTCCAAGCAATCTGGCAGCAAAATGAGGATTATCTAGTAGAAGCGAAGGAATTAGCAGAAAAAGTTTTAAGTGAACAAAAGCTTTGGGAAATGGACCTGGCTTCGATTCCAGGTTTGGTGGATGCTGTTTCCACTAACCTTCTTCAAATGGAACAAAAGGGTGTTAGAAAAGCTCTTAAAGAACTTTATGGAACATTGATTAGGTAAGGTGGGGTAAAAATGAGAGATTATCTGCAAATCCATGAGAAAGATAATATCATTCTTGCTTTAAAAGATTTAAAGAGGGATGAACAGCTGAATGTAAACGGGATTACTGTTCGGTTAAAGGAAGATATTTACAGGGGGCATAAAGTCGCTATCTATGACATTCAGGAGAACGAGAATATCGTCAAATACGGTTATCCAATCGGTCATGCTGTCGCACAAATCATTGCTGGAGAACATGTCCATACACATAACACGAAAACTAACTTGTCTGGTACAGAGGAATACCAATACAATCCAAATCAAACTGAAGTTTCTAATAGGCTTGAGGAACGGACCTTCAAGGGATATCGCCGGGCAAATGGAGCCGTTGGGATTCGTAATGAGCTGTGGATTGTTCCGACAGTAGGCTGTGTAAACGGTATTGCGGAAAAAATTATCAAACGTTTTGAAAAGCATGTAGGTGATATCAGCCCATTCGATAATGTTCTTGTTCTGAAACATAGTTATGGCTGCTCTCAATTAGGTGATGACCATGAAAATACGAAACAGATTCTCTTAAATGCAGTGAATCATCCAAATGCAGGCGGAGTCCTAGTTCTAGGTCTTGGTTGTGAAAACAATGAACTGCCGGAGTTTAAAAGATCTCTTGGGGATGTAAATGAGGACAGGATTAAATTTCTTGTCTCCCAGGCAGTTACCGATGAAATCGAAGAAGGATTCAAGCTTGTCATGGAAATCTATGAAAAGGCAAAAAAAGATAAAAGGGAGGATATTCCTTTATCTGAATTGAAAATTGGTTTAAAATGCGGTGGTTCGGATGGGTTTTCTGGCATTACGGCCAATCCTCTTTTGGGCAGGTTCTCTGATTATTTAATCGCCCAAGGGGGGACGACTGTCCTGACGGAAGTACCGGAAATGTTTGGGGCTGAAACGATCTTAATGGAACGTGCCGCAAATGAAGAGGTATTTCACAAAGTAGTCGATTTAATAAATGATTTTAAGGGATATTTCCTGAAGCATAATCAGCCTGTCTATGAAAACCCATCACCAGGGAATAAGGCAGGAGGAATTACCACCCTTGAGGACAAATCACTTGGCTGTACACAGAAGGCAGGGACTTCAACTGTGGTGGATGTCTTGAAATATGGTGAGGTTCTAAAGACAAAAGGATTAAATCTTCTCAGTGCACCGGGAAATGACTTGATCGCTTCAACAGCACTCGCTGCGGCAGGCTGCCATATGGTTTTGTTTACAACAGGGCGGGGGACACCGTTTGGTACTTTTGTACCAACAATGAAGATTTCTACTAATACGCAAATCTATGAAACAAAACCACATTGGATTGATTTCAATGCCGGAATTTTACTTGAAGATGAGGTTTCGTCAGAACAGGTGTTAAAGGATTTTGTTAAATATATAATCGAAGTGGCAAGCGGGGAGTTCGTTAATAATGAGAAGAACGACTTTAGAGAGATTTCTATTTTCAAAAGTGGCGTAACTTTATAGAAAATGAAAAAGGACAGTAAAAAGAAACTGTCCTTTTTGCTGTGAGCTTTACCTTTTTTTGTTAAAGTTGTACTTTTTTGATTGTTTATAAAAATAGCCTTAATCAAACATGGCAAAAAAATCCTAAACGGTGAGAGATGTATATTAAAAAAGTGTTATTGTTGTAAACCCTTTCTTTCTTTAAAGTTAAATATGAAGTCAATTATTTTTTTTAAGTGATAAAGTTTATGGAATTTATATTTGGTGGATCTGGCGGAAGATTTGAAATCATTGCCAGAACACAAAATTGAAAAGTGGAGATGAAGTCGTTGTTTAATCAAGAAACTTTTAAAAATCCTCCTTCTTCTTACCGAATTCACCCCTTTTGGTTTTGGAATGGAGACATGGAAGACTCAGAAATCACCCGCCAAATAACGGAAATGGCTGACAAAGGGGTGGGAGGCTTTTTTATTTGCCCGCGGCAAGGTCTTACCGTTCCTTATCTTTCAGAGGAATGGTTTCAGAAAGTAAAGTTCGCTGCAGAGACGGCTAAAAGCCTCGATATGGATGTCTGGCTATATGATGAATATCCTTACCCAAGTGGAATGGCAGGCGGAGAGGTAACCTTAATTCATCCTGAGGCCAAGCATTATACACTCGTACATAAAAGTGAAAACTTGCATGAAAAGCAAACATGCAGTATCCAGCTCCCATGGGGTCGTGTCTTATTCGCAAAAGCGGTTCCCCTTGATGCAGTGACAGGCCAAAAATTATGGGATGAATCTATCAATGTAGAAGCATATATCGGTAACTTTCAATCAGAACCGGTGTTTCAAAAAGTCGGCTTAACGGCCTACAACCAAAAACGCTTTTTTACTTACAATACAGTTAAAACCCTAAGGTGGACAGCACCACAAGGCAAATGGGAGATTCATTGTTTCGTAGAAGAAGAAATCGATGATTTTAAATATTATGGAACATTTGTAGACCCTTGTAACCGCGAAGCGATTAAAACATTTATCGAGCTGACACATGAACGATATGCTGCAAGTCTGGGGGAAGAGTTTGGAGGAACGGTAAAAGGTATTTTTACAGATGAGACCGGCTTGCTAGGCAAGCTGCCTTGGTCACCGCAATTGCCTGCCTTTTTCAAGCAGCAAAACGGGTACGAAATAACCGATTACCTCCATGCTTTAATTGAACCTGAGGGAGAGCATACAGCCAAAGTTCGTTATGACTACTTCCAAGCCATTCATCTATTATTAAGAAACTCCTATCATAAACAGATTCATGATTGGTGCGAAGAGAACGGGGTGCAGTATGTGGCTGAGGTGCCATCTGTCCGCATGAGCAATCAAGTGTATAGTCATATCCCTGGCGGGGATAGTGCACACGAGAAGCTGGGACGGTCCTTAAAATGGATTCTTGAACGCTACACCACTAGTTTTCGCGCGAATCCGAAAATGGTTAGTTCGCTTGGTAACCAATTGTCGAGAGAGCGTGCTTTGATTGAATGCTTTCATAGTGTCGGCTGGTCCATGACACTGCAGGATGCGAAGTGGATGCTTGACCGCTTAGCAGCATTTGGGATCAACTTTTATAATTTTCATGCCTTTTTCTACACACTTGATGGTCTGACAAAACATGATGCCCCTCCATCGCAATTTTTACAGAATCCTTATTGGGAGCATTTCCGTAAGTTAGGAGATTATGCAGGAAGACTTAGCTATGTAATGAGCTGTGGCATTCCTGTTCGACAGATTGCACTACTTGATCCAACAACAAGTCTTTGGACACAGATGGGGAATCCTTTCCATGATTTTCATTATAGTGGTGAAAATGAGGTGGAAAATGAGAAACTCAATCGTTTAAAGGAAGATTGGACCAGAATATGCAAGCAGCTGCTTCTAAATCACAAAGAGTATGACCATTTAGACACTGAAATTCTCATGACTGCAGAGGTGACAGATGGAAAAATAAACATTGGTCATGCCAGCTACTCTGTTCTAGTGTTACCTCCGATTACTAATCTTGAACAAGCTGCATGGAAGAAAATTAACACGTTCCTCGATCAAGGCGGTGTAGTGATTGCCAACGGATTGCTTCCATACGAATGGATTGATGGGGATACATCGTTTGAGAAGGATATTTTAGAAACATTTGGATTGAAGGACACCACTTATTGGAATTATTGGGGCGGAGAAGACAAGCTTTATAAACAGATTAGTAAAGGTCAACAAAATGCCTACTATCTCTCTTCATGCGAATTATTACAGAATATACTAAATGAGCATGCGCTAGATGAAGTCAAGTTTAAGACGGGAAACGGAAAGCAAAGCTTCTTATTGGAAAAACGGAAGGTCTCAGATCAATCAACATTAGTTTTTATTACCAACCAGGAAGAAGGCGGCCACAATGGGGCCCTTTCAGTTTCCTATCCATGTGAATTTCAGCGATTGGATTTAGAAACAGGAGAAATAGTTCAACTGCAAGCTACACCATCTGAACAAGAATGGAACCTTCCGCTGTATTTCGAATCCTATCAAAGCAGTCTTATCTTGATTAACCGTGTAGTGGAACCTGTTCTAGTCGAGAATGAGCCGGTGTCATGGAAATGGGAGGTTAGTACGGCAAATAATTGGGAGGTGGAGGCTTTAAGGGATAATACAGTTCGATTCGATTCGTTTGAGTTAATTCTCAATCCCGAGCAAAATGGTGATCAAACTTCTGGCCCTATTGTCCAAGTCAAAACGTTTATCGATCAGTGTTCAGATCTCAATGATCAGCAAGGTCTGCCAATCACTTTTCATCAAGTTTTTGGGACCCCGATGAAAATGGCGATGAAATATCCTATTTCCTGTATCTATCAAAAGGAATTCATCGTTGATACGATTCCAAACCGTTGTTCCATATTGATGGATAGGGGAGCTATATCCGGTGAATATCGAATCTTTATAAATGATCATCTTGTGAAGGACCTGGTTCAAAACTTCTTCTATGACCATCGTAATTTAATGGAAGATGTTCAATCATATCTAAAGCAAGGGAAAAACGTGCTAAGGATTGAAGTGAAGGTGGAGCATGATTGGGATGGGATTGTTGATGCTATTTATTTAGCAGGAGACTTTGGCGTTTTCTTAAACAATCAGCACCAGCCGATATTAAATAATCCGCCAGCATCTTCAACTATCCATCAAGGGCCGTACAATGGATATCCGTTCTATGCCGGCACAATTTCATTTTCGCAAAAAATCCATTTAGATCAGCTGCCTGACACGGAAGAGTTTATTCTATGTTTTACGGATTTGGATAAACATATCCATGATTGTATCGAGGTTTTGGTCAATGGAAGGTCCTTGGGAGTGAAGGCATGGACACCTTATCAATGGGAAGGGGACTCGCAAATTCTTCATCTAGGAGAGAATGAGCTTGAAGTAAGGATTACGAATACTCTAATCGGCCTTTTGGAAGGGAAGTATTTTGATTATCAAGAACATCAATTGCGAGAGGTTACTAGTTTGAAGTAATTGGAGAGGATTGTATTGTCATCAGTGGAAGAACTTTTCGATAAAATGTTTAATACAAAAAATTAATTGCTAGGCTGGGAGTTTGAAACTATCAAAAATATTTCTACTATTATATAGAGGTGATAAATATGCCGAAAGTAATCATGACATTTCCTAAAGGGAAGCACAAAGTATTAACGATGAGCTATGACGATGGCAGATCAGCAGATAGAAAACTTGTTGAAATCTTTAATCGTTATGGGATAAAGGGAACTTTTCATTTGAATTCAGGGTTAATGGGAATGGGGGATCGAATACCGAAAGAGGAAGTTCTCCGCCTATATGAAGGACATGAAGTATCCACTCATACCGTCACTCATCCGACGATTGCCAGGTCGCCAAAAGAACAATTAATCGAAGAGATAATGGATGATCGTAAAAACTTAGAAAATATTGTAGGTTATACTGTCAGGGGATTATCTTATCCAAATGGCTCCTACAATCAACTTATTAAAGTAATGCTTCCATTCTTAGGAATCGAATACGCCAGGACGGTACATAGTACAGGCAATTTTTCCATACCGGATGATTTTATGGAATGGAATCCAACCTGCCACCATAATCGAAACTTATTAAAACTAGCTGAGGAATTTGTCCAGCTCCATAAAAAACAATATTTGTATATGATGTATGTTTGGGGTCATAGCTATGAATTTGATCAGGATCAAAACTGGAATTTAATCGAAAACTTTTGTGAATATATTGGTAATCGTAGTGATATTTGGTATGCTTCCAATCTTGAGATTGTAGATTATATAAAGGCATTCCAAAATTTAAAATTCTCTGCCAATAGTCATTTTGTTTATAATCCCTCTGTTCTTTCTGTCTGGTTAAGTGTGGACGAACAAATTGTCGAGGTTAAAGCAGGGGAACAAATGAATCTAGTGAAAAACTAGTGAAATTGAAACCAGTCAAACCATCGACTGGTTTCTTTTTTTAAACCTACATATTGGTATTGTTAGTTTCATTTTTTAATTCTTCTTTGGCAATTTGTTCCATACTGTTACCGCCGTAATCGGGAACATTACCTGCGTGCTCACGATGATATTCAGAACCGGATCCTTCTGGACTGTTGATTGAATTCTGATTCTTATTATTTTGTGCAGCCACTGCATTCACCTCCTGGCTATCCTACAAAATGATAACTTTTAGCAGTCGTGATGTTTATTAAGATGAAGCGGTGGTGGGATTAGCCAGCCTTTTTCTTTATTTAGACGCAAGATCTTCGCACCAAGTGCAGCTTTTTGTGTATGGAATTGTCCATACATCATTGCGACATCTTCCCTAATAGACATTCCAATAACTTGACTGCATGCAACTAACCCTGCAGCCGTATCAACTGCAAGGGTAGCAGCAATCGCTGGGTCGGGAATTCTAGCACCAATTGGAATATCTTCTAAACAAGCCTCAGGCGGGTCAGGCATTGCTGGAGGAAGGCCGACGCCGTTTTCCTTTAAGAGCCCCTCAATTTGCTTTTTTTGCTGTTCGCCTGTCTCAATAACTTCTACTAGTAATTTTTTTAAGTCCTCATCACCGGCATGATTTAACATGGTTTTATAACCGGAGATCATATTGTTGCCAGCTAATTGTGATGCCCAAATATCAAAAACTTCGCCATAATGCAATGGCTCTTCTTTTGGATTTCCACTTAATATTCCCATCGTTACCCTCCTTATCGTATTAGAAAAATGGTTCAGGATGAGTGCCTCCTTTCCTGAAGTGCACAAAGATAGTTTTCCTACACTTATAAGAATTAATCCTTTAATTATTATGGAATGAATATGACAGGAACTTTGATACAAATATACATTTTCAAAGTTTGTTCATTAATTGTTCATATTTACCTGTTAAGATAGATGTTAGTGAATTTGGGTTGAATCTTCTATTTAAATGTCAAATCTTTTTTGTCATAATATTGCACTATGAGGTGATGAGAAACAATGAATAAACTACTACACAAGGGTCAAAGTATTTTTAATAAATATATTGGCTTTTTCTTTTTGTCTGTACTTCTATTATGGTTGAAAACCTATTTTGTCCAATTAACCCAGTTTCAATTAGGGATTGAAAATACATTACAAAAATTTCTCCTGTTCTTTAACCCATTAGGTTCTTCCTTAATTTTCTTAGGAATTTCAGCCTTTTTTAAAGGAAGAAAAAAATATACTGTGATGATGATTATTTATTTTCTATTATCTTTTCTACTATATGCAAACGTCCTTTTTTACCGTTTTTTCAACGACTTCATCACTTTACCGACCTTAACACAGACACAAAATTTTGGTGACGTAAGTGGAAGTGTGCTCACTTTATTAAGACCTTATGACATTCTTTTCTTTGTTGATTTTATTGTATTGGTGGCACTTCTTGCTTTTCGTTTTGTTAAGATTGAGGTTAAAGATATAAAGCGTAGGAAAATCTCGGTATTATACTCTTTAGCACTTGTTATATCTTGTGTAAACTTGTCGCTGGCAGAATTAGACCGTCCACAATTACTCACTAGAGGATTTGACCGAAATTATATCGTGAAATACCTTGGTATGTACAATTACACCATTTACGATGCCGTTAAAAGTACACATGCTTCCGCACAACGAGTAATGGCGAGCAGCGATGATATTACAGATGTTATTAACTATACGAAATCTAATTATGCTGAACCGAACCCCGCTACCTTTGGGGCAGGTAAGGGTATGAATGTGATTTACTTACACCTTGAATCCTTCCAAAACTTTTTGATCAATTATAAGTTAAATGGGGAAGAGGTTACACCGTTTTTAAACTCATTGATAAAAGACCAAAATACAATGTATTTTGATAACTTTTTTCATCAAACAGGTCAGGGAAAAACATCTGATGCAGAATTTATGCTCGAGAATTCTTTGTTTGGCTTACCAGAGGGATCTGTTTTTACAACGAAAGGGTTAAACACCTTTCAAGCTGCACCTGCCATTTTAGGGCAGAATGGCTATACTTCAGCTGTTTTCCATGGGAATTCTGGAAGTTTCTGGAATCGTAATGAAATTTATAAATCGCTTGGTTTTGACAAGTTCTTTGATGCCAACTATTATAAGATTAATTCTGCTGATGAGGCCGAATATGGTTTAATGGATAAACCGTTCTATCAGCAATCCATCCCACTATTGGAATCATTGCCGCAGCCGTTCTATACTAAATTTATTACGGTTGCTAACCACTATCCATATGCGATGAATCAAAAGGATGCAACCATCGCACCTGCTACAACAGGTGATAGTTCTGTGGATGGATATTTCCAAACAGCACGTTATGCGGACGAAGCGTTAAGACAATTTTTTGACTACCTTAAGAAGTCTGGTCTATATAATAATTCCATTATTATTATGTATGGTGATCATTACGGTATCTCTGAAAATCATAATAAAGCGATGGCGCAAATACTTGGAAAAGAAATTACACCTTTTGATAATGCTGGATTACAACGTGTACCATTGTTTATCCGTGTCCCAGGCATGCAAGGTGGGGTGAACCATGAGTATGGCGGTCAAGTTGACCTTCTTCCAACGCTTCTTCACCTATTGGGAATTGATACAAAAGATTATGTTCAATTCGGTACGGATTTACTGTCTAAACAACATGATAGTTTAGTGGCATTCCGAAACGGTGACTATGTGAGCCCGACGATTTACTCGGTTGATGGTAAATATTATGATTCAACTACAGGATTAAAGCTAGAAACGGACAAGTTGCCTGAAGCCAAGAAATATAAACAATTGGTTCAGGAAAAACTTACTTTTTCGGATAAAGTAGTCAATGGCGATTTATTACGTTTCTATACTCCGAAAAACTTTACTCCTGTTGACCGAACAAAGTATGATTATAATCCTACTCATCAGAATAGTAATGAACAAACAAATGATAGCAATTAGAAGGCTGCCGATTTAAGGCAGTCTTTTTTTTGCCGCCATTAAATTAATTGCCCCGGTATTCCTTGAATCTGGATACTCTAATAGTGAAAAGCTATAAGATGAAACTTCTCAGGGGGTGAGGGAATAATGGGAATTTGGAGAATTTATATAAATGATTGGAAAAATATTCGTCAGGTGCCGATCGTTATTTTGTTAGTGGGAGCACTCACGCTCCTTCCATCCGCTTATGCTTGGATTAACATTAAAGCGATGTGGGATCCATACAGCAATACATCTGGAATTAAAGTGGCAGTTGCCAATGAAGATGAAGGGACCGAAATTCGAGGGAAAAAGATAAACGTAGGAAATGAAATTGTACAAAATTTAAAAAATAACAAGAAACTCGGCTGGATATTTGTTAATCGCTCTACCGCGGAGGACGGCGTCGAAAAAGGTAATTATTATGCTTATCTAATCATCCCAAGAGACTTTTCAAAGAAACTAACCAGCATACTTGAAATTAATTCAACAAAGCCGCAAATTCTATTCGGTGTAAATGAAAAAATTAATGCTGTTGCCCCGAAAATTGCCAGCTCTGGAGCATCGGCCGTAACAGCTCAAATTAGTCAGGCCTTTGTGAAAACAGTTGGAGATGCTATTTTTTCAGGTTTCTATAAAGCAGGAATTGAGTTAGAGAAAGCATTGCCATCCATACATAATATGGAGGACCAAATCTTTACATTAGAAAAGGCCTTGCCGCAGATTGAGGCTATGGGAAAGAAAACAATTGAGCTCGAGGGAAAGCTGCCCCAAATTAAAGAAAAGGGACAGAAGATAATAGAATTGGAACAAAGGATTCCCGAGATTAACCAGGCAGGCAGCAGTATTTTAAAAGTAGAAGCTAATCTGCCACTCATCCATGAAGCCGGCAATAAGGTATTGGCACTTCAACAAAAAATGGCCGATATGAATCGCATAAATGAAATTGTAACCCAAATTGGAGAGCAATTATCTGAAATTGAGGCAAATATTAACCAATCAATCAATCGTTCTGGACAGACAGGAGCTCAAGGTGAAACTAGTGAAAATCAGGCACAGTTAACACAGCTTCATGAGGAACTTGTACGTATTCATAATTCCATTCAACAGGCTCGGGGTGACCTAGAGCAAAAGGTATCAGAAGGAGAATCGATTGTTAACTCCTCTGCTAATTTTATTAAAAATGATCTTCCGACAATTGAGGGGAAAATTCATAAAGCGGCTAATTTTGTTCGAACTGATCTGCCTACATTAGAGGCTGACATTCGAAATGCTGCTAATCTGGTTAGAACAAGGCTTCCTCAATTAGAAACAGCTGTCCATAAAGCTGCTGATTTTGCAAGAAATGACTTGCCAAGCTTTGAAGTGCAGATCAGAAGTACAGCTGCTAAACTGCGAAGATTAAAAGGCAGTGTGGATGTGAATGATCTAATTCAATTTTTAAAACATGACCCGCAAACAGAAAGTAACTTTTTATCCAATCCGGTTTTATTAAAAACAAAAAGGATATTTCCTATCCCTAATTACGGTTCAGCGATGACCCCATTTTATACGATGCTAGCACTTTGGGTAGGGGCAACATTCCTGATCGCCTCACTTCGAGTAGATGTGGAGGACAACAATCATCAGTTTAAGAGCTATCAGGTTTACTTTGGAAGACTGCTTACCTTTCTGACCATAGGGATCCTTCAAGCTGTAGTTGTTTCACTTGGTGATATATATATCATTCATACTTATGCCGCTGATAAACTATGGTTGGTTCTCTTTAGTGTCTTTATTGGGATTGTTTTTGTAATCATCACGTTTACTTTATGTTCTGTTTTCGGCACAATTGGAAAAGGGTTAGCAATTATTCTTTTGGTGCTACAAATTTCAAGTTCCGGTGCCACTTTTCCTGTAAGTACTACTTCAGCCTTTTTTCAAAGGATATATCCTTTTATGCCGTTTACATATGCGGTTAGTTTGCTGCGCGAAACGGTAGGAGGAATGGTTGAAGAAGTGGTGGTAAGAGATGTGATTTACTTGCTAATCTTTGTGGCTGCCAGCTTTCTTTTAGCACTTATCTTGAAAGAACCTCTGAGTAAACGAATCCAAA
This sequence comes from Bacillus sp. AFS037270, assembly GCF_002585305.1. The sequence goes on along the minus strand of NZ_NUNF01000006.1, from coordinate 32,346 downwards.
AGACTGCAGAGTTGGCAAGGTCTTCAAAAATTATTCAATAAGCAACCTACTTTTGTAATAATCCAGCATCCGTTAGGGTGCTGTTTTTTCTTGACAAAAAACAAATAAATGTGTTATTAAAATAATTGTTAGCACTCGGTGGATAAGAGTGCTAAAATATAAGTATATTTTGCAAAAAGGAGAGGTCTTGATGGAAACAAAGCAGTTTAAAGCAGAATCCAAACGATTACTGGATATGATGATCAACTCTATTTACACACACCGGGAGATTTTCTTAAGAGAGTTATTGTCAAATGCAAGCGATGCGATCGATAAAATTTATTATAAAGCCTTAACAGATGATACATTAACCTTTAACCAAGATAGTTACTACATAAAAGTCACTGCTGATAAGGACAATAGATTATTGATTATCACCGATACCGGCATTGGGATGACGAAGGAAGATCTTGAAAATAACCTTGGTACAATTGCGAAAAGCGGTTCGTTAGCTTTTAAAAAGGAAAATGAACTTAAAGACGGTTACGATATTATTGGACAATTCGGGGTTGGCTTTTATTCAGCATTCATGGTGGCAGATGAAGTATCAGTGATTAGTAAGGCTCTAGGTAGTGATGAAGCCTTCAAATGGGAATCTAAAGGAGCGGAAGGCTATACCATCACTCCATGTGAAAAGGATTCAGTCGGTACGGAGATTACGTTGAAAATAAAAGAAAATACCGAAGATGAGAACTATGATGAGTATCTTGAAGAATATCGATTAAGGTCTATCATCAAAAAATATTCGGATTTTATTCGCTATCCTATTAAAATGGATGTAACAGAACGTAAGCTCAAAGAGGGCAGTGAGAACGACTTTGAGGAAGTCGTCGAAGAACAAACCATTAATAGTATGGTTCCTATTTGGAGAAAGAATAAGAAGGATTTAACCACAGAAGACTATGAACATTTTTACTCAGAAAAACGCTACGGTTTTGACAAACCGCTAAAACATATTCATATTAGCGTTGACGGTGCTATTAGATATAATGCCATTCTTTATATCCCTGAAAACATCCCGTTCGATTATTACACACAGGAATATGAGAAGGGGTTAGAGTTATATTCAAATGGCGTGTTAATCATGAATAAATGCGCTGATTTGCTGCCTGACTATTTTAGTTTCGTTAAGGGAATGGTGGATTCTGAAGATCTTTCATTAAATATCTCAAGAGAGATGCTTCAGCATGATCGTCAATTAAAGCTTATCGCCAAAAATATTAATAAAAAAATCAAAAGTGAATTATTGTCGATCATAAAAAATGAACGAGAAAAGTACGAAGAGTTCTTTAAAGCATTTGGCAGACAACTAAAATATGGTGTTTACAGTGATTATGGAACCCATAAAGAAGAACTCCAGGATTTATTAATGTTCTACTCATCTAAGGAGAAAAAATTGGTCACTCTTGACGAGTACGTATCAAGAATGCCGGAGGACCAAAAATATATTTACTATGCAACTGGTGAATCGATTGAACGAATTGATAAACTGCCGCAAACGGAATTAGTTGCAGATAAAGGGTATGAAATTCTATATTTCACCGATGAGATTGATGAGTTTGCAATAAGAATGCTAATCTTATATAAAGAAAAAGAGTTTAAATCAGTTTCCAGCGGTGATTTAGGATTTGAAGCGGATGAAAATCAAGATACGGCTGCAGAGGAACAAGACAATAAAGAACTGTTTGACTTTATGAAAAATGTTCTAAACAACAAGGTTAAAGATGTAAAAGTATCGAAACGACTTAAAACTCATCCTGTATGTTTATCTACTGATGGGGCAGTATCGATCGAAATGGAAAAAATCCTGAATGCTATGCCAAATAGTCAAAATGTGAAAGCAGACAAGATCCTAGAAATTAATGTCCAACACGAGGTGTTTGCATCATTAAAAGATGCCTTTGAAAAGGACAAAGACAAGTTAACCTTATATACAAACTTGTTATATAATCAAGCATTGCTGATTGAAGGTTTACCAATCGAAGACCCAGTCGAATTTACAAATCAACTATGCAAAGTAATGGTATAAAAAAGGAGGGATTGCAGAAGGCTGCAATCCCTTTTTTACTAAAAAATATGAACTCTAGTTCAATTTTTGTGGAAAATATGATATAATCATATAAAGAACATATTTATGGTAATTCCTAATAGATTGGATGATTATATGGCAAAATAAAATTAATAAGGAGTGGTTGAATGACAGAATTAATGAAGGAAAATCTAAAGCATCGAAAACTTCCGCTAACAAGGATAATTGTGAGAATTATTATGATCACTATCGGAGCCATTCTTATGGCGACAGGACTAGAAATATTCTTAGTTCCGAACCATGTTATTGATGGGGGAATCACCGGTATCTCCATCATGCTTGCACATATTACCGGATGGAAATTGGGACTCTTTCTATTTCTATTGAACCTGCCTTTTGTGTATATGGGCTACAAACAAATGGGAAAAACCTTTGCTTTTTCAACCATTTATGGAATTATCGTTTTATCCATTTTTACTTCCTTTTTTCACCCTATTCCCCCTTTTACAGAAGATATCCTCCTGGCAACCCTATTTGGCGGAATGATTTTAGGCATTGGAGTGGGTCTGGTCATCCGTAATGGCGGGGCATTAGATGGCACAGAAATATTAGCTCTTGTCATTAATAAAAAGGTTCCTTTTTCGGTTGGACAAATTATTATGTTTATGAACATATTTATATTGGGGGCAGCAGGATTTGTCTTTTCTTGGGACCGTGCCATGTATTCCCTTTTAGCATATGTAATTGCATCGAAAGCAATTGATACGGTTGTCCAAGGACTCGAAGAAACTAAATCCGTCTGGATTATTAGTGACAATGCAAAAGAGATTGGAGATGCCGTTAATGACCGTTTAGGACGGGGAGTCACCTACTTAAACGGTGAAGGCGCTTATACAGGGGATAATAAGAAAGTCATTTTCAGTATCATTTCCCGAATAGAAGAATCCAAACTGACGACCATTGTCGAGGAAATTGATCCTACAGCGTTTTTAGCCATTGCTGACATAGCGGAAGTTAGAGGCGGCCGTTTTAAGAAACGCGATATTCACTGACTTATTACGCAATGGGTAAAGCAAAAGGATCCGTCACCAAGACAGATCCCACCCGTTACACTTAATGACCTAGTTCAACATCATCAACATGGTTAATGTGCTTTCTGTTTATTAAAATGAACAGAACAGAGAGAAGGACAAAAATACCTCCGACTATAAAAGGAATTGAAGAATTATAAATTTCTGCAAGCTTACCCGCCATAAATGGTGCAATCGCACCGCCAATAAAGCGAAGGAAGCTGTAAGCGGCCGACGCTGTTGAGCGTTGTACCGGTGCAGCATTCATAACAGCGGTGGTAATGAGTGTATTATTATTACCTAATAATGCACCTGCCGCTATTACACAAGTAATGATAACTGCTTGTGAAGATGTCCATGTTCCCATGATAAAAAGAAGAATACCGAACATGACTAGCATCGCACACATGGTTTTAATAGTTCCAAACTTTTGCTGTAGTTTAGGAGCCATAAAAACAGAGGTAATCGCCAGTAAGATACCCCAGCCCAGGAATACAAATCCAAGCCCATGTTCATCCAATCCCATGACAAACGGGGCATAAGCGAGTAGCGTAAAAAAACCAAAATTATAAAGGGCAGCCGTGATCCCGAAAACCAATAACGAACGGTGTTTTAAGGCACGGAAAGGATCTGCAAGTGATGTTTTCGCCTGGCTCTTTTGATCCTGTTTAGCCTTGGGCATTAATACAATTAAACCAATAAAGGCTATTATCATCAGTGATGCAACGCCAAGAAACGGTCCTCTCCAGGACATCGCCCCTAACCATCCTCCAAGAAGCGGGCCTACAGAAATTCCTAGTCCAATCGCAGCTTCATACAGAATGATGGCTTTGGCCGTTCCACTATTGGATAACGACACAATGGCTGCAAGAGCAGTGGCAACAAATAAAGCATTTCCTAAACCCCAGCCTCCACGAAGACTGACAAGCGCCCAAATCCCATTTGAAAAGCCTCCAAGTGCAGAGAAGACCGCAATGATGACAATCCCTGAAAGAAGGGTCCACTTGATTCCCAGTCTAGAGGAAATCATTCCGGTAATAAGCATTGCCACTGCCATTACCGCATTATAGCTGGTGAACAATAGGGTAACTTGACTATGTGAGGCATGTAATTGTTCTGCAATGGCAGGTAAAATGGGGTCAACAAGGCCTAAACCCATGAATGCAATGATGCTGGCAAAAAATACTGCCCACACTGCTTTTGGTTGTGTTAATAAAGATGCCTGTAACTCTGGATTTGAAGTGTTTTTGCTTGAGGTTGACGCAATCGATTGCGGTGTTGATGCCATTTACATTACTCCTTTTCTTTGTATATTTGTTCCATCCATCGTTCGTCTGCTTGAGAAAATTCATCAATAAAGTAACGGAATATTTTTGAGAACTCGTTTCTCGAAATATTTCGTACGAATACCCCTTAAGGACAAATAGTTGTATGATGAAACTATATGATTGTATTATACAACTATTTTTCACTACGTCAATGATGTTTTCATATGCACGACGAAAATAAAAAATTAATTATCTTATGATATGATAATGTGTAGGAATATTGAATACTGTGAGGTTATAAAATGAATAAAAATGCCCTAGAAATGATCGAACTTGAATTAGCGATCCTGCTTCGCCGAACGACATCTGATAATAACCATAAAAAAGTTGGGAGTCTTGACCGATCTGCCTATCTGCTGCTTCGCCGAATTGCTATGAAAGGGGCAGTAGGCGTAAAGGTCTTAGCGGGTGAATTCCAATTAGATATATCAACAGTAAGCAGACAAGCAGCTGCTTTAGAGCAGAAGGGCTTCTTGTATAAGATACCTGATCCGTTAGATGGGAGGGCATATACCTTTCAAATTACCGAGTTAGGGAAAAAGGAATTATGTGAACATATGCAGGCTCGGATGGACCGAATAACAGAATTACTAAAAGATTGGCCTGAAGAGGAGTGCCGGGTTTTTGGTGAGTTGCTTAGAAAATTCAATTATTCGTTTTTAGAAGGATAAAACGATGGTGAAAGGCTATTAAATATGGATAGAGGTAACCGGTAAGTTGTGAATAAGAACTTACCGGTTACCTCATTTTTTTATTTTAAACCTCTCTTTCATATAAATATCCTTGTTTTAAAATTTACAATATTGAAATAATATTGAGATGATTATAACATGAATACGTTAGTAATATAAGATTTTATAAAATAAAGATTTTGACAAAATTCTACACGGTTATCAAAAATCCACGTAAATTCATCGGTTATTTAGTTGGACATAAAGACAAAATTACTGTTTATTTTGCAAATAAAATAAAAAAGATATATCGTGGTACGAAATATTATTATATCGACAGAATAATTAGAGATTGATGCAAGAATTAAAGCGGAACTAGAGACATAGCCCATTTTTACTGTTATTATTTTTTTGTATCGATAGTTGTTTATAAAAAAGGAGACAGAAAGCAATGATTACAAACAGAACCGAACAAGATTTCTTAGGAAAAAAAGAAATCCCAAAGGACGCCTATTATGGTATTCAAACACTTAGAGCGGTTGAGAATTTCCCTATCACAGGGTACTCCATTCATGAAGAATTGATTAAAGCATTGGCAATGGTAAAAAAGGCAGCAGCAATAGCAAATATGAATACAAAGAGATTATATTCCGGGCTTGGTGATGTCATTTGTCAAGCTGCCGATGAAGTGATGGCAGGAAAGTGGAACGACCAATTTATTGTTGATCCAATTCAAGGTGGAGCCGGGACGTCCATGAACATGAATGCAAATGAAGTAATCGCCAATCGGGCGCTTGAATTGCTTGGTCATGACAAAGGAGCTTATATTCATTTAAGTCCGAATACACATGTCAATATGTCGCAATCGACGAATGATGTTTTCCCGACAGCCATTCATATCGCTGCACTAAAATTACTTGAAAAATTACTCGTGACCATGAATGATATGCTTGCCGTTTTTAAGGAGAAGGCAAAACAATTTGAAAACGTTATCAAAATGGGGCGGACCCATTTACAGGATGCAGTTCCCATCCGACTTGGTCAAGAATTTGAAGCTTACTCTCGTGTTCTTGAACGTGATCTTAAGCGGATTTCAAACTCTAGAAATCATTTATATGAAGTGAATATGGGTGCCACAGCAGTTGGGACGGGCTTAAATGCGGACCCTCAATATATTATTGATGTGGTTAAACAGCTTGCCGACATTAGTGGATTGCCATTAGTTAACGCCGAGCATCTCGTGGATGCAACCCAAAACACGGATGCCTATACAGAGGTTTCGGCTGCATTAAAAGTTTGTATGATGAATATGTCAAAAATAGCCAATGATCTGCGCTTAATGGCATCTGGCCCGAGGGCCGGTCTAGCAGAAATAAGTTTGCCAGCCCGCCAGCCCGGATCTTCGATTATGCCAGGAAAAGTAAATCCAGTCATGCCGGAGCTCATTAACCAAATTGCCTTTCAGGTTATTGGAAATGATCATACCATCTGTCTTGCTTCCGAAGCTGGTCAACTGGAACTGAATGTGATGGAGCCGGTATTAGTGTTTAATTTACTGCAATCAATCAGTATTATGAACAATGGATTCCGTTCCTTTACCGATTATTGCTTGAAGGGAATCGAAGCCAACGAGGCCCGTTTAAAGGATTACGTTGAAAGAAGTGTCGGTATTATTACGGCAGTCAATCCGCATTTGGGGTATGAAGTAGCAGCTAGGATTGCTAGAGAAGCCATCGTCAGTGGCAAATCCGTTCGCGAATTATGTTTGCAGCATGATGTGCTTACAGAAGAAGAATTAGATCTTATATTAAATATATTCGAAATGACCAAACCAGGAATTGCTGGAGCAGCACTTTTAGATAGAGACTAAAAATATAAGCCCTCATCCCGATGTTTTAATTACGGATGAGGGCTTTTCTGTTTTACAGACTAAAACAGGAAAATTCGAATGTAAATGTAACAAATGCTAACAATAAGGGAGATATATACAACTAATTTGTAAAGGATGGTGTTGGTTGATGGATACCTTTTTATTGCTGATGACACTCGTTTCGATTGTCATCGTTGTTCTAGGAGTATCATGGTTTAAGTGGCATGCGTTTATCAGCTTGCTTGTGGCTAGTTTGTTTTTAGCGTTAGTATCAGGGCTATCGCTGGATAAAATTGTTGCAGCCTATGAAACGGGTGTAGGCGGGGTCCTTGGACATTTAATCGGGATTTTAGCTCTAGGAACCATTTTAGGTAAAATGATGGCAGACTCTGGAGCGGGCATGCAGATTGCTGAATATTTTATTCGCGTTTTTGGTGTTAATAAATTACCATGGGCCATGATGCTGTCAGGTTTTATTATTGGTATTCCCGTATTTTTTGAAGTGGGAATTTTAATTCTATTACCTTTAGTTATTTCGATTCACAAATCATCTAAACAAAATATTTTATTAATTGCCTTGCCGTGTATCGCAGGATTATCAATCGTTCATGGACTGGTTCCGCCGCATCCTGGGGCATTGGCAGCCATCAGTATCTACAAGGCAAATCTAGGGAAAGTCCTTTTATATTCGTTAATTATTGCGATTCCAGCCGTTATTATTGCTGGTCCATTGTTTGCAATGTGGGTTAACAAAAGAGTTGTACCACAAGGAGAACCTGAGTTGATTCGAATAAGTAAGGAAGCTAAATCATTACCAGGTACAGGTATTTCTTTTTTCATTATTCTGTTGCCAGTGTTACTAATGATTCTATCAGCGGTTGCTCCTTACTTAAAATTAACTGCGGGGATAACGAAATTTCTCATTTTCATTGGAAGTCCAATTATTGCCCTCTTGATCTCTGTCTTTGTTGCTTATTATTTCCTTGGGCTACGGCGAGGGATGGGGAAAGAAGTTATTAAAAAATTGACAGAGGAATGTTTATTGCCAGTTGGTTCCATCGCTTTAATCATTGGGGCTGGTGGTGGGTTTAAACAAATACTAATCGAAAGTGGAGTAGGGGATACAATCGCACGGATGGCAGAGAATTTATCGCTATCACCACTTGTATTGGCCTTTTTAATTGCTGGTTTAATTCGAATTGCTACAGGATCCGCTACAGTAGCCTTAACCACTGCCGCTGGAATTGTTTCGCCAGTGGTAGCTGGGATGACAGACGTGAATCTTGAATTGCTGGTTATCGCGACGGGCGCAGGATCGTTAATGTTTTCACACGTTAACGACGCCGGTTTCTGGATGGTTAAAGAATATTTAGGTTTAAGTGTTCCGGAAACCTTTAAAACGTGGACAGTCTTAGAAACCATTCTTTCTTTCGTGGCGTTTGGGGGAGCGTTGCTGTTGAATATGTTTTTTTAGAAAGACAACTTAAAAAGGTGCCAACTACTATAGTAATGTTGGTGCTTTTTTGATAAAAAAGAAAAAAGGGCACCAGCGCCCTTTTTTCTTTTATAGAAGATAATTATTTTTGCTCCTTTTCCTTCTTTTTATCAGGTTTGCGCTCACTTAAGGAACGATAAATTTGTGTATACATACTGCCTTGTTCAATATTCTCAAGGAAAAATGGACCAATCAGCTCTATGTATTCTTCGTCTTCGAACATTTTTTTATTTTGTAATTCCATTTCTGCTAATCCTTCATAGATCGATAGGAGGGCGTAGGTATGATCCTCTCCGGATATCGGTGTGAGAATCTCGACCTTGTGATCATAATTTTCAGTTCTGAACTTTTTAATTTCCCTTAAATTTTCAATACCATCTTTAAACTTATCTTGTTTAATGACAAACGTCTGATGAACATAAACAGACATTTAAGCACCTCCAAAAAATGAACAAAATCTTGATATTACTATTTACCTATCGCCTGTTTTTATTCAAACTTTTTAGTGCAAAATATTTATTTTTATGTTAATTCATCAGAAAAAGTACTTTTATTATTAGGATAAAGTGATAAAATGAACCCATGATTTGTTAATCTATTACAGAAAAATGGAAATATTATTGGGATAATTAGGATAAAATATGAAACTATTTTCGGTAATAATCGTCAAATCATATAGTAATAGATTAAGTGGAAAATTCAAATTAAATCACGAGGAAAAGATGGGGGAAAATGAGCAGGTTTAATAGAATAATCACGATCTTATTGGCGGGCTGTTTATTGGGGTTAGCAGGATGTAGAGAGCAGACAACAAACGAAAAGGAAGCAATTGCAGCAGGGCAGCAAAAAAACACAACAGAGAAACAACTGAAAGCAGAGAACAAAAAGAAAGTTGAAAAACCGGTTTTTGTCAATCTTATCGACCCGAATACCAAAAGTGTTGTAAAAACCTTTAAACCAAAGGATATAGGATTTGGGACAGACGATGAAAAATATAAAGCCGAATTAGCCTTATTAACAAGGGAATTGGCCAGGGGGACAAAAGATACCCCAGGTTATGATAAAAGAATGATTCTCGATAAGCTTGATGAGAATGGACAAGTGATTAAAGGTACACCGCAAACAATCCTTGAGGAGAAAGAACTAACAGAAAAAATCATTCAGGCCTCTTTAAAAGGCGGCGACGTCGAAATTCCGTTGTATGTTACAGCTAGCGGTTACAAGCCGGAGGAGGCTGCGCAATTGGGGGAAGTAGTCGTTGCTTCTTATACTACCTACTTTAGTAGTGGAATGGCCGGCAGGTCTAAAAATATCGCGTTATCGGCAAAGGCGATTAATAATGTCATTCTTGGCACCGGAGACTCCTTCTCCTTTAACACCACCGTAGGACCAAGTGATGCAGAGCATGGCTATCAACCTGCACCGGAAGCTCTTGATGGCAAGTTAGTGGAAGGAATAGGCGGCGGTATTTGTCAAACCTCTTCCACACTTTATAACGCCATTGATAAACTAGCTGTCAGTTATATTGAAAGGAATCATCACTCTCTGCATGTAGGATATGTGCCGACAGGAAGAGATGCAACCGTGTCTTACGGAGGGCTAGATTTTCGGTTTAAAAATACGACTGGCGTTCCTCTGCTGTTAAAAACGGTAGTAAGAAAAGGATCTATCACTGTGGAAATAAGAACAGCAAAGGTATACAAAGATCAAGTAAAAAAACATTAAACAGAAAAATTCCCTGCAATGGTCCGCATGCAGGGAATTTTTGTTAGGAATTTCCTCTTTGTCATTTACCTCATTTCTTCCCAATCTGCATAATGGCCGCTGCCTTGGCACCCTGGGCATTCAAATGAATTAAAGTAGGCAAACTCATTATAAGGGTACACTGTATACCCTCTACCCTCACAATCAGGGCATTTGCCTTGGTCCTTCATATTAGAGACATGATTTTGATATCTTGCCTCTTTCCATTGATTAAATGAGTTGAGTAGTCCCATTTTCTTCACCTCATCGTTTTTCATAGTATGGGGGAAAAATGGAATATTTATGCTTGCATGTTTTCTTATTAAAAAGGGGAACTTTACTAAGTTGTTGATATATATCATTTTGCTCCTGCTATAATATATGAGAAAGCTCCCCAAAAAGTGATTACTCTGACGCAGAGCTTGTACTAAATTCCAAAAAAATTAAAAAAGAACGAACTTTGGACTATATAGATGCCAAATGTACGTTCTATCTTTTTCCTTATTGCTATAAAGAATTTACCTCAAAGTTTAATTTCTTTAATCGATACTGTAAGCTTTGACGACTTAATCCTAGTAACTTCGCTGTTTTGGAAATATTAAAATCATTTTTCTTGAGGACATGCTCAATATAAGTTTTTTCAAATAATTCCAGTTGTTCTTTTAATGGTACCGTAACATCTCCCGTTTCTTTCATAAAAGTATCAACAGTTGAAAGGGGCATCATTCTTTCTTTCATCTGCATTTTATTGCGATACTGGTAGGGTAAATGGCGGTACATGATGAAATCTTCGCCGTCCATCATGATGTTCATGGCTGCTTCTATAATATGCTCAAGTTCTCGTACATTTCCATGCCAATCATATTCGAAGAAAGAAAGTTTGACCTCCTCCGATAACCCTTTTACTTGCATTTGAAACCGTTCATTGTATTTTTCAATAAATTGTTCCACTAATAATGGGATATCTTCTTTACGATCTTTTAAAGGCGGCACAAAGATGGTTACTACTCCTAGTCGATAATACAAGTCTTTTCGCATCCGATTATTGGCAACCGCGTCAATCGGATCTTCATTCATATTCGCAATCACTCTGACATCAACGGTCGTGTCCTTTGTATCCCCAATCCTTCTGATTGTTTTTTCCTGAAGGACTCGCAGCAATTTTGCTTGAAGATTTAAATTCAAGGAGTTAATTTCATCAAGCAGCAATGTACCGCCATTCGCTTGTTCAAATAATCCAGGGGTATCCGTAGCCCCTGTGAACGCTCCGCGTTTTGTCCCGAACAGAAGACTCTCAATTAAATTATCTGGTAAGGCCGCACAATTTTGTGAAATAAAAGGTCCTGATAACCGCTCGCTGCCGTTGTGAATGCTTTGTGCAAAAAGTTCTTTCCCTGTACCGGTGTCACCAACAATCAATACATAGGATGAGGTTCTGGTCGCACGTCTAGCCGTTTTGATTACTTCCTTTATTGCTGGGCTGTTGCCGATAATATGATCAAAAGTATACTTAGAAGTTCCTTTTTTCATGTTGCCTTTGATTAACTTTTCCAGCTTCGTAACATCATTAGCAATTTCCACCGCACCCCGAAGTTCATGATCAGAATAGATCGGAATTGTGTTGTTAATGGTAGTAATTTCTCTTCCCTTATTATTAAAATAGGTTTGTTTTACGTTACTAGTTTCTTTTCCTTCTTGGAGCGCTTTTACTAGAGTACTAGATTGGTCGTCTTTAAACATAAACACGTCCAATAAATTTTTATCCATGACATCCTGAAAATCCATTGATTCAATTTGCATCATTTTTTTATTATAAATGATCGTTTTACCTGTTTCATCGACTGCATGGACTCCTACATCGATCTCGTCCAAGATCCTCTTATACATCCCATTTAAATAGACTAAGTCATTCTTTGATTTTTCCATTGTGTTATACTCCTTGTTTTTCCTCTATGCATCTATTAAATCAAAGAAAACGTTTTAACGCAAAATAATTTTGCTATTCTATTTAAAAAATTAAATTTTGCGCAAAAATAATTGGCTCTTACTACCGTAAAAAAGCTATTAAACTGCAAAATTAAAGTTGGCACGGAACTTGCATTATATTTTTACGTAAAACAAAAGGGGGAAAAACAATGTATCCATACTCACATGAACCATTTACTAATTTTACGGAAGAAAAAAATATACAGGCTTTTAAAGAAGCACTTGCCTTTGTCGAAAGCGAACTCGGAAAACACTACCCAGTTATCATTGACGGCGAATCCATCACAACAGAAGAAAAAATCCAATCAATCAATCCAGCCAATAAAGAAGAGGTTATTGGCAGTGTTTCAATGGCAAATCAAGAACTTGCTGAAAAAGCAATGCAAGCTGCCTTAGCAGCATTTGAAACTTGGAAAACATGGAGCCCAGAACATCGTGCCAATATCCTATTCCGTGCAGCCGCAATTCTCCGTCGCCGTAAACATGTATTCTCTAGCTATCTAGTAAAAGAAGCAGGGAAGCCATGGAAGGAAGCAGACGCAGATACTGCTGAAGCAATTGATTTTATCGAGTATTATGCTAGACAAATGTTAAGCATTAAAGAGGGTGTACCTGTAAAAAGCCGTGCAGGAGAATATAATCAATTCAACTACATTCCGCTTGGAGTGGGAATCATCATTTCACCATTTAACTTCCCGCTTGCAATTATGGCAGGTACAACGGTTGCAGCAATTGTGTCTGGAAACACGGTTCTATTAAAACCGGCTAATTCCACACCAATCGTGGCTGCAAAATTTGTGGAACTGATGCATGAAGCTGGACTGCCAAAAGGAGTTCTAAACTTTGTACCTGGCAGCGGTGCTCAAATTGGTGATTATTTAGTAGATCATCCGAAAACTCGATTTGTATCGTTTACAGGTTCGCGCGAAGTAGGCTGCCGTATTTATGAACGTGCTGCAAAAGTAAATCCAGGACAAATTTGGTTAAAACGTGTGATTGCCGAGATGGGTGGTAAAGACACCGTTGTGGTCGATAACGAAGCGGATTTGGATCTTGCTGCAGCCTCAATCGTCTACTCAGCATTTGGGTACTCCGGTCAAAAATGTTCAGCTGGATCCCGCGCTGTTGTTCACCAAGATGTGTATGATGTTGTGCTTGAAAAGGCGGTAGCGCTAACAAAAACACTTACGATTGGTAATCCAGAATTACAAGATACTTACATGGGACCAGTTATTGACGAAAGATCATTCAAAAAGATCATGAGCTATATTGAAATTGGAAAAGAAGAAGGCAGATTAATGACAGGCGGCGAAGGGGATGACTCCAAGGGTTATTTTATTCAACCAACTATATTCGCTGACTTGGATGAGGATGCCCGCCTTATGAAGGAAGAAATTTTTGGACCAGTGGTAACCTTCTGTAAGGCGCGTGACTTTGATCATTTGATGAAAATTGCCAACAACACTGATTATGGTTTAACAGGAGCACTTATTTCAAATAACCGCGAGAACATTGAAAGAGCAAGACAAGAATTCCACGTAGGAAATCTTTATTTTAATCGTACATGTACGGGTGCTATTGTAGGCTATCAGCCATTTGGCGGATTCAATATGTCTGGAACCGATTCAAAAGCAGGGGGACCGGATTATTTATTGCTTCATATGCAGGCGAAAACAACATCAGAAATGCTTTAAGATTGTAAGGGGTGGGGGGCATACAATGGTCTTCCCTAAGAATAAAGGGGGAAACGAACATGAAGGTTACGACAAAAACAACGGAAATTATTGAACAAACAAATAAATTTGGTGCAAATAACTATCATCCACTGCCAATCGTTATTGCGAAAGCAGAAGGTGTTTGGGTGGAAAGTCCAGAAGGCAATCGCTATATGGATATGCTGAGCGCCTATTCTGCTGTAAACCAGGGGCACCGCCATCCGAAAATTATTCAGGCGTTGAAAGATCAAGCAGATAAAGTAACGCTGACATCACGTGCCTTTCATAATGACCAGCTCGGTCCATGGTATGAAAAAATTTGTAAACTAACAAATAAAGATATGGCACTTCCAATGAATACTGGTGCTGAAGCAGTCGAAACCGCTCTTAAAGCGGCACGACGCTGGGGTTATGATGTAAAAGGTATTGCTGAAAATCAAGCTGAAATCATTGCCTGCACAGGGAATTTCCATGGCAGGACTATGGGAGCTGTGTCGTTATCATCAGATCCAGAGTACAAACGTGGATTTGGTCCAATGCTTCCTGGCATTAAATTAATTCCATATGGTGATCTAGAGGCATTAACGGCAGCGATTACACCCAATACAGCAGCATTTTTAATGGAGCCTATTCAGGGGGAAGCAGGAATCCTATTACCTCCTGAAGGATTCTTAAAACAAGCTTCTGAATTGTGTAAAGAAAATAATGTATTATTTATTGCTGACGAAATTCAAGTTGGTTTAGCTCGTACGGGAAAAATGTTTGCCTGTGACTGGGAAGATGTTGAACCAGATATGCTGATATTAGGAAAAGCACTTGGAGGTGGAGTATTCCCAATCTCATGTGTTGTTGCCAACTCGGACGTTTTGGGTGTATTTAATCCAGGTTCTCACGGTTCCACATTTGGAGGAAACCCGCTTGCTTGCGCCGTTTCACTTGCTGCCTTAGATGTTATTGAGGAAGAACATCTAGCAGAACGTTCGCTTGATTTAGGAAAGTATTTCCTTGACCAATTAAAAGCGATTAGCAATCCAATCATTAAAGAAATCCGCGGAAAAGGCTTGTTTATTGGAGTGGAATTAACCGAAGAAGCAAGACCCTATTGCGAACAATTAAAAGAAGCAGGGTTATTATGTAAAGAAACCCATGATACTGTTATTCGATTTGCACCTCCACTCATTATTACGAAACAGGAAATTGATTGGGCTATTGAAAAAATTCAAACCGTTTTATCATAAAAATATAACTCTAGCATAATAAGGGGTGGCGTAGATGCCTGCGAATCAATTGGTTGATGAAATGTCAAAGGAACAACAGAAGGAACAAGAGTCGTTAAATTTATTTTATTCCACACAAACAGTGATCCGAAAAGCATTAAATAAGTTAGGGTATACAAACGAAATGTATGAGCTCTTAAAGGATCCGCTTCGTTTATTGACGGTTCGAATTCCTGTCAGAATGGATGATGGTACGGTTAAAGTTTTTACAGGCTACCGTTCACAGCATAATGATGCTGTAGGGCCAACAAAGGGCGGCGTCCGCTTTCATCCAGAGGTGGATGAAGAAGAGGTTAAGGCATTATCGATTTGGATGAGTCTAAAGTGTGGTATTACCGATCTTCCATATGGCGGTGGTAAAGGTGGAATTATTTGTGATCCAAGGCAAATGTCTTTTAGAGAACTAGAAAGACTCAGCCGTGGCTATGTACGGGCGGTCAGCCAAATTGTTGGGCCTTCGAAAGATATTCCTGCACCGGACGTCTATACTAATTCGCAAATCATGGCGTGGATGATGGATGAATACAGTCGTTTACGCGAGTTTGACTCACCAGGTTTTATTACCGGAAAACCCTTAGTCCTTGGAGGTTCAAAAGGCCGTGAAACAGCCACAGCAGCTGGCGTAACAATCTGTATTGAAGAAGCTTTAAAGAAAAAGGGTAAGGAATTAAAAGGTGCCCGTGTGGTCATTCAAGGCTTTGGGAATGCTGGTAGTTATCTAGCTAAATTTATGCATGATGCAGGTGCAAAGGTGATAGCTGTTTCTGACGTATATGGCGGTATTTACGATCCAAATGGTCTTGACATTGATTACTTGCTTGATAGAAGAGACAGCTTTGGGACATTCTCGCAATTATTTACCGAAACCATCACCAATCAAGAACTTTTGGAAATAGATTGTGACATTCTAGTACCTGCGGCTATTTCCAACCAGATTACAGCGCAAAATGCTGCCAATATTAAGGCTTCGATTGTGGTGGAAGCTGCCAATGGGCCAACTACGCTTGAGGCTACAACGATCTTAACGGAACGTGGTGTCTTGCTTGTTCCGGATATTTTGGCAAGTGCTGGCGGAGTAACAGTTTCATATTTTGAATGGGTTCAAAATAATCAGGGCTATTACTGGTCTGAAGAAGAAGTAGAAGAAAAGCTTGCAAAGGTGATGAAGAAATCCTTTGAAACTATTTATGAAACTGCTAAGTCACATCAAGTAGATATGCGTTTAGCAGCATATATGGTAGGGATCAGAAAAGTAGCTGAAGCCTCCAGCTTCCGAGGCTGGGTTTAGAATAATCATTTCGTCATGCTGATACGAAATCATAAAATGAGGAGTGAACAACTTGCCAAGGATTGAAGAAACTGTTTACAGTCCATGTTCTGGTACCGTTGAAAAAGTTCTAACCAAAAAAGACAATCATGTATATGAATGGGAGAGATTGTTTTTAATTAAAGCCAATAACGGTAAGATTGAAGAGATTTCGATTGGCATTAGCGGACATGTCACTTCATTGAATGTGAAGGACGGACAAAAGATCGACACTGAAACTGCCCTGGCAGTCATAAAAGACGATTGGATTATAACTGGCAGTGAATGAGCAGGTAATCCCCTTTCCATTAGATGGAAAGGGGATTTTTGCATATAAGAACGCAAAATTATTTTTAAATAATGCCAAAAAAATTGGCACACAGTTCAAAAAGTGTTCACATATAAGCGTTTTCAGTTTTGGCACAAAACTTGCAATATAATGATTGGAATAGTGAAAAAATTAAAAAGATTTAGCCGCTGGTAATAATAAAAGCGGCAGAGATCTTTTTATCAACGGGGGATTTTCCTGTTGAATGTTTCCTTTCCAAAAGGGAAATGGGATGGAAAAATATTGTAAGCGCATTCTTATTAGCAAAAAGGGGGAAACTTAATGAATTTACAAGAAAACAAGACATCACATGAATTAAAAAGAACAATGAAGTCTAGGCATTTGTTCATGATTTCTTTAGGAGGGGTTATTGGATCAGGACTATTCTTGGGTTCTGGTTATACGATAAGCCAGGCTGGTCCAACGGGTGCAATTCTTTCCTATATTGTCGGCGGCTTTATCATGTTTTTAACCATGCTTTGCTTAGGGGAATTATCGGTCGCAATGCCGGTTTCGGGATCTTTTCAAACCTATACCACAAAATTTATAGGCCCAGGTACAGGTTTTGCACTGGGCTGGCTGTATTGGTTAGGATGGTCCGTTACCGTTGCATTGGAATTACTTTCTGCCGGTCAGCTCATGCAAAGATGGTTCCCGGATTCACCTGTTTGGATATGGTGCGCGATATTTGCTATTGTTCTATTCTCTCTTAATGCACTATCTGCCCGTGCATTTGGTGAAACAGAATTCTGGTTTTCAAGTATTAAAATTTTTGCTATCTTAGCATTCATTGTCCTTGGCGGCGCGGCTATGTTTGGTGTAATCAGTTTGAAAGGCGGGCAGCCAGCTCCATTCTTAACAAATTTTACAGCTCATGGTCTGCTGCCACATGGATTTACAGCTCTCTTGATTACTATGATTACCGTAAACTTTTCGTTTCAAGGTACTGAACTAATTGGGATTGCAGCAGGGGAGAGCGAAGAACCTGAGAAAACCATTCCAAAATCGATAAAACAAACCGTCTGGCGTACGTTGTTCTTCTTCGTTTTAGCCATATTTGTTTTAGCAAGCTTAATCCCAATGAAACAAGCAGGGGTTATCGAAAGTCCTTTTGTTGTCGTGTTTGACAGCATCGGAATTCCGTATGCAGCAGATATCATGAACTTTGTTATCTTAACTGCGTTACTATCTGTAGCTAACTCTGGTTTATACGCTGCTACTCGGATGTTATATGCAATGTCAAAAGAGAAGATGGCAAGTCCTAGGCTGGCACAAGTCAACAAGCAAGGAGTTCCGTTTAACGCGCTTGTCTTAACCATTGGGATTGCACTATTATCTTTATTATCTGGCTTTTTTGCAGAGGAAACAGTTTTTGTTTGGCTGCTATCGGTTGCCGGACTTGGTGCGCAGGTTGGCTGGATTTCCATTACTGCTTCACAAATAGCTTTCCGCAGGAAATTTATTCGTGAAGGCGGTAAAGTGGAGGATTTAAAATTTAAGACACCACTTTTTCCTATTTTGCCGATTATTGGCTTAACCTTAAACTGTCTTGTGCTGGCAAGTTTAGCATTTGATTCTGAGCAGCGTCTGGCGCTTTATTTAGGAGTTCCTTTTGTCGTGATTTGTTATTTAATCTACCATTTTAGAATCAAGAAAAATCGTGAAATGGATGGCTTAGCTGAACAAGAATTAAATTTAAATGAAAATAAAAAAATGATTATTTAAACCAACCAAAAACGCTTGGATTCGTCCAAGCGTTTATTGTTTTTTGGATAAGAGTATGTAAAACAATGGATACTAAAATGGAGGTGATATAATATGAAAGATTGGAATGAACAGGCTGCCCCAAATAATAATTTAGCGGCGAATACGTTAAAAACAGGTGAATTTGTAGGGAAAGTACCAGATCATGAATTTTCTGAGGAATTGTCCGATGGCGGCGAGCGGGATCAAATCATCCAAAGACAGAAAAAGAACTTAAAAATGAAATAATGATTTGACAGGTGACGATTATTTCGTCACTTTTATTTTTTGTTGTGTTAAAGGTAATTGTTGTTTTTAGTCAGGTTGATTGGAGTGGAAATCAACATCAAGTTTAACAGATTATTTTATTTAAAAAATTGAGAAACAATCTTTACAACGAATCAAATTAACTGTAGAATTTCTATGTACCTAAAAATTCTAGGTAGGTGAGAAAATGTTTAATCGTGAATTGGTAAAAGGAAGCACTTCGTTAATTCTTCTAGAATTATTAAATGAGCGTGATATGTATGGCTATGAATTAGTAAAAGAGTTAGAGCAGCGCAGTGACAATGGTTTAAGTGTAAAAGAAGGAACCCTATATCCTGCCCTGCATAAGCTCGAAAAGCAGGAATACATCGAATGCTACTGGGTTGAGCAGGAAAAGGGACCAGCACGCAAATACTATCGGATCACTGATGCCGGCAAAGAATTGTTGGGAGAAAAAACGCGTGAATGGCAGGATTTTGTTCAAGTGATGAACAAGGTAATAGGGAGATCGAAGCATGGAACGGCCGAAGAGTGATTTTCTAAAACAATTAAATAATGGACTTGGCAGCCATCAAGATAAGGAGAATATTCTCCTAGAATATGAATCCCATATTGATGAAATCCTACTGGAATCTTCAGATTGTTCAACGGAAGATGAAGTGTTGGAACGAATTGTTTCAAGACTTGGAAGCCCTGCGGAAATTGCAGCCATGTGGAAGGAAGAGTTGTCCGTTACTCCAAGTAATATGAAGTGGCTGTTTATTTTGCTGAACATCGTCTTTTTTGGCAGTGGAAGTATCTTAACACTCGCACATAATCTTTATGACTGGAGCTGGTTATCGGCCCTTTGGGGTCATTTAACATCGCTTCCAACCTTAATTGCCTTTTTATACTTATTTTTCTGGGCATTACTTGGGTATGAAATTGGCAAGGGTTTTGGTCATGGCGGAAGGACACTTTTAAGAAAAACTTTTTTATTATCATTGATTCCTAATTTATTACTGATGATTTTAACTGTATTTGAAATTATTCCGCATGCATGGTTTGCCCCGTTGCTGACCAAAACCTTTATTATTGCTTGTATCATTTTTACAATTATTCTTTATCCGGTGAGCTGGCTAGGATATCGCTGGGGCAGGAAAGCTTCGATATAAGCAGTTTTTTTTGCTTATATACCTAGTAAATCTATATATATAGATATTCTATATTAAGGAGAGGGATATACGATGGAAATTAATGTTAACAAAAAAGATTGGCTCTTTCTAGGTTTATGCTTGTTGCTCGGGATTTTAGCAGAGGAATCCTTTTTTAGAGGATTAATCGGAATTTCTTATCTAGTGTTCATTATGGCTTTTTATGCAGTATTTTTTTGGCGCTGCCGGACTATTTCTTTTGCACATCAACGCTTTGGCTATCTTGTTGTGATTTGTATTTGGTTATTATCGGCAGGTTATGTATTGAATGAAAATATCCTTTTTTATATCTTAAATATCATTGGAATTCCGGCCCTAGTTATATTTCATCTCGTAGCAGTAACTAGCCCGAAGAATTTCCGCTGGAACCAGTTCGCGTTTATTCCCTATATTTTTTCAAGGCTTCTTAACGCTATAAAATATAATATAGCTTTTACCGCATCACTTGGTAAATTAGCAAAAAGGGGTGCCGATGATAATAAGTTAATAGTTTGGAAAAAGATATTGATTGGTGTGGTCATTTCATTACCGGTGCTGGCAGTGGTTTTGCGGCTGTTGACGACCGCTGATCGCCAGTTTGCGTTGATGGTAGGCGGGATTCCTGATCTGTTTCGAATCGTTGATGCCGAAGGGGTTATGAGAATAATTGTAGTTTTTATCTGTATGGCTGCATTCTTTGGTCTGATGCAAGTACTATATATAAAACAAATGAAAGTCATAAAGCTACAGGATTGGCAGGCATCGGTAAAGCTTGATACGGTTATTTCGGTGACTGTTCTGGTCTTGATTAATCTGGTCTATATCCTATTTACAATTGTTCAATTTAGGTATTTCTTCAGTGGCAGCCTGCAAGGGGATTATACTTACGCAGAGTATGCCAGAAAAGGTTTTTTTGAACTGCTGTTTGTAACGTTAATTAATTTATCGATTACAATTGTTGTTCTTTCATTAGGAGAAAGCGGAAAGAATGGTGTCAAGAGGTTGAGGCAGGTCTTACTTACAATCCTTGTACTATCGAGCGGGGTTCTGCTCACATCGGCTTTTATACGTTTAAGTATGTATGAGGAAGCATATGGCTTTACCTTTACAAGAGTTTTATCCCATTCGTTTATGATATTTCTCGTTGTGATTTTTACCTATACATTAGTCAAGATCTGGGTGGAAAAACTGTCACTGTTTCATTTTTATTTTATCACCGCATTAATTTACTACACGACAATAAACGTAATTGATTTGGATCGTATTGTGGTGAAAGAAAATATTACTCGATATGAGGAAACTGGTAAAATTGATGCTAATTACCTTGGTAGTTTATCAGCAACTGGGGTGTTAGGATTAATTGAGTTATATGAACGAGGCGAAAACATTCCTCATTTAAAAACGATTTTACGGGACAAACAAAAGGAAGTACGAGCGGAAAGTCATACTTGGCAATCGTATAATCTAAAAAGAGAACGAGCTTCCCAAAAATTAAACAATCTTCAATTTAAATAGTCTCATGGCATGCATGTAATGTGCATGCTTTTTTAAATTGAAAATATTGGGAAAAGTAGGTTACAATGAAGCATGAGATTTATCAAATAGTAATTAAAGAAATAATATAGAAATGGGGGAAGAAATGAAGGTATTACTACGTTTTTTAATCAGGATTGTGTTAATTCTAGTAAGCTTCCTTTTTGTCTTTAATTTACCCTCCTTACTAGGAATAGGGAAAGATAGAGTGCAGTTAAATGTACATACTTTTTGGAGTTATGTAAGTTCCGATTTTCAGTCGCTTATAACCGTAAATAATCCAGAATATTGGGAGTTTCTGCAAACGGTGGATTTAGCTGAAAGTTATCGGTATACTATGGCGATTTTATTACTAAGTCTACTCTTGGTAACTATACTATCCGTAGGTATTGCCGTTGTTGTGATTGTTTCTCCTCCAAAATTAAGAAACCTATTAAAAACAATCATTAATTTTTTCGAAGGCGTCCCTGATTTGCTTATTATTTTCTTATTTATGTTTTTGGTTGTGACCCTTTATAAGACAACAGGTTTAAAGTTTTTACAACTTTACGGAGTATTTGGCAAAAAACCCTATTTTGTGCCTATCATGACAGTTTCTTTTTTACCGTTTTTCTTAATGTTACAGTTCCTATTAAAAGTTATTTCAGATGAAGAAGGTCAGCCCTATGTGGAATATGCCAGAGCAAAAGGAATTGGGCAGGTCAGAGTGCTGATTGTACATATCTTTCGTCATATTTTCCCGCTCGCTATCTTCCAGTTAAGGACAATTGTCTGGGTATTATTATCAAATATTTATTTAGTAGAATCTATTTTTAACATCAATGGGTTTAATCAACAGTTATTAAATATAATTTCCTTCGGTGGAAATATAACTACCCTTGTGATCTTTTTGTTAATGCTAACCATACCATTACTGACGATTGAGTCGATTGGATGGTTATTATCAAGAACAGTTAAAGGGAAGGAGGAAGCAAGTATATGAAAAAATATCAGAAAACCATTCTTGGTTCCATCTTCCTGACAGTCCTTTTAATTTTGAGTTTTTTGTATCCTTATTATGGTCCAAAGGATTTTAATCACATGGTGATCATTACAAATGAACAAGGAGAGGTTATTGGCAGAGCACCGTTTCCTCCGTCTGAAAAACATTTGCTGGGAACAGACCGAAATGGGGAAGATTTGAACTGGCTGTTATTATATGGTGCAAAATTTACTCTTATCACAGCATTTGGTGTTGCCTTCATTAGGGTTTTGTTCGGTGGATTTCTGGGGCTTTTTATCTCGCTATGGGTTCCTTTTTTAAAAAGCTATGTACAAGATCTTTTTATTATTTTTCGCTACATACCTTCGATCCTTCTTGGCTTTATTTTGATGATGCCAATTGTCGGAGATTTTAATGATGTTGCCATTTCTTCGATTGTTACCTATCAGATTATTATTTTAGTTTTTATTGGTATTCCTTCCGTGACGATGTTTGCTGCAGATGTAACGGATGATTTATTAAAAACTACTTATGTTCAAAGCTCCTATTTAATGGGGGCAGGTAAACTGCATATCATCAGACGGCAATTGTGGCCGCATATCCGCTCATATGGGATTCTTTTTACGGTTCAGCAGATTATTAGCACACTGCACATTACCATGCAGCTCGGCCTTTTTGGAATGTTCCTTGGCGGCCGCAATCGGGCTGGAATTATGGGGTATGATGAACCGCCAAAGCCGGCTACTTTATCCAATGAGTGGGCAGGTTTAATTGGTCAGAATTTTAATGAGTTCATCCGGGCACCTTGGACCATACTAACACCGATTATTGCCTATTTTGTGGTAATTTTTGTGGTAAATATGATTAAAAAAGAATTAGAGGAAAATTTAAATGGGCGGGAGGTTTTGAAAAGGACTCTGAAAAGGAAAATTGTCAGACAGGATCCTATGAAAAGCCTATCAGGCGCCGACTTTCAGTTTGTTGACAGGAGAAATGTTGAGGGATAAAGATGTCACATTCAACCGTAATATCATTATCCAAATAACCGCAAAAAAGCAGGGTCTTGATTCGACCCTGCCCAAAATCTAATTAATCCCCATTAAACATATCAAAGATTCCACGTGCAATACTGCCTTCATCCTTCGCACCGCCGCGTGATGGTGCTGCTGCAAATACTCTGCTTGCAAGTCTGCTGAATGGCAGTGATTGAATCCAGACAGAACCAGGTCCTCTTAGTGTTGCAAAGAACAAGCCTTCGCCCCCGAATAAGGCCGTCTTAACCCCTTTAACAAACTCAATATCGTATTGAACACTGCTGGTCATCGCGACTAAACAACCAGTGTCAACTTTTAGCGATTGGCCTGGGAGGAGCTCCTTGCGGATAATTGTACCTCCTGCGTGTACAAAACATAGGCCATCGCCTTCGAGCTTTTGCATAATGAATCCCTCACCGCCGAAGAAGCCGACTCCGACTTTTCGCTGGAACTCAATACCAACCTGGACCCCTTTCGCAGCAGCTAGAAAGGCATCCTTTTGACAAATAATTTTTCCGCCGAGTTCACTTAAATCCATTGGGATAATCTTGCCAGGGTAGGGGGAGGCAAATGAGACATGCTTTTTGCCGGCACCAGTATTGGTAAAGGTGGTCATAAACAGACTCTCGCCAGTAATAATCCGTTTGCCGGCACTAAATAACTTCCCCATTAAGCCGCCGCCAGCACCACCGCTGGAACCGTCTCCAAAAATAGTCTCCATATGTATGTCATCTTCCATCATCATAAAGCTTCCAGCTTCTGCCACAACAGTTTCCTTCGGATCAAGCTCGACCTCAACAAACTGCATATCATCTCCATAAATCTTATAATCGATTTCGTGGTTATTCATTCGAATCCCTCCACTTTTTTCAAAATATTAGCCTATGTATATTATAAGAAATTTAGGAAGAAAGTGCTAATTTTAATTGAATAAAAGGGCATTGTAATTTGAGCAGTGTCTAGCTCTAGCGCACAGCGGCTAGTCGACTTCGCTCTACTCCCTACGATAAGTCAACATCGGAAAAGCTAACGGTCTCCGTGTTTCCTTTATCTCAGTCGAAGCACTCCAGTCTATACGCCGCTAACCGTGCGTTGCCGCTTTTCCATTAAAAAAGACGCCTGTATATACAGGCGTCTCTGCGTATTGAGGCGAAAAACCACACTCCACATAGTGTGCTCCATAAAGGAATGTTTCTCGGCTTACACAACTCAGCTCATCGCTTAATCATTATAACACTATAATACATAGGAAAACAAGAAAAACTTTTTTTGTTAAATACTTGAATGTCAGTTAGTATTACTATATATTCAAATAATCAGATATACTAAAATAAAATGATAAGAAGGGTTACTATGTTTATTTACAAAAGATTCCATCCTTACTCTCTAGGCAGTTTTCGAAAAGACCTGCTTTCAGGTTTAATTGTCGGTGTCATCGCCATTCCATTGGGCATGGCGTTTGCGATTGCTTCGGGGGTGAAGCCGGAGTATGGAATCTACACAACGATTGTGGCGGGAATCCTGATCTCCTTACTTGGGGGTTCTAAATATCAAATTGGCGGACCAACTGGCGCCTTTATTCCGATATTATTTGGGATTGTTATGACGTATGGTTATGAAAATCTTCTTATCGCTGGATTTATGGCGGGGATTATTTTAACGCTAATGGGGATCTTCCGCTTAGGTTCCCTAATTAAATGGATCCCACGGCCGGTAACGATTGGTTTTACAGCAGGGATAGCTGTAACCATTTTTACAGGACAAATTGCTAGTTTCCTTGGATTAACAGGAATAAAGAAGCATGAAGAATTTATTCTAAACCTAAAGGAAATTTTTGTTCATCTAAACTCAATTAATCTATTCAGTTTGCTCACAGCAGGGATTTGTTTAATGATGATGTTACTAACACCAAAGGTTGCTCCTAAAATTCCTGGACCGCTAATTGGATTATTGGTTTCCACACTTGTGGCTACAATTTGTTATCCTGGACACGTAGCGACAATTGGAACAGCATACGGAGAAATACCAAGTACATTACCGCGGTTACATGTACCATCTGTTAATCTTGAGGTTATTTTGAAGCTTTTAAAACCGGCATTAGTGATTGCCATGCTTGGTGGAATTGAATCACTTCTTTCTGCGGTTGTAGCAGACGGAATGACCAGCAGCCGTCATAATAGTAACAAAGAGTTGATTGGTCAAGGGATTGCAAACATGATAACCCCGCTATTTGGCGGGATCCCGGCTACAGGGGCATTAGCCCGAACAGCGACAAATATTAAAAATGGAGCCGTTTCTCCTTTCGCCGGTATTACCCATGGGATCGTGGTCTTACTAGTATTATTGTTCTTTGCACCCAAGGCTTCTTATATACCGCTTGCTAGTATGGCCCCAATCTTAATGGTTGTTGCCTGGAATATGAGTGAACGAAAGGTATTTGCACATATTGCCAAAACAAGATCAACAGATTCAATCGTGCTTTTGGTTACTTTTTTCCTTACCGTATTTGTGAACTTAACAACAGCCGTTGAAATTGGGTTAGTGATGTCTGCGATACTATTTGTGAAACGAATGAGTGATGTGACTACGACGGCGAAGGCGCTGCCTAATCCACAGCATCGACAAGGAAAAGTAGAAACATCAATGGTTACTGATACCCACGATTGCCCGCAAATTAGTATTTTTAATGTGGAGGGACCGTTATTCTTTGGTGCAGCTCAAACATTTGAGAAAACGATTATGGAAACCATTAACTATCGCCCTAAAATCCTTCTCTTGCGGATGAGCAAGGTTCCGTTAATGGATACAACTGGGGAAGCCATCCTTGCAAGTATTGTGAAACATTTTTCCAAAAGTGGTATAGTGTTGATATCAGGATTGAATCCCCAGCCGGAGAGTGTTCTTAAAAAAACAGGTTTAGTGGATGTCATTGGGCAGGACCATTTTTTTGAACATACAGGGGATGCCATTCAATATGGATTAACACAAATAAATGAAAATAAATGCTTGGGCTGTAAACATTTTGCCTTTAGGGAGTGTAAACAACTGTCAGCACAAGAGGTTCTTGAAAATAGGGCAAAGTTAACAGCCACCTTTTAACAAATGAGGAAGTGATGATTTGAATTTGGAAATGCAGCAATTTAAAGCGGAATTTTTTAAAGCACTGGCCCATCCATTAAGAATCCGCATTTTGGAACTGCTGGCCGAAGGGGATAAAAATGTTAATGAGATTCAAACCCTTGTTGGCAGTGAAGGTTCTGCTGTTTCACAGCAGCTGACTATTTTACGTGCAAAAAATATTGTTTCAGGCACAAAGGAAGGCAATAAGGTTATCTATACATTGAAGGATCCAATGATAATTGAACTGCTAGCCGTTGCCCGTCAGATTTTTAATAATCATTTAGTAGATACCATTACCATACTCGATAAGTTTAAAGAAGAGGAAGAAGAAGTCCTGCCACAGCCGAAGAATTAATGTCTTCGGCTTTTTTATTATGAAAGCCTACTTCAAATTTTAAGAAATTCTAAAATTGCCAACAATTGAAGGCATAGAGCGATCATGCTTTTCCAATCCGCCCAATTATTTTTCCGCAAATTACGACAAAACTGTTTTGGGATATCTTTTGGGAATGTAGAATGTAAATGAGAGAAATAGAGAATTGTAGAATGGTGTATTTATATGTCAAAACTACCATTCTTGACATAATTTCTTAAAAATGATAAATTTTAAACAGCCGTTGCACACGAGATTAGATTTATGTTATAAGCTTGTTCAAAGTATTAACCGATGTTTGGATGAGGAAATGAAAGTAAAGCTATCACGTTGTAATTTGGTGAATTTTACACATGGCTTAAGTGTAAGCCCATAGGAGGATTTTTTTACATGAAAAACGGTAAAGTAAAATGGTTTAACTCAGAAAAAGGTTTCGGATTCATCGAAGCTGAAGACGGAAATGACGTATTCGTTCATTATTCTGCAATCCAAACTGAAGGTTTCAAAACTTTAGAAGAAGGTCAAGAAGTTTCTTTCGAAGTAGTAGAAGGAGCTCGTGGACCACAAGCTGCTAACGTAACTAAAAAGTAATTCTACTAAAACTACCATTACAACAGCCTGGACAAAAGTCTCAGGCTGTTTTTTATGTTCTAGAAATAGATATATAATCATCATCGAATCTGTTCAACAACGTCCAGCTTCAGCGCCTAGAGGCTCAGAGGTCTACAGCCAATCCGTCAAGAAGGCTCGTCTTATGCCTGTCGCCTCTGGTCAAGGCGCTTCCGCTTTTATTCATATACAAGTGATTTCCAGACTCATTCCAATTGGTATTTTGCTATAATAGTAGTATTCGAATATGCATGAGGTGACCCAAATGAAATTTATTCACACTGCTGATTGGCATTTAGGTAAACTAGTACACGGTGTCTATATGACAGAGAATCAACGTGCAGCACTGGAACAATTTGTATCAATCGTGGAAGAAGAGAAGCCGGACGCCGTTGTCATTGCAGGAGACCTGTATGACCGATCAGTGCCGCCAACCGATGCGGTTGAGTTATTAGATGAAATCCTTTTTAAAATCAATGTTGAACTAAAAACACCTGTTGTAGCCATTGCTGGGAACCATGATAGTGCGGAGCGTCTCTCGTTCGGCAGCTCATGGTATAAACATAGCCAATTCTACTTAACTGGCAAACTTACAAATAACTTCAAGCCTGTCCAGATTAATGGCGTTAATTTTTATCTGGTTCCCTATGCTGAGCCAGGTGTTGTCCGCCAGCTGGTTGAGGATGATTCCATCCACTCCCACCAGGAAGCAATGAAGGCCCTGATTGGAAAAATAGAAGAGAACCTCAATCCGAATCAACCGAATGTTTTAGTGGGACATGCCTTTGTTCTAGGCGGCCAAACCTCAGATTCTGAACGAATTTTATCTGTGGGCGGCTCAGGCTGTGTTGGTGCAGAATTATTTGCCCCATTCTCCTATACGGCTCTTGGGCACCTGCATAGTCCTGATGCAATTAATCATGAAAAAGTGAAGTATTCAGGCTCCCTCTTAAAATATTCTTTTTCGGAAGCAAAACAAAGAAAGTCCATTTCAATCATTGAAATGGATGAAAAGGGGAATTTTAGCCACCGTTATCGCTCGTTAACACCCAAACATGACATGCGCGAGATTGAAGGGCACATAGAAGAATTACTTGACCCTAACTTTTATGGAAATGAACAAGTGGAAGATTATTTAAAAATTACACTGCTGGATGAGGGGGCACTACTTGATCCAATTAATAAATTGCGTCAGGTCTACCCAAATGTCCTTCATTTGGAAAAGAAGATTAACCTCACTGACAGCAAGAGAAAACAATCCTACATTGCCCTAAAAAGCGAGAAAAAGTCCGAAATCGATTTGTTTGAACAATTTTACACAGACATGACCACCTCTGATTTTACAACAGAGAAAAGAGATGTTATGACAGAAATCATTCAAAAGGTTTTACGAGAGGAGGGGGTTAGATGAAACCTTTAAAATTAACCATGCAGGCGTTTGGTCCTTATGCAGGCAGAGAAGAGATTGATTTTAACCAGCTTGGCAACCGAACAATGTTTGTTATCTCCGGAAAAACAGGTGCAGGGAAGACAACCATCTTTGATGCGATTAGTTATGCTATCTATGGTAAAGCCAGTGGGGAAGACCGTAATGGGCCCGAACTCCGCAGTCAATTCGCAACAGAAGAGTTGTTAACAGAGGTTTCACTAGATTTTTCCCTCCGCAACAAAGTTTATTCGATTACGCGCTCACCGCAGCAGCTTAAGAAAAAAGACAGAGGCGATGGTTTTACCACTATTGGGGCGAAAGCAGAATTATATATGTGGGACGCAGATGGCGAGAAAAAATTGTTAGCATCAAAAACAAATGATGTGGAAGAAAAAATTAAAGAAATCATGTTGATTGATGCTAATCAATTTCGGCAAATCTTAATGATTCCACAGGGAGAATTTCGAAAGCTGCTAACGTCAGACAGTAAGGATAAGGAAGTCATCCTCCAGCGGCTATTCCACACACAGCTTTATAAACTAATCGAAGATAAGCTGAAAGAGGAAGCAACGGAGCTGAAAAAGACAGTTGAAGACCAAGAAAAGACACGAAATGAAGCCTTACGGCGAATCCAAGCCCTTACAAATGATGAGCTCGGGCAAGCTCTAGAAAATGATCCTGCGAATCACACTGTCATTTTACCGCTTTTACAAGCTGAAATTACGGGCATGGAGGAAAAACTTGAACAATTAACCAATCAACTATCAGACAAGATTCAGGAGCAAGACAAACTGAAGGGGCAGCTTTTTGAAGCAGAAAGGATCCTAAAACAGCTGCAAACAAAAGAGGAGTTAAAAGGGAAAAAAACGCAATTACTTGCTCAAGAGCACATATACACCGAGAAAGAAATCCAGGTTCAACGGGCACAAAAAGCTGCACTATTAGCGAAACAAGAGGAGCTTTGCCACCGGTTAAAAAGGGAGTCAGACCAGCTTCAGGAAAATGTTAACATGATTGTTGGCGAAATAGAAAAACTGAACGGACTTTACCAGCAATATGAACAACAGCTTCAAAGGGAGCTTGAGCGTGAAGGTGAGCGGCAGTCTGCCCTCGATGAAGTGAATCGATTGGTGAATATGAAAGATGATGTATACTCCTTCACGGTATTATTAAATGAGACAAAGCAAAAGGAAAACGAGCTTAAAGCGGCAAAAGAAAAGCAATCGAATAATGAACAAAGACTTCAGAAATTGGAAGAACGGATCCAAACGTTAAAGGTCCATAAAGAAGAAATCGAAACAGGGAAGTTAACTTTTTTAGAAAATGAGAGTAAGCTTGAAAAACTGAAAGTCGATTTGACCCGACTTGAAAAGTTTGAAACACTGTATGCACGTCATCAAAAGGCGGAACAAAAATTAATTGCAATTACCGGCCGTTTCGAAAATACGGTGGCACAATATCGTGATGCAAAATCCCTTGTCGAAGAGATGGAGAAAAAATGGATCCATGGGCAGGCTGCGATTTTAGCCGCTAACCTTCATACTGGCGAAGCATGTCCTGTTTGCGGCTCCCTAAACCACCCTGCTCCAGCGATTGAACAAGAAAATAGTATTCCAACCGAAGAGGATCTGAAAGCAGCAAAGGAACAAGCTCTACAGTGGGAAAAGGAAAAATCAAAAGTAGAAGCGAATTTTTATCAGTGTCAATCGGAAGAACGATCACAGCAGGAAGCGGTTCAGGAAATTCTTAACGAAATACGAGTCGACCGTCCAGAATTTTCAGTTGAAGAGTTAGCACATGTAAAAATCGAGGCGACTTTGGCTAAAAATGAGCTTGTACAACTTCAAAACAAGCTGGAGGAGCAAATTAAATTACTTGATCGCCTTAAGTCAGAGATTGAGTCTAGAGAGACTGAAAGAACAGCAGTACAATCTGGAATTCAGCAGCTGTCTGCATTGGTGAGTGATTTAACGGTTCAGTTTACTGAAAAGAAAACGGATCTTACTAGGATGATGAAGGTGATTCCTGAAAATCTTCGCTCCGAAGCAGAATATGAGAAGACATTGACATCCTGTCGAAATCGTTACGATATGTTAGTGAAACAGCTTGAAGAGGCACAGAAACGCCTCCAAGTTGTGAATGAAAAGCTTTCGAGTGAAACAGCTAGATTACAAGATGCTGAGAAACATCAAGTAGCAAAACAGCAGGAGCTCGAGACAGAACGAGGTATCTTCTTAGCTAAATTATCCGAACAAGGTTTTGAAAAATACGGGATCTACGCTGCTTCTAAAAAGAATGAGGGAGAAATTCAAGATCTTCAGGATGAAATCCGCAGCTATCGTGAGGAGTTACGCTCTGTTTCCGACCGGTTAAAGGAAATAACCGAGCTCTTAGCCGATGTGAAAACTCCTGATGTTGAGGGTATTAAGCTGGAGTTGTCGAAATTTATGACTGAAATTGATAGGCTGACTCATGAACGAACAGATTTATTTGTTAAAAAACGGGACAACGAAGAAATTTATCGCCGTGTCGAGAGTCTTAATAACGAGGTAAAGGCATTGGAGGAACGTTTCAGCATTATCGGTGATCTTTCTGATATCGCTAGAGGACAGAATCATTTACGGATTACCTTTGAACGGTATGTTCTTGCGGCCTTCTTAGATGATATTTTACGAGAAGCAAATGTCCGGTTGAGAAAGATGACCTCTGGACGATATATGTTACAGCGGAAGACAGACCGGTCAAAAGGAAATGCCCAGAGTGGATTGGAATTACTGGTGTTTGACCAATATACCGGACAGGAGCGCCATGTTAAAACGTTATCGGGCGGAGAAAGTTTTAAAGCGTCGCTTTCGTTAGCA
The DNA here is from genome assembly GCF_002585305.1 of Bacillus sp. AFS037270. The sequence goes on along the minus strand of NZ_NUNF01000006.1, from coordinate 366 downwards.
TTGGGACTAGCAGATGTAGTGCAAAATTATGCAGGCGGTGTTTCATTGGAGACGATGTTTATCGATGAAGGTTTTGGAACACTTGACCCAGAATCACTTGACCAAGCGATTGAGGCACTAATGGATATCCAAAGCAGCGGCCGGTTGGTGGGAATTATCTCACACGTGCCAGAGCTAAAAGAGAGGATAGATGTGAGACTTGAGGTTATCGCCGGGCAGACCGGCAGCCGGACAGAGTTTATGTTCTCAAATTAATTTGACAAAGCAGTGGGTTTCCTTTAATAGGGAATCTCACTGCTTTTTGTTTTCGAATTCTGTATGTGCCCGCGAGTCGTGAAAAATAGTAGGAAGGGTCAAAATAAAGGG
>NZ_NUNF01000099.1 GCF_002585305.1 Bacillus sp. AFS037270 | reverse complement strand
GAACCATGGCTGCCTGAAGAACCGTGGCTGCCTTTAGAACCATGGCTGCCTGAAGAGCCTTTAGAGCCTTTAGAGCCTTTAGAACCGCTAGAGCCTTTTGAGCCTTTAGAGCCGCTAGAGCCTTTAGAACCGCTAGAACCTTTAGAACCACCTGTGCCCTTTGAACCTTTACTACCTTTAGAGCCTTTAGTACCCTTAGGTCCTTTAGAGCCTTTAGTACCCTTAGGTCCTTTAGAACCTTTTTTAAATTCAACAGGGTTATTGATTAAAAATTCAATTACCCCGTTCTCTTGTGCTTGAGTAAGTAGATCTTCCATTACCATTTTCATTTAAACACTCCACCACTTTCCAATATATTTATACTTCATTGATAATTTATGGAAGAAAGGATGAAAGTGTAATAGACAAAAGTTTATTTTTTTAAAATTAACCAAGTTGCCTATAAACTGCACCATTGCTAAAGTCAGAGCATAGTATTCTAAAAAATATGTATTTAATAGGGGTTTTTAAATTGCAAAAATATGAAATTTTTATCAATCCCAAGACGTTAAACCAGCTCAATAAAGATATCTGGATGGATGAACATGTTCAGGCAGTCCTCAAAATAGGAAACAATCAATATTCAATCGGCTTGGCATATCGTGGAAATGTAATCCGAAAGAAAAAAAAGAAATCCTTTAACATTATTTTTCAAAAACCATTTACCGTTAATGGCGCTCATGAAGTCCATTTAAACGCTGAGTACAATGATATCTCACTTAGTCGTAACAAGCTTTCATTTGATTTCTTTGATACAATTGGTGTCATTTCCCCCCACTCCAAGCATGTTCTTCTCTATATAAATGGTTTTTGTAAAGGTATTTATTTAGAAATCGAATCTTTCGATCAATTTCTTTTACAAAAAAGAAATTTACCAAAGGGACCCATTATTTATGCAACTAACTATTACGCAAATTTCTCCCTGCTCTCACCAAAAAAGAAATTAAAAACGGATATACTCGAAGGATATACCCTTAAATATGGTGATGAAGATGATTTGTCGCATTTAGAAGATTTAATCACTAAAACTAACACACTTAAAAATGAAGAGTTTGAAGAAGAAATAACAAAGGTGCTAAATGTGGACCAGTATCTAACATGGCTGGCGGGAGTTGTTTGTACCCAAAATTTTGACGGCTTTATCCATAATTATGCACTCTACCGAAGTGGTGAAACCAACACTTTTGAAATAACTCCATGGGATTATGACGGGACTTGGGGCAGAGATCTGCACGGTAAACGGCTTGATCATGACTTTGTACCTATAACCGGGTATAATACATTGACCGGCAGACTACTTCATGTACCTGATTTTAAAAAGAAATACTGTGAGATTCTTTCCAACATTTTAGACAACCAATTTACGGTTGAAACCCAAATAGGAATTATTGAACAACTTTTTGAAACACTGAAGCCTTATATACAATTGGACCCTTATATTAACAGAAAAGGCAATACTCTTGATTCGGAAAAGGACGTTATTGTTAATTTCATTGAAAAACGAAATTGCTACTTAAAGCAGCAACTAATTAAACTACAGGATGACAAAGTATATGGTTGAATATCATATACTTTTTTTTGCCTATTTTTTGCAAAAAACACGAAAAAGGGCCTCTTTATTAGTACAACATCATACCGTGATACATATAGATGCAGTGTAAATGTTTATTTAATAAAGGAGGAAAAAACTTTTATGGATAGAGAACTTATGAACATGCATGTTGGTAAAACAATTAGGGTAGATCGTGGCGGTCCAGAATCAAGAATTGGGAAATTACTTGCGGTATTTGAAGACTTCTTTGTACTCTTAACCGAAAAAGACGGGGTCGTCTATTATAAAACGAACCATGTCAGGAGTATCACAGAAAGTTCTAAAGATGCTATGAAATTGGGCTTGAAAATTCCTGAAAAATTAGATTATAAGACAGCACATAATTTTCATGAACTTCTAGATAGCATTAGATTTCAATGGGTAAAAATTAACCGCGATGGTGGTCCAGAGTCTTTAGAGGGGGTACTTAGTGATTCAAACAAACACTATGCCTCCCTCATCGTGAATGAAGAAGTGGTTCGTTTTTCATTGAAGCACATTCGAAATATTAGTTACGGCTTAATGGTGGATAAATCAGGAAAAGATGATGATGGGAAATCAAATTCCAGCTCATCCAGATCATCCAGCTACAGCCACAATTCCGATAACAACGATAATGATAACAACGATAAAGATTATAACGATAAAGATTATAACGACGAAGATAACGATTAACCATTACGTCGCTTCTCGAAAAGAGAAGCGACCCATTATCTCTTAAGGAGGATGAAACATGGGGTTAGAAAAATTTTCAGCTGCATTGGATTTACTAAAAGGTTTTCAGGTAAATCTTTATGTGGGTGAAGACATATTTAGAGGAAAATTGATTGGCGTAGAAACAGACCATGTTGTATTAGAAACTGAAAATAAATATATTTTTTATTATAACATTGAAAAAATTCAAGCAATTACAAAGAATACAAGACAGTTTCAGCCTGAGAAAGCAACTGTAGAATTCCAAAAAACACAAAGCTTAATGGAGCTTTTACACTCCTTCCAATATTCTTGGGTAACGATCTTAAGTATTAATAAACAAAGCTTTTACGGCGTACTAAGTGAAATAGATGAAGATTTTGTTACGTTAATTAATGGCGAAGAGCGAATCCTAATCAAAGTAACACATGTTTCCAATATTTTAAAAGGTTTTATAAAAGAAAAACCAAAGAAAAAAGAACAGAAAAAAACAGAAAGTAAAAATGAGACTAAGAATCGGAACAAAGAAACAAAAGAGTCTAACGAAACAAAGAACTCTAAAGAAACAAAAGAGTCTAACGAAACAAAGGAGTCTAACGAAACAAAGAACTCTAAAGAAACAAAAGAGTCTAACGAAACAAAGAATTCTAAAGAAACAAAAGAGTCTAACGAAACAAAGAATTCTAACGGAAAAAAGGAGTCTAACGAAACAAAGAATTCTAAAGAAACAAAGAATACTAAAGAGACAAAACAAACGGATGAATCAAAAAAGAAAGCTGAAGATGAAAGCTCTGCTAAAGCACCGAAAGAATATACAGCAGAGACAATTAAAAATACTACGAGTAAGAGTACTACTAGTGAAAAGAAATATAAATCTAAATCCACATCAAACAAACAAACTGAAGTTGTAGCCTCAGAGGTTATGGAGCCAAACTTTATGAAGATTTGGTCGAATCCGATCAAAACAGAACCGGTTATAAAGGATGACCAATCTTCAAAAGTAAAAATACAGTCTGATGAGTTTGAACCAAATCAAATGTTTAAAAATGAGATGAAGAAACAAAAAAATGAAACGATTCCAAATGAGAATAAGAAGGTCGAATCGACGGTTTCTAAAGCCAATGATATGAAATCGAATAAAGACACAGAAAAGACCAGTAGGCAGACATCCACGGTATCTTCATTATCTTCATCTAAAAAAGAAAAGAAAAATGAAAAACCTCAAGAAACCATAACAGCCTCAAAGCCTGTTGTCACACAATATGCTGCAACTAAGAAATCAGAAACTACCTCAAACGAAAAAGTCGATAACGATACTAAAAATGTATGGAAACAAAAAGACCAAGAAACCAGAGCCTTCCGCTTCACCGGTGAACCCGTTCCCCGAAATCAAGAAAGAACTTTCCCGTTTGCTGGATGGCCAAGGAGCAATCAACGAAGCTTTAGGTTTTAATACCGCAATTTTCACAATGAAGAATCTATTGTTCTATCAAACAAAGCATTTTAACGGCATCCATGTCCTCTTACAAATATGAGCTGGGCAAATCCGATTAATTATTTAGATGCATAAAGAAACGAAACGATCATATCAGCCCCTCTCTATTTGTGAATGGAAATACTTAGGAAAGGATGTGAGTAGGTCCGTGAAATTAAAAGAAAATATCGGCAAATATATTAAACTTGAAATATCCGGTAAGAAATATATATTTGGGCTTTTAGTGGATATCGGTAGTGATTTATGGGTTATATTTAATGGAACTGACTATCTTTATATTCCAACCATTCATATTCAAAATTGGCAGTTCATGAAACAATATGAAATTGATGAAATCACCTTTAATGACGAACCAACACCCATTTATAATCATAATGAAGAGATCTCGTTACGGAAAACCCTTACGGCAGCAAAAGGAATTTTTACAGAAATCTATGTCACGAGTAACCAAGCCATACATGGTTATATCATTAGCATCATGAATAATTATTTTGTCTTCTACTCGCCGATATACAAAACCATGTTTATCTCGTTAAACCATTTAAAATGGTTAATCCCGTATACCAACAATCAACGTCCTTATGGATTAAGCAACGCCAGCCTTCCAGTGAGTCCAAGCAACTTAACGTTTGCAAGGTCCTTTGAAGTTCAAATTGAAAAATTACTCGGGGAATTAATCGTGTTTAATATCGGGGAGAACGAAAATGTGATCGGTAAGATTCAATCCATTAAGAATAACTTTGTTGAATTAATTAGCGCTAAAGAAGACCCCATTTATATCAACTTCCAGCATATCAAAACAATTCATATGACGTAGTTAGGTTTTTTTTAAGCTAATTTTAAACAAGCTTTTGGGATCAATCAAAAAAGAGTGTCATGTGACACTCTTTAAATTTGTACATAAATTGGTGTCAGGCACCATTCGTGGACATTGTCCTTTCAGGGTGTACAATCTAACCCAATATTCCTTGCTGCATGCAATATCCTTGCTGTTTATTATGATTGGTTGCTGATATGCTATGCTATACATATCTTGGATAAAGTTGGTGTGTAAATGGAACGTATAATCTTATTCGACGGCGAATGTAATCTCTGCAATAGCAGCGTTCAATTTATTTTAAAAAGAGACCCTAAAGGAATCTTTACATTCACTTCTCTTCAAGGAAAGACTGGTCAAGAGATTTTGATAAAACATGGCTTAGAGTTGAACGTTAACAGTTTTGTTTTAATGGAAGGAGATAAATTGTACCTAAAATCAGAGGCCGCTTTACGTGTCTGTAAGCAGTTGAATGGCTTTTGGCCGCTGTTCACGTTTCTATTAGTTGTCCCTCCCTTTGCTCGGGATTTTGTCTATAATCTCGTGGCAGCTAACCGTTATAAATGGTTTGGAAAAAGAGAAACTTGTCTGCTCCCCTCACCTGAGTGGAAAAGCAGATTTTTAGAGTGAAAGTTTTATAAGACGGAAACGGTAACAGTCTTTTTAAAGCCTTGATTAAAAATACTAAAAATCAAAAAGAAGACATACTCAACCAGGCTCTTTTTAATCACATCCATTATAGTTTTGAATAAATCAAATCCCAAATGACTCAAAGGCATACTCAACCTTACCTGTACCTCATTATAAAATTCAAATCATCGTTGAAAGGACGCTTTATGGAATTGCCCAATATAGGTAAAAAGGATCTTCCCATCGGTTGATAATTTCGTGTCCGGCATTAGTTTTTTATACATTGCCTGATAGGGCTCAGGCACCCAGATATACTGATGAATATATTCAGTTAAGACAAAACCGCATCTTTTCCAGAATGCAACCCGGGCCTGATTTTCGGTTGTTTCTTCGGCTTCGACCTCAATAATTAGACTATTATAGTTTTCAGACGTCATTGCCCAATCCTTTATGTATTTCAACAAGTGTATACCAATACCCTGTCCTCTCAGCTCTTCTTCCACTGCCAAATAATCAATAAGCAGCGAATTTGCTTCTTTCAATTTACCAGTTAACGCCATCGCTGCAACTCGCCCATCATCATGTCCGATATGTAAAAAACAAAGCTGTTTTCGAAACATATTGCGGATAATCTTTTCAGGCTTTGCCCCTTTATCAGCAAATGCCTGATCATAAATGGGCCTGACCCTGTCCCATAAACGATCATCCCACTGATCAAACGTCAAAAATTCCAATTTTATGTTCCCTCACTTTTTTAAAAGGACATTATTTAAACTTATATTATCAAATTCTCCGCTAGAAATGCCAATAAGCAAAAAAAGGAACCTTTGAATAGATTCAAAGGTTCAAACAGAGAACTTAGTGGTCTAGGCTAAGCTCTCACAATTAGGAGGTCTAAACTCAGAAGAATTTAAACAAGTTCATTTTACCATTTTCGGAATCTTCTATCAATAATTTATTACTGTAAAGTAGAAAAGTAATTCGAAAGACTTATCCCAAAATAATAAATTAGCCTTCCTTCTTTCTTGCCCATTATATCCAATAAGGACATTAAAGCATGTCTAGATATAATAAATCCCATAATAATAGTGAATTTAGTGATTTTGACAGCTGGAAAACTATTTTAAAAAACTTAAAATTTATTTGTTGACAGACATGTATATACAAGTTAGAATGAAACCGTAAACAAAACTTGTATATACAAGCAATAATGAATTATGAAATCGTACACATTGCCTGCTTTATATGGGTTTTAATTTTAATAGAAAGTAAATGGTCATTAAACCATTTCATTAGGGGGAAAGACAAATGACGAAGTATACAGATCCTTCGAAAGAACTACTACAACACATCGGCGGTAAAGAAAACATTGCAGCCGTAACCCACTGTGTTACTAGAATGCGGTTTGTTTTAAATGATCCTAGTAAAGCAAACGTCAAAGAAATTGAGTCCATCAAACTTGTTAAAGGTACATTTACCCAAGCTGGACAATTTCAGGTTATCATTGGGAACGAAGTACCTAGCTTCTATAACGAATTTGTAAAAATTGCTGGCGTCGATGGAACGTCTAAGGAAGAAGCAAAAAAAGCAGCCAAGCAAAATCAGAACTGGATCCAGCGGATGATGGGACATCTAGCTGAAATCTTTACACCATTAATCCCGGCCCTAGTAGTCGGCGGTTTAATCCTTGGTTTTCGAAATATTATCGGTGACATTAAACTATTAGACAATGGAACAAAGACGATTATTGAAGTGTCTCAGTTCTGGGCCGGTGTTCACGCGTTCCTTTGGCTGATTGGCGAAGCGATATTCCACTTCCTGCCAGTCGGAATCACCTGGTCGGTTGCTAAGAAAATGGGCGCGTCTCAAATTCTTGGTATTGTTCTTGGTATTACCCTAGTATCACCGCAATTATTAAATGCTTACGCGGTTGCAGGTGCAAAGGAAATTCCAACTTGGGATTTTGGTTTTGCAAAAATTGAAATGATTGGTTATCAAGCACAGGTTATTCCCGCTATTTTAGCTGGATTAGTATTAGGATTCTTTGAAACAAGATTACGTAAAATCGTTCCAAACTCAGTCTCCATGATTGTTGTACCGTTCTTTGCCTTAGTTCCAACTGTATTAATTGCACACACAATCTTAGGTCCTATTGGCTGGCAAATCGGCGCTGGCATCTCTCACGTTGTTTATTCTAGCTTAACTTCATCATTTGGCTGGTTGTTTGCGGCAGTATTTGGATTTGCTTACGCTCCACTTGTTATCACTGGTTTACACCACATGACAAACGCGATTGACCTTCAATTAGTAAGTCAGTTTGGCGGCACAAATCTATGGCCAATGATCGCCTTATCAAATATTGCTCAAGGTTCAGCCGTTCTTGCGATGATCTTTATTAACCGTAAAAACGAAGAAGAAAAGCAAGTTTCAATCCCAGCAACAATCTCTTGTTATCTAGGTGTAACAGAGCCTGCAATGTTCGGTATTAACCTTAAATATGGCTTCCCATTCTTAGCTGCGATGATCGGTTCGATGATTGCAGGTGTTGTATCTGTTGCAAGTGGTGTAATGGCTAACTCCATCGGTGTCGGAGGTCTCCCTGGTATTCTTTCTATCCAGGCAAAACATATGGCAATGTTCGCAGTATGTATGGTGATTGCGATTGTAGTTCCATTCATCTTAACTACAATCTTCTCAAAAACACGCTTGAATAAGACTAGACTAAGCAAATAATTAGCACTCCATCTAGGAGGGAGACCATCTCCCTCCTTTTCCACATTAGATTAATTAATAAATTAGGTAGGTGTATTTACATGTCAACAGTATGGTGGAAAAAAGCAGTCGTTTATCAAATCTATCCAAAGAGTTTTAATGATACAACAGGAAATGGTACTGGAGATATCCAGGGAATTATTGAAAAATTGGACTATTTAAAAGAACTCGGTGTGGACGTACTTTGGCTGACACCAATCTATAAGTCTCCACAGCGTGATAATGGTTATGATATCAGTGATTACTACTCCATTCATGAAGAATACGGGACAATGGAAGATTTTGATTTACTCCTTGAGGAAGCCCATAAACGTGATATCAAAATCATTATGGACATTGTCATAAACCATACATCCACGGAGCATGAATGGTTTAAACAAGCCAAGTCTTCAAAAGATAATCCGTACAGAGACTTCTACATCTGGAAAGATGGCAAAAACGGCGAACCCCCTACCAACTGGGAATCTAAATTCGGCGGATCTGCGTGGGAATATGATGAGACAACCGAACAATATTACCTTCATTTATTCGATGTCACTCAAGCGGACTTAAACTGGGAAAACGAAAAATTACGTTCAGCCCTATATGAGATGATGCACTTTTGGTTAAAGAAAGGCGTTGACGGCTTCCGTTTGGATGTCATCAATTTAATTTCTAAAGATCAGCACTTTCCTCAAGATGACAGCGATGGACGAAAATTTTATACAGATGGTCCAAGAATCCATGAGTTTTTACATGAAATAAATCAACAAGTGTTTTCAAAATACGATATCATGACCGTTGGCGAAATGTCCTCAACTTCGATTGATAATTGTATTCGTTATACGAATACAGACCAAGAAGAATTAAATATGACCTTTAGTTTCCATCACCTGAAAGTCGATTATCCTAATGGCGACAAATGGACAAAAGCAGATTTTGATTTTCAAGCTTTGAAAGATATCCTATCCAACTGGCAAATTGAAATGAACAAAGGCGGCGGATGGAATGCCCTCTTCTGGTGTAACCATGACCAGCCGCGTGTCGTATCTAGGTTTGGAGATGACCAGGAGTATCACAGCGAATCTGCAAAGATGTTGGCGACAACCCTTCACATGATGCAGGGCACACCATATATTTATCAAGGCGAAGAATTTGGAATGACTAATCCAAACTTTAACGCAATCGATGAATATCGTGATGTCGAGTCATTAAATATGTTTCAAATTTTGAAAACTAGAGGCCTTGAAGAGCAAGAAATCCTTGATATCTTGAAGCAAAAATCTCGTGACAATTCCAGAACCCCGGTTCAATGGAATGATAGTGAGAATGGTGGGTTTACCACTGGTACACCATGGATTAACACTGCGGCAAATTATAAAGAGATCAATGCTGTGAAGGCAGTCGAGGAATCGAATTCCATCTTCTATCATTATCAAAAGCTGATTAAATTACGCAAAGAGTTTGATGTCATTACCGATGGTGATTTCGAATTAATTTTAGGTCAAGACCCAGAAATCTTTGCTTTTATTAGAAACAGAGCTTCCGAAAAATTACTGGTCATCAATAATTTTTACGGCAGAGAAAAGAGGATGACCCTCCCTTCTCAATTAAACCTTGATGACAAACATTGTGAAATGTTAATCTCTAACTATAAGGACTCCCCCGCACAACCAAGAAGGGAAATGGTGCTGCGTCCTTACGAGTCTATCGTTTACCACCTGAAAAAATGATCGGAGATGTCGTTATGACAAACAAGTACTTAACCATCTATAATAGCATTGTTGAGCAAATCAAGAATGGAGGACTAGCTCCGCAGACACTGCTTCCCTCTGAAAACGAGTTAAAAGACCAATACGACACATCGAGGGAAACAATCAGAAAAGCATTAAACTTGCTCTCACAAAATGGCTATATTCAAAAGGTTAGAGGAAAAGGATCCATTGTTATCGACATCAGTAAATTTGATTTTCCCGTCAGCGGATTAGTAAGCTTTAAGGAACTCGCAAGTAAAATGGGCAAGAAACCAAATACCATTGTGAATGAGCTAGAATTAATTAAGCCCGATGGCTTCATCCGTCAGCAGCTACAGTTGGGAAGCAAAGACCTTGTTTGGAAGGTAGTCCGGACGAGGGAAATGGGCGGAGAAAAAATTATTTTAGATAAAGATTATTTAATCGAAAGCTTTGTCCCTTCGCTAACCGAGGAAATTTGTGCTGATTCCATTTATGAATACATTGAAAACCAATTGAATTTGGCAATCAGCTTTGCAAAAAAGGAAATAGTCGTAGAGGAACCAACCCCTGAAGACCGCTTACTGCTGGATCTCGAAGGTTTTTATAATGTAGTTGTAATAAAGAACTATGTCTATTTAGATGATGCCACTCTGTTTCAGTATACAGAATCAAGACACCGTCCCGATAAATTTCGCTTTGTTGATTTTGCAAGAAGATAATGACTGTTGGGAGACCTTTCTTTAGTAAAGGTCTCTTTTTTAATTTTTCGTTATGGTTGTCCAACCGCCCTCCTATTTTTTGCATATTCTATTAAGAATTCAAAAAAACGAGGTGATGACATGCACGAAAGCAAGCTTGTAATAACCATTTTGGGAAGTGCAGGCGGACTGGCAAGGTCCCTGCTCACACTCTTAAATAAAGCAAGCACAAATCAGCACGATCCTATTCATCAAAAGATTTACCACAGCACCATCGATTTAATTGACAACAAACAAAGACCACTAGATTATTATAAGAGCATATGCCCCGATCTCTTACAACAATTAAGAATCCATCAAGTAGATTTAATGGATACTATTATACTTAGGAATTTTTTAAAAAGGTCACATACATCTATCGTCATAGATGTTTCATTAGCAGATACAATTGAAATGCTAGACTGCTGCAACCAGCTGGGAGTAAATTATATTAATAGCGCATTGGAAAATATCTATTTGGATGACCATCCATTTGACAACAAGGGTTTTCCACTGATTGAACGACTTCGTTTTTTTGAAAAATATAAGGATGATTATTGCAACTTAAAAGCGATTGTTTGTTCTGGAATGAATCCTGGGGTTGTTCAATGGATGGCGGTCGAACTGATGAATAAACATCCAAATGAGCAGCCTCTTGCCTGCTTTATAGTCGAAAACGATACCTCCTTCTTTAAAAATAAGACAGCCGGTAAAACCAATGTAATTTATACTACCTGGTCCCCTGAATGTTTCCTTAAGCTAGCCACACAAAGTTATCCGATGTATATGAAACATAAGACTCCCCTTTTCCTTTATGAACATACGTTTGACTTGGAATTCAAAGTGACTTTAGGGGACAAGAAGTTTCATGGCTGTTTAATGCCGCACGAAGACTGTTATACTTTGTGCAGACTGTTTGATCTAGAGGGTGGTTACTTCTATAAAGTAAATGATCATACAACCAATCTAATCCGAAATAATTTGAATCATCCCGATAAAATCTGGAAATTGGATAGGAAGGTTCTCGACCCCCTTGAGTCCCCCCTTGGTGGAGAGGACCTAGTGGGGGTGCTCCTCGTGTATCCGGATAAAGAAAGATATATGTATAATGTGGTAGCCAATGATTTTGCTTATGAACAATTAAAAACAAACGCCACCTACTTCCAGGCTGCCTGCGGCTTATACGCTGCCTTTGCCGTTTTGCTTAATGATGCAATCGAGAATGGAGTCTATTATGTGGACGATCTTTTAGTAAAAACAGACAATCATTACGGAGAGTACCTCTCCTACTATATGACAGACTTTGTGTGCGGTGAAAACCCTCAGACTGATGGACTACTATTGGACCGAATGAAAAATCTTGGGTCTAGTTAACTTTTGTATTCCTATCTAGCAATTGATACAATAAATGTAACATAATTCTCGAGGTGAAAATGATGTGCGGCCGTTTCACATTAACTGCAACGATTGAAGAGATCATCGATCGTTTTGATATCCAATCCTTCCTTAACGGGGAGTTGTTTGCTCCAAGTTATAATATTGCCCCCTCTCAGTTGGTTCTGGCCGTCATCAATGATGGATCGTCAAACCGGATGGGCTTTTTAAAATGGGGTCTTGTTCCTCCTTGGGCGAATGATCCTTCGATTGGCAATAAAATGATTAATGCTAGAGCGGAAACGCTTACCGAGAAACCGAGTTTCCGTAATGCCTTTAAGAAAAAACGCTGTTTAGTGATCGCCGACAGCTTTTATGAATGGAAACGGCATAGTGATAAAACGAAGACTCCGATGCGGATTACATTAAAGTCCAATGAATTATTTGCCATGGCTGGGCTTTGGGAAGGTTATAAGGCTCCGGACGGAAAAGTACTCTATTCCTGTTCTGTCATTACAACGGGGCCCAATGAATTAATGAAAGATATTCATGATCGGATGCCAGTCATTTTAAATCGGCAAGATGAGCCTACCTGGCTCAACCCAGACATTACCGATTCGAATAGCTTGAAACCTCTGCTGATTCCATTTGATGAAAATTTAATGGACACTTATGAGGTTTCATCCTTAGTGAATTCTCCTAAGAATAACTCGATTGAGCTTATCCAAAAAATTTGTTAAGGCCTATTTTTGAAAAATTTTTTTAAAATTGGACATGTTCACTACATGCATGTACAAGCACCAACATATGATGTACTAACCCATAAAAGTTTTCCTTCTTTCGAAAGTGGCAGACCCACTTTCTTTTTTTGGTTCTAAAGGTAATGTTCTTATCATCCTTTTCATTGAATATATTAATTAATACAGTCTATTGGGTTTATTATGAAAGGAGGATTAAAACTTGATTTTTATCCCATCAAATGTCAATATTGGCAACATGAAAATTAATAGCCCTGACCACGGAAGTGCTGTTAATTTAGGATCATCCTTTCTTAAAGGAATTAATGTTGTTGGAAAAAAGAATCAAGGATTTGGTCAACAATTAGGTAATGATTCCGTTACGGTTGTTCCAATCCATATGATACAGGACGATGATACAATTGATTCAACTAGTACAAAAATAAATTGTCCCTAGTTTTTAAATCAGGGTAGGTAAACTTAATGATTAGGAGTGATACACTTGAATATCGCCCCAATGGCCATTAACTTTTTAGGCTTTAAAGTCAACACAGTGGATAATTCCTCTTATATAAACCTTGGGCCAAACCAATTTATTGATCAGTTGCTTTCTTATAAGCGAAACCAGGGGGTTGGAGAACAAAATGGTGATTTATCTCCTGTTAACATCCCAATATCATATGTCGTAGATACTGATGTAACTGATAGCAATACTGCCAAAAACAGTATTGTTTAAGGGGGGGATACAGTTGATCTTTGCACCGATGAACGTCAGCCTTGGAGATATAAAAGTAAATGTCTTCGACCATGCATCTGTTTTTAATATGGGACCTAATCAAATAACCGATTTATTTATTTCCTACAAACGCAATCAAGGATATGGTGAGCAAAATGGAGATATTGCTCCAATGTTAATCCCTATTTCATTTATATTGGATAATGATTTGAATGACAGCTCGACTGTGAAAAATAGTATTCTATAAAAGCGAGGACTTCTATCTACGGAAGTCCTTTTTTTTGAAATTTCCCAATTATTATAAAACAAGCTATAATAATCTATGGAAAATAAATGAAGAGGAGTTTTTTTATGGACCAGATTGTGGATAAATTTCGGGAGATACCTACCACCTGTATTTCTGACGCAATGAATGGGTTAAATAACCTACACCCTTCTATCAAACCCTTAGAAGATCATTATAAAATTGCAGGGAGGGCGCTAACCGTTAAAACTCCAGTTGGTGACAATCTTACTGTTTTAAAAGCTATCCGAGAAGCGAAGCCTGGTAATATTTTAGTAGTCGATGCTAAAGGGGATGAATATCGAGCGATTGCTGGTGATTTTTTCCTAGGGATGGCTAAAACTCTTGGCATTGGCGGTCTAGTGGCAGATGGTGCGATTCGTGATCTTAATGGAATCAAGGAAATAAAATTCCCCGTCTTCGTCAAAGGGACAACTGTAGCAGCTAGTGCTAAAGACGGGGGTGGAGAAATCAATGTACCTATCTCCTGCGGGGGAGTGTCTGTCCAACCTGGTGACATCATTGTGGGTGATGTTGATGGGGTAGTCATTATACCTCAAGCAAGAGAACAGGAAATACTGGCAGAATCATTGGACAAACTTAAAAAAGATCAACTCCGCGAGGATAGAATTTCAGGTAATTATGGAGAAACCATTAAATATTTAGATGAACTTCTTTCTAAAAAATAGCTCGTTCCCCTGCCCATTTTCTATCCGGAATTGGGGTTGTTTCTAAAGCTTCTACTTAAATGGAATAATAATAGAAATAATTTTCTTCTTTTTTAAAACCTATTTTTTCATAGAGTCTTTGGGCGTTGTAGTTATCGTTAGCCGTTTCTAAAAATAGACCCTTTGCTCCTGTCTCTTTTGCGAATTCAATCGCTTTTTTTAATAGGTTCTCACCAACGCCCTTTCCCCGGGCTTCTTTTTTTACATACAAATCGTTTAAAATCCATGAACGCTTCATGCTTACACTTGAAAACGATGGATATAGTTGAACAAACCCCAACGGATTTTCTCCATCCAATGCAATAAAGGCAGCAGATTCATCCTTGCTGATTCTTTCTGATAAAAATTGTTTAGCCCCCTCTAAATCAGATTCTTGCTTGTAAAACATCCTGTATAAATCAAATAACTCGGTTAATGGCTCAAGTTCAGTTAAGGTAGCTTTTTGGATTAACATATTGGTCCTCCTTGTTTTTTCACTAAAATAATTATAGCAATATTTCCCACCTAGTAGATTTTTATTTTAGCAGGAAGGATTATGCCGTGTAAATGAAGAATATTTTTTTGAAAGCCATCTTTGTGAGGTGTGACAGTTGTGGGAGTTAAACAGAACAATCTAAGTGAACCAAAGTTTCTTGAGAAAGTAATACCATATGATGACCGACTTGCACCTCTATTCATTCGCAATACCTTGTATTCACTCATTCCAGAAGGGACAAAGCACATTTATGTAGTGGGGATTGGTTCAAATTTAATAAGCGGTGACAGCCTTGGACCCTTTGTTGGAACATTGCTCCGTAACACCTTTCCTGATCATTTAACGGTCTTAGGAAACCTTGAGTACCCAATGGATGCAACCACCATCGTTCCGGAAATGTCACGTCACTCCTTCCCAAAAAACAGTTTTGTCATTTCGATTGATAGTGTGCTTGGATCGATAGATTTTGTTAACTCGATTGTTTTGCGCCGTGGTCCGCTGCAGCCAGGCTTAGGTCTTGGACAAAACCTGCCTCAGATTGGAGACTGCAGTGTCATGGGGGTTGTTCTTACTAATGACGCAGTCCTTGGTAGCGGTTTATTATACACCAATCTGCATCTTATTTACACGATGGCTACTAATATTGCAAAAGGGATATCATTGGCAGTTAGGCAATTCTTTCGTTATCCCTCTGACCATCCTTTGCTGCATGTTAACGGTTGTTAATGCCATTATGGGATTTGCCATTTAGTGAAAGGTTTGGCTGGGTTCATGGTCAGGTTGGTGTTTCTTGGCAGATTAATTTGCCTAAAGATCACTAATACAAAAAAAGCCTTGAATGATTCCAAGGCTTTTTTGTTTATTTGAGAATTATTTACTTTTTGATTGAAGTGATTTATTCAAGTTTCTAGTTAAAGAACTCCATTAATACGATTTTAAACTTTTTTATTTCGAGTTGTTATTTCATAATGAAGGGAGAAATTACATTCCACCCATTCCACTCATTCCACCTTGGCCTGGATAGCCACCCATTCCACCGTGTCCATCATGTCCTGGGTATCCACCCATTCCTCCATGTCCGTCATGTCCTGGGAATCCACCCATTCCTCCATGTCCGCCATGTCCTGGGTATCCACTCATTCCTCCATGTCCGCCATGTCCTGGGTACCCTCCACCCCAGCCGCCGTGCCAGCCATGTCCTGGGTATCCTCCACCCCAGCCGCCATGCCAGCCATGTCCTGGGTATCCTCCAAATCCGCCCATGCCCGGATAGCCTGCTCCCATTCCACCAAATCCGCCCATGCCTGGGTAGCCTGTTCCCATACCGCCAAATCCGCCCATGCCCGGCATGCCTGTTCCCATACCGCCAAATCCGCCCATGCCCGGCATGCCTGTTCCCATACCACCAAATCCGCCCATGCCCGGCATGCCTGTTCCCATACCACCCATACCTGGGAATCCTCCCATACTCATGCTGCCATAACCATCCATTCCTGGATATCCACCTGTTCCCATCATTTCGAGCATCTCTCCTTTATTTAGGTTACAGTCTAGAATATGTTTAAACAATTAAAAGGCATAGGCAGATGTCTTGGTTTTCTTAAACTAGTTGGTCTAAAGGTCACTGTGTAAATTAATTCATCTATAATGGAGTACTCCTGCATCCAATTCGGTACTATGCTAGCTAAAAAGAAAAGAGCACAGAATGTGCTCTTTTACCTCGATCTAATTTTGAATTATAAATGATCTTTCGTCTCACTTGACTTATCTTTATCAAACCATAGTGGTTCATTATCATCCACATCACCATTATAATTGATTAAGATCTCTTCTCCTGCTTTAATATCCTTGTATGCAAAGAAATCAAAGGTGTGATTTGGAAAGTTTATTTCATATGTCGCATTGGGCTGATAGGAATGGTTAAACAGCATACCATAGCCTAAAAGAATGGCGGTGTGATTTATACCATATTCAAATGCATAATCTGCCAATAACGTTTTTTCGATATGAATGTGTTCCTCATTGGGATAAGGAAGAACAGGTGCTTGATGTATCAACTCTCCTTTTGCAATATCACAAGTCGCAAATACCCCTCTGTTCAATTCCCCATCACTTAGCTTTGATGTTTTTACCTCTATCATATTAATCACCTATTTGCTCTTTCTTAAAGAAGATTTATCATTATTAAGCTTGCCAGACTAACGACAAGAAAGCAAATACTTTTTGTACCATTTTGGTGCCTGTCACCATTTAGTAGGTTTCTAAAGTGTTAACTTTGTTTTTAAGACTGCCTTTGTATGGTCATATTATTGACTTCCCCAACATATTATAGAATATACGTTCGTATAGGAGGATGGCAGCATGGTTAACAACAATAAGTCCTTGATAACTGGTGAGATGTTACAGAGGTATTACGAACTAAATAAACAAAAAAAAGAAATTGAGCTTGAAATGAATGAATTAAAGGATGTTTTTCAAAGTTATTTTAATCAACTAGTCGGTACTCAGCAAAAAGGTGAAATTACTGCTAGCGGGTTCAAGCTCCAAAGACAAATCCGAAAAATAGAGAAATTTCATGAGGCAGATACCGTTAAAAGGCTAGAAGAATTACAGATGACAGATCTCATTCAGGTAATCAGAAGGCCGGATGATACGAAAATAAAAGCAGCTCTTGAGTTGGGATTATTAACGCACAGCCACTTAGCTGGCTGTGTAACAACGAGTTACACCCCTGCCCTTTCAGTTAAACCGGTTACGCCAAGATAAAGATGGCAAAAGATAGCAAAAAAAGAGCTTGGCTGCCCAAGCTCTTTTAACAGATATTATACTTTTTCACTTACCGTTAAACGGTCTTCCATTCTTTTTAGAATATAGCAGGTGCCATCTTCAGCAAAGTATAAACATGTACCTTGTTCAACATTAAAATTGACATTCTTTTTATCATAAATTAACTTCTCTACCTTAATGAATTGTTCAACCAATTCATTGTCAGGATTATAAATAATCCCTATATCTCCTTGTGTTGTAACAAATCCTTTTGGGTCGCGCTTCCGTTCCGGCTTCAGTTCAGCAGACCAGTTAGCATTTAAAAGAACAGAACCGGCATTAAATTTCGACTTTCTGGTTTGGATCGACCAAGTTTTCCGGCAATTACAGCGGTATATTTTGAATTTCATCACCTGATTCCTTCTTCCTATGATGATTGTAATTGTAAAATTCAAAATAAAATCACTGTAATTATATTAATCACAAGGGCAAATTATTAATAAATCACCCATTTTAGTTAGCCACTTAAAAGGGTGCTCCCCTCTATACCTCTATTTGTTGATTAACATTTGCCGTTTCTTCGTCCTCTCCCCAGCCTTTGCAGACATCTACCCACTCCTTAGCACCAGAGTATTCAAATAATTCTTCCTTCGTTAACTCAATGGCGGAGTTGGTGCTGCCACATGCCGGAAAGACCGTCGTAAATCGCTGCATGGAAATATCCAGGTAAACCTCTAGGTCATTTTTTAACCCAAACGGGCAAACGCCTCCAATTGCATGGCCTGTTTGCTCAAGCACCTCATCCGGCGACAGCATACGAGCTTTATAACCAAAGAATTGGCGAAACTTCTTATTATCAATCTTTGCATCACCCGCCGCAACAATTAAAATTGCCTTTTCCTCCGACCCGCGAAAGGATAATGTTTTAGCAATTCGTGCTGGACTTACACCGATGGTTTCAGCTGCTTGGTCCACTGTTGCACTGGATGTTTCAAATTCCATTACATCCTGCTCCCGGTTCCACTGTTCAAAATGCTTCTTAACACTTTCAAATGACAATTGACTCATCCTTCCCCTTATTTGCAATATTAAAATAATAACACACTTTATCAGATTAAAGCGAATAGACGGCTTATTATTTATGCTCCAAGGTAGAAAATTATGGGGAGTCTTCCGGACGGTATTCTTTAGATAAGAAAAAAAGCAGAACCAAAATGGCCTGCTTTCCTTCATTATTCACCAAGATCAACGTTATGATATACGCGCTGCACATCTTCTAAATCTTGATTAAGAATATTGTTATATTAACGTTTATTACACTCACTTTTAGTATGAAATTTATTACATTTATTATAGTTTACAAAATGGGTTTTTACAACAGTTAAAATTCTGTATATCTTATAATTTATATTCTGCAATTAATAAATCTATTCATTCACATTGCCAGTAAAATACTTGCTTTTGAACATACGCTTTATTGTTAAATTTCCCTTGAGAAGTCACAGTACCGAGTCGTTTAATATAAATTGTCTCCTGAAATTCTGGCTTTTTCACATGATCATTTTCTTTGTTCATCAGAATCCCCTTCGTTCTTTGTCTTATAGTACAAATCAATTATGGCTTTAGCCATCAATTCTAAGTTCGGTTCTCTTATTGTAGTACATATGCTAGGTGGTCTTCTTTCACCTGTAATTTTAGAGTAGACAATTTCTTCTTCATTATTTTTCTTCATTTTTCTCACTGTCTTTGATACCATCCTTTTCAGGGGCTTTATTCTTTTCCTTATAGGGTCCTACAGAAAGTAGATATTTGGCAATACTATTTCTTTTTCCACTTC
>NZ_NUNF01000098.1 GCF_002585305.1 Bacillus sp. AFS037270 | reverse complement strand
TCGGGGCTGACCAAGGCGCTAGTGCTTTTCTTAGTTAAAGTGCAGCTCTGTTTTCGTTTGAAAGCTTAACTTTTCTATGAGTAAACCATTTTGTTTTTGAAAGTGAATAAATGGCTACAGCAGCCCAAATAAACATAAAGGATAGCAATTGTATTTTAGAAAAATGCTCATCATAGACAAAAACACCTAAAATTAGTGTTAACGTTGGTGAAATATATTGCAGGAAGCCCAGTAAAGAAAGTGGTATCTTTTGAGCTCCTTTTGCAAAATAAAGCAGTGGTATCGCAGTAGCTGCACCTGCACCTATCAATAATAAATCCGTTCCCCAACCGGCGGTAAATAAAGAATTAGATCGATTTAGGAATAAGTAAATCATATAAATAGCAGCAATTGGTGCAAGCACCATAGTTTCTAACGTCAAACCAACCGACGATTCCACATTAATCATCTTTTTAGCAAGCCCATACAAACCAAAGGATAAAGCAAGAGTTATTGCAATCCATGGAAATACACCATGTGAAATAGTTATAATGACTACTCCAATTACAGCCAGGATAAAAGATACAAGTTGCACAACCGTTAATTTTTCATTAAGGACAATCATGCCAAGTAAGATACTAATAAGCGGATTAATATAGTAGCCTAGACTTGCCTCAATCATATGGCCGCTATTCACCGCCCAAATATAGACAAACCAATTAACGCTTATTAATAACGAGGCAATGGTCAGGGCATACATCTGTTTTTTATTCTCCGTGAAACCTTTTAAGGTATAAACAAATAAACTCCATTTATTTGTTATGACTAGAACAAGCAACATAAAAATAAACGACCAAAAAATTCGGTTTGCAAGGATTTCCGTTGCATTTACTTGTTCTAAAAATTTCCAATAAATCGGCAGTAATCCCCAAAGAAAATAAGAAAAGCCGGCATGGACCGCTCCCATCTTTGTATTTGTTTTTTTCATCTGTCTTCCGATCCCCTTAATGTTTCTAATTTCGAAATACTCTTTATTATACATCTTAAATAATAAATTAAAAGACCTTTTTGTTTGCGCAATTTATTCCAGTTTAATGAAAATGAAAGAGAGTGGGAGGTAAACCTCCACACTCTCTGTAGCCATCTTATTCAATTTGATTAACGAGAAAATCCGCCGCCTAATTGTTGTTCAGCCATAGAAACTAGACGCTTAGTGATTTCACCACCAACAGAACCGTTAGCACGTGAAGTAGTGTCAGCACCAAGATTTACACCAAATTCTTGAGCAATTTCATATTTCATTTGATCAAGAGCTTGTTCAACACCAGGAACTAATAAGTTGTTTGAGTTGTTGCTTGCCATGTGATATCACCTCCTTGTGAGTATAGAATGTGTAGAAACTCTAAAGTTCATTCTATAATCCAATTGGTAATTATTCACAAAAATTTAATATTTTGTTTATTAAAATAATGAATTAAATTCTGAGTTTTGCTCTTCAGGTTGAATGACAAGAGTTTCAACCTGTTGGACTGCCTCATTAATTAGAGGGGTAAAATCAAAATAGCTTTCATAATGCTGGACTTTCTCCCGACGCGGCTTTGTTTTAGGAGAGGCAGGAACAAAGATTGTGCAGCAGTCCTCAAAAGGCCTATTCGATATTTCGAGAGTATCTATTTCATGCGCGATTTTGATTATATCGGTTTTGTCCATCATAATCAATGGACGGAGAATGGGGGTGTTCGTCACCTCATTAATCGTAAACATACTTTCTAAGGTTTGGCTCGCTACCTGACCAAGGCTCTCACCCGTAATAATCGCTAGCCCCTCCTGTTTAATCCGAATTTCATCGGCAATTCGAAGCATCATTCTTCTGGTTGAAGTCATTGAATAATTTTCAGGGATTTGTTCGCGAACAGCCTGTTGAACGCTGGTAAAAGGGACTATATGAAGCTTAATATTACTTCCATAAATTTCGGCCAGCTTCTTAGTAAGGTCTACTACCTTTTCTTTCGAACGTTCACTTGTAAATGGAGGGCTATGAAAATGAATCGCTTCAATTTCTAATCCTCGTTTCATTGCCAGGTAACCGGCAACAGGGCTATCGATTCCTCCAGACAACATGAGCATTGCTCTTCCGTTCGAGCCGCTCGGCATTCCGCCAGCACCTGGAATCGTTTCACACGATAAATAAATCGCGTTTTCTCTGACTTCAATTCGTAAATTGATATCCGGATTCTTTACATCTACACGAAGTCCAGGGATATTCTGAAGTAAATAGCCGCCAATGGTTCGGTTGATCCCATCTGTATTTAACTCGAATGTTTTATCTGAACGTTTTGGGGTAACTTTAAAGGTCTGCCCTTCCTTATAATGTGACCTTACGAAATCCAATGCCGAGTTTTTAAGAGCCTCAACATTCCTTTCCACCTTAATCGCCGGACTAAAGGATTGAATCCCAAATATATGTTTTAGTTTTCCGATAATTTCTATTCCGCTTTCCCCATTTAATAAAACATACATCCGATCCCGGCTGGCCTCTATTTTAATATTTGGAAAAGGTACCAGGGCAATTTTCACGCTTTTTCTAAGCTTCTCAACAAACTTATGGCGATTTCGTCCCTTTGTGGATATTTCACCATAACGTATTAAAATACGGTCATAATTCATTTATTTCATAACCTTTCGTAATTGGTTTGCACACTTTTTAATCGCAGTAATGGCTGCTCTTGCCTCTTCTTCTGTATTATCAAAAGTGAGACTGATTCGAATCGAACTATCCGCTAATTTTTCCGCAATCCCCATTGCAAGCAGTGTTTTGCTCGGTGATTTCTTCTTTGACGAACAGGCACTTGTCGTGGAAACGAACACACCTTCCTGTTCTAATGCATGGATAAATACTTCCGATTTTATTCCTTCTAGTGAGAAATTTAATATATTGGGTGCGGCCCCTTCGAGCGGTGTATGGATATTCACACCTTCTATTTCATTTAATTCTTTCCGCAGACTGGACTGGATTCTTTTCATGTTCGTGATTCCAAGCTCACTTTTACCCATTGTGATTCTTAAGGCCTTTGCCAGCGCAACGAATCCCGCCACATTTTCCGTACCACTGCGCATCTTGCGCTCTTGATTGCCGCCAGATAATAAGGGTGCAAGTCTTGCTCCTTCTCGAACAAACAATACACCCGTCCCTTTTAAGCCGTGGAATTTATGAGCTGATAACGAACAAAAATCAACCCTGTTTTTGTACAAGGACAACGGATCTTTTCCAACCGCCTGAACAGAATCGACGTGAAATAAAATGTTGGGATGTTTTTTCAACAGTTCCCCAATTTCGGCAATCGGCTGTATGGTCCCAACTTCATTATTAACCTGCATGATGGATATTAATATGGTATCTTTCCGAATCGCTTTATCTAGATCATCAACAGAGACTCTTCCATTTTGGTCTACTGGCAAGTACGTAATGTCAAACCCTTCCCCGGAAAGCTGCTCCATTACTGCCAAAACAGATGCATGTTCGACACTTGAAGTAATGATATGCCGCCCTTTATTTCGGTGCAATTGAGCAGCCCCTTTAATGGCCATATTATTACTCTCTGTACCTCCTGAGGTAAAATATATTTCAGCCGGCCTTACCTTTAGCAGCTTTGCTACCTGGTCCCTAGCCTGTGTCAGCAGTCTCTCTGCCTGTCCTCCTATACTATGCAATGAGGAAGGATTGCCAAAATATTCACTTGAAACCGTCAAAAAGGACTCTAAAACTTCTTTATATGGTTTAGTTGTTGCACTATTATCAAAATAAATCATGTTGTGGTCTCCTCCCCGCCCAGACACTTAACAAAAATAAATCTTATCATATTTAGGTTCATTTGAAAAAGAAAAAACCGATTCAAGCCTTATGGCTGAATCGGTTTCCTCTCAAACCTATTCCGTTACAGTTGCTGCTTTTATTTTCTTTAATGCCTGTGGATCAATTCCTTCAAGTGAAGCTGCGACCTGCTCTAATGCTTCCTGATAATCATAATGCCTAAAAGCATCTTCCGCATCTGCTAAACCTTTTGCAATTGATGGGTACTGGCTGCGATAACGATTTCCATACTGAATTGCTTTTTCGGCTAATGTAACATTTTCAATTAACTCATAAGTAGTTGTCACAAGCTTATCAACTGTTAACACAGCAACTTCTAGGTATTGATTAAGAGCCGAGACATTAAGCGGCTTTTCTTCAAGCTGGTAACGAACGTTTTGGATGCTTTCGTTTGTATCTTCGAATAGAAATTGGTAATCTGAAGGCAAACCAGGAACATTGTTTTTCTTCACAATCCGGATTGTTTCGCCCACTTTTTTTGTTAATTCTTTCACTTTTTCCCGCGCTTCGATTTCATCTTTACGTAACGCTTGAAGTTTTAAGGCAAAGGCCTGCTGTCCTTCACGAATGAGATCCAGCTGTTCTTTAATTGAATTCAGTTCATTGCTAAGTGCCGTTTGTGCTGTGTCGTTCATCTTCAATTTTTCAACTAATATTTCATAGTGCTTATAGACAGTGGATAACTCTTTTTCAAGCTGCCTCTGTGTTTCAAAATCACTATCAGATAATTGATAGCTTTGTTGAACCGCAAACACCTCATTTGATAGCTCCTTATTCTCTTTTTGAGCAGAAGCTAAAAGCTCATAAGCTGCTTTTTCGTTCTTAATCACAAAATGTTTAGCGTGAACTTCTTGTTCCAAAAGATCAAAGAGGACATCAACTCGATCCTTTATTTCTTTGACCCCTTCCTCTGCTTGATCGATTTCAGCTGATTCAATCAACATTAAAATTCCAGCAAGCTTTTCTTCCAAACGTTTAATTTCTTGCTCAACGTTAATGTGATCTAAATAGTAATCTTGACCAATCATTTCACGGTGTCCCTCTAAACAATCAGATAACAGATTTGGGAGCAATGATTGACATTCTATTAACATCTGCGGAATTATATTCATATGGTGTTTGATCGTGCCAAGCTGACTATGTATCAGTAAAACGACTTCGCGAGCTTCTAAATAATTTCCTAGACTCGTTTTCTCATCAAATACTTGAAAATGTTGCGCAGCTTCGTTTAAGCGCAATTCTAAGTGTTTTTCTGCATTGCCAAAGCTATGTCGGTGAGCAAGCAGCATTTTTTTTGCTTCACGATATTTCTCTTTTAACTCCTCTATTTCTACTCGGTTTTTTTCCTCACTGCCAACCAGCTCGTGTAACTCATCTAATATATTCTTTATTTCAGTTTCAGTTTCCTGCAATTTGGTATCAATTGCTTGTTGTACCTCTTTTGCCTTTCTAAAGCGGTACCGGTCAATATATTCTTCCGCATCAAAAAGCATTTCTTCTAAATCAGGGAGCCTTACAGTAACAACATCATCCCATTGGTTCCGCCAACGTTCAAACAGCTCCTCTGTTTGGCCAGTCATATTTAACTGCTTTACTTTAGACATTTCATCCAGTATCGGTCGATTAAATAAATCTATTTTCCATGCTTCAAGTCGATCCATTTCTCTAAAGTACTTTTTCTTTATTAAATATCCCCATACAAACAAGGCTAGTATCAGGATGAAAAAACCAATGAAATACTTCACAAGTAAGCCTCCTATTTCAAACAACATTGATTCGAATTCATCTATAATTAATAAATTTATTTATGTTCCCATTCAATGCTATAATGATACCATGTTAACGACATTTTTTGACTATTAATTTCAATTTTTTTGTAAAATAGAATAAAAAAAATAGCGATAACCGCTATTTTATAACTACCCCTTTCATAATTGGCCCTTCAAAACATAGGGTTTTATCGATCCAAGCGTGTAGATCTTTTAAATACTTTTGCTCAAAAAATGGCTCATTGGGGAAAATGTATAAAACTTCTCTCATATATTGTGTATTCATAAATGGCATCATTAACAAACTCTTTAATTGGATAATTAAATATGGTATGGAATGCGGACGAAATTCCTGCCATTCAAAACCTCTTTCAAATATCTTCTGTAAATAATATTTTTCTTTCAAGGAATAGGTGGACATAATCTCTCT
This sequence comes from Bacillus sp. AFS037270, assembly GCF_002585305.1. The sequence goes on along the minus strand of NZ_NUNF01000098.1, from coordinate 27,311 downwards.
TACCACTTGTGAATCCATCGACATTTCCCGATAGACAAAACTGGCAAGCTGACTATTTTCACATTGATAATGAAGTAAATCTGCGACAATCCTCTTTAAACATTCTTTTGCACCACGATCGATGGAGAGATACGCTTCTTCTATCTTATTGATATATTGTTCAAAAAAATGCAGAAAGCAGTATTCTAAGAGTCCTGGTTTATTATTAAAATAGTAGGCAATAGTGGCCGTGTTTACTTTTGCTAAGTTTGCAATATCCCTTACAGACGTTCCTGAATACCCATTTGAATTGAACAACGATATGGCCGCATTAACAATTGCTTCCTTTGCATTTTTCTTCATGTATTCTCCTCCTTAGGTATCCCTTACATAAGGATTTCTGTATAATCATGACTGAATCCTTTATGAAATTATCGACAAAGTCTGCTCAATTCCGCTATTTTTGATAAAATAATAAATAACTCATAAGAGAAAAAGGTGAAATTACTTGTTTAACGTCGAAATGTATACAGGAAATCGTGAAGAAAATTATGAGCTTGTCAAAAAACAATTGCAGGCATTGCTTCATGATGAGAAAAATCAAATGGCTAATCTCAGCAATACCTCTGCTCTATTAAACCAATTTCTCAACCGCATTAACTGGGTTGGTTTTTATTTAATGGATACAAATGGAGAACTTGTCCTTGGTCCTTTTCAAGGTCTGCCTGCTTGTGTAAGGATTCAAGTCGGTAAGGGCGTTTGCGGAACTTCTGCTTTGAAAAAGGAAACGGTCCGAGTGGAAGACGTTCACCAATTCCCAGGCCATATCGCCTGTGATGCAGCTTCACGATCCGAAATTGTAATTCCACTCTTAAAAGATGGTGAATTATTTGGAGTTTTGGACATCGATTCTCCGGAAGTGAACCGCTTTGATGAGCTTGATCAGCAAAAGCTTGAAGAGTTGGCAGCTGTCTTAATGGAGCATATTTAAGTACAACCCAAACTTAAAGGGTAGTTTGAATTAAGAAGAGCACAGATTTCATTCTGTGCTCTTTTTATCGAATAAACGGGCTAACCTACCATGCTGGGATTGCCTTCGATGACAACTTTGTTCTTACCAGTTTCTTTTGCCCGATATAACGCTTCATCTGCTCTTTTAAATAAATTTTGATAGGTATCTTGGTGGTCTTTTTTCCAAAAGGAAACACCACAGGATACTGTAATATGCGGTTCTGATCGTTCTGATACCTTATTAAGAATCCTTTGTGAAATGGCAACACCAGATTCTAATGAAACCCGGGGCAGATAAATAGCAAGCTCTTCTCCGCCCCAGCGGGCACCAATATCACTTTCTCGAATACTTCCTTTAATTAGATTCGCCACTTGGATAAGTATCATATCTCCAATTTGATGGCCGTAGGTATCATTTATTTCTTTAAAATTATCAATATCAATCAGAATAAAGGTTCCTTCTTCATCTTTATTCATGGATTGCTGTATTTTTTCATCCAAGAACTTTCTGGAATGAAGCTTTGTAAGGTGGTCCGTGATCACCAGTTTTTCAAGTTCATCTCTTAAAAGAGCATTGGTTAAGGCTAAAGAAGAATGGTGAACCAAAGATTGAAGCAGCTTAAACGCCTCAAACGGGAAGAAGTAGGGATCTTGATGCATAATAATGGAGAAGCCTTTCATCTTCTTATTAACTACAACGGGAACAGCCATTACAGAATGAAACGGCAAATGGAAATTTAGGGGAAGATTCAAATCTCCAATAAATAATGGTTCGTTATTCTGTTGAAATTTTCTCTTTATGTAGTCAATGTAGATTCGAGACTGTTGTGTGAAAAAGAAAGGTGTCGAACCAGAGAGAACTTTCGCATCTAGTTGGTCCTTGGTAAACAGGAAAAAGCCAACCTCTTCGGCCTCAAAAGAGCTCTTAATTTGTTCAGACATATAGATCATGGTATCTACTAAAGGCTGATTTGAATTCAATTGATGTGAAGTTTTATTGATCAATTGCAGATCAGAAATAGCTCTTTGCGATTGCTGATGTAGTTTAGCATTTTCCAAGGCACTGCCAGCACTTGTTGATAATAACCTGATAAACTCTACTTCACCGGCTGGAAATTCCGTTACTTCCGGTGCAATGACTTGCATAACACCATAAATCCCCGACTTACCTTTTAATGGGGCATAGAGAGCAGCATGCTTAGTCACATCTGAGCTCTCAAATTGGATTTCACCAGACTCATAGGCATTAATGACCGTCATATTTTCACTATCATATTCTAAGTCAATAATTGGCAGGTCACTATGATTATAGGTGTCTTGTGATAAAAGTAAGTGGTAGGAATAATTAGGATATATTTCTTTTAGCGTGACGAATAATTCTCCTAATAAGGTGTCCACATTCAAGGTTGAGTGTAACTTTTCAGATAATTGAAATAACTCTTTATACTTTTCTACTTCCAATAGTAAATCCCCTTTTAGAGAAAACCAACTAATCTTATTATAAAATCCCAAATAAATACATCGCATCCTAATTATAGTTAATTTAAGGATGATATTGGAATAATTTTTTTTGATAAATTATTAAATTTTTAAGAACTTTTCCTAGTGACTTCAGTCATATTAAAAATATACTTGACTTACCATGTATAAAAATCATATAATATTCTTTGTGTAAAATATATGCAGCCTATTGAGTTTACTTTATCGGTCTCATTTTGTTCCTCAAACAATTTTTGATGGTGTATCTTGTAACCCTCAGCTGCTAGGGCGAAGGTGCATGAAAACAAAATGTCTTGTAAAGAGTCTCATAACGGTTTTTATTTTACCCAAATAAAAACACTAAGGAGGAGTCATTCATGGCTCGTTATACCGGCCCAAGCTGGAAACTATCCCGTCGTCTTGGAATCTCTCTAAGCGGCACAGGTAAAGAATTAGAAAAGCGTCCTTACGCTCCTGGACAACATGGTCCAAACCAACGCAAAAAGCTTTCTGAATACGGATTACAATTACAAGAGAAGCAAAAGCTTCGTCATATGTATGGTGTAAATGAGCGCCAATTCCGTACACTTTTCGAAAGAGCTGGCAAATTATCTGGTATCCACGGTGAAAACTTCATGGTTCTACTTGAATCACGTCTTGATAACGTTGTTTACCGTTTAGGTCTTGCTCGCACTCGTCGTGCTGCTCGCCAATTAGTAAACCACGGTCATATCCAAGTTAATGGTTCTCGCGTTGATATTCCATCATACCGTGTAACACCAGGACAAACTATCAGCGTTCGTGAAAAATCACGTAACCTTGATGTTGTCAAAGAAGCAGTCGAAGTTAATAACTTTGTACCTGATTTCTTAACTTTCGATGCTGACAAGCTAGAAGGAACTTTCTCTCGTTTACCAGAGCGTTCAGAACTTCCAGCTGAAATTAACGAAGCACTTATCGTTGAGTTCTACTCTCGTTAATCTTTTTGAAAAAAACCCGCATACCATTTTGGCATGCGGGTTTTTTTTATTTTTTAGCAGCCCACCTACATGCTTTTCGATAACAAAAGGCGATAACAAGATATAGGACGATTACAATAACGGCGGTCCAAATTCTTTCTTGCATGACTCCATCAGCCATGAGAACGGGACCAAGCCCGAAAAATGTTACAAGCGACAGGAGAATTATAAAAAATGTGTGTAAAAAGATTTTCACTTTATTACCCCCGATAGTCTTTTTATAATAATAGACGTAGTTCGGAAGTCCCTCGTTACCTTATATGTCGATTAAATTAAAAGTTCGTTATGAGGAAAAGTAGTGCTCGCTTTCTAAAATTCATGTCTTCATGGGGCTTTCATGCGGACAACTCCGCTCACTTACCGGCTTTAGTGTCCTCATGGGAGTTTTGGCCTTTCCTTAAAAACCGAAAAAAACAGGCTCTGGAAACCCAAAGCCCTAATCTTTAATAGTTGATTAACGTGTACTTCTTTTTACCTCTTCTGATAATCGTAAATTGACCTTCAATACGATCTGTTTCCTGAAGGATATACGCTGTCTCTGTCACCTTTTCCCCATTTACCGTTATTGCTCCATTTGTAATATCCTCACGTGCCTGACGCTTTGAAGGAGAAATCTTTGCCGCAACAAGCAAATCAACTAAATTCTCTTCCCCTTCTTTTGCATCATAGGAAGGTACATCTTTAAAGCCTTGCTTAATTTCTGCTGCAGAAAGGTTTTTCACTTCACCGCTAAATAGGGCTTGAGAAATTTTAATCGCCTGCTGCAAAGATTCTTCACCATGAATGAGGCTGGTCATTTCCTCAGCTAAAGCTTTTTGCGCCTTACGCAGATGCGGCTCTTCTTGAACGCTTTGTTCCAGGCTTTCAATTTCTTCATGAGATAGGAAAGTAAAGTATTTCAAGTATTTAACAACATCTGCATCAGCTGTATTAATCCAGAACTGGTAGAATTCGTACGGAGTGGTCTTTTCCGGATCTAGCCAGACAGCACCGCCTTCTGTCTTACCGAATTTGGTTCCATCTGCTTTTGTAACAAGTGGAATCGTAAGACCAAATGCCTTCGATTCTTCATTATGCATTTTCCGGATTAATTCCAGTCCAGATGTGATATTCCCCCACTGGTCACTGCCGCCAATTTGCAATTTACAATTATGGTGGTCATATAGATGATTAAAGTCCATTGCCTGTAAAATCGTGTAGGTGAATTCAGTAAAAGAGATCCCTGTCTCAAGACGTGATGCAATCGTATCCTTGGCAAGCATATAATTAACACCGATATGCTTACCGATATCACGCAAGAACGTCACGATATCCATAGAGCCAGCCCAATCATAGTTATTAACCATAGTCGCTCCATTTTCACCATCAAAGTCAAAGATAGAGGCAAGCTGTTTTTTGATGCCTTCAACATTCTCCTGAACGGTTTCCAAAGTAAGCAATTTACGCTCTTCACTTTTACCGCTTGGGTCTCCAATTAATCCAGTAGCACCGCCGACCAATACGATAGGTCGATGACCATGCTGCTGAAATCTTCTCAGCGTTAGAAACGCAACTAAGTGCCCAATATGCAGGCTATTAGCAGTCGGGTCTACCCCGCAATAAAGCGAAATACTTTCCTTGCTTAATAAATCCTTTAGTCCCTCTTCATCTGTCTGCTGATAAATAATGCCTCTCCATGTTAGATCTTGTAATAAATCCATATTAATCCCTCCAATTAACCTAAAAAAAATAAAAAACGCCCCTGCAAAAAATGCAGGGACGTATAGTCTACGCGGTACCACCCAGCTTGAGGAAAAAATCCTCCAACTCAAATAAAATAACGGTTTAAACCGTTTTCCGCTACTAACAATCGTGTTCACAGAAAAAGCTCAAGGACGTAATTCATTCTTCTATATGTATCAGCTTTCACCACCGCTGACTCTCTTAAAAACAGGGATAGAAGAACTACAGTTGATTCCCTTCACAGCTTTAAATATAAAATATGCTATAGCTTTTTTTACCATATTTCAACACCTCTGTCAAACATCGAACTGGAAATTTCAGAAAATGTAGAAGGTTGTCAGTTTTTGTACCATCGATATGCTATAATGGAGGGGATTTTATAATGAGGTGATGCCCCGAATGAATGAAAAATTGCAAGCATGGATGGAAAAGGCAAAATCCATATTAGACTTGATTACCCATAAAAAAACGGTAAAAGGTGCACGAATTACCTATCAGGTTGTTTGGAACTTAATTCTCCTTGTACTAACTGTTGTCATTCTTGGCGGGTCCTTTGCTACAGGTGTTGGTGCAGGCTACTTTGCCTCACTTGTAAAAGATGAACCCGTCCGCTCATATAACAGTATGAAAAAGGATATTTATAACTATACCGAAACCTCAGACTTATATTTTGCAAATAATGTTTACCTTGGAAGGCTCAGGTCTGATTTGATCCGTGAAGAAGTAAAACTCGATCAAGTATCTACGGATTTAACCAATGCTGTAATAGCGACTGAAGATCAATACTTTTATCAGCATCAAGGGATCGTACCGAAAGCCGTTTTTCGAGCTCTTTTTCAAGAAGTAACAAATTCCGCTGTTCAATCAGGTGGAAGCACCTTAACACAGCAATTGATTAAAAATCAGATTTTAACGAATGAAGTCTCCTTTCAAAGGAAAGCCAATGAAATCCTACTTGCGCTTCGTTTAGAGAAATTCTTCAACAAAAAAGAAATATTAGAAGCGTACCTCAATGTTTCCACCTTCGGAAGGAATTCTTCAGGTCAAAACATTGCCGGTGTTCAAGCAGCTGCAAAAGGAATTTTCGGAAAAAGCGCTAGTGACCTAACACTGCCGCAAGCAGCCTTTATTGCCGGTCTTCCGCAAAGTCCGTTTGGTTATACACCATTTACCAGAGAGGGTACAGTCAAAAACAATCTTGAACCAGGACTTACGAGGATGAAAACCGTTTTAAAAAGAATGTTGGATGGTGGATACATTACTCAGCAGCAATATGCTGAAGCTTCCGCCTACGACATTACTAAAGATTTTATCAAGCCTATACCTAATCCGCTTGAAAAATACCCATGGCTTACATTTGAAATTGAAAAACGTTCTATCGAGACCCTTACCGCTGTGCTGGCCAAAAAAGATGGATACACAGAGAAGGATTTAGAAAATGACGACACTCTTTTTTATAAATATAAAACAATAGCCAATCACGACCTGCACCAAAATGGCTATAAGATTTATACAACAATTGACAAAAATATTTATGATGCCATGCAGACAGTTAAGGATAATTATAAATACTACGGACCTGATAAAGCCGAAGTAAAGAAGGATCCAGAAACCGGGGAAGAAGTAACCGTAATGGAGCCGGTCGAAGTCGGGGCTGAGCTGATTGAAAACAAAACAGGTAAAATCATCAGTTTTGTTGCCGGGAGAAATTATGATAAACAGCAGCTTAATCACGCAACAAGTGCCGTTAGACAGAACGGTTCAACCATGAAACCGCTTCTAGTTTATGGACCGGCCATTGAGTTAGGGAAAGCATCACCTGGAACGCCGCTGCCTGATGTAGCACTAAGTCTTGCCTATGGACGAAGCACACCTTGGCCGCGTAACTATGATTTAAGGTATAGCGGGATTGTTCCTGCCCGTTATGCATTAGCTAAATCATATAACGTGCCTGCCGTTAAACTTTATAAAGAAATTGTGAATCAACAACCGGCAAAATATCTTGAAAAGATGGGCTTTACTTCTCTTAAAAAGCCAGACTATACGAATCTTGCAACTTCGATTGGTTCAATGGAAACAGGGGTAACGATTGAGGAAAATACAAATGCCTTTAGTACATTTGCAAACGATGGGAAATTTATTGATGCCTATATGATTGATAAGATTGTCGATAAAGACGGCAAGATTGTTTATCAGCATGAAGTGAAACCCGTTGATGTCTTTAAACCGCAAACTGCTTACTTAACGCTTGATATGATGCGGGATGTTATTAAAATGGGGACTGCTGCTGGTGTGAAAAGTAAATTAAAGTTTAGTGCAGACTGGGCTGGTAAAACAGGAACTGGTAATGAGTATATCGATTCTTGGTTTGTTGCCACCAACCCTAATGTAACCTTTGGAATTTGGACAGGTTACGATACACCTAAATCGCTAAAGACATCCGGAATGTCCTATAGTCAACGTACAAATAATTTATGGGCAGAACTAATCAATGCCGCTTATGACATCAAGCCGGATCTGGTGGATCCAAAGGAATCTTTCCAGATGCCAAATGGAATCGTTAAACGCTCTTATTGTGCTGTTTCCGGTATGCTGCCATCTGCAGCCTGTTCAAAAGCCGGTTTAATTGAAAGTGATTATTTTAATGTTAATAATGTACCAACAAAAGTAGACGATAGTTTAGTGGAAGGAAAGTTTGTCACTGTAGGTGGTAAAAAATATTTAGCCTTGGATTCCACACCGAAAGAGTTTGCTCAGTTTGGTTTGGTTTTAAACCCGGACTTCATCACTAGAATGGTTGGAAGAAATTTCAATAATTACAGTCAATTGATTCCAAATAGGGGCCGTTGGGGAAAGGTACTTGTTCCTACTGCCAAAATGGTGGATAACGGCAAAAATCCGGATGGAGTTACTCTTTCAGTATCCGGGAATACATTGTCTTGGTCAAAGTCAGGTGACAATGACGTAGTCGGTTACCGAGTATATCAAGGAGGTTCAAAGGTTGCTAACATAAAAAGCGGCTCAAAGCTTTCCTATAAGGCTGAAAGTGGAACCTATCACGTAATTGCTGTGGATATTGCCGGCAAGGTATCTGCTCCATCCAATTCGGTTGAAGTTGGAGCTGCCACTCCACCACCGACTATACCTCCGACTACACCACCGGCACAGAAAGATAAAACAAACGTACCACAGAATCAGAAAAGTAAAACAACCGCACCATGATTGGTGCGGTTGTTTTTTTAATCTTCCATTGTAGAAAGATCGCCTGTCGGCAGATTCAATTCCCATGCCTTTAAGACTCGTCTCATAATCTTACCGCTTCTAGTTTTCGGTAACTTGTCACGGAAATCAATTTCTCTAGGAGCTGCGTGGGCGGCGAGACCCTTCTTAACAAATTGTCTAATCTCTTCTTTCAGTTCTTCAGACGCTTCAAAACCGTCACGTAATGCCACAAACGCTTTAATAATTTCACCGCGGACAGGATCTGGTTTACCAATAACCCCTGCTTCTGCAACAGCTGGGTGCTCAACGAGTTTACTTTCTACTTCAAACGGACCTACACGCTCTCCGGATGTCATAATAACATCATCAACCCTGCCTTGGAACCAGAAGTATCCATCTTCATCCATATAAGCAGAGTCCCCTGAAACATACCAATCACCAGGCATAAAGTAGGATTCATACTTTTCTTGATTATTCCAAATGGTATGCATCATCGATGGCCAGCCCTTTTTAATGGCTAGATTGCCCATTCGATATGGAGGCAGTTCATTTCCTTGATTATCAACAATTGTCGCTTGCACTCCAGGAATTGGTTTCCCCATTGAGCCAGGCTTAATGGCCATACATGGATAATTACTAATTAGCTGTGCTCCCGTTTCCGTCATCCACCAGTTATCATGTATCCGCTTATTAAAGACCTTTGCTCCCCACTTCACCACTTCTGGATTCAAAGGTTCACCTACACTTAGGATATGACGCAGACTGCTTAAATCAAATTTCTTAACTAGTTCATCTCCTGCTCCCATTAGCATCCGGAATGCAGTTGGCGCACTATACCATACGGTAACTCCAAAGTCTTCAATCATTTGATACCAGGATTCAGGGCTAAAACGGCCGCCGACGATGACGTTTGAAGTTCCTGTTAACCAAGGTCCAAAGATGCCATAGGATGTACCTGTCACCCAGCCAGGATCGGCAGTGCACCAGTATACATCATCTTCTTTTAAATCTAACACCCATTTTGCGGTTTGGTAATGTTGAATCATGGCATTATGTACATGCAGTACTCCTTTAGGCTTTCCAGTAGACCCAGATGTATAATGCAGGATTAGGCCATCTCTGCGATCCACCCACTCAATCTTCAGTTCTTTGCTCGCTGACTTAAATTTCTCTAGAAAGTCAATCGTTGATCCTTGCTCTTCTACATTATTCCCAATAACAAAGATATGCTTTAAGGCAGGTAAATCTTGAACAGGGACACGTTCTAACAAATCGGGGGTTGTGACTAGAACTTTTGCTTCACTGTCTTGCAGCCTGTCTCGTACTGCTCCCTCCATGAATGCTTCAAATAATGGTCCGACAATGGCTCCAAGCTTAATCGCACCTAAAACAGTAAAGTAAAGTTCCGGAGAACGTGGCATAAAAATGAAAACACGGTCTCCTTTTTCGACATCACCATAGGTTTTCAAAACATTTGCTGCCTTATTGGATAAATCCTTCATTTCCTTAAAAGTGTACTTTTCATCTCTAGCACCATCACGGTAGTATAGAGCTATCTTATTCTTACGGAAGGTCTTCACATGGCGGTCAATTGCCTCATAAGCCAAATTCACAAGCCCTGTTTCACTCCAGGAAAATTCCTTTTCTGTTTCCTTCCAGTCAAACCGTTCGTACTTTTCCTCATAACTGCCAAGATTATACTCGCCTTGTACAACTGGTAGCGCTTCCACTTTCATCTGAATCTCCTCCTCATTTGCTAGTATGAGATAATTATAGTACAAAAGAGAACTATTCACAATTTTAAAAATATTATTTTCTTGAATTTTATGGCTATTCCCCTATTTCCTTACAAAAAAACTTTTTGAAATTTCTTTTTTCTAATAGTTTTTATGTATAATAGAATTGATACACAACCATCTCTCGAGTAGGTGACAGTATGGAACACAAAAAAACATACAATGCCAAAGAACTAAAAACTCCTCATGGAAACATAATTATTGAAGGCCCAATTTCATCTGATCAACTGGCTGGATATGAATTTCATCAAGACCTCGTAGCATTTCGGCAGCCTGAGCAACAGCACGAGGCGTTGATTGGAATTGCTGACCTTCCAGAAGGAAGAATCATTATCGCTAGGGATTTGCATACCATTGTTGGATATGCAACCTATCTTTATCCTGATCCTCTGGAGCGATGGTCTGAGGGTAAAATGGATAATCTGATTGAATTAGGGGCCATCGAAGTCATTCCCAAATTTAGAGGCTGTTCCGTCGGAAAAAATCTCCTAATCGTCTCCATGATGGATGATGCCATGGAAGATTATATTACGATTACAACTGAATATTATTGGCATTGGGATTTGAAAGGTACAAAATTAAACGTCTGGGAATACCGAAAGGTCATGGAGAAAATGATGAATGCCGGCGGTCTTGAGTGGTATGCAACAGATGACCCTGAGATTTGCTCTCACCCAGCCAACTGTCTAATGGCACGGATAGGAAAAAGAATAGGTGCTGATTCTATTCAACAATTTGACCGTCTTAGGTTTATGAATCGATTTATGTACTAAAAGCGAAAGCGTTAATTAGCGCAGTGCACTAGCTGTTGGTTGCTTACTCCAGACAGCTTAATCTTTATTGTTTGAGGGTGATTTGAATGATAGTAGAAGAAATCATGAAAACAGATGTCGCCGTCCTTTTTCCCGCCGATACGATTGCAGATGCTATTCGATTAATGGATAAACGAAAGATTCGTCACATTCCAATTGTAGATCAAGATTGGCATTTACAAGGCCTGATAACCGTAGCAAAAATAAGCGAAGCAACCCCCTCCATCTTTCACGCAAATGAACATCCAGAAGATTTAAAAAAACCACTAGAAACCATTATGGAGAAAAATGTCATTACAGGGCATCCCCTAGATTTTGTCGAAGAAGCAGCTGGTCTGTTTTATGAACACAAAATCAGCTGTATCCCGATAATTCATGACGGAAAACTAGTAGGAATCGTAACGGAAACCGATTTACTGCGGACAATGGTTGAGTTAACAGGTGCACACCAGCCAGGTTCGCAAATCGAAATCAAGGTTCCTAATCTCGCCGGAGTACTTAGTGATATTACGACTGTGATCAAAAAGAAAAACGCGAATATCCTAAGTGTCCTCGTTTACCCAGATAAAAAGGATGATCATTATAAAATACTTGTCTTAAGGGTGCAAACCATGAACCCGACAGCACTCATTCAAGATCTCAAACAAGCAGGCCATCAGGTCTTATGGCCCAACCTCCCGGGGATATCATCATGAGTGATCAATGCTCCTTTATTTTTTCAGAAGAACTGCTAAAGTATAAATTTAATGATAATCATCCTTTTAATCAATTCCGGCTGCAATTGACCGTTGACCTCTTACAGCATATAAATGCTTTAGCACCTGAACAGATTGTACCACCCAAGATGGCATCTGAAGAGGAATTAGCGCTAGTCCATGACCGCAGCTATATAGAGGCTGTGAAAAAGGCAGGAGAGGGAACTCTTCCAAAAGAAATTGCTGAAAACTATGGGTTAGGTACAGAGGATACACCCGTATTCCCTCATATGCATGAAGCTAGTTCCTTACTGGTTGGCGGAACATTAATGGCAGTGGACCAAGTCATGACAGGAAAAGCTCTGCATGCCCTTCACCTTGGTGGAGGGTTACATCACGGTTTCCGCGGTAAAGCCTCAGGATTCTGTGTCTATAATGATAGCTCTGTTGCCATTAAATATTTGCAGGAAAAGTATCATGCCCGTGTATTATATGTTGATACAGATGCCCATCACGGTGATGGTGTTCAATGGTCGTTTTATGATGACCCTAATGTTTGTACTCTCTCCATCCATGAGACAGGGAGATATTTGTTTCCAGGAACAGGCAGCATTAATGAACGCGGACAAGGTCTCGGATACGGTTATTCGTTTAATATTCCTGTCGATGCCTTTACCGAAGATGAATCGTGGCTGCATGTTTACACGGAATCTATCAAAGAAGTGGCTGAATTTTTTAAACCAGATGTCATCCTTACTCAAAATGGAGCTGACTCCCATTATTATGACCCCTTAACACATCTATCTGCAACGATGAAAATATATCGGGAAATACCTCGGCTTGCACATGAAATTGCCCATCAATACTGTAATGGTAAGTGGATTGCTGTCGGTGGAGGCGGGTATGACATCTGGCGTGTGGTGCCAAGGGCATGGGCACTGATTTGGCTTGAAATGACAGAGAATACGATGGGTTATGGCCGATTACCAGAAGGGTGGATAAATCACTGGCAAAAGGTATCCCCTTTTCCACTACCAATGGAATGGGATGACCCAGAAGGGATCTATACTCCGATCCCAAGAAAAGCAGAAATTACCGAAAAGAATTTACTAACACTTGAAAAAGCTCTTTTCCCTATTCGGGATCAGCAAAAAACGGATACAAATAAGAAAGGGGTTGGCAGTTAAATGCCAACCCACTTTTTTATTTTGTCGATTTACGATGTTCAATTCGGTGTGGTAAAACAACGATTGGATCACTAGTCTTATCTTTATTCATCAATTTAGTTAGAAGACGCATGGAAACTGCACCAATATCATATAACGGCTGAACAATCGTTGTCAGCTGCGGGCGCACCATTAGTGACAACCGGGTATTGTCTGAGGTAATAACCTCAAAGTCTTCAGGGATATGGAAACCTTTGTCCTCTGCCCCATGAACAACGCCTAGTGCCATTTCATCAGAGCCAACTAAAATGGCTGTAGGCCTGTCTGCTGCTTCCAATAATTTTTCGAAGGCTTCGATTCCAGAATCATACGTGTAGTCACCTTCAACGATCAGTTCTTCATTGTATGGAAGACCTGCATCTTGAAGAGCTCTTTGATAGCCCTTTAATTTTTTCTGAGCATTTTTTGGCTCATGAAGAGGCCCAACCACAAAAGCAATATGTTTATGACCCTTTTCCACAAATTCTTTCACACAATCATAGACTGCTGCTTCATAATCAATGTTAACAGAAGGGATTTGATTAGATTCTTCAATGGAACCTGCAAGGACAATCGGCACTGGAGATTTACCGAACTCTTCCACATGGTCAGCAGTAATATTTCCTCCCATGAATACAATTCCATCTACTTGTTTTCCAAGCATAGTATTAAGTAAATGGAGTTCTTTGTCTTTATTTTGGTCGGAATTACTTAAAATGATATTGTACTTATACATCGTCGCAATATCTTCAATACCACGGGCCAACTCTGCAAAAAAGATGCTTGATATGTCAGGAATAATAACTCCAACGGTAGTGGTTTTCTTACTAGCCAATCCTCTTGCCACGGCATTTGGACGGTAGCCTAATCTTTCGATTACTTCTAATACTTTTTTACGAGTTACTGGTTTTACATTTGGATTTCCATTGACTACACGGGAAACAGTTGCCATTGATACGTTAGCTTCCCTTGCCACATCATAAATTGTGATATTCACTTTTTATACACTCTCCTAGAACGAACATTGTTTTTCTTTATTTTACATCTGTTTGCAAAAAACTAGTCATAATTATTTGCCTGTCTATTTTCACTTTCCTAAGTACCTTCCGGAATTACTTCTTTGTGAGATAATAAACAATCTTCATATGTACTTAATGATACGACAACTAGATTAAAGCCGCAATTGAAAAAGTCAATATTTTATTAAAAACGTTCGTAAATATGAAAAAACCTTCTGCAATTCATTGCAGAAGGCCTTCAATTACTGTTTTGCTCGTTTGTGAACTTTAGATATTAACAAAATTTGATGCTAATAATTGATTATAGAATTCATCAAATTGCTTAAGATCCATCTGCTGCTGAGCATCTGAAAGGGCTACGGCTGGATCTGGGTGAACTTCAGCCATAACTCCGTCTGCACCGATCGCAATAGCAGCTTTCGCACATGGAAGTAATAAATCTCTTCTTCCAGTTGAATGGGTTACGTCCACCATAACTGGTAAATGTGTTTCTTTTTTCAGAATTGGAACAGCAGAAATATCTAATGTATTTCTTGTTGCACGTTCATATGTTCTGATTCCACGTTCACAAAGGATGATTTGGCCATTTCCTTGAGCCATAATGTATTCTGCTGCATTGATGAACTCTTCAATTGTTGCAGCAAGACCTCTTTTTAAAAGAATAGGCTTGTTAACCGCACCAGCAGCCTTTAATAACTCAAAGTTCTGCATATTTCTGGCACCAATTTGAATGACATCGATGTAATCACAAGCCATTTCAATATCTGCCGGATTGACAATTTCACTAATGACTGCCATATCATATTCGTCAGCCACACGTTTTAAGATTTTTAAACCCTCTACTCCTAGACCTTGGAAATCATATGGAGAAGTTCTTGGTTTATAGGCACCGCCTCGAAGAAGCTTTAAACCTTTTTCTTTCATAGCCTTAGCAACTGTGGCTACCTGCTCATAGGACTCAACAGAACAAGGACCAAAAACAAAATGCTGTTTTCCATCCCCGATATTTTCGCCCTTCAATGTAACAATCGTATCTTCAGGTTTTTTCTTTCTGGATACTAGTAAGGCCTTTTCATGATCATCCTTCTGTAAGTCAAGCCCCGCTTTAAAAATTTCCTTAAAAAGATGATCAATGGTTGAATCCTCAAATGGTCCATCATTATGTTCTTTAATGACTTCAAGCATTTTCCTTTCGCGGACTGGATCGTAGCGATAAACTCCCTGATTCCCTTTAACTCGTCCAATCTCTTGAACAAGCTGAGCTCTTTCGTTAATTAGTTTCAATAATTCCAAGTTAACTTCATCAACACGATTCCTCAGTTGATCCAATTCAATATTGCTCATTATTCGCCCCGTCCTTCCTTTTTGCAAATCATTTTCTTTTCGAATGTATAAATGCTATCCTCTTTTAAAGATAATGACTTACAAGCTTAAAGTTTTAAAATTTTATAATATTTGAATAATTAGGCTTATTATAGCTGAAAAATAATCTTTTGTCACTTATTTTTTCTTTAACAATTAAACGCTTTTAAGCGCTAAAGTAAATTAGCTTATAATAGAGTAATATATGCCCATTAGTCATTAATGTTTCTTAAAATTTAAAAATTACATAAAGTTTATTTTTCAGTAGCCGCATCTGCAAGGGAACGGTTTGTAATTTTCCAATGAGAGGCATTCCAGCGAGCCTTCCCCTCAGAAAAAAGAATAGCCTGTGGTGATTCATGCTTTACTTCGAAACGTTCGGCAATTTCGTTTGATAGCGGACGTGAATCTTGAACGGCTAAGTAATAAGTCGGGATCTCTTGATTGGCACCGGCAAACTTTTCATATTCCTTATAAGCAGCGTGGCTGATTGGACAGGTTAAACTATGTTTCAAAAGATAGAATGTACCTTCAGTTTTCATTAATTCATCAAATTGTTGAATTGTATCGATTTTTTCAAGCATTTTCTGTATACCTCCAAAGAATCAAAAATAAATGGTGAAGTAATTTTAACACTTCACCATTTTTATCACAAATATTAGTAACTCTTTTAAAGTTTCACTTTACTTTCTTCTTCGTCAAATGCCTTTTGCGTTTCTTCTAACTTTTTCCTAATATCCGTGCTATCAGGTGATTTTAATTCTGATTTTTTTGCTTCTGAGGATTGATTTGGTCCATGAATTGGTATATAGGCTACTTCGGAGTCGTGAATTCCTACATCCTGTTGAGAGGTCTTACCTTTAACTTTATTAACTAGTTCTGAGGATTGCAGGACAATTCCCTGAGAAATAGATGATGTTTTAGAAACCAGTTCATTACTTTTAGCCACTACGTTTTCCTTTAAATTTACGGTTTTATCCATAAGAGAATCTGCTTGACTGCCCAGTGTGGAACGAAGCTCTCTCCCTGCTTTAGGAGCGAAAAGTAAGGCTGCTGCGGCTCCTACTACTCCTCCAATCAGTGCACCCCATAGGAAGGTGCTTGAAGATCCCTCATTACGGCTTTGATTCGTTTCTCTTGATTCATAATCTCGACTTGTCATGTTCTTCCTCCTTTGCTTTGTTAGTGTGACCTTACCCTTTGTCTCTCACTTACAGTTACTTCTTGTTTAGACTGCTTCCTAGTCTGCCACTTTTCTTTTAATTCAAGGAGAATATTCCCCCATTGAACAATTTGCGATATCTTTTCTTTGCTATCCTCTACCTGCTGATCAACTGTATGGGTAATATTCTGCAGTGTCCCGTTAAATTTGGACACTGTTGTTCCTACATCCTTTACAGCCGCTACCACACTATTTAGATTTTCAGATTTTTGCTGAATATCTTCTGCTAGTGCGTTGGTTTTTTGTAGAAGTAAAGTTGTTTCCGTTGTCACACCGTCCAATTGTTTTTCTAGTCCACTCAATGTGTGTGAAACGCTGGTAAGTGTAACCTGTAGTGATTTAAGCGTCTTTGATAAATAGATAACCAATATAAAAAATGCGATCGCTATCAAGGCTACGCTTAAGTATAAAATAATTTGCATCGTGCACCTCCGACTTAAATCTTATCCATATGTATATCCTATTTTTTTGGATATAAACCTCGCAAATAATCTTATACTACTTCCATAAATTTGTCTTGTTTTCCTGCTATTATTTAAAAATTTAGCTGTGTAAACTTGAGTGTTGATTTCCGCTCCAATCAACATGCTAAATATCAACACTAACCTTTAACACAGCCAAAAAATTATCCCTATGTATACTGTGATTTCAACTTTCTGACGATGTTCGGGTACAATAGAACTGAAATATCATTTCGTGTTGGAGGCGTTAGTGTGAAGGATCCTCGTATCGAGAAACTTGCTAGAAATTTAATTAATTATTCTGTCCAGCTTCAAAAAGGTGAAAAGGTTCTGATTGAAAATTTTGGGCTCCAGCGGGAACTCGTTACCGCACTTGTAAAAGAAGCCTATGCCGCAGGCGGTTATCCGTTTGTCCTTCTAAAAGACCATCAAGTGGACCGTTCCCTATTAATGGGGGCACAAGAAGAACAATTTAACATGATGGCTGAATTTGAAGCAAACGTCATGCGCAAGATGGATGCATACATAGGACTGCGCTCAGGTGATAACATTAGTGAACAATCGGATGTCCCGGATGAAAAAATGAAAATACATGGTAATACGATCGGCAAAAAGGTGCACCGCGACATTCGTGTCCCTAAAACCAAATGGGTTGTCCTTAGATACCCTACTTCTTCCATGGCCCAATTAGCTAAAATGAGCACAGAAGCTTTTGAGGACTTTTACTTCAATGTATGTAATCTGGACTATGCGAAGATGGATCAAGCAATGGATAGCTTGGTAGAATTGATGAACCGTACGGATAAAGTTCATATCACAGGTCCGGGAACCGACCTTCGTTTTTCCATTAAAGATATCCCTGCTATCAAATGTGCAGGAAGACTAAATATTCCTGACGGTGAAGTTTATACGGCTCCTGTAAGGGATTCAGTTAACGGTGTTATTACTTATAATACTCCATCACCCTATCAAGGTTTTACGTTTGAAAATGTGGAATTAACGTTTAAAAATGGGAAAATTGTTGAAGCGGTATCCAATGATTCAGACCGCATTAATAAAATCTTTGATACTGATGAAGGGGCACGTTACGTTGGGGAATTTGCCATTGGTGTGAATCCATTTATCCTGACGCCGATGCAGGATATCTTATTTGATGAAAAAATCGCCGGCAGCTTCCATTTTACTCCGGGTCAATGCTATGATGATGCATTCAATGGCAACCATTCCAATATCCATTGGGATATGGTTAATATCCAGCGCGGGGAATACGGCGGCGGGGAAATCTATTTTGATGATGTCTTAATCCGCAAAGACGGCTTGTTTGTTCTTCCAGAATTAGATGTCTTAAACCCTAACAATTTAAAATAAAAAATAGGAAAGGATGCCAGCAAACGCCGGCATCCTTTCTGCTTTTTATATAGGATAGAAAAGTATAATTATGCGACCTTGAGAATTGTCTAGCTCCAGCGCCCTAGCGGCGAGACGCCTTCGCGCTCCGCCCTACGATAAGTCAACACGAAAAAGCTGACACTCTTCGTGTTTCCTTTATCTCAGTTGGAGCGCTCCAGGCCATACGCCGCTGACCAGGGCGATTCCGCTTTTCTTATGAAAGTTGTTTTTCATAGGATTCTTGAAATTTCTGAATATCTCCTGCACCCATGAAAATAATGACACTGTTCTCATACTTGTTTAATACAGAAGTATTCTCTTCTGAAAAAATTTCAGCTCCCTCAATTTTATCCTGTAAGTCTTTAATCGAGAGCTTGCCGTGATTTTCCCTGGCAGACCCAAAAATTTCACAGAGATAAGCTTTGTCTGCTTGTCGTAAGCTTTCTGCAAAATCCTCCAAAAAGGCTTGGGTGCGTGTAAAGGTATGCGGCTGGAAAACAGCAATAATCTGTTTATCTGGATATTTTTGCTTCGCTGCATCAATCGTTGCCTTAATCTCAGTTGGGTGATGGGCATAATCATCAATTAAAATTTGCGAACCTACTCTTTTTTCGGAGAATCTTCTTTTAACACCTTGGAATGATTGTAGGTGTTCCTTTACTATTTCCAAATCAATTTCCTCGTAATGACATAACCCAATCACTGCTAGTGCATTG
The DNA here is from genome assembly GCF_002585305.1 of Bacillus sp. AFS037270. The sequence goes on along the minus strand of NZ_NUNF01000098.1, from coordinate 8,202 downwards.
AGTACACTATGGTCACCGAAGGTAGGAATCGAAAAATTGTCATAGAAAGTATTACGAATAAATACGTCAAAGCTTGTTCCATTAGTTGTCTTTACGATGTTCTTGGCTTGATAATCGTTTTCTTCACCAAAGCCATAGAAAAGAACCGGCACCTTTGCCTGGATTTTTTGTAGCTGCTCATCATCACCATAAGCAAAGATACCCTTTTTAACCTGTACGGCCATTTCTTGAAAGGCAGAAAAAACGTCATCAATATTGGCAAAATAATCCGGATGGTCAAAATCAATGTTTGTCATGATCGCATAGTCAGGGAAGTACGATAAGAAATGTCTTCTGTATTCACATGCTTCAAAGACAAAATACTCTGCCCCTTCCTCGCCCTTGCCTGTTCCATCACCAATTAAAAATGATGTTGGTTTTGCCCCAGCGATAACATGAGAAAGCAAACCAGTTGTAGATGTTTTTCCATGAGCACCTGTTATGGCTATGCTTGTAAAGTTTTGCATAAAATCGCCTAAAAAACGATGGTACCGTATGATAGGAAGTCCAAGTCTCATCGCCTCTTGTATTTCCTCATGGGAATCGGGAAAAGCATTTCCCGCAATGATGGTCATGCCTGGCTTTATATTCTCCTTTTGAAAAGGGAGAATCGTGATTCCGGATTGTTCAAGAGCCAGTTGTGTAAAAAAGCGCTTTTCGACATCGGAGCCTTGCACCTGAAATTTCATATCATGTAGAACTTGTGCGAGCGCACTCATTCCAGACCCCTTAATACCTACAAAATGGTAAATAGTCATAGAAGAACCTCCAACCAACGTAATACTGTTAAACAGTATATGAAATCTGTCTGTAATTGCTAATCAGTATGTAAGCACACGTTGTTTTATTATTATTAAGAAATCAATTCAATATTATAGCACTGTTTAGTCATAAAAACTATTTGTTACTTTTTGGCATAATCAATGTATTCTTTATTAACTTAACTATCCACATTAATATAGAATACAGAAGATTAACAAATAATACTAGTCTTGCATCGATTCTAAATCAGCTTCCGTGATTAAAACTTCTCGCGGTTTACTTCCATTTGCACTCGTAATATATCCATTTTGTTCGAGCATATCCATTAATCTCGCAGCTCGGTTATAGCCAATTTTGAAGCGCCGCTGCAGGCTGGATGTAGATGCATTGCCATTATGGACAATAAATTCACAGGCATCATAAAACAATTCATCCTCGTCCTCGACAACCTGTGCCTTTTTTAACAGTTCTTCCTGCTCAAATAAGTAATCTGGCTCTTGCTGCTCTCTTACGTGTGCAACAACAAGATCGATTTCTTCATCCGAGACAAACGTCCCTTGCAGACGGACAGGTTTGGATGAACCATTCTCTAAGAATAGCATATCACCACGGCCAAGTAGTCTTTCTGCTCCACCAATATCAATAATCGTACGAGAATCAACCTGAGAAGAAACAGAGAAAGCGATTCTTGTTGGGATATTTGCCTTAATTAACCCTGTAATTACATCAACCGATGGTCTCTGCGTAGCCACAATCAGATGTATACCGCAAGCCCTTGCTTTTTGAGCAATACGGCAAATAGCCTCCTCAACATCAGCTGGCGACATCATCATTAAATCGGCCAGCTCATCAATAACGATCACGATAAACGGCAATTTGTCAGAATAACGCTTATGTTGAACGGCTAATTCGTTAAAACGGTTGATATCACGGACGCCAGTATGAGCAAAAAGTTCATAGCGCCGTTCCATTTCATCAACAGCCCATTTCAAAGCCGCCGTTGCTGCCTTCACATCAGTAATAACTGGGCTCACTAGGTGTGGAACCCGATTATAAGGTGCAAGCTCTACCATTTTCGGGTCAATAAGTAAGAGTTTTAATTCTTCCGGCCGGGCTTTATATAACAGACTAATCAAAATCGAGTTAATACAAACACTCTTTCCCGACCCTGTTGCCCCTGCAATGAGACCATGCGGCATTTTTTTTAAATCCGTAACAATTGGCTTCCCAGCAATATCAAGTCCAAGCACGGCTGTTAAAGGAGAGGCAGACTCTTTAAAAACACTGCTCCCAATAATTTCGTTTATCAGTACCGGTCTTGATTTTTGGTTTGGCACTTCGATTCCAATCGTATGTTTCCCGGGGATTGGTGCCTCAATTCGGATATCCCGGGCTGCAAGACTTAATTTAATATCATCACTTAAATTAGTGATTTTATTTACTTTTACCCCTGGTTCTGGCTGTACTTCAAAGCGGGTAACAGACGGCCCCTGAGTCACATTGACCACACTTGCCCCTACGTTAAAGTTCTTAAGTGTTAGATTCAACAGCTCCTTTTGCCCTTCAATCCATTCTGTATCCAGAACTTCTGTTACAGGAGGACTTAATAAATTGGATTTTGGAAGGATATATAGTCCTTCATTCTGTACTTCCTCATGGACTGATGGCATTTCGCTAACTGGGACTTCTTGCACTAAAGTTTTCTCTTGCTGAAGATGCTGCTCTTGTGAAAGCTCCCTTTTCCGCTTTCTTTCTTCCCATTTTTGCTTATCTTGCTTAAGCATCATCACATTAAAAGGCAAGCGAGACCGTGCAGCCGGGGGAGCTTGCGTTTCAAAATCTGCCTCAACTTCTTCTGTTTGGTCCAGTTGATGGTCCTCTTTCTCAAAAGCGGATTCAATCGTTTCAGTCTGGGCATTTTCTTTTAATTCAGGTCCACCAGCTTCAACTTGAACTCTTGCCCCTAAAATAAGCTCAAGTGCTTCGGCTTGAACATCTTCTACAAATGCAGGCTCAACAACTTCGGCTTGAACATCTTCTTTAAATGCAGGCTCAACAACTTCGGCTTGAACCATCTCCTCGAATATAAGCCCCTTAGTTTCTGCTTGAATATTTTCCTCAAATCTAAGTTCATTAGGTACGGCTTGCTCATATTCCTTCTTTTCAGAAGAATCGGACCCTTTCTTTATCACCTGGGTTTGATTAATTTGATTGTTATGACTTTGTTTTCCAATGTCATACGCATCGCTTTCAAGTAGAACTTTGTTTAGACTTGGGTTTATTCCAATGGTTTTGTTCAATTGTTCATCAAGTTCATCATTTAAAAAATCGCTTAATTCATGCTCAACGATGCTAGTTGTCTTTTGCGGCCTGTTAAATCCGAAAACAGGTGAAGGGATCTCGGTTGGATGAAACGGGCCTCGCGGGCGTGATTTTTGCTCTTTTATGACAGACTTTACCTTTGGAATTTCAGGTGTAATTGTAGTATTTTCTACTAATTTACTTTTTTTCGGTAAATCTGGTAATCGCTTCGAACGGCTTGTTATTTGCCTCTGATTCGATTCTTTAATTCTTGGAGGGGGACTATCTCCCTTTGGATATTGATAAGCTATTCTAGCATCTAAATCCTTTAGGCTATCATATTGACTGATGGTAAGGTGATTATCTGACTCCCTATTCAGGAAATAATCAGTAATTCTTCCCTCATCTTCCTCTTCTTTCCTTAACTTTTGGAAAAAGTTTTGGATCCAACTCAAAACTATCACTCTTTCTTGTTCATCTATCATTCTATTTTATCAGTTTTTCTTATTTTATCGACACAAATCTTGAGAATGAGTCGAAATATGTTGGAATTGGATACAATAGGAAAGTTACCATGAAAAAAGACCACTTGATGTGATCCCTTTCAAGGCCTCATTTATTTTTCCCTAAAATAAAGATTGGCTCTAATTCACCGTTCTCATATAAAAATGATAAGGCCGTAATCGGCACCCTTCCATTCGCAAAAAAGCTCATCGCCATTTGAGCGATTACATCATAGCCCCTGTCATTGCGGATATCCGCAATAATTAATACATCTTGATGTGGTACGGACAATACCATGGTTCCTGTGATTTGTTTCTCCATCTCATTAAGGAAACCCTTATTTAAGATCCTGCTGGCATCGTAGCCATCATTGGTGTTAAGAAAATAAAAAACATTCCCGGCCACTTGGTCTTCCTTTATAGGGGTGGATAGGGACCTAACATTAAATAAGGCCATCTCCTTAATATTGTTGGCAGTCCATCCCTCTTTTTTCATCATGCGTGTATCAATCAAACGATAAGTATTCCCCATATCAATTGCATAATAAATTCTTGTTTCAGCGGTATGTTCTTCCGTCAGAAATGGCACGCCTTCTTCTGCTTCTGCTGGAAAGGAAGCAGACCGTATGACAGGAAAGATCTGTTTGAGCTGATCTTTTAGATCGGCAGTGTTCTCCATGGCATGCAGGCCTTCTTGTACATAATAAACAATTTCATCAATGGCCTTTTCTTTCTCAACATGCCATTTGGCGATTACCCCTGGTAAGGCGATGCTGATTCCTTTTCCTGTCGATTTACTTTCGATACGAAGCTGATCTTTTTCTCTGTCATAAGTAATCTGTCGATCATCCGATGCCAAACGCGCCTCTAATTTCTGGCGCATCAGTCTACTGTCCATTTTCATTGTTTACCTCCGTGGTAAGAAGCTTTCATTTATTTTACAATAAAAAACCCCTACTCCAAAAGAGAGACAGGGTTTTAATTTTCTATTACTTCAGACCTGAAATAAATGCCTCGATTTCTTCTTGTGTTTTTCGGTCTTTACTGACAAATCGGCCAAGTTCTTTTCCATTCTCGTAGGCAATAAAGCTAGGAATCCCATATACATCTACTTGCTGGCAGATATCAATAAATTGATCGCGGTCTACATGGATAAATGTAAATTCGTTAAACTTCTCTTCAATCTCTGGCAGCACCGGCTCAATAAAACGGCAATCCCCACACCATTCTGCAGAAAACATAAAAATAGTTTTCCCTTGATTACGCAGCTGCTCAAATTGCTCAAGTGATTCTAAATTTTTCAAATTGAACGCCTCCGTTTATTTATTTACCTATACATTAACTTTCCTTCTAAATCATAACAGTATACGCTTTGTAGAGTCCAATCTTATGCACAGTTGTCCTAAAGTCACTTCCGCACGACTTTTTCATGGGAGTAATATGTAAATTGTCCGACTAGTAAGGTGGTTAGATGTGTAAACATATCGACTCGATTCACTAAGCCATTCGTAAAAATGCCAACTGCCCCTTCATGTTTTCTAACATTCTTCTTTTTAGCATAGTCATCCATTACAGGTCCTAATTCCTCACCTGCTCTGAGCCTTGAAGCCACTTCTTCCGGTAAAAGGAATCTAGCTCCTCCGGCTATTAGCGGTTCCATCCCGTTTGCAGCGAGGGCTCCCCAATTACACAGCAATAATCCGTGGCTTGTCTCCTGTACGCCGCCTTCGAGGCCAATCCCAATATCACCATTTCCTTGTTTTAGTGCCCCAAGTGCCCGATTGATGGCGCCTCGAATCGTTTCTTCATCAGAAAACGGCTGGTGGTTCACGCCAGATGGGATATCTAAAGAAATAAATTCACTTTCTTCTTTGGAAAAGCTATTTTGGACAGCTGTAATCTTGGCAGGATTCTTTGATCCGATAACAATTCTCATGTTGAATCTCCTCTTTCCACATTGAAGAGGAGGCACGATGTATGCCTCCTATTTATTAGCTGTTTGATTTGATGGTATCTACTGTAGCTTGGTCGCATGCTTTAACGAGTTTCACCAATAATTCTTTGGCAGCCGCATAATCATCAATATGGATGATGGAAGCATGTGTATGGATGTAACGAGAACAAATACCAACTACTGCACTTGGAACACCTTCATTCGATAAATGGACACGACCAGCGTCTGTCCCGCCTTGGGAAACAAAATATTGATAAGGAATTTGATGAGTTTCCGCCGTATCAAGCACAAATTCCCGCATACCACGATGGGTAACCATGGAGCGGTCAAGGATTCGAAGCAATGTTCCCTTCCCAAGCTGGCCAAATTCTCGTTTATCCCCTGTCATATCATTAGCAGGGCTCGCATCAAGGGCAAAAAAGATATCGGGCTTAATCATATTCGCCGCCGTTTGTGCTCCACGTAAACCTACTTCCTCTTGAACGGTTGCTCCAGAATAAAGAATATTTGGCAATGACACATCCTTAAGTTCTTGAAGTAATTCAATTGCCAATCCACAGCCATAGCGATTATCCCAAGCCTTAGCTAAAATTTTCTTTTCATTAGCCATTGGTGTAAATGGGCAAATCGGCAGGATGGCCTGACCTGGTTTAATGCCAATCCGCTCGGCATCCGCTCGATTATCAGCCCCAATATCAATTAACATATTCTTTATTTCCATCGGTTTGTTTTTCTTTGATTCATCTAATAAATGCGGCGGAATGGAACCAACCACACCAATAACAGGCCCATTTTTTGTGATGACTTGGACACGCTGGGCAAGAAGCACTTGACTCCACCAGCCTCCTAGTGGCTGAAAGCGGATCATCCCATTTTCCGTAATTGCTGTAACCATGAACCCTACTTCATCCATATGCCCTGCTACCATTACGGATGGCCCTTGTTGACTTCCTTTTTTCACACCAAAAATACTGCCCAAATTATCTTGAACAATTTCATCTGAGTATAACCCCAGCTGCTCTCTCATGAAATTTCTGACTAAGTGCTCATTCCCAGGTGCGCCAGGCAGCTCCGTTAATGTTTGAAAAAGCTTTAGAGTTTGTTCGTTCATGATAAGACTCCTTTATGTATTTACTTTCATCCTATTAACTTAGCCCTTCCATTTCACTTAGATACGGATTACGGCTTTTCTACTATATTTTACAAAATCCACTTCACTGTTACCAATAATTCATATTCGTGTAGTAATATTATCCTCTTAACTTTAAATAAGGTATACTGAAAAGAGAATCTTTTTGCAATCTTTTCCTATTTTGGAGGTGGATAAATGAACTGGAAGTCTTTTTTCTTAGGTGCAGCAGTCGGAATAGTTGGTGGATATGTAACCAAGGAAATCCTCACTCAAAAAACAAATGTTTCACCAGAAAGGGTGTTAGGGGCGGTTAAAAAACATCTTCAGCCAAAAGGTTCGATTCTAGGCTCATGGATTCATATGGAAGCAGAGCCTTACGATAAAAACCAAATGACGTATCGTGTTTATAAAGGCGGTATATCCCAAAATACGGATGGGAACATCCAGCAATATGAATTTATTGCCGATGCACAAACCGGTACACTTCTAGACCTAATTCCTTTTTCAACATAAAATCATAAAATAGCCGCATCAATCGTTGATACGGCTATTTTTCTTTATTGTTCCCTTTTAATACTTGCAACAAGCTGTTTACCATCTTTATCCCATTTTACAGCCCGGTAGAAAGTATCATGATAGAAGGTAAACCAAGCATTTTTCTCAAGCCCAAGGGTAAGCCACTTTTGCTTTCCGGCAATGGAAGTCATAGGGTAGTCGTCGTAAGCCATGACCCATAAAACATTTTGATGAGCATGGGTGGCCATTAGGTCGGCCATGTGAATGCAGGTTTCACCTCCATCTTCAATAAGAAGAATCGAATGCCCATCACTATGCCCGCCCGTATGGATCATGGTTATGGCTCCAAATTCCCATTTTTCTTCAAAAGGGACAACCTGTGATTCAACCGCCTCCCAGTTTTCCCGCCAATATGTATTTTTCGAGCGAATATTCGGATTTCTCAATTCATCCCATTCTACCTGGGAAGTAATAATTTGGGCATTAGGAAAGGTCGAGATATACTGCCCATTTACTAGCTTTGTCAGTCCACAAGCATGATCAAAATGCATATGAGTCATTAAAACAAAGTCGATACTTTCAGGAGCTACCCCTAATCGTTGTAGAGATTCCTCAACCTCTGATTCTTTTGTGACCCCATAATTTCTTAATTGTTTCCCCGTTAATTTTCCCTTTCCCAATCCTGATTCAACTAAAATATGTTTCCCATTCATTTGAATTAAAATCGGATCTGTCGGAAGTTCAATTTGATTTTTATCATTAGCCGGATATTTTTTTGACCATAACCCTTTTGGAACAACCCCAAACATTGCACCGCCATCGAGGTATGTGACACCGCCTGATAACCAAGTAAGCGAAACATTGCCAATCTTTAATGTGTCCATTTTTCAACTCCCCCTTTCTATATATATTAACATTATCTGGATTCATAATAATAAAAAATAAGAAAAGCGCAAGCGCCTTGATCAGCCCCGACAAGCACAAGACGAGCCGGC
>NZ_NUNF01000097.1 GCF_002585305.1 Bacillus sp. AFS037270 | reverse complement strand
ACTCCCTCAGTTTAATACGATTTTCTTACGAATGCTCGCTTATTCGCAGGATTTCATAACCCTTGATATAAGAGTTAACGATTAAATGAAATGATTTCAGATCATTTTGGCTTCGTGAAGGCATAGTTAAATAAAGGAGTTAGTTACCACTCCATATTTTACCATATAATGTACATCTCCACGCCGCCCCTGGAGGCTTTCCCTCCCATGTCTCAACGGGTCATTTGCCCTATCATTCCTTCGTCATGCCTATCCAAGGGGTGGAGGCCAGTTATGCTAACGGAATGGGTCTGTGCCCTTAGGTTGAAGAAATCTGGTACTCCGTACATATTTGAAATCCTACGAATAAGCCAACATTCGGTTAATATTAGTGCCTTATATATATTTGGATGTCACTTTTAAAGAAAACGAATAATATACTAAGAAACTGTTAGTATTACGCTGCTAATGGTGATAAATGTTGGAGTTTATCAGGACAATAGGACTCATTTCGTCGTGCTATTCCAACAAAAATCCTAGCCAACTTGCCAATTAATTTCATAATGGATTTCATTTTCTTGATTTTTTTTACCTTAACATTATGAGAATGTAATGCTTTAAATTCTGGGTTGTTCATCACAAGGCTCATTGTCGCTAAGTAAAGGAATCGCCGTAATCTGGATCTTCCCCGTTTAGAAATAACAATTTGACCTTTCCACTTTCCAGAACTTGCTTCAGCTAGGTGCAATCCTGCATGGCGAAGTAAAGAATTTCCGTGGGAAAAACCGCTTAAATCTCCAGCTTCACCTAATATACCAGCTAAGGAAATTTCACTAATTCCTTTAATGGTAAGTAATTTCTTAGCGAAAGGAATTTTATTTAATACATCAGTAACTTGTTTTTCAACTCTTTCGAGTTGTATTACAGCTAAATCATATTCCTCCAATAATTGTTCCAAATGAAACTTATAAGCATCGAGTGCTTGTCTGGTGCCAATTGACTTCCTAGCTAGATGAAGGAGTAATAGGGCCTTTTTCAATCCAGGCTGTCTTTTCATTATTGATTTCCAACCTGTAATAACATCATGAGGCTGCATAGTTTCTAATTCCATTGGGGTTGGGAATAATCGAAGGGTTGCGATTGCCCCTTTAGATTTAATATCTTTGAATACTTGTCGTAGTTCTGGGAAAACAATATCTACCCAACGATTTAATTGATTAATAGAACTGACGAGGCGTTTAACAACTACATCACGGTTAGACATAAGAACCCTAAGTTTTTCGAATGATTCCGATGTGTACCTAACTTCAGAGTAGTAACCGTTCTTTACCATATCTGCAATAACTAAGGCATCTTTTTTATCACTTTTTGATTGAGTATTATCACGATTTTCTTTATTCCTTTTTACTAAATGTGGGTTTACAGTTACGACCTCAATATGTTGTTTAAAAAGCCATTTTGAAAGATTAATCCAGTAATGTCCAGTTGGTTCCATCCCAACAATAATTTCATCTAAGTTGTTTAATCTTTGAAGATCTTTAATCCATTCAAGTAAACTAGCAAATCCTTCTTCATTATTTTTGAATGTCAGGGGATCTCCAACTACAATTCCACGGAAATTTACGGCTCTGGCCACGTGAAATTGTTGAGCAATATCCACGCCAACAACAAGATGTTTGACGGAAATTCTTTCTATTAGTTGATTTTGTTTGTTTTGCATTTTAAACTTCATAGTAGGGTTCCTCCTAAAGTTGTGAGTTAGAGTGGTGTCTATACTCATATCTTACTGAGGAGCCCTATTTTTTTCAAAGTTGAAAAATAACGATCTACAGGAATGCTAA
>NZ_NUNF01000096.1 GCF_002585305.1 Bacillus sp. AFS037270 | reverse complement strand
GGCAGCATTCCTGTAATGAAAGAAAATGGAGTTTGAACAAAAAAATAACCTCTTGGTAGAATGAGAGAGTCCTGACGCTGGCCAGCAAAAAAGGACAAATCTCTCAAAAACCAGGAGGCTTTAAAATGAATTATAACCAGAATAAGAAGATAGCTCAAATAACTTCTCAAACTCTTATTATAGGAGTTGATATTGCGAAGTTCAAGCATGTGGCACGTGCCCAGGACTATAGGGGATTAGAGTTTGGTTCACCTTGTTATTTTGAAAATGCACATGAAGGATTTGAGCATTTTCTTCAGTGGATTTCCGCCATTAAAAAAGAACAAAGTATGGATAAAGTGATAGTTGGCATGGAGCCAACAGGCCACTATTGGTTCAACCTGGCACATATTTTAAAAGAAAACGGGATTAAGTTTGTCGCAGTAAACCCCTTGCACGTCAAGAAAAGCAAGGAGTTGGATGATAACTCACCTACCAAGAATGATGTGAAAGATGCCAAAGTCATAGCTCAGTTGGTCAAGGACGGAAGATACGCCGAACCTACGATACCGCAAGGTGTTTATGCGGAACTCCGTGTGGCAAAGAAAATACGCGATCTTTTAACTGAAGACCTTCAAACAGTCCAAGGACAAGTACACAACTGGATTGACCGGTACTTTCCTGAATTTCTAAAAGTGTTTAAGAAGTGGGAAGGCAAGGCAGCGTTACAATTCTTAAAGCTTTATGCCTTTCCCCACGAGATAGCTGAATTCACTGAAGAAGAACTGCTCGTCCATTTAAGACTCTCGGTAACTCGGAGTGTAGGACTAAACAAGATCCGGGAGTTAAAACAGGCAGCAAGTAAGTCCATCGGACTTCGACAAGGTGCTGAAATGGCCAGGCTGGAGTTGAAAACCATTCTGGCTAAGTATGAATTAATCCAGTTACAATTCGAAGAATTAGATGCAAAAATAGACGGCCTACTTGATGAAATACCAGGTGTTCAACAAATGTTAGCGATAAAAGGTGTGGGCAGGGATACAATTGCCGGCTTCTTCGCGGAAGTGGGGGATTTAGGCGAATACAATCATCCCCGGCAACTTATCAAGCTGGCCGGCTTAAGCTTAAAAGAAAATACATCCGGTAAGCACAAAGGAAAAACGACCATCACAAAAAGAGGCCGGAAGAAACTGAGGGCCCTGTTATTCAGGGTTTGTATGATTCTCGTCGCCAAGAATTCCGCATTTAAGGCATTGCATGCGTACTATACTCAACGTCAGGATAATCCATTAAAGAAGATGCAGTCCTTGATCGCTTTGTGTAATAAACTGATTCGTATCTTCTTTAGCATTGGTAAAAAGCAATTTGAATTTAGTGAAGAAAAGATGTTAAAAGACATCCCTCATATGGCAGTAACAGAGAAGACGGAAATGGCAGCCTAACTTTGGTTTAGTTTAGAAAAGTAGTAGTTCTGTTTTTATAGATTTGGAGACATTTGAAGCACGGATTAGTCGGCAAAGCAACTAAATTACGGGCTTGGACCCTGTGGGGCAGCATGGCTGACATCCACCTCATGGAAAGGTTGGACGAAGGAATTTGAGAGCGAAGACTCTGTGAGGCATGGGAGGGTTGACCTCCATGAGTAAATGTGGACATCCACCAGTGCGGTTATATTTTTACTCATCCACCATTTTCTGTAAGGAACTGGTTAGTGGGTTATAGCTCTTTTTTCTTACTCTGTCCAAAAATATCCTTTCAAGTGAAGATCTTCCAGTTATAAAGGCATTTACCGATAGGTAAACAACTATGAAATTCTAAGAAAACATGAGTAAATCGGTGTTTTCGCTTCTTTTATTGAGGGAG
>NZ_NUNF01000095.1 GCF_002585305.1 Bacillus sp. AFS037270 | reverse complement strand
CTCGAGGTCATGAGCCAATCCGTCCAAAAGGTTAAAAAGCAACGTTTCGGCCAGCTGGTCTTATGCTTGTCGGGGCTGCCAAGGCGCTTGCGCTTTTCTTAATCATAGGAAGCATTTTTCAATACTTTTCTTTTCCTTTTATAGGTGTACAAAATAAACAGACCTATTAGGAAAAAGGCAATAATATAGATACTATACCTAGAAAAGTATGTTCCAACATATACCCAGTTTCCACCAAGCAATCTGCCTAAAGTGATAAAGGTAAAGCACCAAAGTAGTGCTCCTAAATAAGCGAACAGGGCAAACTTTTTATAAGAATAATTGTTAATTCCTGCGAGATAGGCGGTAATATGCCGGACGCCCGGAATAAAAAAACCAATTACGAGAAGGAACGGGCCAAATCTATTGAATAATTTCTTCGTGCGATCAATCTTTGCCTCACTGATATGCAGCTTCGGGCCAAACTTATGTAAAAATGGCGCTCCTAACACAATGCCTAAAATAAAACTAAGTGTAATCCCGCTGCTTGCCCCGAAATAGGCACATAGGAGTGATGGCAGGTACGCCAATTTTCCTGCGAAAACATTATAACCCACATAAGTAAGAAGAACTTCATCAGGAATTGGCAGGCCAATGATACCGCCAATTAAAGCAAAAATAATCCCCAGATAGCCAAAGTGTTCAAGAAGATGATTTAAATAATCCATCGCTGCACTTCCTAAATTCAATTCTAAAAATTTAGCTATTAGATATTATCATCAAAAATTTTCACTTTTATGTATGACCTGACACCATTTTCTACTTAAACCGCGAATATAGTGAAGTAAATGTCATTTTAGGAGTGGATGTCATGCCGATTGAATGGAATGAAGAACAGAAGCTATTTCATTTATATAATGGCAGAATCAGTTACATGATGCAGCTCGTCCATGGAAAGTATTTAGCGCATTTATATTGGGGGAGTAGGGTCCAATTGCTCCAGCCATTAGCGATTCTGCCGTTTAAAGGAAGAACTTTCTCGCCGATGAATGAACCTGCTGACCCCCGGTTTTCGCTTGATACCCTGCCGCAGGAATATCCTGCCTTTGGAAATGGAGACTTCCGAACGCCGGCTTATCAGCTTCAGAGTTCTGATGGGTCAACAGTAACTGAATTTGTATATGATTCCTATGCGATTTTTAAAGGAAAGCCCTGTTTGAATGGGCTGCCGATGGCCTATGTGGAGGATGATGAAGAGGCAGACACGCTGGTGGTAACGCTGGTAGATTCCATCCTCGGCGTTGGGCTGAACCTTCATTATACGATTTACCGGGATTTTGATGTGATCACGAGGTCGGTCTCATTTGAAAATCTTGGCAGCGGTGAGGTGAGGATAGAAAAAAGCATGAGCATGTCGGTTGATTTCCATAACTCGAAATGGGACTGGCTTCACCTTCAAGGAACATGGGCACGGGAACGTCAAATTGAACGGAGACCGCTGATCCACGGTGTTCAATCGATTTCTTCCGCAAGGGGTGCAAGCAGTCATCAGCATAATCCCTTTCTAGCCTTACTATCAAAGGATGCAACCGAGGAGTATGGGGATGTTTACGGGATTAGTCTGGTTTACAGCGGAAATTTCAAGGCGACCATTGAGGTGGACCCTTTTGAAATAACCCGGATCAATATGGGAATTAATCCATTTAATTTTTTATGGCTGTTGAAGCCAGGTGAAATTTTTCAAACACCGGAGGCTCTGATGGTCTATTCCTCAGAAGGATTGGGCGGAATGTCGAGGATTTTTCATAAAATCATTCGAAGCCGGGTTTGCCGCGGAGTTTATCGTGACAGAACAAGGCCAATCCTCATTAATAATTGGGAGGCAACCTATTTTCATTTTACTGAAAAAAAGTTAAGAGATCTTGCTGATGCCGCTAAGGAACTTGGCATTGAGCTGTTTGTTTTGGATGATGGCTGGTTTGGCCGTCGTGATAATGCGAAGAGTTCGCTTGGAGATTGGGTTGTTAATAGGAAAAAACTCCCTAATGGATTGAACGGATTAGCTAGTTATATCAATGGTAAAGGGATGCAATTCGGCTTGTGGGTGGAGCCGGAAATGGTCTCTCCCGAGAGCGATTTGTATCGCAGGCATCCAGATTGGTGTCTGCATGTTCCAGGGAGGAACCGGACACTTTCTAGAAATCAGCTTGTTCTGGATTTAAGCAGGGAAGATGTGTGTGATTGGCTGATAGAAACGCTTTCGAATCTATTTCAGAGTGCCCCAATTCGCTATGTAAAATGGGATATGAATCGGAATATGACGGAGGTGGGATCTGCATTATTGCCTCCAGAAAGACAGAAGGAGACGGCCCATCGTTATATGCTGGGGGTGTATCGGATTTTAGAGGTTTTAACGGAGCGCTTCCCGGAAGTTTTGTTTGAAAGCTGCTCGGGCGGGGGTGGCCGCTTTGACTTAGGGATGCTGTATTATATGCCGCAGACCTGGACGAGTGATGATACGGATGCGGTCGAAAGGCTGAAAATTCATTATGGAACGAGTATAGTTTATCCGGCTATTACGATGGGAGCTCATGTTTCAGATATCCCGAATCATCAGACTGGCAGAATGACTCCATTAGAGATGAGATGTCATGTTGCCATGGCCGCCAATCTTGGGTTTGAATTAAATATTGATAAACTTAGCAAGGAAGACAAAGAGCTAGTCGGGCGGAAAATTCAGCTATATCATCAAATAAAAGAAATCGTCCTCTTTGGTGACCTGTATCGGCTGTGGAGCCCCTTTGAGGGGATGGATACCGCTTGGATGTATGTAGGACGCGGTCAAAAGGAAGCAGTGGTATTTTACTATAAGACGCTAGCGACGCCGAATCCACCTTTCCTGCGAATGAAATTACGCGGACTAAATCCGCAGCTTAGATATAAATTAAACGACAGTGGCCAAGTCTTTTATGGAGATGAGTTAATGAAAATTGGGCTTAACCTGCCGTTAATCAAAACAGACTTTTTCTCTGAAATCTATCATTTGAAAGCTGTTGGTTTTAAAGAAATAAGTGAAAATTTTTAATATTAACTATAAATTAACTTCCTCGACGTTTAAAATATTTATTAAGAAGTGTACTAGTTTCAGTGTTATGGAGGGGACTCAGGTGAATCTTAATGATGAATTGTTAGCGATTGTCGGGGATAGTGAGCGTGTTTCAATCAATGAAACTATTTTAGAACAGCACAGCAAAGGGGAAGCGTATCATACACCATCTTGCCCCGATGCAGTTGTGTTTCCTAAGTCAAAAGAGGAAGTAAGCAGGATTGTGCAATTTGCTAGTGAGCATTCCATTCCCCTCGTGCCCTACGGGGCGGGGACGAGCTTAGAAGGACATATTATTCCGGTATACGGTGGCATCAGTCTTAACTTTAGTTTGATGAATCAAATCTTATCCATCCGGCCAGATGACTTTCAAGTGACCGTACAACCTGGGGTCACAAGAAATCAGCTCAATCAGGCTCTGAAAAAACATGGATTGTTTTTTCCGACGGACCCAGGCGCAGATGCTTCGATCGGCGGTATGGCGGCCACGAATGCCAGTGGTACTAACAGCGTGAGATACGGAGTGATGCGAGATCAAGTCCTCGGCTTAGAGGTGGTTTTAGCAGATGGATCCATTGTTCGAACCGGAGGGCATTCATTTAAATCTTCAGCAGGATACAATTTAACGGGCTTGTTAATAGGATCAGAAGGAACACTGGGCATTTTTACGGAGATTACCTTAAAACTGAGGGGTATTCCAGAGGCTGTGTCTGCTGTAAAAGCTGTGTTTCCCTCGATTGAAGCTGCTGGAAATGCCGCTGCTATTCTATTAAAAGCAGGACTTGCAATCGGGAAAATCGAGCTAGTTGATGAAAAAACGATTCAGGCAGTTAATAAGTTTAAGAGTACAGATTACCGTGAGGAGCCAACTCTTTTCTTGGAGTTTAGCGGAAATGAACCGGAAGTTACATATAGTGTGGAAGTAATGGAAGAAATTCTAAAGGATGAGCAATGTGTTTCTTTTGAATTTGAGAATGACTCGTTAAGAAGGGCACAATTATGGGAGGCAAGGCACCATGCAGCATTTGCTATTCAAGCCGCTAATCCTGGAAAGGTCTTAATGTTTACTGATGTCTGCGTACCGTTATCACAACTTGCAGGGGCCTTAAAGCAGACCAGGGAAGTGATCGAGAGATATGGTTTAGAGGGGGCTGTTTTGGGCCATGTCGGCGATGGTAATTATCATGCGTGCTTACCGATTGATCCGAACAGTGAAGAAGAGTTGGAAGTAGTTGA
Source organism: Bacillus sp. AFS037270 (assembly GCF_002585305.1). The sequence goes on along the minus strand of NZ_NUNF01000095.1, from coordinate 12,954 downwards.
AGCTGTTCATCATCAGATTGTCTCGTATGCTTTATCAAGAGGGGGGACCTGCACCGGGGAGCATGGAATCGGACTTGGCAAAAAGGCGTTCCTACAAGAAGAACACGGAGACATAATCCCTATCATGAAAACCATCAAAAACAACCTCGACCCCAAAAACATCCTAAACCCAGGGAAAATATTCTAAAGGGTGACAGGCACCGATAAAAGGTTAAATAAGGTGTTAAGGGTACAATGGGTGACAGGCACCAATAAGTAGATTAATACAATGAAAGGGTTGGTAATGGTGAAAAGGCATCATCATTACCAACCCTTTTGTGTTGTTTAGAAGTCGAAGTTGTCGGGGTCTGGGCCGACGCGGTGGTTTTGGTTCAGATCATCAATTTGTTCCATTTCTGCTTTGGTTAGTTCAAAGTCAAATATAGCGGCGTTTTCGATGATGCGATGTTCTTTTGTTGATTTTGGAATGGTGACGATCCCATTTTGGAGATCCCAGCGTAAAATAACTTGTGCTGTTGACTTGTTATACTTATTAGCAATTTCTTTGATTACCGGCTGGTCTAATAGCTGCCCTTGCATCAATGGTGACCATGCTTCCATCTGGATTCCCTGTTCCTGGCAAAAAGTTTGGATTTCTTTTTGAGTTAAACGAGGATGGAATTCAACTTGATTGATCATTGGCTTGATTTCGGCCTCTTGCATTAAATCCTCCAGATGATGGACGTGGAAGTTACTTACGCCAATGGCTTTTACTCTGCCTTCTTTATAGAGAGTTTCCAAAGCCCGCCACGCCTCTTTATATTTTCCTTCAACAGGCCAATGAACTAAATATAAATCTAAATAGTCTAACCCTAATTTCTTTAAGCTTGTTTCATATGCTTCTAGCGTTGCTTCATAGCCTAAGTCGCTATTCCAGACCTTTGATGTAACAAAAAGGTCTTCTCTGGAAATACCCGCTTCTTTGATGCCTTCTCGAATCGCTTGTCCTACTCCTTCTTCGTTTTGATAGATGGCAGCTGTATCAATACTGCGATATCCATGTTTTATGGCAAACTTTACTGCATTGACTAGTTCTGGCCCTTCTTCTACTTTAAATACTCCAAGTCCAAACCAAGGCATTTTTAATCCATTGCTAAGTGTAGTTGTGTCTTGTAAGTTGGTAACCATTATAATCATCCTCCAGATTAATTCTTTTATAAAAAAGGCAGGGGGGCTATTACACTATCCCCCCGCGCCTACCATGAAAACAAAGGGGTGAAATTAAATTACTTTTTCAATCTTAATACCGGCTTCTTTACTGTCTTTCCTTTCAAGTCTCCAGCTCCAGCCCGTAAGCACGACCGCTCCTAGGACCATTAATGCTCCAATCCAAGAGGTATGGATTAATCCAATCGAGTCGGTAATCACGCCGCCAAAGTAGGATCCCATCGCAATACCGGCATTAAACGCAGCAATATTAATCGAAGACGCTACATCAACTGCAGCAGGGACAAACCTTTCTGCTAACATAACAACGTAAACTTGTAATCCAGGCACATTCATAAATGCCAGCAAGCCCATGAAAAAGATAGTGATTAAGCCTGCAATTTTATGTGGAGCGGTAAAAACAAAAGCAAATAAGACGATAGCTTGGAAGATAAACATATAAAATAACGCCTTAATAGGATTTCGGTTAGATAATTTGCCGCCCACCATATTCCCGATGGCAATCGCGATACCATAAACAAGCAATATCACGGCAACGGTGCTTTCCTTAAATCCCGTAATATCCTGCAAAATTGGGGATAGGTACGTAAACACTACGAACGTTCCTCCATAACCAAGCGCAGTAATAATAAATAGAATCAATAAGCGACCATTGGTTACCAATTTAAACTGGTCGCGGAACGTTGTCTGAACCCCTTTTCGTAAATCAGACGGAACAAGGATACTGTTTGCAAAGAAGGCAATCACGCCTACTGCAACGATGATAACGAACGCCATCCTCCAGCCGAATTGCTGGCCGATGAAGGTACCAAAAGGAACACCAGTAACAGTTGCCACTGTAAGTCCTGAAAACATAATCGATATCGCACTGGCCCTTCGGTTTTCAGGGACTAAATCTGCAGCAATCGTTGATCCAATTGACATAAAGACACCATGTGAAAAGGCAGAAATCACACGGGCAGCTAATAAAACACCAATGCTAGCTGCGCTTGCCGCCAACCCATTACCGATGATAAAAATAATCATGATCCATAGTAACAAGGATTTACGTGACATCCTAGATGTGAGGGACGTCAGAATAGGAGCCCCGAAAGTTACTCCTAAGGCATATAAAGAAACAGTTAAGCCGGCTGTTGTAACAGATATTTGTAAATCCTTTGCTATGAGCGGCAGCAGCCCTACACTAATAAATTCTGTTGTTCCGATGGCAAAAGCACTAACGGCTAACGCTAACAGAGCGAAGGTACTTCTTTTTTTATCTATAGTCATTTGTTCTCTCCTCCTAAAAATGGTTCTATTGCATGAATGATTTGCTAAAAGCAAAACTATAAAAAGAATTATAATGGGATATTTCAACCGGCAAATGTTATTATGGGATATATGGAGATAAAGGAAAAGTACGCACTTTAAAGTAATATAGGCACTAGAAAGTGCGATAGGTACTTTTTGGTGCCTATAAAACGGAGGATTATAGTAATGAAGGAAAAGAAATATAATATATCGGTTGAAGCAACATTAGAAGTAATCGGAGGAAAGTGGAAATGTGTCATTCTTTGCCATTTAACACATGGCAAGAAACGAACGAGTGAATTAAAACGATTGATGCCGGATATTACACAAAAGATGTTAACACAGCAGCTACGGGAATTAGAGGAAGACGGTATTATTAACAGAATTGTATATAATCAGGTTCCGCCAAAGGTTGAGTATGAGCTTAGTGAATATGGCAAGAGCTTGCAAGGGATCTTAGATTCCCTTTGTGCTTGGGGAGCTAATCATATAACCAGAGTGTATGGTGATCTCTCCGTCTTAGAAGAGAATGTTTTAAATGATAAATTAAAGTAAGGAAAAGGCCCCTTCGAGGGGGATTTTTTGATAGAAAAGTTTACCTTAATTTTCTGTTTGACGTTCTGTAGTCATTTCTTTATTATATAGAGATGAGAATACCCGTACTTGAACGGGAGAGGTTCATAGCTGATACCCTCTATAAAAAACTATGGATACATGACTTTCTGCTATGTCCATATAGGACGTGGCTTTTTGTTTTTTATCCTTTAGTTTGTATAGAAAAAAGATCATTCAGCTGAAACTCTCTTATAAAGTGTGGGGACACATTTTTATAGGGGGTTTATTTTATGTCTGGCCGCAGCCACGAAGAAGGTTTAAAGGATTTAACACTATTAGGTAATCAAGGAACTACCTATTCATTTGAATATGCACCAGAGGTTTTGGAGGCAGTTGATAATCTCCATCCAGAGCGGGATTATTTTGTGAAATTTAATTGCCCGGAGTTTACGAGTTTATGTCCGCTGACACGCCAGCCGGATTTTGCGACTATGTACATTTCATATGTTCCAGATAAAAAGATTGTTGAAAGTAAGTCTTTGAAGTTATACCTTTTCAGTTTTAGGAACCATGGAGATTTCCATGAGGACTGTGTCAACATCATTATGAACGACCTGATTAAACTGCTAGACCCACGCTATATTGAAGTTTGGGGTAAATTCACACCACGCGGCGGAATCTCCATTGACCCATGGTGCAACTACGGCAAACCAGGCACCAAATATGAAGAAATGGCAAACTACCGCCTAATGAACCATGACCTCTATCCAGAAAAAGTAGATAACCGATAAAGAAATGGTGACAGGCACCAAAAAGTGACATTTGACGTTGTAAATGTTACTAATGGTGACAGGCACCTAATAGAAAAAGCAGCCACGGCTGCTTTTTCTATTATTCCCGTTTTTTTAATTTAGAGTGCAGCCCTTATGACTTTTTTATAATAGAGTACAGATAGGATTCCAAAGATGGAGTATAGGGCGGTATAGAGGACCATAACTAGAATCATAGGGGTCCATACTTCGGCTCCGAAAAGAAACCAGCCGGATTGGACGGCAAAATAACTGTGAAGCAGCCCGACCACTAACGGAATTCCGAAGTTAAACAGCTGCTTAGCTTGAATTCCCTTCAACAAATCCCCTTCCGTGAAACCAAGCTTACGTAAGATCGAATAATTTGGCTTCTCCTCTTCACTCTCACCCATTTGTTTAAAATACAGAATACAGCCTGACGTAATCAGAAATGTTAGTCCTAAAAAGCCAACAATAAACATAATCAATCCCATCATTTCTTTCTGAGTATTACTGATCTCCAAACGAGAAGAATAAAGGTCATTCTCATTAAAGGACAAATCTTGATAAACCTGGTTGGCTTTTTCGAGCTGACCTTCATCCTTCAAAGTAAACCCAACAAAAAGAGAGGTCTTCTTTTGAATAGAAGGATTTACATCCTTCTTCAAGCGTTCAAACACAGAATTGTCCACAATCGCAATCGGCTGACCGCCGTTCGTAAAATATCCTGAAATCACAAAATCCTTTTTTAATCCTAAGTATCGGAGCGGAATTGTTTCAGTTTGCCCCTTTAATTCGACTCTACCGCTATCTTTTAAATTCATAAACTTCTGAAGTAAATCATTATAACCGGTAAAAATCGTCTCATCTGCGGCCACATCGGTATTTTTCAGAGCCTGTTCACTAATCATTGGAAGAGACAGTGCACCGGGGTCCACCATCACGCCTTCAAGGTTTGTATCCAAAATGTTCTTAAGGTTAGCGGACACCTGGAGTACCTCAATCCTCTTTTCGTCGAAATCAATTTCCTCAGCGGCCAACGCATCCTTAAATTTATCAGCATCTTCTGCATTGGTAATGGCGAAATCGCCCGCAGTCTGGTTTTCAGCCATCTTTTCGGCAGAATAATAGGAGATATAGCTCAACGACAATAGCCCAATCGCAAGAGCGGATAATGTTGTAATAACCGTTAGTAACAGGGCATTTGATTTCATTCGAAACATAATCGACGACAAGGATAATACCTGATTGATTGTTAAATAGCCATCCTTCTTTTTCCGAACGATATTAAAAATAAAACTAACCGATCCTTTATAAAAAAAGTAGGTGCCGATAATGACAGAACCCAAAATATAAGTCATCGCCAAAAAGAGTTCTGTCATTGTGGTAAAATCGCCAGTAAATAACTTCGATGAAATATAGTAGCCGGAAATAATCGCAAGCAATCCCAAAATCCCCATGAGTATTTCCCATATAGACATTTTTTTCACTTTTTCCTCCGTCGAGGAAACAACCCTAAAAAGAGATAGAATGCTCTGCCCCTTAATAAAAAGATAATTCATCAGCATAATTAGGATATAGATGACACTAAAAACAATTAAAGTCTGTACCAAAGCCTGCGATGAAAAATGCAAGCGGGCAATTGCATCCACCTTGGTAATTTTAAATAAAATCATAATAATTAACCGGGAGACGGAAAAACCGATAAAGATCCCCGCCACCAACGAACCAAAGTAGAGAATAAAATTCTCGGCGCTTAGGAGGTTGAAAATCCGAGTTTTTGTCATTCCGATTAATTGAAATAAACCAATTTCCTTGCTCCGCCGCTTAATAAAGATATTATTGGCATACAGCAAAAAGATCGAGACAATGGCTACAAGGAGAACACTTGCTGTACGGATGGCTGCTGCTCCTTTAATGGTATCCTTCGTTTCATCCATCGCCGGGTCATATTGCAGCGTGACAAATGAAAAATAAAGGGCAACACTAAAGATAAGGGCGAACACATAAAGATAATAGTTTTTTAGATTTTTTTTCAAGTTTCGAAAAATAAGCTGATTAACGCTCATATGGCACACCGCCTAGCACGCCTTGAGTTTTCATGATATCCTTAAAAAACTCCTGCCGGGATTGCTCCCCTTTATTTAACTGGGTATAAATCTGCCCGTCTTTTATAAAAATAACTCTGCTGCTAAAACTAGCTGCCACAGGATCGTGAGTCACCATTACAATCGTGGCCGTCCGGTTTTGATTTAATTCACTAAGTTTGTTTAACAGATCGGATGCAGATTTCGAGTCGAGCGCCCCTGTTGGTTCATCTGCGAAAATTATACTTGGTTCATGAATGAACGCTCTCGCTGCCGAGGTTCGCTGTTTTTGCCCGCCGGAGATCTCATTTGGGTACTTATGTTTAATCTGTTCTATCCCTAGCTCCATTGCAACCCGGTTGAACCTCTCATCTGCCTCTCTTTTAGAAACCTTCGTAATCGATAATGGTAATAGAATATTTTCTTTAACGGTTAACGTATCCAAAAGATTATAATCTTGAAAAATAAACCCAAGATGCTGCTTACGAAACTCAGCGAGCTGCTTTTCTTTCATAGCCGTCATTTCTTTGTCTTCAATTGTAATAGTCCCGCCGCTGACCTTATCAATTGACGACAGCACATTGAGAAGCGTCGTTTTGCCGGAACCGGAGGCTCCCATGATACTCACGAATTCCCCTTTTTCAACGGTAATATCAATCCCTTTTAAAACCTCTTGTTTATTCAGCTTATTACCATAGCTCTTATGAATTTTTTTGGCTGCTAAAATACTCATACGAACACGCTCCTTTATTTGATAATCCAATTATAAAATTTGCCGGTTGACTTCTCCTTCGATTAGCCGAACAAAACAGCAAAGCATGTGACATTTTTGTCACATGCCTGAAATCGCGCCGAATTCATTTTTTTGTGGAAAGGTTAACGTGAACGTGGTCCCAAGGCCGGGGTCTGATAGGACATCGATATGAATCAATAAAGACTTAGAGATTTTCTTGGTTAAATATAAACCCATGCCTGTAGAGGCATTGTCATGGTGAACAGTTGTTGAGGTAAAGCCCTTATCGAAAATGCGCGGCAGGTCTTTTGGGTCAATGCCGCGCCCAAAATCCTGGACCATCAGCTTGGTTCGGTCATCCTCCATAAAACTTCGTATAACAATATCCGATGCCGAGCTGTATTTCACTGCGTTTGTTAACAGCTGGCGAATAATAAAAGCCAGCCACTTAGCATCGGTTAAGACAGAAGCTGCTTCTAATTCGACTTCAAAGCCGATCCCTTTTTGCATACACCAGGATTGCAACGTTTTAATCTCTTTAAAAAGTAAGGCTTTTAAGTCAGTCTCTTCTATATATAAATCATTCTCCATAAAGGGCAGGCGCTTTTGATGAAGTTGTGAATCAAGCAGCAGGTGGATTCGCAGCCATTCTATAGATAACTGTGCTTTCAATGGACTTTCTTCTAAACGGTCTATCATTAGATGCATTGCTGTCAAAGGTGTTTTGACTTCATGAATCCAAGATAAAAGCTCATCTTTTTCCTGTTCCACAGACACCAAATTATTCGAAATCGTTTGTTTGAGCAACACTGTTTGGTTCACAATACTTTCCTCAATTATTTTTTCAAACGGAGTTTCCGCCTTGGCCATATTAGTTAAATCGAGATTGTTTTCCCATTCCGATAAAGAAGCATAAAATTTCGTTTCCTTATGGAAGCGAAAGCACAAAAAGATCACAAAAATAAGCGTCGATAGAAAAACAATATAGAGAAGGGGTGTAAATTTTATGGCGGAATCAATATAGCCTGTAAAAAGGACTAGTAACTGTAAACAGAAAAAAAGAACAATCCAGCTCCGTCTTTCTTTTAAAAAGGTTTTAATCACCATGTTTACACCTCTTCACATGCCATGTATCCTTGGCCAACCTTTGTTTCAATAAATCGTCCGAGATTAAGCTCGTCCAGCTTTTTTCGCAGCCGGTTAAGATTGACCGTTAACGTGTTATCACTAACAAACCGCTCATCATCCCACAGGCTTTTAATTAATTCTTCTCGGCTGACAATTTTATTTTTTTGCTCAATCAGCTTTTTTAAAATAAACATCTCGTTTTTTGTGAGCTCTACCGTCCCGGCCGTGCTGCTGACCGTGCTTTTTTCAACATCGATCGTTGCAGCCTGCCAGGTTTTCAGGGTTATTTGTTCATGATTGTAATTATAAACACGGCGAAGGGTCGCTTGAATTTTGGCAATCAGTACATCAAAATGGAACGGTTTTTGGATGAAATCATCAGCACCAAGCTGCAAGGACATAACCATGTCTGTCGGATGGTCGCGTGAAGAGAGAAATAAAATCGGAACATTCGAATGGGATCGAATCATCCGGCACCAATGAAAACCATCAAATTTTGGAAGCTGAATATCAATAATTACTAAATCGGGTTTAACACTCGTAAACTCTTGCATCACCTGACTGAAATCACTAATCCCATACACATCATAAGACCAGCCCATAAGCCGGTCTTTTATTTCATTAAAAAGCGTTTGATCATCTTCAATTAATAATAACTTAAACATTAATATCACCGCCGCACTCTAACATATCTTACGCTAATTGTATAATATATCCTTTTTTCGTGCTATAAGCTGGTGCCTGACACCATTAGCGACATTAGCACTTTCCTAAACTGTTTATTGGTGCCTGACACCATTAGTGACATTAACACTATCCTAAACCATTTATTGGTGTCAGGCACTTTTTGACTTTTTTAATTTTTATTAAGGATAAGTTAAGGGACGCACATGATAATAGGCTCATGAAATAAAAAAATGCTTGGAGCGGGTCCGGACTGTTCCATGATAAAAGGAGTTTAGATAAATGAAGAAGTGGATTTGGATATTGATAAGTGTACTAGTTGTTGGGTATGTCGGCTATCAATGGTTTCACTCCAAAAGCAGTGCTAGTACAAGTACTACTACGCAGGTTCGAACGGCTACTGTACAAAAAGGAAAGTTAGAAGTAACAATTAGTGGTTCTGGAACAGTTGAACCAGTAACCACCGAGGATATTAAAGCAACAGAGGACAATAACGAAATTGATGAGGTTTTAGTATCTGCTGGCGACACAGTGAGCGCCGGAGACGAATTAGTAACCTTTACGGATGATAGTGATCCAATTACTGCGCCAACAAGTGGAACCATTACTACGGTGTCGGTTGCTTCAGGCGATCGAATTAACAAGGGTATGGTCGTTGCTCATCTTACCAATTACAACGATTTACAAACAGTTGTTTCGGTAGATGAATTAGATATTCCAAAAGTAAAAGTAGGACAGACGGTAACTTTAACAGTAAGTGCTTACCCAGATGCGACATACACAGGGAAAGTTACAGCAGTTGCAGAGGAAGGAACCTCATCAAGTGGTTCATCCACCTTTAATGTAACCATTCATATTGATAAACCAACCAACCTAAAAGTAGGGATGAGTACATCAGCTACTATCTTAACTGCTAGTAAGACAGATGCATTATATGTTCCTGTAGATGCGATTTATACAAATGACAATAAAGAAAAATATGTGATTATTGCTTCAGCCAATGGCAGCACAGACAGTTCTTCTGGAACTACCGGTGAGCAAAAAACGGTTAAAACTGGTATTGAAACAGACGAATATGTGGAAATCACAGAAGGAGTTACAGAAGGCCAAACTGTTCAGTTACCAGAGTTGACTTCAAGCAGTTCTTCTACTAATCAAGGCGGTATGATGCAAGGTCAAGGTATGGGTCGAAACTTTGATGGTCAGGACATGGCGCCGCCAAGTGGTGGACAAGGTACAACAGGCGGAAAGACAGGCAACTAAAAAAATAATTATAAAAAGGAGAATATTATTATGAAAAAAACACGACAAGCACACTTATGGATTGGGTTAATTTGTTCAATATTTATTCTAATGGAGTCAATTACAGGGCTGCTCATGAATGAGCCATGGCTGATCGGTCAGTCACGGACAGAAGGCGGAGCTAATTTTAAACAAGGTATGATGATGCCGCAACAAAGCACCACTACAAATAATACTAGTCAAACAACTGGCCAGACAGCACAGTCCGGCACTGCCACCCAATCTAATGGCACTACAAATAACCAAACGGTAGCTAACACACAAGGTAATACAAATGGTCAGGTTCCTGCTATGGGAGGAAGAGGCGGTGAAGGTTCACAATCAGGTTCGCTTATGAGTATTGTTAGAGGTCTGCACGAAGGAAGAATCGGAACTACCGATATCACATGGTTAATTGACCTAACAGGCATCGCCATGATTTTCTTAACTGGATCAGGAATCTACCTATCCATGAAGGTGCTTGCTGCAGATAGAAAAAGAAAAAGATTAAAAGCAGAAAGAGAAATTGCATAAAAAGACCATTAAGAGAGTACCTTCCCACAAACATGGGTGGGGCTCTCTTTTTATTTTACGAAATTTTGTCGATGACGATGAGTTAAACAAGGAAATTGAAAAGTTAAAAGAGCAAACGGTTAGTTTAGTAAAATAATTATTCAAAAAGAGGAAGCACACCCGAGCTTCAGCTTGGGTGCTTCATTTTTCTTTTAAGACAAACTTAAGAATTCATCTTTAGGATACTTATAGACAAAAGTAGAAAAAAAGGAGCATGTTAAATATGAATGTGCTATTAGCAGAAGATGATCATCGCCTTGGTGACTTAATGGTATATATGTTGAAAAAGAAAGGTCATTGCAATGTTGAATGGGTAAAGGAAGGGGATGACGCCTTCTATTATGCAACATCTGCCCACTATGATGTGATCATTATGGATTGGATGATGCCAAATGGCGATGGTGTGGGTGTTTGCAGGAAATTACGTAAACAAGGATATTCAGGGGCCATCCTGATGTTAACGGCCAAAGACACCGTCCAAGATAGGATTGAAGGTCTTGATTCTGGCGCAGATGATTATCTGGTTAAACCGTTTGAAATAGATGAGCTGATGGCTAGACTGCGTGCATTGTCTCGCAGGAATTTTGCACCTATTGTAGAGGATGAAACAGAGATAAACGGACTGATCCTAAATAGGGCAAGCCATTCGGTCCGGTTCGGTGAGACTGACATCCAGTTTAGTCCCCGTGAATTTCAGCTCTTAGATTTATTGGTGCAGAATAAAGGGCAAGTACTGCCGCGTGAACTCATTTATGAGCGTGTCTGGGGTCTTGATACCGATGTAACGATGAAGACAATTGATGCAACGGTTAAATTAATTCGCAAAAAACTATCCTTAATTAATAAGCAAGATAAACTTCTAAGTATCAGAGGGGTGGGTTATAAATTTGAAACATAAATTTTTTTCATTTGTAGGCCCGCTTTTCAATCGGTTCGACAAAGATGTTTTTAATAATACACAAAATCGGCTGACCCGAAATTTTAGTGGACTTCTCATGCTTTTTCTCTTTCTTTTTGTCTTAATTGTTTATTCGGTTCTATATTTTGTCATCCTCAATACACAGGAAAGGGAATTGCAGACTTTAGTCGCGAAGGAAGCAAATTACATTGAAAACTTGTTGGGTAACAATGGCCAACGTGACCTAAGAGGAATCCAAAATCAAGAGGTGATTTTTTCTGGAGTCAATCAATCCTTTTACTATGTGCTCAATACTAATGGAGAAGTGGTCTTAGGCAGCGAGGCCAATCCCCGGTTACGCCCGGAATTCCTCTCCCTTGTCAACAAACATATGACCAATCACGAGGAAATACAGACGGAAATTATCAGTATGAATGAAAAATTAAGAAAAGGCAGAGGAGAATTTCGTACGCCTGATGAAAATCAAGATATTCATATGATGATTGCCAGCCATGAAGTTTATTATAAAGGTCAATATATGGGACAAATCTATATAGGCAAAGACGTCTCATTTGCTTACCGGTTATTTCACTGGATCTTGGTTATTCTGATCGTGTTAGGGATTGTTTTTGTGGGAGTTGCCATATATATTAGCTTGCGCATGTCTAAACGAGCGATGATTCCGATTAGAGCGGCTTTTAAGAGGCAGCGTGAATTTGTTGGAGATGCATCACATGAATTACGAACGCCTTTAAGTGTCTTACTATCGTCTGTTGATGCGATGGATATGACGATTGAAAAAGATGAAATGTCAGAGAAATTACTTGCCAATATGAGGGAGGAAGTTAAGCGGATGACGAACTTGGTCAGTGATCTCTTAACCCTCGCGCGTTCTGATTCGAATACAATCGAGCTTAAAACTGAAGTTTTTGATTTAAGGCCCCTATCTGAAAAAGCGATTGAGTCATTAAAACCGATTGCTGCTTCTAAGCAGATTCAGTTAGAGTTATCTGCGCCAACTGATTGTATTGCGTTAGGAGATCCCCAAAGGTTATCTCAGCTAATTTATATCCTTTTGGACAATGCAATCAAATATACGCCTGATGGCGGTGAAGTGAAGCTAACCCTTTTAAAACAGGGGAACGAAATAGGGATTTTCGTTCAAGATACGGGAATTGGGATTAAGAAAGAGGACTATCAACGGATTTTTGAGCGCTTTTATCGAACGGATAAATCCCGCTCCCGCCAAATTGGGGGACATGGATTGGGGCTTTCCATTGCAAGATGGATTGTGGAAACACATAAAGGAACCATCCAAGTAACCAGTCAAATAGGAAAGGGAAGTACATTTATCGTTAAGCTGCCTGATTACGTTTCGTAACTCAGGCTTATTTTTTAAAAAAATTGTTTAATAGAGGTTGACTTCATTTGAGTATGATAGTAATATAGTAATCCTGATGAGGGAATGCTTGATAGGCAAACTGCTCATTGAAAAAATATTATTACGATGTTGTTGACAAGGTTAAACAAATCTGATAATATTAATTCTCGTTGAACGGGTGGGAAAATATTTTAAAATAATGTTTGACATCCTGGAAAACGAAGTGATATAATTTTATCCTGTCACTAATTGTTCTTTGAAAACTAAACAAACAAGAACGTCAACAAACAATAATATTCATTTCTTATGAAATGAAGCCAACGTAACAAAATGAGCTAATCAACTTTCAT
>NZ_NUNF01000094.1 GCF_002585305.1 Bacillus sp. AFS037270 | reverse complement strand
CAAGTCGCCCTATATCGGGGCTGACCAAGGCGCTTGCGCTTTTCTTACTTTTTACATTCAATGACAATAAAAAAGTGCACAGAAACCATTAAATTAGGTAATAGTTTAGTCAGATACGATTGTCCCTCATATCCTATAAAGACCAAATGGACTAGTATAATCTAAAAGGAAGTGAAGAGGTCCGTATGACAGCAAAGTCTATAACGAATAGAAGTAATCCATTGTTCTCTGATTCCTTGGAACAGCAAAGATTCAGAGACGGCACTGGTGAAAAAAGCTGGGGCGGCGAATTTAAGTGGTCAGAAAGTATAAGAAAACGAAAAAACGATACTGAGCAAATTTCAGAAAAAGTTGCAAGTAAAATCTCACAGGATGATACGAATCATGAGATTGAAGTCAGTATTATCATTCCATCACAAAATAAGTATCCACTAAATTTATTTACCCTTTACTCCCTCGAGTATCAAACCTTTAACACTAAAAAGATGGAAGTAATCTTTATTAACGATGCATCTACTGATCAAACAGAAGAAGCATTAAAAAACTACCATCCTCCCTTTCAATTTAATTATATTCACAACACACAAAAACTCGGTAGAGCTAGGGTTAGAAATTTAGGCATACAAGCTGCAAGGGGGAGTATTCTTATTTTCCTTGATGCAGAGATGATTACTGAACCTGACTTTGTCGCGAATCACTTTAACTATCACCAGAATTCCCAAAATCTTATTGTAACAGGGGCAATGTATGCAAAAGCGCTATATTCTTGTATTTTTCCTGAATTCTCCGACCAAATCATGAAAACGCTCGAAAACCTAGCAAAAAAGAATCAAAAAATATATGAGAGAATCCAAGATTGTAAATTTCCTCTTGAAACGTCATATCCACTGATCGAAAAAGACGATATAGTTCAGGGAACCTTCAAAGAAATATCGTATAGTGCGTACCCATGGTATCAAGAAATCATCAGTAATTTCAACGAAAAATTAGAAGGGTTCATGTTTCCATGGATGGCATTACTAACAGGGAATATGTCCATACGGAAGGAGCTTATAACTCAGGCCGGGATGTTTGATGAAGAGTTTTACCATTATGGTTATGAGGATTGGGAGTTGGGATACAGATTACATCAAATGGGTGCAAAATATATAGTAAGCAATAAATTGACCACATACCACCAGGAGCATCCTGTTGGGGAAGGAAAGTGGAAAGAGGCCGTAGGAAACTTTGGTTTGTTCTGTTTAAAACACCATGAAGTAGATGTGTTAATTTTAGCGTTAGAGCTTGCTAGAATGACAGATATACTAACTATGAATAATGTTTTAAAGGAATATAAACTGCTTCTGCAAACAAATCCAGAACAGTTTCAACACTTCAGAGAAAAATTCATTGCTATCCTTGAGACCATTATTCTTATGCTAGAAGTCGATATTCGTCATATTAATATCTTAGGTGCTGCAGGCTTTAGTACAAAGGCTAGAGAAAGTCTTAAAAACGATATGAAACAAATAGAAACTCTTAAAAGCTATCCGAATTTAATCAAGTTTTTGGCGATGGTGATAAACTCATAAACCAAATGAGAGGAGTGAAAAAGTGGTTTCCATTATTACTTGTACAATAAGAGATGAATGCATGGATAATATTTTTAATAACTATCAGCAACAAACATGGAAAGAAAAGGAATTAATTATTGTTTTGAATAAAGATTCAATGGACATTGATCGATGGATTGAAAAAGCAAAGAACTATCCGAATGTCCAAGTGTTTCAATTGTATGAAAATGCCACTTTAGGCGACTGTTTAAATTTTGGGGTTTTGAACTCCAGCTATGATATTATAGCTAAATTTGACGATGATGATTATTACGGACCTGATTATATTAAAAATGCACTGTTGGTCTTTGAGGATCCAAATATCTCGATTGTTGGTAAAAACTCGATTTATATATATTTTAAAAATAAAAAAGCACTTATTCATGTTCAGGGAGCGGAAAATGCTATGTCTGATACAGTAGCAGGTGCAACCCTAATGTTTAGAAAAAATGTATTTTATTATATCCGTTTTGAAAAAGTAAATCGTGCTGAGGATTACTTTTTTATTGAACAATGTAAAAAATTAGATTTTAACATCTTTTCAACCGATCGTTTTGATTTTGCAGTTATACGGCAGGACTCAGAAAACCATACTTGGAAGATTGATGATGACGACCTAATGGGTTGGGGGGACCTAGTTGGAAATATGGATGATTTTCAATCGCTAGTATCCAATAAGCAATCTTTAATTTAAGAAGCAGGGCAGCCCTGCTTCTCTATTTTTTAATTAAGAGGTCATTTTACTTTCGATTTTTCACACGTTGATTAGCAGCATTAGCGCGTGCCTGTGCCTCAAGATCAGCGTGATCTGCTAACTCTGTAGAATACTCGACATCTTTTCCATCTGTTTTTAAGTTTTTAGGAACTTGTGGAAGTGACCCTTTATTGTGCTTTTGTCCTTGTGCGCGACCCATGAAAAAAACCCCTTTCAAATTAAACTAAAGAGAGCAGCAAATGCTCTCAAAGATAGTTTTTACATTCTGAAAGGAGTCCATTAATGGAAAAATTTTATTCTCAATCTGTGAATGTTTTCCTAGATGCGAGTCTTTTTGTCTGTAAAACCAGCCGCACGGTCAGCCATCTTAAAATCACGCTGATAGCGGACCTCTTGCATGCTTGTTAAAGAATATTTTCCTCCGCCTCTACTGTCCTTCTTTTTCTTTTCACCCATTGTGCTCATTCCTTTCAACCTTTTTGTTAAAACTGAAAGCCTAAGTGCAAAATCATAAAACTTAATATGTACTTATTTCCATTTTTACCTTTTAGAAAAAAAAGATACGGTTTTTTGCAATATATTTTAAAAAAATACTTCTTCAGTATGGTAAAGTAATTTTGAGGTGAAGGATATGGCCATTATTACAAAAATCACCACACAGCAGAAGAACCAAGACCGGTTTAACGTATTTATGGATTATGGCAAAGGTAAAGGTGAGGAATTTGCTTTTAGTGTCGACAGTGATGTATTAATTAAATTTAAACTTAAAAAGGGAATGGAGCTCGATGACTTTTCCTTCTTAGAAATACAATTCCAAGATGACATCCGCAAGGCTTATAGTATGGCTATAAATTATTTGGCTAGAAGAATGAGGTCGGAAAAGGAAATCGTGGATTACCTTGTTCAAAAAGAAGTGGACGAGCCTATTATTAAAGAGGTTATTCATAAGTTAACCACTCAACATTATATTAATGATCAAGATTATGCTGTAGCTTACGTCAGGACGCAAGCAAATACAACAGATAAAGGTCCTAATGTAATTAAAAAGGACTTAAAGGAAAAAGGAGTGACAGAGGGAATTCTTATCCAGGCGCTTGAGGAATTTTCGCTTGAGCAGCAGATGGAAAAGGCAATTAAAATTTCGGGAAAATTTTTTCAAAAAAATGCCAAGGTCTCTCTTAAGGTCCAACAACAAAAGCTTGAACAGCTCCTGTTAAGAAAAGGGTACTCCTATGAAGTGATAAACTTTGCTCTTAATGAGACAGAGGTACCGAAACAGGGTGAAGATGAAGAAATGGAAGCTGTTAGATTTCAAGGGGAGAAGGTCCAAAGGAAGTTTTCTCATCTTGAGGGGTTTGAGTATCAGCAAAAAATAAAACAAGCACTATACCGTAAAGGCTTTACAATGGATTTAATTGAGCGTTTTATATCTGAGAAAGATGAAAAATAAAGAGTTAAGGGAAGTGGATTATGCATGCAACAGGATAAACGCTACAGTGATATGACTGAGTTTGAATTACGGCAAGAAATTGCAGAGCTAAAGGAAAAAGCAAGAAAGGCTGAGCAAATGGGAATGGTGAATGAATTTGCTGTCCTAGAAAGAAAAGTCCAAATGGCACGAGCATATATGATGGACCCTGATTCGTTTAAACCTGGTGAAATTTATCAAATTGAAGGAGATCCCGGACAATATTTTAAAATTGATTATATGAATGGGGTTTTTGCTTGGGGCTACCGCTTAAAAAGCGACGGTAAGGAAGAGGCACTGCCTATTTCGGTTTTAACACCGTTAAAATAAAACAACACGTGGAAAGAAGACTTATAAGACAAACCAGAGGCATATCTCTGGTTTGTCAGTTGAGAATTTGGCAAGCTACAGCGTCATTTAAAGGTGCTGTAGCTCTTCTTTATTTCCAGACAGCTTGCGGTGATTCGTCATCGCGCTCGCCGGAAGCCCGCATGCGTTCTTGCGGGTGAGTATTGATGCTGCCGTCTGCTCTTGTGGAAGCATATTCTGCTTTAGCGCGCGGTTCTCCCTCAAGTTTGTTATCATTTTGATTTGGAAAATTAGTGGCCTTATTTCTCATGCTGTACCTCCAGTTAGGGAATGAGAAAAACGTGAAAAGCATTATATTCAAAGTGCTAACCACGTACTGTTAGTATTGGCTTATTGATTGCAGGTTATTTTATAAGAAAATGGTAAAAGAGGTGTCGTTAATGAATGAATACCATGAAAGATTAATTAAGTTGTTAATGGTTAAAAACGGACAGCTAAGCTACGAACAAGCGCGTACATGGGTGGAGTTATTATGGGATGATTTTGAAACCTCCTATGCAAGAGCTGGCTGGGAATACAAAGGCAGTGAAATGGCAGAACGGATTGTTACTCAGTGGATTGAAAATTATGGAGACAAACTTCACGAGTTTGTCGCAACAAATCCTAAATATAAAAAATTCTTGATTCAATAAGAAAAGAAGGGCTACCTGAGTTAGCCCTTCTCAACTGGGGATAATACTTAACTTCTTCCGTAATTTCTTCTCACTAAATACCCATCCCGTATAAGAACTGATTGGCTTAAGATCACAATCTAATTGAACAACAGCTACAAACGGATAGTGGCCATTACTTCGATAACGTAAATCAATAAACCGGACTTCATAAAAGTCAGTATATTCATCAACTTCCCATCGATAGACGGGAGAGAATGACAAGAATGCTGACAGATTTTTATCCTTTTTAGCAGCTTCGATTACAGGCGTATTTGGAACAGGGACTCGGATAAACCGGTCTAAGATTTCAACCTGCTTATTAACAGATTTCCCTACAAAAAACTGCTCCTTATTCATGGCGGCAATTCTCCATTGATGAAACCGCATTGTTGGTGCAATTATCACTTCTGTGGCGTCTGGAATTAGTTTTTTTACTTCATGCAAGACACTATTTTTCGCTAAGTATCTCCGAACGTAGTATAGGATGATTACAGCATACATAATTAGAAAGGTTACTCCTGGCTTTGCCCCGAGCATCCAAATAAATATGCCGATAATATGAATAGCGAAAATAATTGGATCAAAAGTATTTATGACTCCGAGGGCTACCCATTTAGAAGAGAAGGGTCTAAGGGCTTGTGTCCCATAGGCATTAAAAATGTCGACAAAAACATGGATAAACACTGCGGCGAATGTCCAAGCCCACAAATGCAAAAGGTTTGCACCTGAGAAAAACGGATAGATAACCGCTATAATAAGGAGCGGCCATAAAATGACCGCGGGAATGGAATGGGTCACTCCACGATGATTTCGGATATATATCGCATTATTTCTAAGTTTTAACACAGTGTCAATATCTGGTATTTGTGAGCCTGCAATCGTCCCAATTAAGACACTTACTGCGGTAGCATGACTGCCGGCCACTATCGGATCCAGCGTAGCAAGACCGCCTAAAGCAATACCCATTACAACATGAGTTCCAGTATCCAAAAGGATTTTCCCCCTTTAATAAATTCTTGTCAAAAAAGCGATTTTAGCTTATCGTAAATAAATGGATGTTGATAATTGTCCAGCTGAAGCGCCTAGGTACTCGGAGGTCTAAGCCCCTAATCAAGGCGCTTCCGCTTTTCTTATTTATTTTCCCTTTTTTTGTGGTGTTTAACAATCTGGAGGATCAAAAGTTATGATTATTGAACATGAAAATTCTGAAAAAATCAATATAAATGCATTTCAAAACGATTTAATTTCCTGGTTTAAAAGGGAACAGCGTGACCTGCCATGGCGGAAGGACCAGGATCCTTACAAGGTCTGGGTTTCAGAAATTATGCTTCAGCAGACCAGAGTAGATACGGTTATCCCATATTTTAATCGATTTATTGAATGGTTCCCGACAATTGATGACTTGGCTGAAGCTAATGAAGATAAAGTACTTAAAGCTTGGGAAGGTCTTGGCTACTATTCTCGCGTGCGTAATCTTCAATCCGCAGTGAAGGAAGTAAGGGAGAAGTATAACGGAGAAGTGCCAAATACACCGAAGGAAATCTCTGAACTAAAGGGAGTAGGACCTTACACAGCTGGGGCGATTTTAAGTATTGCCTATGGGATTCCAGAGCCTGCTGTAGATGGAAATGTGATGAGAGTACTCTCTCGAATACTTTCAATTTGGGATGATATAGCTAAATCATCCTCAAGGAAAATTTTTGAACAAGCAGTCCGTGATTTAATCTCGCATGATGATCCATCAGCATTTAATCAAGCCTTAATGGAGCTGGGTGCCTTAATTTGCACACCTACATCGCCTTCTTGTTTATTATGCCCTGTACGGGAGCACTGTCATGCCTTTTTCGAAGGGGTACAAGAAGAGCTGCCTGTTAAAACCAAAAAAACGAAAACACGGAATGTTCAACTTGCTGCTGCGGTACTAACAAATTCCGAAGGTAAATTTCTTATTCATAAGCGTCCAGCTAGCGGCTTGCTTGCAAATTTATGGGAATTACCAAATGTTGAGCTACATCACAATTTACAAAATGAGCGGGAAGAGGTAGTATCTTTATTTACCCAAGAGTTGCAGTTAAATGCCCATCTTGAAAGGATTATTGGTCAAATAGAACACGTATTTTCCCATTTGATATGGAATATTAAAGTCTATACAGGGACACTTCCTGATGATTTTCTAGAAAAAGAGGATTGGAAGCTTGTCTCCATTCAAGAAATGGATGAATATGCTTTCCCAGTTTCCTATCAAAAAATCTTCCAAATGTATAAGAATTCCCAAGAGGAATAAACGCTGCCAATAAGCGTTTATTCCTCTTTTTGGAAATGTCCAGCTTCAGCGCCTGGTTAAGGCGCTTCTGCTCTTCTCATTATATTAGTCGTACACAGTTTTGGTTCCATGAGTATAATCGGCTTCCTGACGTTTCATCCCGCCGCGCTGTTCAATTTCCTCAATAATTTCTCGATGAATCGTTTGACCTTCACTATTTAGATACGGAGCAATTTGTTGAAACGAATGGTGAAAAAAGGCTAATTCACTATTCTTCCAATCCGTTTTCGCCATCATTGAAAGCTCTGTCATATCCCGTCCTACATACATCCCTAAACTCCCCCCTCATTTGTATTTGATTTTAGTGTTTTATATTAATTGTCTTCTATTCATGGAAAAGATAAAATAAATAGAAAAGTGAAACGTTTGGCGACTTATCTTAAAACAAATTACATAGAAGGGAAATAAAAATATGACACAAAAAGTAGCACTGATTACAGGAAGCAGTAGAGGAATTGGCAAGGCAACAGCCCTTCGCTTAGCAGAAGCAGGGTATGATATCGTTATTAACTATGCACGAAGTAAAAGAGCGGCCCTAGAGGTTGCGGAACAAATAGAAGCAAAGGGTCGAAAAGTTTTAGTTATAAAGGCTAATGTAGGCGACGTGGCAAAAATAAAAGATATGTTTGCCCAAATTGACCAAGAATTTGGCCGCTTGGATATTTTCGTTAATAATGCGGCTTCTGGTGTACAACGTCCAGTGATGGAATTAGAAGAATCTCACTGGGATTGGACGTTAAATATCAATAGTAAAGCTCTTTTATTTTGTGCGCAAGAAGCAGCAAAACTTATGGAAAGAAACGGCGGCGGAAAAATAGTCAGCATCAGTTCCCTGGGTTCTATTCGCTATTTAGAAAATTATACCGTAGTAGGCGTTTCAAAGGCAGCTCTTGAAGCGTTAACCAGGTATTTAGCAGTTGAGTTAGCACAAAAGAATATCATTGTTAATGCTGTTTCCGGCGGTGCTGTGGATACAGAGGCTTTGAAGCATTTTCCAAATAGGGAAGAACTTTTGCAAGAAGCGAGGGAAAAAACCCCGGCAGGACGAATGGTGGAAATTGATGACATCGTTAATAGTGTTATGTTTCTTTTATCAGATGAATCCAGCATGATCAGAGGACAAACGATCATTGTTGATGGCGGAATTTCTTTACTCGTTTAAATTGTATTTAAATTATTTTTAAATAATTTTTTTGGATATTCTCCACGCAGCCGGGACATATTAATTTCGTGGAGGTGATATCAATGGCAAACTTCAATCAACAGCCGAACAAAACTTCTGCTGGAACTAACATCCAGGAAGTTAGACAACAAAATGCTCAATCTGCACAAGGCAGTTCTTCTTTTGGAACTGAATTTGCAAGCGAAACTAGTGCTGCAGAAGTAAGAAAGCAAAATGCTCAATCTGCAAGTGCTGGTTCAGCTGGTTTTGCAGGAGCAGGCGCTACTGGAGCAGCTGCTGGCCAATTTGGAACTGAATTCGCTAGCGAAACAAATGCTCAAGAAGTAAGACAACAAAACCAACAATCTCAAGCTCGTAAGAATCAAGGCAACGGTCAATTCGGCCAAAGCTAATACAAAATACTTAAAAGAAGGCACTCTTTATTCGTAAGAGTGCCTTCTTTCCTTTCTTATAGAACTTAGATTAATGTCTAGCTTCAGTGCCCTAGCGACTAGAGTGCTTCCCTCACCTCCCTTCGATAAGTCAACATCGAATCGCTTCGCTCTTCGTGTTTCCTTTATCTTGGTCGGCTCAGTCCAGCCCTTACGTCGCTGAGCAGGGCACTTCCGCTTTTCTTAATGTCCAGCTCCAGTGCCTAGGGGCTCGGGGTCATAAGCCAATCCGTCAGAAAGGCTAAAGTACAGCCTTTCCGCCGACTTGTCTTATGCCTGTCGCCCCTGTTCAAGGCACTTCCGCTTTTCTTAATGTCCAGCTCTAGCGCCTAGGGGCTCGGGGTCATAAGCCAATCCGTCAGAAAGGCTAAAGTACAGCCTTCCCGCCGGCTCGTCTTATGCCTGGCTACAGAAAGCTATCGCTTTCTGTACGCATTAAGGGAGACTAATCTCTGGCTGAGCTTTGCTTGCCAATCGATAATTCTCCCTATATCGCCCCTGGTCAAGGCGCTTCCGCTTTTCTATTTCGACAAAACTTCCTGTATGTCTACAGAAAAAGTCAAAGGGAAAATGCTGTTGTTCGAGAATACATATAGTAGCTAAAAAATAAGGCGGTGAGGGAAATGGATCATTTTAATCGATTAGTTTCCGAGCAAATGGTGACAATGGAAAAATTACTATATCTGCAAGCTGAACTTGAGCGATGCCAGCAAATTGAGGAAGAGCTCCAGACATTACAAAATGCAACCAATCTAGAGAGCATCCAAAGCGATATTCAGGCCATGAAGCAAGAGCTAAAAGAGATACAATTAATTTTTGAAAAGCAAACGGAAGAGGTCATTAATTCCTACCGCGAAATGAATTTAACCCCTTCACTGTAATTTTTGAACGAAAAACAAGGAAAAAATACACAATTTTTTACAAAGAGCCAGTGAATTCTGGCTCTTTTGTTTTAAATTCTTGTCTTAACCGTTATAATAATAAAAAATAGGAATTTTACTTTGTTACCTTTTGTCGTTATTTATATGGTTATGAAATAGGTTTCAAAGCGTTCAAATGAAGGTAGGGGAGAAAATGGTCGTACCCATCGAAGGTGAACCAATGCAAATACATAGCTATAAACACAATGGGCACATCCATCGCGTCTGGGAAGAAACAACTGTTTTAAAAGGGTCTCAGAATTTAGTGATTGGCGGAAATGACCGGACACTTGTAACGGAGTCAGATGGCAGAACATGGATTACAAGAGAACCGGCAATCTGTTATTTCCACTCACAATACTGGTTCAACGTAATTGGAATGATCCGGGAAGACGGTATTTACTATTACTGTAATATTAGTTCACCGTTTATATTCGATGGTGAAGCACTAAAGTATATTGATTATGATCTCGATATCAAAGTGTATCCTGATATGACCTTTAACTTACTAGACGAAGATGAATATGAACGACATCGTCGTGAGATGAACTATCCCGATGTCATCGATAAAATTTTAAAGAGAAATGTTGAGAAATTAATTCAATGGATTCGTCAACGTAACGGTCCTTTTGCACCTGATTTTATCGATATTTGGTATGAACGTTATTTAACTTACAGACGTTAAATACTTCAGTTGTTAAAAGAACCTGTTGTTCGGAGAGCAACAGGTTCTTATCTGTTCAATTTGTACATTTTAGTTGAAGGGGAGGGGATTGCTTGAGCAGTATTCGCAGATACCTGCAATTTGTGAGGCCGTATCGTCTACAAATTATATGGACGATTATTATTGGTATTATTAAATTTTCCATCCCGCTGATTATTCCTATGCTGATAAAGTATGTGGTTGATGATATTGTTGGAAATCATGGCCTGTCCCATGATGAAAAGGTCAATAAACTTATGCTCATTTTGGGTGTTATGGTTGTGGTCTTTGTCTTCCTAAGACCGCCGATTGAATATTACCGACAGTACTACGCTCAATGGACCTCAAGTAAAATTCTATATGATATACGGGACCAGATGTATACTCATATTCAAAAGCTCAGCTTTCGGTATTTTTCAAATAACCGTGCTGGAGAAATTATTTCCCGAATGATTAATGATGTTGAGCAGACGAAGACCTTCGTTATATCCGGATTAATGAATCTTTGGCTTGATATTGCCACTATCGTTATAGCTATCATTTTTATGTTTTATATGAATGTTAAATTAACCGTGGTATCGATCTTGTTATTTCCGCTTTATGCTTTTTCGGTACGGTACTTTTTTGGTAACCTTCGAAAATTAACAAGGAATCGTTCACAAGCGCTAGCGGAGGTACAGAGTTATTTGCACGAAAGAGTGCAGGGAATGTCAGTGATTAAAAGCTTTGCTATAGAGAAATATGAACAAACACAGTTTGATAAACAAAATAAAAATTTTTTAGAAAAAGCCTTGCAGCATACAAGCTGGAACGCTAAATCATTTGCAGCTGTTAACACTATTACGGATATCGCTCCTTTAATTGTGATTGGATACTCAGCCTACCTAGTAATTGAGCATCAATTGTCACTTGGAACGATGGTCGCTTTTTTTGCCTATATCGATAAACTTTATAATCCCTTAAGAAGATTAGTGAATTCATCTACGACGATTACGCAATCATTTGCATCAATGGACCGGGTATTTGAATTTTTAGACGAAAAATATGACATAGTTGACAAGCCAAGTGCTCGAGACTGCAGCGAGGTAAAGGGCGATATATCATTTGATCATGTTTCCTTTTCTTATGATCCAGCAGAAGAGATGGTACTAAAAGACATCCAATTAGATGTTAAAAAGGGAGAAACAATTGCACTCGTCGGGATGAGTGGAGGAGGAAAGTCAACTCTCGTTAGTCTCATCCCCCGCTTCTATGATGTAACAAAAGGGAATATTACTTTAGATGGCGTGGATATACGTGAATTTAAGGTTCAAACTCTAAGAGACAAAATAGGCGTTGTTTTTCAAGACAATATCTTATTTAGTGAATCCGTTAAAGATAACATTTTATTAGGGAAGCCGAATGCGGCCGAAGAAGAAGTGTATCTAGCAGCCAAAGCGGCAAATGCCCATGAGTTTATCTTAAACCTGTCAGATGGATACAACACCAAGGTCGGGGAACGAGGAGTAAAGCTTTCTGGTGGTCAGAAGCAGCGTGTTGCGATTGCCAGGGTATTTTTAAAAAATCCTCCTATTTTAATTCTTGACGAAGCCACATCAGCCTTAGACTTAGAAAGTGAGCATCTTATTCAGGAATCGCTGGAGGAGCTGGCAAAAGATAGGACCACCTTTATTGTTGCCCATCGCTTATCGACCATTACTCATGCCAATCGGATTGTTCTGATTGAACATGGTCAAATTGTTGAGATTGGGACTCATGAGGAACTAATGGCTAAACAAGGGAATTATTATAAGTTATTTCAGGTCCAGCAGCTTGAAAGTAAGAATGAGCAGGTATCTATTTAGGGATACAAATAGAAAAGAACCCCAGCAGAATGATTGAACTGTAACCCATAAA
>NZ_NUNF01000093.1 GCF_002585305.1 Bacillus sp. AFS037270 | reverse complement strand
ATTTACGTTTCTGTCTTTTTATATCCCTTTTTTGAGAATTGGAAAAAACTTTTTGTTGTAATTGGACACCGACGGTGTTAAGATAGAAAAGTCGCTCTCAAAAAAAGAGAGTACAAGTCAATCGGAATTGGAAATAATTGATGATTGATAGAATGTGAGAAATGCGATAAGATAGTAATCCAGTCGCTTTTGGTGACATTGTTCTTTGAAAACTAAACAAACAAAAACGTCAACAAACAATAACTATTAGTTTCTATTTGAAAC
>NZ_NUNF01000092.1 GCF_002585305.1 Bacillus sp. AFS037270 | reverse complement strand
GCTACAGAAGGCTATCGCTTTCTGTACGCATTAAGGGCGACTAGTCTTTGACCCTGCTTTCGCTGGCCAGTCGACAAGTCGCCCTATAACGGGGCTGACCAAGGCGCTTGCGCTTTTCTTTAGAATGCCCAGTCGCCGTTACGGAAGATCGGAACAATAGTGCCATCCTGCTTAATCCCATCAATATTCATTTTGTTAGAACCAATCATAAAGTCGACATGAACAGTAGAAGTGTTCATACCATGTTTTAATAATTCCTCTTCGCTCATTTTCGTACCGCCCTGTATGGTAGTAGGGTACGCTGATCCAATGGCTAGGTGGTTCGAAGCATTTTCGTCATAAAGAGTAGTAAAGAAGGTAATTCCAGATTGAGAAATAGGTGATGGGTCTGGAACTAAAGCAACTTCACCCAGGCCAGTACCGCCTTCGTTGTCAAAAACGAGTTTCTTAATAGTTTCATCGCCCTTTTCAGCGGAAATGTCAACAATTTTTCCCTCTTTAAAGTGTACTTCAATACCTTCGATTAACGTACCAGCATAGCTAAGCGGTTTGGTGCTGCGAACGACACCATCCATACGATGGGTATCTGGAGCTGTGTAAACCTCTTCCGTCGGCATGTTAGCGATAAATTCCTCCCCTTTTGGATTACGGCTTTCCGCGCTCATCCAAATATGATTCTTTGGAAGTCCTAACGTCAAATCGGTACCAGGAGCTGTGTAATGCAGAGCATCAAACTGGATTTCATTTAATTTTGCTGCTTTTTCATTCAATGTCTGTTTATGTTCATCCCATGCAGCAACTGGATCGTCAGCATATACACGGCAAGTTTTAAAGATTTGATCCCAAAGAGCATCTACTTGTTCTTCTGAAGTAGCTAAGTCAGGGAATACTTTAGCCGCCCAGCCAGCCCCGGCAGCTGCGGCAACGGTCCATTTCAGCTCATCGTTTTGTGTTGCCACACGTTGTGCCTTGAATGCTTTCCCTGCTTTATTTTGATAGGCAGCTATTTTAGCTGGATCCACCTCATTTAATAGCCCAGGATCACTTGATACGATCGAAAGCCGGCTAACACGATGATTTAAAACATGGTCTTCGGATTCTTGAATTTCATAGTCGGGGATGTTGGTTAACACTTCTACTGGTTGATGTAAGTAGTTCAGTTTACTGATTTCGTCATCAGACCATTTTACGATTACTTTTTCAGCACCTAGTGCATAGGCTTCTTTAGTGATATAACGAGCTAAAGGAGCCTGGTCAACAGTGATGGTCATTTTAACCCAATCGCCAGGCTGAACATTGATTCCTTTGGCAACAAGTAGTCTAGCATATTTATGTAGATTTTCTTCAAAGTTAGGAAGCACTTTGTTTTCCTCCATTCATTTACTTTCATTCACTATACTAGCATAGTATACGAAAATTTCCTGAAACTAAGTCCTGTCTGGAGCAAGCTTTATTAGTAAAAAAGGCCAGTCTTTCAATAAAGAAAGGCTGGCTCTGTTATAGCTGGAGACCTACTTACTCTCGCTTACCTTTTTATCTTTTTCCAATAAAATAATTAAACCCGGGAGTAAGATGCCTCTAATTAAGAAGGTATCAAGCAAAATCCCGACAGCAACAATAAATCCAAAAACAAATAATAATTGAATTGGCTGAGTCATCAAGACCGCAAAGGTTGCAGCAAGAATGACACCTGCAGATGAGATTACCCCACCTGTGCTTGCAACGGAAATTTCCACTGCTTCCTTAACGGAATGTCTCTTTTGTTCCTCTTGGAATCTTGAGATTAACATAATATTATAGTCAATTCCAAGAGCCACCAGGAAGACAAACGCATAAAGGGGCACCCGGTCACTGATAGTGCTAATATCAAAGAACAGACTGCTTAAGAACATCCCTAAACCTAGTGCAGCAAGGAAGGAAATTAAAATGGTACCCATCATATAAATAGGCATCTTAAACGACTTAGTTAAGATAATTAACATGGCAAAAATCAAGACCGTCTCAAGGAGAACAATAACAATTACATCACGATTATTAGTCGCACGGTCATCCACTTTGACAGCCGTTTCTCCGGCAAAATAAAGCTTCCCGTCCACACCACTGTCGTCTATTATGTCTCCAGATTTATTAATAATCTTTTCCATCGCATTAATGGTCGTAATAGAATATGGATTTCCCTTAAATGTCACGCTGTAATTTATCACCTTTTGGTCCTCAGTATAGCCATTTATACGTACACTGCTGACAAGCGGCTGATCCGAGAGGACCGTTTGTAATTGCTTTTGCTGCTCAACTGTGATGGGATTTGGCGACTCCAATAGAACCGTCGTTGGAGCGAGGTCGCCTTTTTCAAACTTTTTCTCCAGAATTTCATAGCCTAATCGTGACGGCATATCTTTCGGGAATGACTTCATGGTGTCAAATTCATATTTAAGATTAAACATATTACTTGCAGCAATGAGTAGCAAAACACTGATGACAGCAACGGAGAGACCTGGTTTTCTTGCAACAAAACGTCCCGCTTTACTCCATAGGGAATTTTGATTAACTGCTGCATCTCCTACCTTTGGAACCTTAGGCCAGAAGGACTTTCTGCCAAAGAGGGTAAACAAGGCCGGAACGAGTGTAATCGAAGCCAGCATAATAATTAGCATCGTAGTGGCGAAGGTTGGAGCAAAGTTATGATAATCCCCCGACTTAGCAAAAAATAACACAAGCATTGCTGCTAAAACAGTTCCCCCTGAGAAGAAAACGGGAGTACCTGTTTCCCTCATCGCTTCCTTCATGGCATCATATTTATTCTCATAAACTTTCAGCTCTTCACGGTAACGTGAGAAAACAAATAGCGAATAATCAATAACGGCGGCAAAGAGCAAAATCGACATAATGGATACCGTTTGACTGCTCATCACAAGTCCTGCTTTACCCATCAATCCAAGTGTTTGAGACACAACTTCATAGACAAAGGCTGCGGCAAGGAGTGGTATGAGTGCCAATAATGGCGAGCGATAAATAACAATTAATAACACAAGGATTAAACCAACTGTAGAGAAGATAAGGACTAAATCTGCCCGTGAGAAAAGGTCAAGCGTGTCCGCTGCAATCCCTGCGGGTCCTGTCACATACAATTTTAAATTCGTTGTTTCTTTTGTAATTCTTGTGATTTCGTCAATCGACTTTTTTATTTCCTTTGTTTCTAAAGATGAATCAAAAGTTAAAGGAATTATGGCAGTCGTCTTATCAGCGGAAAAGAAGCCAGCTGCGGCCTGGGGAGGTAATGCTGATAAAGAGACTAATTGCTGTACGCCTTTAACTTTTTCACTATTAACCTGATCAAAAAGCTTAGTAAGGTCGGCTAGTTTGATCTCACCTTTACTAGATTGGAAGACTAAAATGGCTGGAATTCCATCATTATCCTTAAAATAATGGTCCACTTTCTTTTGAGCAATAACGGATTTTGCATCATCTGGAAGGGTATCTATCTTAGAAACCTCATAATCTCTCACACTTGGAGCAAAGACCGCCAAAAGGACGGTAACAAGCAACCAGGCAGAGAGCGTAATCCACATTCCTTTTTTAGTAGTAACACGATCAGTAATGGCTTTTAGAAATGTTTTCATTTTGTACCCCTTTCTATAATTAGTGAGCAAAGTGACACATTTGTCACTTTGCCGAAAAAAAAGACACCTTTATCACCATAATTATCTGTTAAAGTGACAGTAGTGTCAATTACTCATTTCTTAACATTCCATGACGAATCATCTCTTTAATCGAGCTAACCCATTGTGGATGGGGAATTCCAAAGTGATTCGGAATCATAATCGTTTGAAAAATAAATCCAAGTATTAACGGATCGGGTAGTGTCTCCTTCAACTTTAATTCCTGTCTGCCTAAGGAGATGAATCCCTGTAGATGGTGATACATATTCAAATGCTGCTTTTCCAGCTTTTCATGGTTTTCCTTGACCTTTTGATTTCCATTGATGGGAATCCTGCGTCCTAATTCAATCATATGCGGGATGGTTGAATTCTTGAATATAAGATCGATTAAAAAATCAAACTTTGCATCAAATCCATTTACTGATTCAATGTCTTTTAATTCAGTGAGAAAATGCTCCATCTCATAGAGCATATAATCTGTAATGAGCTCTTCTTTATTTTCATAATACTTATAGATGGCCCCTCTAGAGATTTCCAATTGTTCAGCCAAGAGGCTAAACGAAAATCCCTCATACCCATGTGTTAAAAGCATTTGTTTTGTAATTTGAAATAAATCCTCTGTTGAGAATTTGCGTTCTCGTGCCATATACTCACCCCAAACATATTATAGTCGATTGTGAGAGCAATGAACATTCTCGCAAAGTGATAGACTTGTGAACAAAGAAACTGGTTTGCGGAAAAAAACAACTTTTAAAGAAGGAAAAAAAATTAACTAAACGTTTGATTGATTTTTTAAAGCGGTTCAAAAACTAACTAAACGTTTGATTAAATGAGGCTGTATCTACAGGTAAAGGCTTTTTGAGTACTAATCAAACGTTTAGTTAAACCTATAAATAGAAGGGTGGTAGCCCCATTAGCAGATATTCGATTGAGGAATTTATCAAACAAACGAGCAAGAAGATAAAGGGGAAGGTTTATTTGAATTAGAGACACTAATCCTTTCATTAATTTGAAAGGTTTTTTTAGTATGGGAAAGACTAATTTCTCATCCGTTTGAAACAAATCATAAGCTATGATATATTAAAATTAGGAATTGACCAGAAAACTAATTTAGTCAAAAAGGAGGACCGAAACATGGCTCCCGATAGAAGAACAATGATCATAGAAGCAGCAACAAAGTCTTTCTCGTTATTCGGCTATAAAGCCACCACCATGGACCAGGTAGCAAGGCTCGCAAATGTTGGTAAAGGAACAATTTATACCTTTTTTAAAAATAAAGAAGAACTTTTTGAAGAAATCATATCTAAATTAGTAAAAGAAATGATTGCCGAGGCTGAGGCCGTCATCGACAAGGGATTACCATTTACGGAGAACGTCCACCGGGCCCTGACCCGATTATTAGCCTTTCGTTCTCATCACCAGTTGATGATCAAGCTTGTCCAAGAAGAAGCAGAAATGGGGACATTAGCGGTATCCGAAATGTTGAAGCATGTAGAGGATGAAATTATTGCATATTTAAGACAAAAGATTGAAACTGCAATTGCAAAAGGAGCCATTCCACCTGCAAATACGGAAGTAATCAGTTTTCTATTGCTAAAAATGTACATAGCCCTTGTCTCTGATTGGGAAAGAAATCATGACCCATTGAGTTCCGATCAAATTGCCGACGTCATGAAAATTTTTCTGTTACGAGAGGGGGCAAAATAAGAACAGACTTGTGTCAGGCGCACAAGTCTGTTTGTGTATTTTAATAATAAAATTGATGTGATGATCGGGAAACCGGTGCTTTCCGTTTACTTGCAAGTGTATACTCTTCCATTAATCCCAAAAAGATTCCAAGTAAGAAAAGGACGACTGAAGAAGCGGTTAATCCGATACCCAATCCAAGGGTAAGTTTGTAACCGTTTTCAAAAATACTGAATAAAAGAAAAATGAATCCGAATCCCCCAAAGTAGGCTGATGCCGTTTTAAAAGTTTGTAAATTCTTTACATATTTCTCATTCATATTCACCAACTCCTTATACTGAATATTCTACCAATTGTCACAGAATTGTCAAACTTTTTTTAAAATAATATAGGAGCCTTGACAAATGGCTCCCTTCGTCTATTGCCTTTTACTTAAGTTTTCTTGTGCCATTTTAACCAATTCGCGAACCATACTGCCGCCGAGCCTTCCGCCAACCTTCCCAGCTTGTTCAGAGGTCAGCTGGCCGTTATATCCCTTTTTTAAAGGAACACCAACCTCCTCGGCCGCTTCAAATTTAGCATCCTCAGGACTTCCAGATTGAACAACTCTTGCCTTCAAGGCATCTAATCCATTCCGGGCTTCCGGAACAAGTATTTTATTTCGTCTGGCCATAAAAATCCCTCCTTTAACAATAAGGTTCCCTAATGAAAAAAATAATCAACACCTATGGATAAATCCTAATCTTTCCAGTATAATAACTGATAATCTAACTGGAAAAAGTCAATGAAAAAGAGAGTAGTTATCTGGGAAGTTATAGCGAGTCAGGGACGGTGAGAGCCTGACATGGAACAGATAATGAAACGCACTTTTGAGATGCAAGCCTGAATAAAGTAGGGTGAGGCCGGAGAATCCTCCGTTACAAAAGAAAGCTGGTTCTTTGTGAACAATTAGAGTGGTACCGCGGGAAAACCAAACTCTCGTCTCTTATATAGAGGCGGGAGTTTTTTATTTTGAGATAAGAAAGTATAAAA
>NZ_NUNF01000091.1 GCF_002585305.1 Bacillus sp. AFS037270 | reverse complement strand
GCTATCGCTTTCTGTACGCATTAGGCGACTAGTCTTTGACCCTGCTTTCGCCGGACGTCGACAAGTCGCCCTATATCGGGGCTGACCATGGCGCTTCCGCTTTTCTCAATTTGGGTCAACCGACTTTTTCTTTACATATTTCTTAATGGTGTCCATTAGAAGATATAATAATGGGATGGACTCTACACAGAGGGCGAAGGTAGGCCATGAGTGTTCATAAACATCAACAAGATTTGCAAAGTTCTCCGCCATAGTTACCGACATTGAAACCACCATTGCTGCTAATGAAAACGTTAAGGGTCTGTAATCTTTTAGTTTTAATAACTGAGCAAGGATTTGAACTGCCAGATAAAAGAAAAAACTAATTTTGATATAAACCATTGTAGACCACACGGCAATTAATAGCGGATCTAAGTTCTCAATAAATTCAGCAATTTTAATGAATCGAACCATCTCTAGTATTGGATAGGCTAAATGAGCCGTTAAATTTGGGCCAAAAAGAAGTATTAAAAAACCAATATAGATGATAATCAGAATAATCGAAAGGAATATCGCCCAGAAAAGCGATCTTCTTGTTTTTTCCTTATCCATAATATAAGGAAAGATAAAAATTAATAGGACTATCTCGCAGAAAAAGGGCGAAATAAAATAACTTCCTTGTAGAATACCTTGGAAATCATGATTGGTTATAAAAGCGATTGAACGCTCCCATCTTAGCTCTCTTCCAACAAAGACAGTGTTTAAAAGAATGGCGAGGATGGTAATAAAAAATAAACCTTGTGCTGATCGAAATAGCGTGACGATACCTAATCGAGCCATTATGGCAACAGTACCGCCAAAGAGAATCCCGATGGCCCAGTTTGGTGTTTCCGGCAGATAGACTTGGATAATGAAGTCCTCATACTCTCTTAACATAAAGGCACTGCCATGAAAGCAAAAAAAGAACATTGCCCCCATAAGAAGGAGGTGGACCCAGTAAGGAAAGATTTCTTTTCCATAGGTCGCAATAAATTGATCTGGTCTTCGATTGGCAAGTTTTATTCCTATAAAGGCTTGAGCAACTGCACTTAACCCCCCGATACAAATGACAATTAAGGAATCATATTGTGTCATTTTAACGATTTGGACCGAAGAAAACCCAACGAATGTTGAGAAAAAAAAGAGAATTAAAAAATGGATGATTTGATGTTGAGAGATCCCCTCAGTTTTCAACTATGTCCCACCTAACCTATAATCTTTTCTTGCAGCGGTCTAAATAGGATTTCAATTAATTCATTGGGATTCAGACTATACTTGAAAAGATGTGTAGAAATACAATAACAGAAAGAAACACCCATAATACCTAAAACAATGAAGAATGTTCTTTTTTTGCGCTTTCGATTCTTAAGGTAATTCCATTCGTAAAAAAAGATAATAATGAAAAATAAAATAATGATAATCATGGGCTTAGTTCCTTTGTCCAAAATGGATTATTCTCTGTACCCCTTCGTTTTATCTTTAGATCGACATAGATATTAAGCTTTACTTTGTCTTGATAAAGTGACGACCAGTTCCTTTCGGATTTTTTCCATATTTTTGGTTTATACCAAGATAAATATTCACCAAATTGAAAGGCATCTGCACCTGCCTTTTTAGAGGCGGTAAAGGCACCCTTAATCCTTTCTCTAATATCTTTTTCTGCAATTAATTCTAATTTTTTAATATTTGTCTCCTTACTTAAATCGATTGTTGAGTCCGATTCCGAAAGGTCATCTTCGACATTGAAGTGAACATCAAACGTATATGGTTCGCTTTTTGAAGGATGAATTTTTGCTTTTGCCTGCAATACGGTTAAGTTAATTTCTTTGTGATCCGTTGGTGATTGAATCGTGACCAGTGCACGCTTGATCGTGTTTCGGAGCCACAAGGCCCCACGTCCTTCATAAGATGTTAGCTTAGCGACCATTTTGTAATTTTTGAATAAGGCGACTCCATCTGTACCAACCCAAACAACTTTTTTTCCATTTTCACTAACCAACTTGCGTTTACCTACTTTTAAAATACTGACTGCCATATCACCATTTACTGTTTCAAGAAAGTCCTTAGGTGTAGTTAATAGGGCAATATCATTTTTAGTGAAACCTAACAGTATTCGTGATTGCGACCGCTCAAAGGTTGGAACCATGTTAATAATATTCTTTGCCTTTCCAGGTGTTACAAACATAGCTAGATTGATGTTAAGGCTGGGTTCACGAATAATAAATTCTAATATCTTGGTTATCCCTTCCCTGGCCATTTCTTGACCAATAATCAAAAGTTTCGCTTGTCCAAAACTAATTTTCCGTGGCACATCAACCTGCATTTTATGAAAAGCTTGTGAGATATTTGCGCCTGAATAAGTTATGGTTGCATAAGGTTTCCCTAATGACAGCGTTCCGCCTGATTGACCTGTAGAAAGTCGATTAGGGAGTGGAAAGGTAAAGGTTACATCAATATTGCCATTTTTTCCTTTATCCACTAGGATGGTTGAAACAAACGCTCGGTCGTTTATTTCTACACGAGACCAGCATCCTGTTAAAAAAAGCATGCAAATAACCATTGAGAAAATAAGCGCTTTCTTCAATCCTCATCCTCCTCCGCAAATGGATACTGAAGATTGGATCTCTTAAGATTTTTTGTGCCAACAAACGAAGGACGTCGTTTCATTAACCACCAAGGGGCTCTTAAAAAGGAATCCTTTAAATCATTGGCACGCATTGGTGCAATTGGTGTAAGGTATGGCATTCCAAAAGAACGAAGGTGAACCAAATGGATATAAATAAGAAGACAGCCAATCATCAATCCAAAAATGCCAAAACTTCCCGATAAAATCATAATGGGAAAACGGAGCAGACGAATCGAAAAACCAAAATCGAAATAAGGTACGATAAAGGAGGAAATCCCTGTTAAAGAAACAATAATGACCATTGGCGCGGAAACTATTCCTGCTTGAACGGCAGCTTGCCCAATAACTAATGCACCCAAAATGCTAATGGCCTGGCCAATTGCTTTTGGGATCCGAAGCCCAGCTTCTCTTAATGCTTCAAAGGTTAGTTCCATAATAAATGCCTCCACTATTGCAGGAAATGGTACTAAATCTCTTGCAGCTGCTACACTCAATAACAAATCGGATGGAATCATCACAGGATGAAAGGTGGTCAACGCAATATAGAAGGATGGAAACAGCAGCGATATAACTATAAAGACTATTCGTAGCCATCGGACGAAATTGGCGAAAATATAGCGTTGATAATAATCCTCCGGTGATTGAAGAAACATAGTAAGGGTAACCGGTACAATAAGAGGGATGGGTGTTCCATCTACAAAAATAACCACTCTTCCTTCGAGCAGGGCTCCAGCAACAACATCCGGCCGCTCTGTTTTTTGCGCCTGCGGAAAGGGGGATAATGGGAAATCATCAATATTTTCTTCTATATAACTGCTTCCTAATACTCCATCCATTTTAATACGTTCAATCCGCTGTTTTACTTCCTCGATGATTTCTGGCTTGCATATTCCTTCTAGATATCCAATGACAACTTTTGTTTTTGTGAATTTACCAATCAATTGCTGTTCGATTTTTAAGGCAGGAGTTTTAATTTTTCTGCGAATCAAGGTGATGTTCGTATGAATATCCTCGACAAATGCTTCCCTAGGCCCTCTGATTACATTTTCATTTGCCGGCTCACTGATGGCTCTTTTCTCAAATTTTTGTAATGGGAAGGCAAGCATCCGCGGGTCGCCCTCGAAAAAAATTAATATATTTCCATCAAGGACAAGTTCCACAGCCTTTTGCATATCTGTTAGTACACTGCTTGACATAGCGCTAATCAATTTTAATTCAAGTAATTTATGAATAAATTCCTGGTGTGAGGAGGCATAATCCTCATTCACGATATAGGATAGGACCTGCTCATCAAATAAATTTTCATCAACCATTGCCTGTAAATAAACTATTCCGCAGCGAGTATGGTTAGCGGTTAATTCATAGATTGTGATATCAGAGCATTGATTAAATGACTGCTTCAGCCATTTATACCGGATATCAAAGTCTTCTCCTAAAAAAACTTGTTCAGGAGTATTGGTGTTTGGGGTTTGTTTTTTTACTTTTGAAAAAAAGGGCATGGTGGTGTTCACTCTTTCCGCAAAACTTTTTTTTAGATTTCCCTAATTTAAAGTAAATAATTTGTAGTTGAAAAAAATAGATAGGTGAGAATAATAATATTGACTAAGTAGAGGTGGAAGATATGATTGTGAAACTAGGGTATGTAGCGATGAGTGTAGAACTGCAGCACGCATCCCCCTCTCAAACCATGACGTTTGCCCAATTCTCCAAAATAAAGGACCGTGAAGCTGCGATTCGGAAATTAGAAAGGATTGCTGAATCTAATTTAGAGAATTGTCTGCGTCTTCTTAAGCATAATGTGGGAAATGATATTCAGTTTTTCCGATTTAGCTCACGGCTGATTCCACTCGCCAATCATGAGGATTTACTAGATTGGAACTATATCAAGCCTCTGAAAGAACCACTTGAAAAATTAGCCGTTTTTTTAAAGGAGCACCCTGCGAGAGTTGATTTTCATCCTGATCATTTTGTTGTGTTGAATTCATTGGATAAGGATATTTTAAAAAACTCACTTAAGACCTTATCAATGCATGAGGCTCTCTTGAAGGGAATGGCAATCAATCCCGAGCATCGTTGTGTCCTGCATGTTGGCGGAGGGTACGAGGATAAAGAGAAAGCGCTGGAACAATTTATTCATAATTGGGGATATATTAAGCCCGGTATTCAAAGGATGATTATGTTAGAAAATGATGATACTACTTTTACAGTTAAGGACACGTTATATCTTTGCGAGAAGTTAGGAATTCCGATGGTGTTTGATTACCATCATCACCTTGCAAATCACGAAGAGGAGGATTGGGTGTCCGATTGGGAACGGATTGTTACCACTTGGAAACATTCCGCCCTGCCGATTAAGATGCATATTTCAAGCCCGCGATCGGAGAAGGAGTTTCGAGCGCATGCTGATAACGTTGATCCGGAAATGTTTATGACGTTTTTAAATGAAATAAAGGGGAGTGTGCCGGAGATTCATTGTATGATTGAAGCGAAGCAAAAGGATGCGGCACTGTTTCAATTGGTTCGGGATTTGAAGGAGCGTGGGGGATTTAAGTGGCTGGATCAGACTAATTTTGTGGTAGAGTAGGGGATGAAGGACGAAATGTGGAGAACCGAGATTGGTTTTGTCTTTGATCAGGGGAATGAAGGTCAATTTGTGAAGTACCAAGCTGGTTACTGTCCTTTATCCCCGAAGATTACAGATTTCTCTAAGACAAAACAAAATGGCCCTTCTCAACGAAGGACCACTCTCAATCAACAAAACTTAAGCACGATAGGTTCGGCTGTAAACTGTATACTTATTAACCTTTTCCAAACTAGTCTCATACCCAATCCCTGGAGAAGTTGGAACCGTAATCTCACCGTTTTGAACCGTTACCTCAGGCTCTATAATATCCTCAGCCCAATAAAGTGAAGAAGCCGCTGTATCACCAGGCAGAGTAAAATTCGGCAGAGAGGTAATTGCAATATTATGGGCACGGCCGACCCCGGACTCAAGCATCCCGCCGCACCATACCGGGATATCATTAGCTTGGCAAAAATCATGGAGCTTACGTGATTCCGTTAAACCGCCAACACGCCCAACCTTAATATTAATAATTTTACAGCTGCCAAGCTTCAAGGCCTTTCGTGCATCCTCGACAGAATGGATACTCTCATCTAAACAAATCGGCGTTTTCATTCTAGCCTGCAAGTCAGCGTGATCAATAATATCATTATGGGCCAAAGGCTGCTCAATCATCATTAACTGATAATCATCTAATGCAACCAAACGGTCCATATCATCGAGCGTATAGGCAGAATTGGCATCCGCCATTAACGGAATATCAGGGTATTCCTGGCGAACCCGATCAATTAAAGCAACATCCCAGCCTGGCCTAATTTTCAATTTTACCCGCTTATAACCTTCCTCAAGGCGTTCACCAATCGTTTCTATCGTTTCTTCAATAGAGTCTTTAATTCCAATGCTGACACCAACATCAATTTTGGATCTTTCACCACCAAGAGCACGGGCAAGGGACAAGTTCTGTTCTTTTGCATACAAATCCCAAACAGCCCCCTCAATTGCTGCCTTAGCCATATAATTGCCGCGCAAGTGAGCAAACCACTTCTCAAACAGTTCATCGGGATGTTGGATGTCATTTTTTAAAACGATAGGGATCAAATAATCCTCTAGGATATGCCAATTAGTTTTGACCGTTTCTTCATTATAAAGCGGATCGAGCATCGCTACAGATTCGGCCCAGCCTGAGAGACCGTCCTCGTTTTTGACTTCCACCAAAATAAAATCTTTATCGTATTCGGTTCCAAAACTAGTTGTAAAAGGGTAGAGTAAATCAAGTTTTAAGTGTCTTAAAATGACTTGCTTAATCTTCATACCAAAAGTCTCCTTTAACTCTTCGGGTTAGTTCTTAGTGAGAATATAGAAATTTACCGGAATCTCCGGATTGCTGATTTTTTTAAAACCGCTGACCTGCCAGCCATGGTCAAACAGCTCAGAAAAAGCATCCCTTGTTCGCATCCGCCAGTCACCAGCAAGCTCGATGTCTGTTTCGCGAATCGACCGATAGTTTTTGGGGAAAGGCACAAACTGAACTGCATCATTATGTAAGTCTTTAAGTGTACAAGGCAATACAACGGGCTGCCCTCTATCATTTACATCCCACTGCAGAAGCGAGTTCTTCAAAACAAAGTCTTGTTCGAATGCGTTCCCGATAGTATCAGCAGATTTTTCGTCACGGATATGCCACTCCACAAGGAAGCGGTCAGAGGGGAGTCCACTGTTTAACAAATCTTCCATCTCGCCGTAGCAGTTTGGAAGATAAGTAGAGACTACACCGCCAAGCTTGCCAATGTTCAAATATCCATTAATGCTTTCAAGTGGATCATACGTCCAAGTGATAAGGGAGTAGCCAAGTTTTAATGCTTCATTGCGTTGGGCTAGTTTTAATTTTTCACCTATCCCATTATTACGAAAGTGTTTATCGGTCCCTAATATATGAGAGCAAAGGTAGACAGACTGGCCGTTAAAGCCTGGGAAGCTGTATTGAAACGCAATAAGCTGATCGCCACAATAGGCACCAAGCACTAAACCGCCGTTTTTGACGGCGGTAATGGTTTGGTGTGTGGGAATGGAGTCAGACTCCCCCCATATTTTACTTTCAAGTCTGCGTACTTCTTCTAGCTCTTTATTTGTATACAGGGAACGAATTTCGATTTGTTCTGTTGTCAATGTCAATTCCCCCATTAAAAACTATTCGCGGCTGAAATCCGCATCTTGTAATGGAACCAATTTGGTCTTTTTCACAACCTTGTAGCCGAAATAAGCTAATAGGAATAGAGGCAGGCCAATATAAGATACCAATGCACCGTACCAATCAATTTTTGGTCCAAAAAAGGCGCCATAATTTTGACCGAAGACAGCTACTAAGCATAAAACTGTTGCTAAGATTGGTCCGAGCGGGAACCATTTTGCTACATATGGTAAATCTGATAAACTTCTTCCTTGCGCTATATAAGCTTTACGGAAGCGGTAGTGTGAAATAGAAATTCCTAACCATGATAAAAATCCTGCTAAACCAGAGGCATTCAATAGCCAGCCATAAACAGTACCATCACCGAACAGAGAAGTAAGGAAGCAAAGCATACCAATCATGGTTGATACCAATAAAGCATTAGTAGGAAGACCTTTTTTGCTAACTTGCTTTAAGAACGCAGGAGCTTTACCTTCCTTCGCCAATACCCATAACACACGTGATGCGGCATAAAGTGCAGAGTTACCTGCAGAAAGTACGGCAGTAAGAATAACAGTATTCATTAAGGCAGCAGCAAAAGCAAGACCGGCATTTTTAAAGACTAGTGTAAACGGACTTACTGCCACGTCTTTGACATCTGTGCTTAATAATAATGGATCTTTGTAGCTTACTAAACAGCCGATAATAAAAATCGCTAAAACGTAGAATAATAAAATTCTCCAAAAAATTTGTTTAATCGCTTTTGGCATATTCTTTTCAGGATTTTCACTTTCACCAGCCGCAACCCCGACAAGTTCTGTTCCTTGGAACGAGAAACCGACAATCATAAACACACTTAAAATCGAAAGGAATCCGCCTTTAAATGGTGCTTCGCCTTTTGTAAAGTTTTCAAATCCGCCTGTATGGCCCTTCATGATTCCAAAAATCATTAATAAACCTAACACAATGAATATAATAATTGTAGCAACTTTGATAATTGCAAACCAGAATTCAGATTCACCGTAACCTTTTACAGATAAAATATTTAATCCAAATATCAACACAAGGAAGATGGCACTCCAAACAATCCCTGGGACATCCGGAAACCAATATTTCATAATCAGTGAGGAAGCCGATAATTCAAGGGCAACAATAATAGCATTGTTATACCAATAATTCCAGCCGACTGCAAAGCCAAGAGCAGGGTCGACAAAGCGGTCCGAATACGTGCTGAACGAGCCGGTGATTGGAATAAACGCCGACATTTCTCCTAAGCTTGTCATAATAAAATAAACCATGATTCCGGCAATTAAATAGGCTGCAAGAGCTCCACCAGGACCTGCATCCGCAATCGTCGCACCACTTGCTAAAAATAATCCCGTACCAATCGTTCCACCGATGGCAATCATCGATAGGTGTCTAGTCTTCAACTTTCTTTCCAAGGGTTCTTTAGCTTTAATTCGCTCAATGGTTGTATCTATTTTACGTGCTGTGTCTTCCATCGCACATCTCTCCTAATTGTTTTTTTAAGTTTCTTGTAATGCTGTTAACAACGTTTGTGTTAATATTTTCGTTCCATATATTAATGCATCTAGATTAAATTTCATTTCGGGATGATGCAACCCAGGCGTTAAACCACAGCCTAAACCAATCATCGTAGCCGCTAGGCCGGGATTTTTGGCGGTGTAAAAATGAAAGTCCTCAGCACCTTGGGAGATACATACCGGAACAACATTTTCTTCGCCGAGTACCTCTTCAATGGCTTTTTCCGCCATTTTCATCACTCTTTCGTTTTTAACAGCGGCCGGAACATATTCCTCCATAGACCAGGTGAAGGCTGCTCCAGATCGCTCCGCTGCCAATTCCATCGCTGCTTTAGTCCTCTGATCAAGCTCGGACATAACTTCGTTGGATTGTGCTCTTACATCGAGAGCAAAATGCGCCGTTTCTGGGATTACATTAGTTGCTTCACTTTCCGTCGTCAGCTGTGTCATTTTAATGGAGTACGGAACATCTGTTGGTAAATCAATTTCCTTAAGGTTCTGCACTAGTAGGGCAGCTGCCTCAATTACGTTGATTCCTTCATTTGGCCGGGCTGCATGTGCTTGTCGTCCCTTTATGTTTCCCCGAATCGTACCCGCTGAACCATGAATAATCATAGGAGACGCCTTCCTAAAGGGAAGCTCACTAACTGGCCGTACATGGGTGCCAAATAACAAGCTCACATTCTCTAGCGCACCATCCTCCATCATTTTCAGCGCGCCTTCTCCTTTTTCTTCGGCAGGCTGAAAAATGAATCTTAATGTATGCTTTGGTTTGAGTCCGATTGAGGCCAGAGCCAGTGCCGTATATAGGACCATCGTGCTGTGTCCGTCATGACCACAGGAATGATTGGGTCTAACCACACCATTCACTTCTTGGACCAGTGCATCCATATCTGCCCGCAGTGCCACGACTTGGCCAGAGGTTCCCTGTATTTCAGCGATTATTCCGTAATGATCGTTAAACCTTTTTACGCTGAAGCCGGCCGTTTGCAGTTTTTGTGCAATGTAGCCGGAAGTTTTCTTTTCTTGCCAGCTGGGTTCCGCCAGGCAATGAAGCTCTTGATAGGTGGTTAGTAACTCTTCTTTATGCTGCTCAATAAAGTCTAGCGGATTCAAATCTTTTCACCTCTTAAACTTCTAATCCTATTCATTAAATACATTAAACGTTGTATAAAGCTTCTCTAGTTTTTGCTGGTATGAAAATATCCGTTCCTGATCTTTCTGTTGGATTCCCTCTATCATTAAATCTAATAAACTAATAACCGATGCAATGGAGTTCGTGCCAGTTTCGGCATTTTCCTCAGTAGTTAGTATAATGTCGGAAATCCTTCCCGCAGGAGATAGAAGGCGATCGGTTATCGAGATAAGGGTAATTCCATGCTCTACTGCACACTCAGCAATTTTTATGGTTTCATTGGAATAGCGTGGAAACGAAAACACAACAACAACTGAGTCTTTAGTCAGATTGCAAAACTTTTCGAAAAAGTCACCTGACGTTGAACACAAACTTACCTGATCTCGAATGGTACTCAACATATAGGAGAACCAATAGGCGGCTGCATGAGAAATGCGGTGGCCTGTGATTAAAATGTGGTCCGCCTTGGTTAACGCCTCAACGGCTTTCCAAATCTCTTGGATGTTTGCAGAGTCTAGCAGATTTCTTAATATATCAATCTGGTTTTCTATCACCTTTGTAAAAACATGTTTATCGGTCGATTGAATCGAAGCGGCAGCCGCGGCGGTTTGGTTCTGCAATAGCATCTGCCGCTGAATGAGATCCTGCATTTGGCTAAATCCTTGAAATCCTAATGCGTAAGAAAGGCGGATGACGGTGGTTTCACTAACCGATGCTTGCTGACCGATTTGAAAAGCCGTCTTAAAGGCAGCCTTATCTAAATTTTCAATCAGGTAAGTGGCTACTTTTTTTTGCCCTGCCGATAAATGGTTAAATTGATCCTTAACTAATTGTTTAAAAGGAAGTGGCTCCATCTTATCCACCTTTCCAAAAGAAGGGAATCCTTCACTTCGTATAAATGGTGAAGTTAATACTTTTTATTTTTATACGTTATCATAAATAAATATAAATTAAAAGATTATTTGTTGATATTTTTTTGTGTATTCATATGGGATATATTGATACTAGAGAAAGTTTGTTCCTAACGATTTGGAGGAGGCTATAATTTGTTAGCAAAACCGCAAAATAGTATTTCAAGGAAGGCATTAACGGTCTGGAGAATATCCGGTGTGATTAGGTCGGTGATTGGCTGGACGATAACGGCAGTAATTCTGTTATTATTAGATGTTTTTGATGCCCCTTTTTGGATTTCCATTATTTTAATAACCCTGGGAGTGATTTTTCCTCTCTATCATATAGTAATTTCTCCGCTCTTTAGATGGAAGAGCTGGAGATATGAGGTACGTGAGGAAGAAGTGGAATTGGAGGAGGGAATCTTTATTAAAACACGGACACTAGTTCCGATGGTTCGTGTGCAGCATGTCGATACTATCCAAGGACCGCTTTTAAGAAAGTATAGATTAGCCTCCGTTCTCATACATACAGCAGCAACTGCACATGAAATCCCAGCTTTAGAAGAAGATGAAGCAGAAAAACTGCGAAAGTTTATTTCAAAATTAGCAAGGGTGGCAGAAGAAGATGTCTGAACCAAAACGACTCCACCCGGTTGCCAGCATTGTCACGACTGGAAAAAGAATAAGAAATCTCATCCTTCCCATGATTTTCCTTAACATCTCTGGGGGACGGGATAGTATAACATCATTGGTCATCTCTCTAATTCTATCCTTGATAGCGGTTCTTATTACCCTCATTACGGGAATCTTGTCCTGGTTGCGGTATACCTATCGATTTGAGGAAGATGAGCTGCGG
Source organism: Bacillus sp. AFS037270 (assembly GCF_002585305.1). The sequence goes on along the minus strand of NZ_NUNF01000091.1, from coordinate 10,219 downwards.
ATTGAATATGGTGTATTCCTTCGTAAGAAACGATACATTCCGTTCGAGCGGATTCAGAGCATTAACATAACAGAAGGGCTGCTGCAGCGATTATTTGGACTTGCTAAGGTGGAGATTGAGACAGCCGGCAGCGGTGATGAGGCAGAAGCCGTGCTATCGGCAATACCAAAAGGGGAAGCAGCGCAGATTCAAGCACATGTCAATGCGGCTAAACAAGATGCTCCTAAAACGACAGCGGAGATAAAGCCGATGTTTAAACTTACTACACAGAAGTTACTCTTGCTTTCCTTGACATCAGGCGGAATGGGGGTAGTGATTTCAGCTGTTTTCGCGATTTTTCCACAGCTAGATGACTTAATCCCTTATAAAAAGGTATTTGGCGGAGTAGAAACATGGGCTGTTCATAATATAATGCTCATAACTTTCATTGTGTTTTTAGGATTTCTCCTCTTGTGGATTATTTCGTTAATGATCACGATGCTTAAATATGCAGGTTTCACGGTTGTTCAGACAGAAACGGATTTCGTTATTTCACAAGGCCTCCTGGAAAAAAAGCAAATGACGATTCCGCTGAATAGAATTCAAGCAATCCGAATCAGTGAAAATCTGATTAGACAAATGCTGGGACTTGGAACGGTATACTTGGAAAGTGCAGGAGGATCCTCTGCCAATATAGAGGGCGCAAATGTTATGCTTTTGCCTATCGTAAAAGTAAAGGATATTCCAGCTATTATCGGTCCCTATTTACCGGAATATGAAATGACGGAAGATTTTAAGCCATTACCAAGACGGGCAATGTGGAGGTATATTTTCCGCGGCTGGTACGTGGCCATCCCGATTGTGTTACTTTCGTTGATTTTTTTAAAGAGCTGGGGATTGCTCTCTCTAGTCTTACTCGTGCTTGTGACGATCAGAGCATATTTAAACTATAAATCAGCAGGCTGGGGATTAAGCCGGGAACAGCTTAGCTTGAAATTCCGGAGTTTTAAGCGGACCACCATTTATATGAGGAAAAACAAGATACAAAGTTTAGAGGCGGGCGTTAGTTATTTCCAAGATAAAAAGGAACTGGGAACGCTTGAAGTCTTTGTCAAGTCGGGGGCTGTCAATACAGGAGGCCGTGTGGTCGACATGGATCAGGCTGACCTTCAGAGCATTTATCGATGGTATTCACGGGAGCGTGAAATAGGGAGCGGCCCGGAATAAACATGGGTTACTCCCTTTAAATGTCCTTTTTGCCTATATTATTTCCAAAACCCTAGAATGGCTAGGATGATTATCACAGCCCAGATTAGCACTTTTACTGGGGATTGAAGGGAGACATTTCTCCTTTGACTGCTGGCCCAAGATGCAGTGGTCTGAATGGAATCTGAAAGATCTTTTTTATTAAAGTATGGAATAGCGCCCACTAGAAAGCCACCCAGTAATCCAAACAGATGAGCAACTACATTAATATTGGGCTGCAGGAAGGTCATAATTAAGCTGACTGCACAGAGAACGATAATAATTTGTGCATTTTGCTGGGACATCATGCTCTTTCTGAAGATAATAATGGCAATATAATAGCCAAATAGGCCAAAAATGGCCCCGCTTGAACCAACGTGGGTATAGGTCAACGGCTCAAATATTAGTGTAGCCACATTAGCAGCGAAACCGGAGAAAAGGTAAATGAATAGAAATCTGCCGCTCCTAAGCATCCGTTCCAAAGCTGGTCCAAATAGGATAAGGGAAAAACTATTAAACAGCATATGTGAAAAACCGCTATGCATAAAAGTAGGAGTGATTAGTCTCCAAACCTCTCCTTCCATAATATAAAGATTCACCCCTGAGAGAGTCTCAAAGAACCAATTGTTTGGGAATATGGGAAGAATGGTTAAAAGGTATAATACTAAGTGAATTGTTGTAATTAGAGAGACCATCGGATAAAAGCGGATAAATTCACGAAAACTTTCGGTTCTGTTAAATATGGTTAAAACCCCCTTTCAATTACATCTTAACCGTTTTTTGGTCTTGTACACTATTATGCTGACTGTAAATTAAATAGAAGGATGATAAACCATGATTAAAGGAATTGGCATTGATATTATTGAATTGCATAGAATCCGCGAATTAATCAACAAGCAAAGTAAGTTGGTCGATCGGATTTTAACGGTCGACGAAAAGAAAAAGTATGAAGACTTATCTGAGTCAAGAAAAGTGGAATTCTTAGCTGGAAGGTTTGCGGCAAAAGAAGCCTTTTCCAAGGCATTTGGGACTGGAATAGGAAGAGAACTATCTTTTCAAGACATGGAGATTGAGACGGATGGCTCCGGAAAACCGTTTTTTCGAAAACCAGAGGTTCAGTCACATTTGTCTATTTCACATAGCAAGGAATATGCTGTTGCTCAAGTGGTGATAGAAGGTTAGAAGGTATTAATAAGTGGCTCGAATAATTAACCATATTTGACTCCAATACTATCTAGCTGCAGCGCCTAGGGGCTCGGGGGCCTGATCAAGGCGCTTCCGCTTCAATTTTGCTCTTTGTAAGAATAATCCCCATGGTTGTCTCATATATTCATAGGGAAATAGGAGAGACAAGGTCAGCTATGGTTTATAAGCCTGATTCCTGCCTTTCTCTTCTTTGATAATCATATGAAATGAGACAAGAAGGGGTTGAAGGAATGAGGAAAAAGTTTTTACTGCTTATTACAGGGCTAATGGTCATGTTCGTGCTAGCTGCCTGTGGGTCAAAATCACAAGATGATGTGGTAAAGGAGCTAAAGGGTAAGCAGAGTGATTTAACCAGCTATAAAGTGAATGCGAAAATGACGCTGAAAATGGGCTCGGATTCGCAGATTTATAATGTTGAAATCTGGCATAAAGATCCTACCTTCTATCGCGTTAATTTAAAAAATGCTGAGAAAGACCAAAGTCAAATGATCCTAAGAAATAAAGAAGGTGTATTTGTTCTTACACCGGCATTGAATAAAAGCTTCCGTTTCCAAAGTGATTGGCCGCAAAATAGCAGCCAAGCTTATTTGTATGAATCTTTAATAAAGGATATTGTGGCGGATAAAGAAGCTAAATTTTCCTCAACAAAGGACTATTATATCTTTGAAACAAAGACACGTTATCAAAATAATAGTATGCTTCCATATCAGGAGATTAAACTGAATAAAAGTGATTTATCGCCTGCTGTAGTCAAAGTAATGGACCCTGACCGGAATCCCCTTGTAACGGTGGAGTTTTCAAAGGTGAAATTTAATGCTGATTTTGACAAGGACGATTTTGATATGAAAAAGAATATGACACGGGCACAATTGAATTTACCAGCAATGGCAAATGGTAAAAATAAAGATCAGTCATTCACGATTAAGTACCCAACGTTTGAGTTAACAGGCACTAAGTTACTTGAAGAAAAGACAGTCAAAATTGAGGATGGTAAGCGGGTTGTCCTTACCTATGATGGTAAAAAATCCTATACACTTGTGCAGGAAAAAGTATCGACAAAGGTTGCCTCAGCTAATCCAACGCTAATGGAAGGTGATATTGTTGATTTAGGCGCAACAATTGGGGCGCTGTCGGATCATTCGCTTTCATGGTCACAAGGCGGTGTTGATTATATGATCGCATCGAAAAACCTGACTAGGGATGAGATGGTTGAAATAGCGAAATCTGTTCAAGGTGACTCCGTAAAATAATAATCAAACTAAAACAGGCCTTGTGCCTGTTTTTTGGCGTTTATAAGTAGTATGATATTTTTGAGCAAAAAAGCGGCCACCCGCTTAAAATAAATTATCATAATCCAATTTTATGGTAAAATAAAAAAATGCATTTTAACTAGGAAGTGGACAGATGGAAGAGCAAGTCTATTTTTATCGAGATACGTGGGCAGAAATTGATTTGGATTGTATCACTGAAAATGTATCTTCTGTAAAAAAACATTTACCAGGTCAAGTGGAAATTATTGCGGTGGTAAAAGCCAATGCCTATGGTCATGGTGATGTTCAAGTAGCCAAAACAGCCCTTTCAGCGGGAGCAAGCTTTCTTGCTGTGGCTTTAATGGATGAAGCGGTTGCACTTAGACATAAAGGAATTCATGCCCCCATTTTGGTTTTAGGAGCAACTCGGCCTGAAAATGTTCAAGTGGCAGCCAAGTATGATATTTCCCTTACCGTTTTTCAAAAGGAGTGGCTTCAGGAGGCACAAAAACATTTGTCTGTTGGTGATAAAGTTTCTCTGCATATCAAAGTGGATACGGGAATGGGAAGAATCGGCGTCCGCAGCCGTGAAGAATTATCAACTGTAGAACAACTGATTTTAGAGGATAAACGATTTCATTTTGAAGGAATCTTTACTCATTTTGCCACAGCAGATGACTTGGATAACCGTTATTTTCAGCAGCAATTAGCGTTATTTGAAGATTTGTTAAAGGTGTTAACGAAGCGGCCGAAGTATATTCATTCCAGCAATAGTGCGGCAGCAATCAGATTTCCTAATGCCTATTTTAATGCGGTCCGGCTTGGAATCGCCATGTATGGTCTCACACCATCTCTTCAAATGGAAAAAGAAATTCCATTCCCATTGAAAGAGGCCTTTTCACTGCAAACGAAGCTTGTTCATGTGAAGCAGGTTAAAAAAGGGGATAAGATCAGCTATGGGGCCACTTACGAAAGTAAGGAAGATGAGTGGATTGGCACTATCCCAATTGGTTATGCTGATGGGTGGATTCGAAGACTGCAAGGGCAGGAAGTGTTAGTGGATGGAAAGCGTTCGCCAATTGTCGGGAGAATTTGCATGGATCAGTGCATGGTTCGTCTACCTGCTAATTTGCCTGTTGGAACAACCGTCACACTAATTGGCCGGCAGGGTCAGCAATTCATTTCTATAAATGAGATTGCTGCAAAGCTTGAAACCATTAATTATGAAGTCCCATGTATTATTACCAATCGTGTGCCGCGACTTTATAAAAAAGAGGGCAAAATTGTCGATATAAAAAATGGCCTGCTTAATAATTCACAGGCTTAAATACAGAAATTTAAACATATTTATGATATTGCGGTAAATTGTGCATAAAAGCATCTTTTATTGGCTTATAATACAGTAGAATTATATTTAGTCTATGAATTGGGCTTGATTAGTGTTATTATTGAATATGGTACAGATATTAAATTTAAAACTCGCTGATGACTTACCGCGAAGAGGCTTAGACAGAAGTGCAGTTAAATTTAAGCATCAGAATGAAATTCTGGTTAGATAAAAATGGTGTGTAGTGATGGTGGAGGTGTATGTTTGTGTCTGAAACTGGCGCAACTACGGAAATCTTAGTGAAGTTACCGCAACATCTTTTAACTGAGTTAGATGGTTTCGTTAAGCAAGAAAATGTGAACCGCAGTGAATTTATTTACCAAGCAACAAAAATGTATTTACGCGAACGGAAAAAGAGACAAATTCGCGAGTCGATGAGACGTGGATACATGGAAATGGCAAAAATCAATCTTAGAATTGCATCAGAAGCATTTTTAGCAGAATATGAGGCAGAACACACAGTTGAACGTCTTGTAAGCGGAGGATAATCCTTTGATTGTCAAGCGTGGTGACGTTTATTTTGCGGACCTATCCCCAGTTGTTGGTTCTGAACAAGGCGGCGTCCGACCAGTACTTGTCATCCAAAACGACATCGGGAATCGGTTTAGTCCCACAGTGATTGTTGCAGCGATTACAGCTCAAATTCAAAAAGCTAAGCTTCCTACTCATGTCGAAATTGATGCGAAGCGCTACGGATTTGAACGTGACTCGGTCATTCTGCTAGAGCAAATTCGTACAATTGATAAGCAGCGGTTAACCGATAAAATCACCCATCTCGATGACGAAATGATGGAGAAAGTGGATGAAGCCTTACAGGTAAGTTTAGGTCTCATCGAATTTTAGTTTAAAGTACGCTCTTTTAAAAGAGCGTTTTTTCATACATAACCTGCCTCTGATTTTTCTGCCTAAGAGCAAGCTGATTCTAGCTTGCTTTTCTTTTTGTCAAAAGGTAAATAGGGGCCTTTGATGAAACCATTACCCTAATTTGATACAATAAAATGAAAAAAGAGTGGAGGATTGTTTCGTGAACGATACAGCTGTAAAAGATAATCAGCTCTTAGGTAAAATTGCCGCTGAGCTGACTATATCCTATAAACAAGTAAAAAGTGTTATTTCGTTGCTTGATGAAGGAAACACGGTTCCTTTTATTGCCCGTTACAGAAAAGAAATGACCGGAGCCCTAGACGAGGTGCAGATCCGGACGATCTTAGAACGCTGGCAGTACATTCAAAACCTTGAGCAAAGAAAAGAAGAAGTCTTGCGAATTATCGAAGAACAAGGGAAATTAACCGATGAATTAAGCAAAGACATTACAAAGGCTGAGAAGCTTCAGGAAGTAGAAGATTTATACAGGCCTTATAAACAAAAACGAAGAACAAAAGCGACTGTGGCCAAAGAAAAAGGATTAGAACCATTTGCAGAGTGGCTGATGACGTTTCCTAAAGACAACATCGAGCAAAAAGCAAAAGAGTTTCTATCGGAGGAAAAACAAGTTCTTACGATTGAAGACGCGATTGCAGGCGCCAAGGATATTATTGCAGAAATGGTTTCTGATGATGCTGAAGGACGTAAATGGATTCGTAAAGAAACTTTTAAATCCGGCACAGTTGCATCTGTTGTAAAAGATGCAGAAAAAGACGAAAAGAATGTCTATGAAATGTACTATGAATATGAAGAGCCGGTTAATAAAATTGTCCCACACCGAATTCTTGCTTTAAATCGCGGTGAAAAGGAGGACATTTTACGTGTTTCGATAAAGATGAATGCAGATATGATTACGGCCTATCTATCGAGAAAGTGGATCCGTGTCCAGCATTCGCCTGCCGCTCCGATAGTACAGGAAGCGATAGAGGATGGTTATAAAAGATTAATTCAGCCATCCATCGAACGGGAAATCCGTGCCGAGTTAACGGAAAAGGCGGAAGAGCAAGCTATACATATTTTTTCGGAAAACCTTCGTAATTTGCTGTTGCAGCCCCCTTTAAAGGGAAAAGTGGTTATTGGTGTAGACCCAGCTTATCGGACAGGCTGTAAATTAGCGGTCGTCGACGAGACTGGGAAGGTGTTAAAGATTGATGTCATCTATCCACATCCGCCTGTTTCAAAAACAAAAGAAGCACGTGAAAAGTTTATTAACATTCTCCGTGAGTATAAAGTAGAAATGGCGGCAATCGGTAACGGTACTGCATCAAGGGAAACAGAACAGTTTGTCGCTGATATTTTAAAAGAAATGGAAGATGACATCTTTTATCTCATCGTCAACGAGGCAGGTGCTAGTGTCTATTCTGCCTCCGACCTTGCTAGAGAAGAGTTTCCAAACTTCCAAGTTGAAGAAAGAAGTGCTGTTTCGATTGCACGACGCCTGCAGGATCCATTAGCGGAATTGGTGAAAATTGACCCGAAATCAGTGGGTGTTGGTCAGTACCAGCATGATGTTGCCCAGAAGCGCCTATCTGAATCGCTGCATTTTGTGGTAGAAACGGCCGTTAACCAGGTCGGTGTGAATGTGAATACCGCGTCTTCTTCGTTACTGCAGTATGTGGCAGGATTAAACAAAACCGCTGCCAATAATATTGTTAAAAAGCGCGAAGAGGAAGGTAAGTTTACGAGCCGAGTGCAATTAAAGAAGGTACCACGTTTAGGGGCAAAAACCTATGAACAAGCCATCGGTTTCCTGCGTGTGCTCGATGGTAAACAGCCACTTGACCGGACCGGAATTCATCCTGAAAACTATGATGAGGTTAAAAAGTTATTAACAAGTCTAGGTTTTACAGCAAATGACTTAGGTTCAGAAGAGTTAAAGACGGCACTAAACGGACTTGATTTAAAAGCAGTTTCTGAAGAATTATCCGTAGGGGAGTTAACCTTAAAGGATATTATTGATGCCTTAGTAAGACCGGAACGAGATCCGCGTGATGATTTACCTCGTCCGCTCCTGAAAAAGGATGTCTTAAAGCTAGAAGATTTAAAAGCAGGAATGGAACTTCAAGGCGCCGTCCGGAATGTTGTGGATTTCGGTGCGTTTGTAGATATTGGTGTCAAACAGGATGGGCTTGTTCATATATCTAAGCTCAGCAATCGTTTTGTCAAACATCCTTTGGACATTGTTTCAGTTGGTGATGTCGTTACGGTTTGGGTGGACTCTATAGATATGAAAAAGGGCCGTGTTGCCTTAACTATGCTGCCGCCTTCCTAAAATAGTAGAAGTGCCTATAGTCAGCGAGAGGCTCGGTGATTATAGGCACTGTAACTAGAGGAACACTGCTTTTAGGAGCAGTGTTTTTTTCTGTAAAAAAACCAGCACTGGTTAAGCAGCTTAATCTGATAGCGGTCCTTCTCATAGAAAGCCCTTTTCATTTGGTTTTGCAACCAAGTTGGCATAGTGTAAAACCTCCCGAAAAGTACATCATTAATTAAGGGTATATACAATATATGCTATAATAGGTTGTCATGTTCGCTAGAAAGTGGGGAACTGTAAAAATGGAGCAGAAAGAACTTCAATTATTAGTTGAAAAGATATCTCTTGAATACTTTGGTAAGCCGTTTAAACATACAGCGTCGTTTAATCCAAGATTACGGTCAACAGGAGGGAGATATCTTTTAAGCACCCATAATATTGATATCAATAAAAAGTATTTAGAACAGCTGGGAGAGAAAGAGTTGATCGGCATTATTAAGCACGAGCTATGCCACTATCACCTTCATCTTGAAGGCAGGGGATATCAGCACAAGGACCAAGATTTTAAGATTTTATTAAAGCAGGTAGGTGCACCCCGCTTCTGCAGCCAACTGCCTGAAAGAAATGTAAAACGAACAGCGAAAAAAATACTTTTTTATCAATGTACAAGCTGTATGCAAACCTATCAAAGAAAAAGAAGTATTAACACTTCCAAATATGTGTGTGGTAAGTGTAGAGGCAAATTGTTAAAAGTTAAAGAGATGGAATTATAATTCTTTGTTAATTTGGTTATAATTTTTATGTAAAAATAATGTTGACTTTATAGTTATGGGTCTTTATAATGTAAAGAGTCGATAGGGCAAACGCCTTATTGAGCGAAGAAATATTGATTATTCCGCAGTAGCTCAGTGGTAGAGCTATCGGCTGTTAACCGATCGGTCGTAGGTTCGAGTCCTACCTGCGGAGCCATTCATATGGGGAAGTACTCAAGAGGCTGAAGAGGCGCCCCTGCTAAGGGTGTAGGTCGGGTAACCGGCGCGAGGGTTCAAATCCCTCCTTCTCCGCCATATATTATTTTGGCCCCTTGGTCAAGCGGTTAAGACACCGCCCTTTCACGGCGGTAACACGGGTTCGAATCCCGTAGGGGTCATCAGGGATGGGGAGTGACATTGATTCATTTCCTGTTTCTTTATCTCTAAATGAATTAATGGGCTATAGCCAAGCGGTAAGGCATCGCACTTTGACTGCGACATGCGTTGGTTCAAATCCAGCTAGCCCAGCCATTTTGTTTAACTAAGTATGAGCCATTAGCTCAGTTGGTAGAGCAACGAGCGAAGCTACAGTGAATCAGCTTCGAGTCTGCGAGGAAGGACGTAAGTTCTTTTGAGCATCTGACTACCCTGATCTAAGATTGGGGATTCATCTAAGTACGAGCCATTAGCTCAGTTGGTAGAGCATCTGACTTTTAATCAGAGGGTCGAAGGTTCGAGTCCTTCATGGCTCACCATTCGATTACCATTTGCGGGTGTGGCGGAATTGGCAGACGCACCAGACTTAGGATCTGGCGCCGCAAGGCGTGGGGGTTCGACTCCCTTCACCCGCACCATAAATTACCTCTTGAATTAATTAGAGTATGATGTTATCATTGATTTTGTCGCTGATTCATATGCGGTCGTGGCGGAATGGCAGACGCGCTAGGTTGAGGGCCTAGTGGGGGCAACCCCGTGGAGGTTCAAGTCCTCTCGGCCGCACCAAAAAAGTTGTTGACAAAGAGAAGTTGTTTTGGTATACTTTAAAAGTTGCTTTAAAAATAAGCGCCCTTAGCTCAGCTGGATAGAGTGTTTGACTACGAATCAAAAGGTCGGGAGTTCGAATCTCTCAGGGCGCACCACTTTAACGGGAAGTAGCTCAGCTTGGTAGAGCACTTGGTTTGGGACCAAGGGGTCGCAGGTTCGAATCCTGTCTTCCCGACCA
>NZ_NUNF01000090.1 GCF_002585305.1 Bacillus sp. AFS037270 | reverse complement strand
TCTACAGGAATGCTAATGGGATGCTTTTGTTTAACAAGGATACATTATTAAAAGCCCTTATGAATAGAAAGGGCTTTTAAACATTTATTGAATCATATGAAGGCAGCCGCAGCAGGCCAGCTTCGTTATGTTTCTATATCTAACATAACATGATACAGGTTCAATAAAGACAAACTTATCATTCTCGTCTTTCTTTTTCATCAGATAAATTTCCCTTCTTCCATCTCTTGGAACACCCAGTTACAAAATCCCTGCATAGTTACCATCCTTGTAATTTAAGACCAAACCGAAATCATCTTTTCGGTACCCGCTAACTATCACATTTGCAGATTGGTAGTTAATTACTTTAAGCCAGGAGTATGACCGTTTCCCAATCTCATATGTGCTATCCTTTTTCTTCAGTACAATTCCTTCAAGGTCATGCTCTTAATGAGATTAATAAGGGCGATGCCATTGCCATCGATACTCATTACTTTTGATAGCAGGGGAGTGTTAACTGGTATGAGCGCATCAAGAATTTCCTTGGATTGATTGAGCGGGAGGTGGGTTACTTTTTCCCCCTAATGATAAACTTACAAATGTTTCTTTTTCAATAGACTTAAAACACGCCTCAATAACATTCATATTTTGAATGGTATCTTTTAAAAGGTCCTCTTGCATTTTCCCTTCTAATATTAATTGAGAGAAATACTCTACTTCTAACGTATATTGTTGTCCATATAAATTTTCTACCCTTTTATTTCCACTTTCATCAACAATAATAACATGGGCATTTCCATTTTGAGGTATAAAGGCTCTTGGCACTTGAACGGTGCCTTTTGTCCCAATAATTTCATATTGACCCACTCTTGTTCGGTCCATGGCAGCATCAAACTCCGCAATAATCCCATTTTCAAGCTCAATTATTCCCGTTACTGACATATCTACTTGATTAGATAAGTCATTTTGAGTTGAAGCAAAAACCCGTTTAGGTTCGGTATTTAAAATATTTCTAATTGAATGAATACAGTAACAACCGACATCATAGATACTGCCTCCGCCTAATTCTTGATTCATTCGAATATTTCCAATTTGATCCTCAAGGAAAAAGGATAGGCTCACCCTCATAATCTTTACTTCACCAATTTCACCAGAAGCAATAATTTCTTTTACTCTTTTATGTTGTGGGTGAAATTGATACATAAAACCTTCCATAAACATAACCCTATTTTTCTTACATACTTCGATCATTTCTTTTGCTTCTAATACAGTCAAGGCTGCGGGCTTCTCACAAAGGACATGCTTCCCTTTCTCAGCTGTTTTCTTTACCCAGGTCGAATGGAGTGCATTTGGCAAAGGAATGTAAACTGCATCGATATCTTGATCATCTAACAACTCCTCATAAGTCTCGTAAATCTTTGGAATCCTATATTTAGAAGCAATTTCGTATACTTTGTTATTTGAACTAGCGATTGCAACTACTTCTGCATTAGGTGCATCCGTAAATGCTGGAAGTAATTCCTCTTAAGCAATGTACGCAGTACTTAAAATTCCCCAACGAACTTTTGTAGCCATTTTTCCAACTCCTTTAATTAGCTTATTACAATGGTATCTGTATAAATAAAACGATTAAAAAAGGCTATTTATTTAATTAATTGTTCTTGTTTTATTAATATAGCTGATTATATAGAAAGATATAATAATAGTAATTGGGTTTTGAAGACATGTGTTTACACTTTTAAGACATTCTTTTAAAGAAGAAGCGTAAGGGTGACAAAATTTTTCAGCCCAAAAGGTTCTGAAGGTATATGGAAAACATCGTTCTGGACAAATACAATGAAAGTTTGAAAAAATAAATGGAAAATAAAATTGCGAGATTTGTTATATTATTACCAGTCTTAGTTTCTGAACACCTTGACTAACCGTATTTTCGAACGCCTCTCGCTATGTACTATCCAATAAATGTGCTTACCAGGTTTGATAAAGAACCTAGAGAGTTTGCTTTTGATAATGCACTAAACTTTCCTTGAGGATGTTGAGAGTTATAAGAAACAAATTGAAGTGCTCACACAGGTTATTGAAACAATAAAGGAAGAAAAAGTTCACATAGCAACTTTCGGTGATGTAAAGTTAATGGTTGACAATCAATCATTAGCTTTATTACTTAATGAGGAAAATTAAAGGATTAATTAGTCAAAAATAATTAGAAAGTGCACCTATAAAAAAATGCTTAGCATATGCCAAGCATTTTTTCATTTTATTTGGCTTTGGGGAATACTCTACGAATGGTTTCAGTAAATTCATTAAAGAAACCTGAGACTGGTCTACCGTTACGAATATCAGACGCATATGTGTTCATTCGATCATAAAAATCAGGGTTTTCCGATACATAAACGTGATTAATATCACGATCAGTAGATTTTACTCTTTGTGAAATCTTATGCTCAATATTATAAGTACCCTTATTCCGGGATGTAGATGAAAGCTTTACAGCTACATACGCATTATTTTCTGTCACAATAACATTTGCAGTGTCCACCTCTGGCAAGTCTGCTACTCTTTTAGCTGCATCATCAGCAACGCTCATCTTAGAACGATTATCATAAGCATTATTGTTCCTGTCATTGGTGATGTTGTTCTTTGTCACATTTTGATCCCGATATACAACATCATTTTTATTTACGTTATTTCTGGTACATCCAGTTAAGTCAAGGCTAAATATAAGGATTGCAATTAAGATTAAGCTCTTTTTCATAATCTAGTCCCTCCGTTAGTTATGTTAGACAACAATAGGTTTCCATTTGTTTAAAACAAGGGTCTGTAGTTGTTCAATTATGTTTTTTACTTTGGATTGGTGGATAAGAGCCCTTTGACTTTATTATCTTTTTTTATCATTTCCCAATAGCCTTAAATTATATTAATTGGCTACAATGTAATGTTTTCCATTGTAAACTCCTCCTATGAATCCACTTTTCACCTCCTACTCTTACAAAGGTAGATTTTATTATTTATTATTGAATAACTTATTCTTTTTATACTTATTATTTGGTTTAAGGGGGGAATTTATATTTAATGAATCGAGGATAGGATGAAGAAATTGTGAAGCAATGTTTTTACAAAGTTAGCTGTTGAAATTGGTCTTGATGAAAAAGAATATCGAACAGCACTTGTGAACAGAACCTATCGGGAAGATACCAAAAAGCCTTGCAACGTGCTTATAATGAAGCGGATATTACAGCTGGTTCCTACATTCATAATTGGCGATACAGTTGCAGCAGGTATTCTATCAAAGGAAAATCTTGAACAAATTATCCATGAAGAAAAAAACAAACAGAAGCTTAGTTTAAGCACAGAAGGAATTACTTGTGGCATTGATGGATGCTAAGTATGTTAATTTTAAGCATAGTTCAATGAAGATGTTACTCTCGGTGAAAATATGGTGTGTCTTCTGGAGTAGTATTGATTTCAACAGTTCCACATTAAAAAGATTAATCAGGATTTATAGGTAAATACACATTTTCAAGAGAACAAGTTTATAGGTTAATAACTAAAGAATAGGATAATGTGAGATTAAAATAGTAAAGGAGTGCAGTTTTATGTATCCTAGCCATGTACCTCAATATTATAACAACAATCCATTTAGTCAGGATGCCTATATATACTCGTTACCATACCAAGAAATGGATTATTACCATTTAGCACATGATGGGAGGCAATTTGGCGGGCAACAACCTCCGTCTGCTCCTCCAGGTCAAGATCTGGAGCCGGGACCACCAACATCACCACCGCCATCTATGGTTCCTCAACAGACGCATCAAGCAGGAACGTATGCGGTAGACCCAGGCAGTATGATAAGTTGTTTACACAGATACACGTATGTATGGCTTAGAGGTCGTGAACAATTCTGGTTTTACCCAACATTTATTGGTCGAAACTCTGTCTCAGGGTATCGCTGGACTGGTTCTAGATGGGTCCATTACGGAATAAGCTTAAGACAAATTCAATCTTTTACTTGTGTTTAATTTATTTTTATAAATATTCAAATCAGTAATGTTCCTTAAAAAATTGAGAATCAATGCAATAGAATGAATACTATTTATTCCTTATAACGGAAAGAGCTGCCACTTGGACAGCTCTTTCCGAATGATGTTACTCTTTTAAAACACGCTTGGCACCAACATATCGATCATTCCAATATTTTAACGTTAGCGATTGAATCGAAACCCCTTTAGATGTAGCAGCAATAAATTTATTGTCTCCTAAATCCCCACAAATGAAATATCTTCTTCATTTGTATAGATAAATTAGGTTTTTCGTAGACTTTAAGAATTTATATAAAAATGGAAATTATATCTTGACAGTTATTGGCAAATACAATATTATCATTATTGATAATGATAATATTAAGGGGAAGGCTTTCATAAGAGGGGAGGATATAATGGTTAGTACGGCAAAGATTATTTCGATGTTTTTTCCAATGATGTTTTCGTTAGTGTTATTTATTGGGTTGATTTTGTATTTTCGTAAGAAAACAGGTATCGCGGTAAAGCCGTTAATTGCAGGTACGATTGGATTTGTGGTGATGACACAGGTTTTGGAAAAAGCGCTCCATCTTGTGGTCATTACGGCTTTTCCAAATTATGCGGACCACCCTTGGGCTTTTGGACTATATGGTGGTTTGGCAGCGGGCTTATTTGAAGAACTTGGCCGCTTTCTTTTATTCACTTGGCTGTTAAAAAAGTTCCATGACTACAAAAGCGGAATTTCTTTTGGAATCGGCTGGGGCGGAATAGAGGCTGTTCTACTGATGTTAACAATGATGGTTCCAAACATCATGTTTGCGTTTATGATTAATGCAGGGACATTAGAAAAAACTTTGGCAGGACAAATGCCAGCTGACCAGGTCGCAGCTATTAAAGATACCGTGTTAAATAATGGTGTATCCTTTTATTTATTAGCTTGTGTCGAACGGTTCTTCGCAGTTTTCATGCAGATCACCTTTAGTTTATGGGTACTGATTGCGGTATTAAAAAAGAAATTTGTTTACGTTATTTATATCATTCTTATTCATGCAGCAATTGATTTCCCGCTCGTATTCGTGCAGACCGGCCATTTTACTAATTTATGGGTTGTGGAATTATATATAGCCATAGTGGGGATGATTTCGTTTTGGTTGATTAAGAAGGGGAGAGTTTTGTTACCTTAACTATTGAGGGAGCTTTACGGCGAAGTGGTCTCTGCCTGTCAGTGTGCCGGAAATTATAAAAGTGAAATAATGCTAGTCACCAGATTTACTTATGGAGGAGAGCATTTCATCTCCTTCATAAGTAAATCTTTTTTTGTAAAGGCTGATTTCGCAAAGTTTGTTTCTCTCTTTACCACACTAAATTAAAACTCTAACCGCTATAAACACTATCACATGTTCCAGCTTTTGGTTCATAATAACAATGATTTTTAAATTGACCAGATTGTGGTTGACCGTACCATGTAGGAGGGCATGGAGCATGTGGATTAAAATACCAAAGGGCATATTTCCCTGGGTGTTGTCTCCAATAATCCAAATTCTGTTTTGCTAATCTTCTTTCAGAAGTTCTCGCTCTTTGATAAAATATATTTCCTTTTTGAACAGCTTCAAAGGAAAAATTTCCTCCTTGTACTTGATAAATAACTTGGTTAACGCTTCTTAAACCTTTAAAGTCTAAACAATTTGCTACAAGACGATTAACAATGACGTTTCCAACATATAACATTCCAAGTTTTCCTTCACCTTCAGCTTCTGCTCTCATCATCCTCGCCATTAAGGCAACGTCTGAAGTTCGATAATTCGCTCTCGGCATTTTTTCACCTCCAAAATATAGTATGAAAAAAAGCCTACATTGATGTAGACTTTTTTTAATAAAATCACATTTCACCTATGTCCAAGACTTTTCAGTGTTACTGTTCGAAATTAAAAAATCCCTTATCTTTTTGAACAAAAAATTTTATATTAGTCTTTATGGACTAAGTGAATTATAATGACAACTATGACATTTTCTATAACAGGGAGGAAAAACGAATGAAATTTCCAAATGATGCGGATGGAGAGGCTTTACAAAGTCTATATAAAGATGGAGTGAATTTTAAAAAACAGCAATCTGTCGAATTTTTTGTGGCCGTGCCTGATCAAGCAATAGGTGAAAAATTATCGGTAGTACTAAAAGAAGAAGGATTTAATTGTTTCTTAGAGCAGGACGACGAAACGGATGAGTGGGCATGTTGTTGCTCTAAAAGAATGCTATTAAATTATAATGAATTAATTAACATACAGAAGAAATTAAATAACTTAAGTAAACCACATGGTGGATATTCCGATGGTTGGGGTGTTTTTGTAGACTAATTAAGGGACTCAAAAGGTTATGATTATAATTGATCCTCAAGTTCATCAACTAAAATACACAATCATAACCACCGTTTAAGCCTTAAAACTGGAATTTTATTTATAACGCTAGAGGTTTCTTTAAAAGGGGCAATGATGATCTTCATCACTGCCTATTTGTGTTATTAAAATTATATCCCTAATATTCCAGCCAATTTTGTCTGATCAAATCCTAGGATAACTTCTTCAC
Organism: Bacillus sp. AFS037270; assembly: GCF_002585305.1. The sequence goes on along the minus strand of NZ_NUNF01000090.1, from coordinate 10,141 downwards.
GATCTTCGTATTTGATAATGGTTGCTGGTGTAGCAGCAGCACCTAGTTCAATAAGTTCATAGAGAAATTGATCGTTTTTACGTACGTCTCTTTCTTCAAACTCAATCCCATTTTCTTTAAACCATAGTTTTTCCGCATGGCATGGCGGGCATGTTTCTTGAGTATAAATAATTACTTTTCTCATTTTAATACCTCCTCTTCCTTAAGGTCATTGTACAATGAATTTTGTTTCCATACCATGAGTACGATTTATGTGGCCGGCATTAACGGATTAAACGTGGAGTTCCCTCTAACTCGATAGTTAAGGAAGGAATAATTAAAGCTAACGTAAAATATTTATATAACAAACAAATGGAAGTTAGTACATTTTAGAGTCCCTGTAACTGTTTTAGAAGGGAGCAAATATTTTGAATCGAAATAAAAATGTACAGTTAACCATTTTCTTGCTTTTATGCTTATTAATCATTCTTATTGTTCATGCCATACTTCATATAAGAATTTACTTTGTCTACACTACGAGTCTTGGTCCTATTTTCTTGATAGGATTGATTATTTTCCTAATTGCTTTATTATATTATAAAGGCTAAAACACGAATGGAATAAAAGTGCTTTGAATGGCAGCGTATTAATCTTCCCATGATGTGAAAAAAATCATTGGTTCCTATCCACCAATAAACAACAAATAGTTTGTATTATCATGTATCAAATGGTAAAATATAGCTCCATTATGAATGAAAGCATCTACAAAAAATTGTAGATGTTTCTTTTTGTTGCATCCTTTGCCATTGAAAAAAACCTTCCTACTTGAGAGGTGACGGATAAAAGAATGAGCCAGAAAAAACAAAAATCAGTTCGAGAACATAAAGACTATCAATCAGAGGTTGAGCGTTTAGAGTTTACAAAGGAATATATTAAAAGTGTTTTGGAAATGTCAAAAGGCAATAAAGAACAGATTGTTGAGAACTTGAAAGAGGCATTTGCTGAACTTGATACTTCAGATAGCAGTTTAAGTTACATGACCCTTCTCACCAATGCTCAATATTTAGAATTGGCCGAAAGTGAATTGGAAAGATTAGCTAGCGTAATCGGCAAACCGTATTTTTCAAGAATCAACTTTACAAGCTCGGGTGACAGCAAAGAAGAGATTCTGTATATCGGGAAAGCCTCATTGTTTGACCGTGTCAATCAGACCCCCATTATTGTCGATTGGCGCTCACCGATTGCAAATGTTTACTATGATGGTCGTCTAGGAGATGTATCCTATGACGCCTATGGGGAAATGCAAAGTGGTTATTTATCGTTAAAGAGACAGTATGAAATCGAGAATGGAATATTAAAAGAGATTAGAGATATCGATTTAACTACACACGATGAACTACTCCAGAAATCTTTATCAGGAAAAGCAGACAATCGCTTAACCGAAATTGTCGCGACCATCCAAAATGAGCAAAATGAAGTGATTAGAGCCTCGCTTAAACACCCCATTATCGTACAAGGAGCTGCTGGAAGTGGTAAAACAACCATTGCACTCCATCGAATTTCTTATTTTCTATACTCTTCTGGATATCGATTTCCTCCAGAAAAATTAATGATTCTTGCACCAAATAAATTATTTATCGATTATATTTCTGCCGTTCTCCCTGATTTAGGGGTAAATAAGATAAACCAAACTACTTATATTGAATTTATGAGAAATTGTTTAGGGAAGAAAATAAAATTGTTATCTCCTAATTCCAAATTAATGATGCTGATTAACAGTAACGAAAAATCAAAAAGGATCCAATGGGTTTCTAGTTATAAAGGATCTCTGGAATTTAAGGGGGTAATCGATCGCTATTTGAAAGAGATTGAATTAAATTTGGCACCTTCCGAGGATTTTATCATTGAAAAATCCCGATTAATGAGAGGGGATAAACTCAAAAGGTTATTTTTAAAAGAATTTAAATACTTACCGATCTATAAAAGACTGGATAAAATAAAAAATTTATTAGCAAGTGATTTAAGACTAAAAAAGTCCATCATCCTGACTAAAATTAACAGTAAATATGACGATGCTTTAGAAAAGGCCCTTTACAGCACCAGGCTGGATGCAGAAAAAAGAAGGGAAAAAGTAGTCAGCATCATGGATTCAAAAGAATTAAGAATAAAGGCAGTAGAGCAAGAGTCGAAAGTTGCTGTTAAAAATTATATGGATTCATTTGTTAAAAAAGATATTTTTAGCTTATACAAGGAACTGATGACCTCGCCTGAAACTTTACAAAAATATTCAGCTGCACTTTCAGAGTTTGAATGCAAGAAGTTAAGTAACTATTGTCAAAAGGTTTTTGCAAAAAATGCACTAGAACTTGAGGATTTAGCTCCAATATTTTATATGAAGGCAAAATTAGAGGGTATTGGAGACAAGTATAAAATGAAGAGTATTTTCATTGATGAAGCACAGGACTATAGCTATTTCCAATTTGCTGCACTAAAAGAAGGGTTTGAAACAGATTTGTTTACAATCGTGGGAGATCTAGCCCAAGGGATTCATTCTTACCGGGGGTTAAATAGCTGGGAACCATTAGTTAAGGAAATTTTCCCAAATGCTAATTATCAAGCGTTACAAAAGAGTTATCGAACGACGGTCGAGATTATGCATTTAGCAAATGACATTCTTTCGATTATGGATAAAGACTTGCCAAAGGTTGAACCAGTCATTCGACATGGGGACAAACCACGTTATACGAATATTGATCCAGCCAATCTGCAACAAGTAAAAGAAATACTTGAACATGATATTCACCTTCTCAAAGAGGAAGAGCTTAACTCGATTGCGATTATTGGAAGAACCGACAAAGAGTGCTTACGAATTCATAAAATGCTGGAAAATAGTAATCTGCCAATCCAGCTATTAGAAGAAAAAGAAGATATGAAAAAGGGATGCGTAGTGATCTTACCCTCTTACCTTTCAAAAGGGTTAGAATTTGATGCTGTACTGATTCTGAATTTGGATGAATCGTACAGTGATGAAGAGTTAGACATCAAATTGTTGTACGTAGCCATGACAAGGCCGATGCATCGATTGTTTTTATACGCGAGTGCGCCATCGGAATTATTATTAAATAGGGTTAACTCCGATAATTTTGAAAATGAATGAATAAATAAATTGCCAGGCACCATCCAAATATAAGGAAGTGCCTGGAGTAGATTAAAAGTAAATATGGGGGATAAAGAAAATGGATGAACAGGACTGGATCATCTTAAAGGTGCTATACGAAAAGAAGAATATCACGAAAACCGCTGAAAGGTTATATATATCCCAACCATCATTAACGAAAAAAATTCAACAAATAGAGAAGGAATATCAAGTAGAAATAGTCATACGGGGTACAAAAGGAGTTCACTTTACACCCCAAGGAGAATATCTAGCTCAGTGTGCAGATGAAATGCTGAATCGTCTCCAACAGATTAAAGATACAGTACTTAATATGGGTGAAGAAGTTAGCGGAACCTTACGCTTAGGGGTTTCTAATTACATAACAAGGCACAAGCTGCCACAGCTTTTAAAGCTTTTTCGTGAACAATTCCCTAAAGTAAATTATAAAGTTACAACGGGATGGAGTAGGGATGTGTTTAATCTTGTTTATTATGGGGATGCTCATATTGGGATGGTCCGTGGGGACTATCAGTGGCCAGATTCCAAAATACTACTCTTTGAAGAAAATCTCTGTGTAACTTCATTAGGAAAAATTGAACTTCATGATTTGCCTTCTCTGCCAAGAATTGAATATGAAACAGATGCTTTACTAAAGACCATGATTGATAATTGGTGGAGTGGAGAATTTTCTCAGCCACCATTTATAGGCATGGAAGTGGATAAAGCCGATACATGCAAAGAAATGGTATTGAACGGATTGGGATATGGAATACTTCCTAGTGTTCTTGTTCAAGAGCATCAAAAACTTAATCGCATCATTCTAAAAGATAAAAAAGGGAATCCAATAGTAAGAAGAACATGGATGTTGTATCATGAAAAATCTCTTGAGACCAAAGTAATTAAAGAGTTTGTAGAATTTGTGAAAAAATTAGATTTTAAATCAACTATTTAAGAAAGCGTGGGCAAATGCTCAGGCTTTTTTTACTTAGTATGAAGCAGGGAATGTTGTCATTCCTTTTTTGAATGATTATCAATAATTTATTTGTATTTCACCTGTTTGGATATTGTTTTTAAAATGAAATGGAGGAGGAGGAAAGTAATTGGAGGATAATTCAAAGAAACTTATTACATATTTAATGGAGCAAGAAGGGAAAGATTTCGATGCACTTATAAAGGACGAGATCGAAGGGATCGTTGGATTTAGTTTTATGACCTACATTAAAAGGGCAAAAATTCATATTCAAGCCGGGAGAATAACAGTTAGCGAACCTAAAACAGGAAAATACTTTTGCTTACCGGTCTTCGGTATCAAACAGATCTACGACGAAACCTGTGGAGAGTATGATAGGACATTAACAATAAAATATATCAATGACTATTGCATCTTCATACAAATATTTGAGCCGTCTTGGATGGAAAAAGGGAGATAAAGCGTAATAGGAGTTTTAATATATCACAATCACAAGGTAACATAGCAATTTGATTCTTAAAAAAGGGGGGATTATTTTATGGGCGTTTTATTTCATATTATGTTAAATGTTATTTTACCAATATTTGTTCTTATTGGTGCTGGTATATTTCTTCATAGACAATATAAATTAGACATGCACACCTTATCTAAATTAAATTCATATTTACTAATGCCTGCTGTGAGTTTTACCAATGTATATCAGAGTAAAATAGAAGGAGATACGCTCCTTGAGATTCTTAGTTTCCTAGTAATACAAGGTCTTTGTTTAATGGTAGTCAGCACTGGATTATCTAAAATGGCGAAATTTGAGAGCAGTCTTTCATCTACCTTTAAAAACAGTGTAGTACTAAGCAATTCGGGGAACTTTGGATTACCTGTCAGTCAAGTGGTATTTCAGAATAATCCTCTGGGTCTATCAATCCAAGTTGTGGTCATGGTTTTTCAAAATCTCTTAACTTATACATATGGATTATTTAATTCTGTTTCTGTTGATAAAGCAAAATTCCAAGCGATAAAAGCATTTTTGAAGAATCCTGTCATCTACGCTTTTGGGGTTGGGGTTTTTCTCCATGCCGTTTCAATAAGAATACCTGAATACATATGGACACCTATAAAAAATACTTCAAACGCATTTGTAGCGATAGCACTTGTTACACTTGGTGCACAAAGTGCTTTTTTAAAAATAAGTCGTTTTTCGCTGCCCTTAGTTTTAAGTCTAATTGGAAGGCTAATTCTTTCACCCTGTATTGCGTTCATCATCATACTAGCATTGAAGCTGGATGGTACAATAGCACAGTCATTGTTTATTGCGAGCTCTTTTCCAACTTCAAGAAATAGTTCGTTGTTTGCACTAGAATATGGAAATCATCCTGAATATGCAGCACAAGTCGTTTTATTGTCCACTGTATTCAGTATGATGACAGTAACCACAGTTATTTTTTCTGCTCATATGTTATTTTCTTAAATTGTTTATTAAAGGCTCTTTTCGTAAACTTTGTTGCTCTTGGACCTTAATAAGGGTCATAACTTAAGTTTCAAGGCAATTTACGCAAATGTTCTTACGAAAAGATGCCACGATGTATATAGTTATACGGGTTGATGAACTTATACGAAAAACAATAATTTACGCGAATAGCCTTATTAAAAAGTTAATAACTCCATGTCCATTTTAAATGTTCACTATTTTAAAAAGATTGACACTTTTAATCGAATCATGATATAAGCATTAATAATAACATATAATATGACGAATGAGCATACCACAGGGGGAGTTGCAATTATGGTACATAACAGCAAAATATTAGACTGTACGATCCGTGATGGAGGGTTAGTCAACAATTGGGATTTCAGTGTCGAATTTGTTCAGGACCTTTATAACGGACTAAGTGAAGCTGGTGTGGAATATATGGAAATTGGCTACAAAAATTCCGCTAAGCTTCTTAACGCAACCGAGCCGAATCCATGGAGATTTCTAGATGATCATTTCCTAAAAGAAATAATTCCTGAGAAAAAGTTCACGAAGCTATCTGCTCTAGTAGACATTGGTCGTGTGGATCCGAATGACATCCTGCCCCGTGAGCAAAGCGTATTGGATATGATCCGGGTGGCTTGCTATATCCGTGAAGTAGATAAAGGTTTAGAACTTGTACAAATGTTTCATGATTTGGGTTATGAGACTTCACTTAACATTATGGCTTTATCCAGTGTGCCTGAACATCAGTTGATTGAAGCAATGGAAATGGTGAAAGAAAGTCCTGTAGATGTTGTGTATATCGTCGACTCCTTTGGGAGCTTGGACCCAGCCGGTATTGCACATCAAGTAAAAAAATTCCAGGCATTGCTCCCTAATAAACAACTGGGGATCCATACCCATAATAATATGCAGTTAGCATTCGCCAATACGTTGACTGCGTACCAAAATGGAGTAACCTTCCTAGATTCATCTGTTTATGGCATGGGACGTGCGGCAGGTAACTGTAACACAGAGCTTCTCGTTAGCTATATTCAAAAAACAAGTTATGAACTAAGGCCGGTACTTGGCTTAATAGAAAAGCACATGGTAGAAATGAGACAGAAGTGGGAGTGGGGCTATATCATTCCTTACATGATCTCTGGAGTGCTTAATGAACATCCACGTGTCGCGATGGCTTATCGCAATAGCGACGAACGAGACAAATTCGTGGACTTTTATGACAAGGTAACAACACCTGAATCTACTTTAGCGACGGTTACGAAGTAGATTAAATTAATTATCAATAATTGGTTTTTACAGCCGCCTACGGGCGGTTATTTTTTTTTGAATTTTCATCTTGATGAGTAGGTGTTGTTACTCTAATATAAACAAGTACAAAGATTTCAAAATTAGAGGTGTATTAATGAAGTTAAATGAATTTACAATTGGACAGGTGTTCACAACTAAGTCATTCAAATTAACAAAAGAAAATATTATGGGGTTTGCAGGGGAATTTGACCCTCAGTATATGCATTTGGATGAGGAAAAAGCTAATCAGGGAAGGTTTAATGGAATCATTGCTTCTGGTATACATACGTTAGCCATTTCATTTAAACTTTGGGTTGAACAAGGCGTCTATGGTGATGATGTTATTGCGGGAACGCGGATGAATAATATAAAGTTCATAAAGCCCGTTTATCCTGATGATGAATTACACACCGTTGTTGAGGTTATTGAGAAGAAAGCGAAAGGAAATGAAACGGGAATCCTTACTGTTTTGTTATCAACATTCAATGTTAAAGAAGAAAAAGTTTTTGAAGGCGATTTGTCCGTATTGATAAAGCGATAATGCCAGTGAGTTTATGTGAAGAAGCAATTGATGATTTTAACGAATATTAAAATGAATTTTAAATGAATTTGAAAGAATAATAAAAAAGATGAATTTTATTAGGTTCTTCTCAGCGAAACCCATCTAGTGGTTTAACTGCTAACATACTAATGATATATTATAATCCGGAGGGGAAAACATGAACAAAACAGAAGAATTGAAACAGGAATTGAAACAGGAATTGCAAGTCTTAAGTAGTCGACGTGATCGGATGCAGAAGAATCTTTATGAGGTAGAAAAACGCATTAATGAGATTGTTAAAGAATTGAAAAAACAATAAAAAGAAAGAGATTGTGAAAAATTGTACGACTTTAAAGTGCTTTAACGTAATAATTATAATAAAAGTGAAGGGACTTGAGTATAACTCAGTCCTTTTTTTGTGACTAAAACAAGAATGTATGTTCTATAATGAAATAGATAATAACAAAGAGGTGATAAGTTTTGGAGTTTAACCTGGAAATACATTTAAATATTGATGAAACGGGGCTATTAGCTAGAGGCAGATTTTCAGCAAGGAAAAGAGAAGAAATGCCAAACGTTGCCCACCAGTACCTACAAAGCATTAAACGAGAAACTGGGTACCGTAGAACGTTAATTGAAAAAGTAATCGTAAACGGTACAGAAGACATAACAGAGGAAGTAAAAAAAATACAAAATAGACCGATTCCACCTATGGATGATATTTTTTGGTAAGAGTTGACTACAAATGAAAACCCCTTCAAATAGGATTGAAGGGGTTTTTAAATACTGTTATTTCTCTTTGCTAACGAATAAAACACCTGTGAGAATTAGGATTGAGCCTATTCAAAACGTTCCACCTATGTTCTCTCCTAAAATAAGCCACCCAAGTAATGTTCCAACCACGGGTTGAAAGAAGAAAAATATTCCTCCACTTGAAGCGTTAAGCATTTGTAATACACGATTCCAAAGTAGAAATCATCTTACGAAAACAATTTGGCATTCTTATTTTAAGAACGAAGTAATGATTTTTTTTACAAATAATCCAATTATCACACCTGGTATAACAAATAACATTGGTAAAAAAATAGGTCCAAATAATACACCGAAAATTTTAATATCAGTAGAATAAATCAAACCTATAGTGACAAAATACGCTGCAAATACAAAAGGAAGAAATAAAAAGGGAGAATTCTCTCCTCCTTCATTTGCATCCTTTATTGCATCCCACATTGAAAAAAAATACAGGCAGGGATAAAACATTAGCCACTTGAAATTGATTTGATCAATAGAAGTATAAGTATTACCATGAAAACTTAAAATGATGGCTTTATTAAAATTTGATTGGATATTTACAAGAAGTTCAAGGAAAATGAGCAATATGCCTTTAACATATTTTTGATTTAACAGTTGTCCAAAACCAGGTAAAGCAATGGACCATAATAATTTCTCAATCGCATTTTTATTCAATCATAATCCCTATTTCCTTTTGATTTTAGCTATTTCAATTTCATCAATAGATGCAGGGGGTTTTTCCATCCAACCATGTTCAATCATAATGTTCGCTCCATCTTCCGCGTAATGAACAGCTTCAAGAAATATACGTAGAAACTTTGAACCCAAGTCACGTCTAGCAACCGTACCTACTGTAGTTCCATAATAGCCAAGTGACATTCCTGTAAGCATGGTAACTTGGAACATCATTAACTTTTCTGAAAATGGCGGAGTAGTAGATTTAAGAACTTCTGAATCATATGTGGGTGATTCAGAAATATTTTCTTCAGCTAAAAATGTGCCATAAACTCCACAACTTTACTAGCGATATTTGCTCCTCTAACCATATAATTTTGAACATCTTTTAATCCAGCAACTTGAGCAAAGCCTAATAGTAACGCTTTACCAACAGCATTTCTTTGCATATTTTCATAAAAGTGCATGATTTCTGGGAATTGATTGGGCGACGTTCTCCAAACCAACCAGTTAAATATCCTTGTTTCTCAATAAATTCAACTTTTTCTGGGATTGGGATATAAGAAGCCCTAGAATATAATCCTTTTTCTAATGAGACGTTTAAGGATTTAAAATATAATTCCCTGGTGAGGTCTACGGCACTTGAAAAAAGTTCTAATACATCGGAGCGTACACAACCAGATAAAGCTGCACCATATGCAGTTAAGCCGTGTCTTGACATATTGTGAACAAAATTTAAAAAGAAGGTATCAGAATATAATGCTGGAGCATTTAGATTAACATCCTCATTTTCACTAAAAGCAACGGGAATGGGATGATTTTCTTTAACATAAATTTCTGTAATGTTTTGTAACATTTTATCTGCTATAGAAATTGCAAAATTTATTACTGTTCGAATTTCCTCATCTTGAGTCTTTTCTTTAAAATACTTCAATACACACTTAGACATACTATTATTCATGTACCCAGTCCAAAGCTGAGCTATTTCAGCAGAAGTAAGACGAATATTATGTTCAGAATTCATAAGCAATTAGCCTCCAGGTAGCATATATTTTTAAAATGCCCTTTTTAAAGCAAAATAATATATTTTTTATTTATGATTATGGTGTTATTAGTTTTAATTAAATAATGACCGTTTCTACCAATTACATCGAAAGATATAGCTATTGTGAGAAGATGTACTTAAACTAACTGGGTGCAAGAGTGATCGGGGCTGTCGAGGCTGCTTTTTTTGCTTGTTCGCACTACGGGGCAGCATTCCTGTAA
>NZ_NUNF01000005.1 GCF_002585305.1 Bacillus sp. AFS037270 | reverse complement strand
CCCTGCTTTCGCCGGCCAGTCGACAAGTCGCCCTATATCGGGGCTGACCAAGGCGCTTCCGCTTTTCTTAAATATTTAACAGAAATATCAAATTTGTATTCATTGTGGCTGTTTCCTAAAAATAGTATAATGAAAAGAATAAATTAATTTATATAGCCAAGCTCCAAACAGGCGTTTGTTATTTCTAAATTTTACATGCATCTGATGAGCATGTGCACTTCTAAAGAGGTGAAAAAAGTGCAGCGGGTTACCAATTGTGTATTAATCAGAAATGATCAAGTGTTACTACTGCAAAAACCGCGCCGCGGCTGGTGGGTGGCACCAGGCGGGAAAATGGAACCGGGCGAATCGGTCCGCGATTCCTGTATTCGCGAATTCCGTGAAGAAACGGGCATCTACTTGAAAAATCCACAATTAAAAGGAATTTTTACGATGATTATGAAGGATGCCGACGAGCTTTTGTCCGAATGGATGATGTTTACGTTTGTGGCAACTGATTCAGACGGGATTGATTTAGATGAATCAGATGAGGGCAAGCTTGCTTGGCAGCCAATTGAGCAGATCAAAGGTCTGCCTATGGCAGCGGGTGATCTACATATCATTGATTATATGATTCATGGAAAAGGCATTATTTATGGTACGTTTACCTACACAAGTGATTTTCAACTAATTAGCTATCGATTAGATCCAGGTTAAAAGAATAGGGGGAATGAAAATGAGTACTGGTTCGACAAGCGAAATCCAGATGGTCATTATTACAGGAATGTCTGGGGCTGGAAAAACGGTTGCCATTCAAAGCTTTGAAGATTTGGGTTTCTTCTGTGTTGATAATTTACCTCCTACTCTTCTGCCGAAATTCCTTGAACTTATGAAGGAATCGGGGAATAAAATGAATAAAGTGGCCCTTGTTATGGACCTGCGCGGCAGAGAATTCTTTGATCATTTGTTTAAAGGATTAGATGAGCTGGCAGAAACCTCCTGGGTAACGCCACAAATTTTATTTTTGGATTCAGATGATGCCACATTGGTGCGAAGATATAAGGAGACAAGAAGGACCCATCCGCTTGCGCCGACAGGACTTCCGCTTGAAGGAATTACACTAGAGCGAGAACTGCTGGAGGAGTTAAAAGGCAGGGCACAGTTGGTTTACAATACTTCCCAGATGAAACCGCGTGAATTACGTGAGAAAATATTAACGGAATTCACAACCAATAAACAATTAATGTTTACTGTCAATGTCATGTCGTTTGGTTTTAAATATGGAATCCCAATTGATGCCGATCTAGTTTTTGATGTACGCTTTTTGCCAAATCCTCATTATATTGATCATATGCGGCCTAAAACAGGTTTGGATGAAGAGGTTTCCAGTTACGTTTTGAAATGGAATGAGACACAGAAGTTTTTGGAAAAGGTGACGGACCTGTTAAGCTTTATGCTTCCACATTATAAACGGGAGGGGAAAGCACAGCTTGTCATCGCGATCGGTTGTACTGGCGGACAGCACCGTTCCGTTGCCCTAGCAGAAAATATTGGCCACTTTTTCCAAAGTGATTATAAAACCATTGTTTCGCATCGTGACATTGAGAGGAGAAAGGAAAAAACAACATGAGTGAGTTAGGACAGCCTCGCATTGTCGTAATTGGCGGTGGAACAGGATTACCCGTTCTATTACGTGGACTAAAACAGTATCCTGTGGATATCACCGCCATTGTGACAGTAGCGGATGATGGTGGCAGCTCGGGCCGTTTGCGTGAGAATCTGCACATTCCGCCTCCTGGCGACATACGCAACGTGTTAGCCTCACTGTCAGATGTTGAACCGCTCGTTGAGGAGATGTTTCAACATCGCTTTAAAACGGCGAATGAACTATCCGGTCATTCGCTCGGTAATTTAATCTTGGCAGCTATGACTTCTATTACCGGTAATTTTGTTCATGCTATTCAAGAAATGAGCAAAATCTTAAATGTACGTGGAAAGGTGCTGCCTGCAGCTAACCAGAGTGTTGTCTTAAATGCTGAAATGGAGGACGGTGCCATCGTTTCAGGGGAATCAAAAATTCCTTACTCGGGGAAAAAAATTAAAAAAGTTTTCCTAACCTCTAAAGGCAGTATCCGGCCTTTACCGGAGTCCATTCAAGCTATTCGTCAGGCTGATTTAATTATTATCGGACCAGGCAGTTTGTATACGAGTATTTTACCGAATTTACTTGTTCCGCGCTTAGGTGACGAGGTGTGCCGCTCCCATGCGAAAAAGGTTTATATCTGTAATCTAATGACGCAGGCCGGGGAAACGCATGGTTTTGCTGCGAGTGATCATGTGAAGGCGATTTATGACCATATGAGCTGTGCCTTTATTAATACGATTCTAGTTAATAATGAAGAAATCCCGCCAGATATTCAGCTTCGCTATAATGAAGAATTGGCAGACCCTGTTCAATATGATTTACCGGAGTTATCTGAGCTAGGTCTTGAAGTTGTTCATGCAGATATCGCCTATCAGGAAAATGGAGCATTGAGGCATGACCCGAAAAAGGTCGCCAAAATTTTATATAATTTACTGATTAATGAAACTAAAGAGCGTTATGAATCGTAATTACTAGTACACTTGTGTTTTTGCAGTTTTATAAGGTGGTGAGGGGATGTCTTTCGCTTCGGAGACCAAAAAGGAATTAACTAACTTGGAAGTGAAAACTTGCTGTAATCTTTCTGAACTATCAGCATTGATTCGCATGAATGGTTCCCTTTCCTTTTCGAATCGAAAGTTAGTTGTGGATATTCAAACTGAAAATGCGGCGATTGCCAGAAGAATCTATACATTATTAAAAAAGAGCTATCAAGTACAGGTAGAGCTTTTAGTTCGAAAAAAGATGCGCTTAAAGAAAAATAATGTTTACATTGTTCGCTTAGCCGAGCAGGCTAAGGAAATTTTAGAGGATACGAAAATACTCGGTGAAGGATTTACCATCATTCATGATATTTCGCCGGAACTGATCAAGAAGAAGTGTTGTAAGCGTTCTTATTTACGAGGCGCATTTCTTGCAGGCGGGTCGGTCAATAATCCGGAAACTTCTTCCTATCATTTAGAAATTGCTTCGCTTTATAAAGAACATAATGATTCTTTATGCGAATTAATGAATACATTTGGATTGAATAGTAAAACGCTTGAACGAAAAAAAGGCTTTATCACCTATTTAAAGGAAGCCGAGAAAATTACGGAGTTTCTAAATATTATTGGAGCCCATAATGCCCTGCTTCGTTTTGAGGATGTAAGGATCGTCAGGGACATGCGCAACTCCGTTAATCGCTTAGTAAATTGTGAAACGGCCAATCTAAATAAAACGATTGGTGCATCCATCAGACAGGTCGAAAACATCCGCTTCATTGACTCAATCGTTGGCCTGCAAGTTTTACCTGATAAGTTGAGGGAGATTGCAGAGCTTCGGGTACAATATCCCGATGTTACTTTGAAAGAATTAGGGGAAATGGTATCCGGTGGTGCCATTAGTAAATCCGGTATCAATCACCGCTTAAGAAAAATCGATGAGATTGCTGACAAGCTCCGTGTTGGAGAAATAAGGTCAAAAAATCCCAGTTTGTAAATGTGCAATGATTAACAAGTATAAAAAAACTCGAGGAGGAATTAAGTTATGTTGGTAAAAGAGATAGAGGTTAAATTGAAAACAGGTCTTCAAGCGCGTCCTGCAGCCCTTTTTGTTCAAGAAGCAAATCGCTTTAACTCAGATATTTTTCTTGAAAAGGATGGCAAGAAGGTTAATGCAAAAAGTATTATGGGATTAATGAGTCTTGCTGTCGGTTCAGGGGTTTTGATTAATATAATTGCAGATGGCGAAGATGAAGAGAAAGCTATTGTGGTGTTATCAGATTTTATTCAAAAAGAACAATAATAAAGAAGGATTCGGCACAGGCTGAATCCTTTTTTAAATGAAAAAATAAAGCAACCGACGTGACGACGGTTGCTTTACTCTTATTTTTTCTCTGTTGTATCAGTAGGTTTACGAGTGATGATGCTGTCGATAAGGCCGTATTCTTTGGCTCTTTCGGCAGTCATAAAATTATCACGGTCTGTATCGCGTTGAATCACTTCAAGCGGCTGACCAGTACGTTCTGCTAAGATGCCATTTAATTTTTCACGAAGGAAAAGAATACGCTTGGCCGCAATTTCGATTTCAGTTGCTTGACCTTGAGCGCCGCCTAGTGGCTGGTGGATCATTACTTCAGCATTTGGCAGGGCATAGCGTTTTCCTGCTTGACCAGCTGAAAGCAAGAATGCTCCCATTGAAGCAGCCATCCCGATACATACGGTTGATACATCTGCTTTAATATATTGCATGGTATCATAAATCGCCATACCGGCTGTAATGCTTCCGCCTGGGCTGTTGATATAAAGGGTGATATCTTTTTCTGGGTTTTCGGCTTCAAGGAATAATAATTGTGCTACAATGCTGTTAGCCACATTGTCATCGATTGCGCTTCCTAGCATAATAATCCGGTCTTTTAATAGACGGGAGTAAATGTCATAGGCTCTTTCGCCGCGATTAGTTTGTTCAATAACTGTAGGAATCAAATTCATTTTTCTTCCTCCTTTGATTAGAAAAGGTAAAAGCTTATGTAATAGTATCATACACTGATGGTCAATAAAGGTCAAACAGTTTGCCTTTATATTTGTTCGACAACTTTCCCAACATCAGGATAACCATTTCTGGCAAATTTAAAACCTATTCTCTACTTGCAATTATCGAGAATTTAGCATATAATATAAAAGTCGCTAATAAATATATGCGCTCGTGGTGCAACGGATAGCACGTAAGATTCCGGTTCTTAAAATGGGGGTTCGATTCCCTCCGAGCGCGTCATAAAATTCAGGTATCACTGCGTATTAAACGCGGTGATATTTTTTTTTGCCAATTTTTCCGGGAGTACAGAAAAAAATAATTATCTTAAGAAAATAAACGTAAAGAATCATTAAAATATTAATATAGAAATTAATAGTCATTTGATCAAATTGACACTTCTTTTGTAAACGATTTCCAATTCTCCTTCGCGTAGCCTACGATTGACAAAAAAACCATTATTATTAATGGTTTGACTATCCACAACAACGAAATTACCATATTTTCAATCATTCAATATTAAACATTATTCTCAGGGGTATAGCAGCACTCTTTGATATTTTCTAAAGATATAACGTAAAATTTATGGCTCATTTTTTGGGTTGATTTCATAACAATTCATGTTAGAATAGTTAACATAAATAAATATTCTGAATTTTACATTAAAGTTTTTAGTGAATTTTCATTAATAGATTACTATTTAATACTATTAAAGTTGAAAATTTCATTATAGATGTTAGAAAATATGACACTTTCTTTATTGAAAACTTTATAGTCCAACTTGGCAGGAGGGAATAGTAGTGGACAATAATCAAACATATCGTGATAAAAAGGTAATGGGAATTGGAATTGTGACAGAAATAACAGGTTTATCCAATCGGAAGATCCGTTATTATGAATTGCGTAAATTAATTTTTCCAGAGCGAACCCCTTCAGGGACCCGTAAGTACTCTTTTTCGGATGTTGAAAGACTCATGGAGATTGCTGAAAAAATTGAAGATGGTGTTCAGACACATGAGATACGCAAAGATATAGTAAAAAAAGAAAAACATAAGATGATTATTGGACAAATCAATTCACATTTTAATCGTAACGGTTATAAGTAGCTAGTCATGTGAAGGTTGTAACAATTTCAAAAGGAGGAAAACCAGTGATAAGAGCTAAATCACTGGTTTTTTCTTTAGTTAACCAATCTTGAGGAATTTAGGAATTACTAATCCTGTTCTTCTTTTCCTAGTTGATAATTGGTAACCTAAATAATTTATACACGAATCCCCTTTCATCGTGTAAAATAAAAAAAGGAGGGGAGAGCATGATGGATTTAAAAGCGGGCCTATGGCAGCAGCAAACATTAAAATTAGCGATGACCCAGGAGTTATCGCAGGCAATCGCCTTATTGCAGTACTCTGCACAGGAGCTGGCAGCTTTTTTAGAAGATAAGGCATTAGAAAACCCACTTCTTAAAATCGAAAATGTAAATGTCAAACCGATGAATCCCCAGATCGACCGTAACCGTCGCAAACATCAGAAGTCGGAGAAAGACTGGATTGAACAGATCGCGGACAAACCATTCTCACTTGAGGAACACCTAATCTCTCAACTTAAGATTACACACTTAACAGCCGAGCAAATGAAAGTGATTCGGCATTTAATCAAGAATCTTGATGAAAACGGTTACTTTGTTGGTGATCTTACTGAAATCTCCCTTAAATTGCAGGTTGATCACGAAATAGTAGAAGACAGTCTAGCCATTATTCAAACCCTTGAGCCAGCTGGCATAGGGGCAAGGGACTTGCAAGAATGCTTACTGATGCAATCTTACTATAAAAATCCTAACAATGACCTAGCGCAAACAATTCTATCAAAATATTTCATTCCGTTTGCTGAAAAGAAGTGGAAGCCAATCGCAAAAGAATTGGGGATTAGCATGAAGGATTTACAAGATGTGTTTGATGAAATCCAACAGCTAAATCCAAAACCAGGAGCATTACTGCGAAATGAACCGACCACCTACATTATTCCCGATGCAATCATTGAGCAAACGAATGAGGGACTAACAGTACGTATGGTTGATGAATCCCTGCCGCGGATTAGTTTTAATCAGCCTTACTATCAAAAGTTTCATAATCAAAATCAGCAGGTCAGCCGTTTTTTACAGGATAAAGTCCAAGACTACCAATGGATTTTAAAAAGTATTGAGCAGCGGAAGGAAACCCTAACAAGGGTAGTGGGCAAGATTGTTGAAAAACAACCGGCTTTTTTTCAAAAAGGAAGTCAATATCTAGTTCCGATGACCATGAAAGAAATAGCCGGCGAACTTGATATCCATGAATCGACCGTCAGCCGGGCGGTTCGCGAAAAATATGTGCAAACACCAATCGGAACATTCCCATTAAAAACCTTTTTTACTAGTACGATTCAAACTCTAACAGATGAAGAAAGTACATCCTCTACCCAGGTGAAAAATGAAATCCATTCATTAGTTGCTCAGGAAAATAAACAAAAGCCGCTGTCGGATCAAGACATGGTGGAGCAATTAAAGCTTCAAAAAGGAATTCTTGTCTCAAGGAGAACGGTGGCTAAATACCGGGAACAACTTGGAATTCCATCGTCATCAAAGAGAAAACGGTTTATCTAGAAAGGATAGAAGAAATGCATACGATCACGTTATATACTAGGAATCGCTGTCCTCTCTGCGACAAAGCGAAGGCTGCTATTATCGAATTGCAAGATCAATGGAAGTTTCAACTTGAAGAAATTGATATTGAAACAAGTGATGAGTTAACAGAACGCTATGGTCTAATGATTCCTGTTGTTCATTTGGACGGAGAAGAAGTAGGATTCGGATTTGTTGACAAAATCGACATAAGTAACCGTTTGCAAAAAAAAAACCAAATTAAATGAGTTGAAATCGATTTTTACTCCTGTTACAATAAAAAACGTAGTAGGGGTGATTTTTTTTAGTGTAGGTGGGACATAATATGTCTAGGGTGGACTTTTTGTGACCAACTACATATAATAAAGGAGCATGCAGTTCATGCAGTCATTTATTGATATACAAAAAAGATTATTACCCGATCTCCTTCAAGTCCTGCAGAAACGACACACAATTTTACGTTACATAGGATACATGCAGCCAGTAGGAAGAAGGAGCTTAGCTGTCAGCCTTGGGCTTACCGAAAGAATACTTCGTAGTGAAGTAGAATTCCTCAAAGAACAAAATCTTATTAATACAAACAATGTAGGAATGAGTTTAACGTCGGAAGGGAAAAATTTACTTGAAGATTTAGAAGGTTTAATGCGTGAGCTAAAGGGTATAGACGTCATGGAACTAGAATTAAAACACCGGCTCGGCATTAAAAAGGTGATCATTGTCCCAGGTGATGGTGACGAATCACCGATGGTCAAAGGTGAACTCGGCAAGGCGACTGCGATTTGCATGAAAAAGCTTCTAGGCGGGAAAAATATCATCGCTGTGACTGGCGGTTCAACAATGGCGGCCGTCGCGGAAAGACTTTCACCCGATTTAACCCAGAAGGAATTACTGTTTGTTCCGGCAAGGGGAGGGGTTGGTGAAGATGTACAAAATCAGGCAAATACCATTTGCTCGAATATGGCACACAACACTGATTCCCGGCATCGAGTTTTATATGTTCCAGATCAGGTCCGTTCGGAAATTTACGAATCCTTGATCAAAGAACCTGATATCCACGAAGTCTTAACTTTAATTCAATCAGCCAGCATGGTTCTCCATGGAATTGGGGATGCTATTACAATGGCTGAACGACGAAAAACCAACCCTGAAATTAAGAAGAAGCTTGAAGAAGGGAAGGCTGTCGGCGAAGCATTTGGGTATTATTTTAATGAAGAAGGCGAGATTGTCCATAAGGTATTAACGATTGGACTTCAGCTTGAAGATCTTGAGCATATCCCAAATGTAATTGCGGTTGCAGGCGGGACATCAAAAGCTAAGGCAATAAAGGCTTATTTAAAACAAGCGCCAAAATCGACGATCTTAATTACTGATGAAGGTGCAGCAAAAAGGTTATTGAAAGGGTAATTCCTTTTAAAAAATATAGCTTTACCCAAACAAAAGGAGGAAATTTATCATGACAGTAAAAGTTGGTATTAATGGATTTGGACGTATTGGTCGTAACGTATTCCGTGCGGCTTTAAACAATAGCAATGTGGAAATCGTTGCAATTAACGACTTAACAGATGCAAAAATGCTTGCGCATCTTTTAAAATATGACACTGTTCACGGAACTCTTTCTGAAGATGTAACAGTTGACGGTGAATACCTAGTAGTTGGCGGTCACAAAGTAAAGGTTATCGCTGAGCGCGATCCTGCACAACTTGGCTGGGGCGACCTTGGTGTAGAAGTAGTTGTTGAATCTACTGGCCGTTTCACAAAGCGTGAAGATGCTGCGAAACACCTTGAAGCAGGCGCTAAGAAAGTAATCATCTCTGCTCCAGCAGACAACGAAGATATCACAATCGTTATGGGTGTTAACGAAGATAAATATGATGCAAATAACCACCATGTTTTATCTAACGCATCTTGTACTACAAACTGCTTAGCTCCATTTGCAAAAGTATTGAACGATACATTCGGTATCAAGCGTGGTATGATGACAACTGTTCACTCATATACAAATGACCAACAAATCCTTGACTTACCACACAAAGACTACCGTCGTGCACGTGCAGCTGCAGAAAACATGATCCCAACTTCAACTGGTGCTGCTAAAGCTGTTGCGCTTGTATTGCCTGAATTAAAAGGTAAATTAAACGGTATGGCAATGCGTGTTCCAACTCCAAACGTTTCAGTTGTTGACTTAGTTGCAGAATTAGAAAGAGACGTTACAGCTGATGAAGTTAACGAAGCATTAAAAGCAGCTGCTGAAGGTCCATTAAAAGGCATTCTTGCATACAGCGATCTTCCATTAGTTTCTACTGACTACAATGGAGCAACTGTTTCTTCAACAATCGATGCATTATCAACAATGGTTCTTGAAGGAAATATGGTAAAAGTATTATCTTGGTATGACAACGAAGTTGGTTACTCTAACCGTGTAGTTGACCTTTGCGATTACATCGCTTCAAAAGGACTTTAATCCTTAAGATTATATAATTTAATGTTTTCCAATGGGGAGCGGGGAAGATTCCCCCTCCTTTTTTCTTTGATTTATGAGCTTTCGACAATATTCGAGCGGCTGTCATGACACCGCGCATAATGGAGGTCCTTTACACATGAATAAGAAAACACTTAAGGATATCGATGTAAAAGGCAAACGCGTATTTTGCCGGGTAGATTTTAACGTTCCAATGCAGGATGGACAAATCACGGATGAAACACGTATTCGTGCAGCTATTCCAACCATTCAATATTTAATGGAACAAGGGGCTAAAGTGATCTTAGCCAGCCATTTTGGCCGTCCTAAAGGTCAAGTTGTAGAAGAAATGCGCCTTACTCCGGTTGGTGTAAGACTTTCTGAAATTCTTGGCAAAGAAGTTAAGAAGGCTGACGAGGCATATGGTGATTCTGTTAAAGCTATCATCGATACCATGAATGAAGGCGATGTTCTTCTTCTTGAAAATGTTCGCTTCTATCCTGGTGAAGAGAAGAATGATCCTGAATTAGCTAAAAACTTCGCTGAACTTGCTGATGTCTATGTAAACGATGCATTTGGTGCTGCTCACCGTGCACATGCTTCAACAGAAGGTATTGCTCATAACTTACCTGCAGTTTCCGGCTTTTTAATGGAAAAAGAACTTGATGTTCTTGGTAAAGCTCTTTCTAATCCAGAACGTCCTTTTACAGCAATCATCGGCGGTGCAAAGGTAAAGGACAAAATTGGTGTAATTGAAAACCTTCTTGAACTAGTTGATAACTTAATCATTGGCGGTGGTTTGGCTTATACATTCGTTAAAGCTCAAGGCCATGAAGTGGGTAAATCATTACTAGAAGCAGACAAACTCGACCTTGCAAATTCTTTCATTGAAAAGGCAAAACAAAAAGGTGTTAACTTCCTTATGCCGGTTGATGTGGTAGTAGCTGACGATTTCTCTGCTGATGCGAATAAAAAAGTCGTTTCGATCGAAGAAATCCCTGCTGATTGGGAAGCTCTTGATATCGGACCAAAAACAAGAGAAATTTATAGTGATGTTATCAAAAATTCAAAGCTTGTGATCTGGAATGGACCAATGGGCGTATTTGAAATTGATGCATTTGCTGGCGGTACAAAAGCTGTGGCTGAAGCACTTGCTGAATCTGAAGGTACATATTCTGTCATTGGCGGCGGAGACTCAGCAGCGGCAGTTGAAAAGTTCAACTTAGCAGACAAAATGAGCCATATCTCTACTGGCGGCGGTGCTTCTCTTGAGTTTATGGAAGGTAAAGCACTTCCTGGCGTAGTGGCATTGAACGATAAATAAGACTAGAAACGAGATATTAACAAATTTCAGCCTGATATTAACAAAATCTAGGCAGATATTAACAAATTTTTTAATATATTTACAAAATTACGATAGATATTAACAATTTTTTGATAGATATTAATAATTGGCGACGAACGTAATTATGAAAGGATGTGCCACCATGCGTAAACCAATCATAGCTGGTAACTGGAAAATGAACAAAACCCTTTCTGAGGCAAAAAGCTTTGCTGAAGAAGTAAAAGGGCTTGTACCTCCAACTGACACAATGGAGTCTGTTATTTGTGCCCCTGCTTTATTTTTACAAAGCCTTGTTGAAGTAACAGAAGGTACGAACGTAAAAATTGGTGCTCAAAATATGCACTTCGAAGAAAGCGGAGCATTCACAGGTGAAATCAGCCCGAAAGCAATCGCTGATCTTGGTGTTCAATATGTCATTATCGGACACTCTGAACGTCGTGAAATGTTCAACGAAACAGACGAATCTGTTAACAAAAAAGCTCTTGCAGCTTTTAACTATAACTTAACACCAATCATTTGCTGTGGTGAAACACTGGAGCAGCGTGAAAATGGTGAAACAAACCAATTGGTTGGCGATCAAGTAGGAAAAGCGCTTACTGGTTTAACAGATGAGCAAGTAAAGCAATCCGTTATTGCTTACGAACCAATCTGGGCGATTGGAACAGGAAAATCTTCTACTTCAGCAGATGCGAATGAAGTTTGTGCACATATCCGTCAAGTTGTGGCAGAGCAATTCTCGCAAGATGTTGCCGATGCAGTACGTATTCAGTACGGCGGTAGTGTAAAACCAGAGAACATTAAAGAATACATGGCACAGCCGGATATTGATGGTGCGTTAGTAGGCGGAGCAAGCCTTGAAGCACAATCATTCTTAAAGCTACTGGAGGCAGGTCAGTATGAGTAAATCTCCAGTTGCGCTGATCATCCTTGATGGTTTTGGATGCAGAAGCGAAACAAAAGGAAATGCGGTGGCACATGCGAAAAAGCCAAACTTTGATCGCTTTTGGGACACCTACCCGCATTCCCATTTAACGGCATCTGGTGAGGCTGTAGGTCTTCCAGAAGGACAAATGGGGAACTCAGAGGTTGGCCACTTAAATATCGGTGCTGGCCGAATTGTGTACCAAAGCTTAACTCGTGTAAATATTGCGATTCGTGAAGGCGAATTTGAAAAAAATGATACCTTTACTGGGGCAATGGATCATGTGAAAAAGAACGGAACTGCTCTTCATTTATTTGGCTTACTATCAGATGGGGGCGTTCACAGTCATATTCAGCATATGTTTGCACTCCTTAAGCTTGCCAAAGAAGAAGGCGTTGAAAAAGTTTACATTCATGCGTTCTTAGATGGACGTGATGTGGGTCCAAAAACAGCTGAATCATATATTCAGCAAACACTGGACAAAATGAAGGAGTATGGCGTTGGTGAATTCGCAACCATCTCCGGGCGCTATTATTCAATGGATCGTGACAAGCGTTGGGAGCGCGTTGAAAAATCATACCGCTCGATGGTTTATGGTGAAGGACCTGCCTACACCAATCCATTAGACGTTGTCAAGGATTCCTATGAGCACGGAATTTTTGATGAATTCGTTATCCCATCTGTGATAACAAAAGAAGATGGACAGCCTGTGGCAACAATTCAAGACAATGATGCCGTTATTTTTTATAACTTCCGTCCTGACCGTGCTATTCAGATTTCTAATACCTTCACAAATGAAGATTTCCGCGACTTTGACCGCGGGCCTAAGCATCCAAAGAACTTATTCTTTGTTTGCTTAACACACTTCAGTGAATCTGTTGACGGTTATGTGGCGTTTAAGCCAACAAATCTTGATAACACAATAGGTGAAGTCCTTTCACAGAATAATTTAAAGCAGCTTAGAATTGCCGAAACCGAAAAGTATCCGCATGTCACATTCTTTATGAGCGGCGGACGTGAGGCAAAATTCCCTGGCGAAGAACGAATTTTAATCAATTCTCCAAAGGTTGCAACCTATGACCTTCAGCCGGAAATGAGCGCTTATGAAGTAACCGATGCGTTAATGAATGAAATCCAAAATGATAAGTTTGATGCTATCCTGTTGAACTTTGCTAACCCAGACATGGTTGGACACTCAGGAATGCTAGAACCTACCGTTAAAGCGATTGAAACTGTTGATGAATGTTTAGGTAAAATTGTTGATTTAATCCTTGAAAAGGGCGGAACAGCAATTATTACAGCTGACCACGGTAATGCCGATGAAGTGGTAACACTTGAAGGCGAGCCAATGACAGCACACACAACGAACCCGGTACCAGTGATTGTAACAAAGCAGGGTGTTGAACTCCGTGATGGCGGAATTCTTGGCGACTTAGCGCCAACCATGTTAGACTTATTAAATGTGGAAAAACCAGCTGAAATGACTGGAACTTCATTAATCAAATAAATTATTATTTTTAAGGAGAGAAATTAAATGCCATATATTTTAGATGTATACGCTCGTGAAGTATTAGATTCCCGCGGTAACCCTACTATCGAGGTAGAAGTAACAACTGATTCTGGTGCATTTGGCCGCGCTTTAGTTCCAAGTGGTGCTTCAACTGGTGAATACGAAGCAGTTGAACTTCGTGATGGCGACAAAGAACGTTACCTTGGTAAAGGTGTTCTTAAAGCTGTTGAGAATGTAAACACAATTATTGCTCCACACCTTGTACAAGAAGAATTAAGCGTTCTTGATCAAGTAGCAGTAGACCGCGCGTTGATCGAATTAGATGGTACTGAAAACAAAGGTAAATTAGGTGCAAACGCAATCCTAGGTGTTTCTCTTGCTGTAGCTCGTGCTGCTGCTGACTACCTTGGCGTACCTTTATACCAATACCTTGGCGGTTTCAATGCGAAGCAGCTTCCAGTTCCAATGATGAACATCGTGAACGGCGGCGAGCACGCTGATAACAACGTAGATATTCAAGAATTCATGATCATGCCTGTTGGTGCTCCAAACTTCAAAGAAGCACTTCGCATGGGCGCTGAAATCTTCCATACATTACGTTCTGTATTAAAAGGCAAAGGCCTTAACACTGCTGTAGGTGACGAGGGTGGATTTGCTCCAAACTTAGGATCAAACGAAGAAGCACTTCAAACAATCGTAGAAGCAATCGAAAAAGCTGGTTACAAGCCAGGTCAAGAAGTATTCCTAGCAATGGACGCTGCTTCATCTGAGTTCTACAACAAAGAAGATGGCAAATATCATCTTGCTGGCGAAGGTGTTGTAAAAACATCTGCAGAAATGGTTGACTGGTACGAAGAACTTTCTGCTAAATACCCAATCATCTCTATCGAAGACGGTTTAGATGAAAACGACTGGGAAGGCCACAAGCTATTAACAGAACGTCTTGGCAAAAAAGTTCAATTAGTTGGTGACGACCTGTTCGTAACGAATACTAAGAAACTTGCTGAAGGTATTGAAAAAGGAATCGGCAACTCAATCCTAATCAAAGTTAACCAAATCGGTACGCTTACTGAAACTTTTGATGCGATTGAAATGGCTAAGCGTGCAGGTTACACAGCTGTTATCTCTCACCGCTCTGGTGAAACAGAAGACAGCACAATCGCTGACATCGCTGTTGCAACAAATGCTGGTCAAATCAAGACTGGTGCGCCATCACGTACTGACCGTGTAGCAAAGTACAACCAATTGCTTCGTATCGAAGATCAATTGGCTGAAACAGCTCAATACAATGGTCTTAAATCTTTCTATAACTTGAAGAAGTAATTCAATATTAAAAAGCCTCTGTTCACTGTGGTCATTTTTCAGTGAACAGGGGCTTTTTTATGTTCAATAACGAAATTCTTGGAAAAAACAAGCAGGGAAATCACATCGCTGTGTTTAATATTAAGATAAAACCTATGATAGAACTGGGGTAAAAAGATGAAAAAGTATTTTAAACAGCTATCATGGCCACAGCGTGTGATGATTATTATCGCAGTTATGGTTTTGTGTATCTTCTCTTATTATCAGACAACGGGATCGCTTCCTTTGCAAAAGGATACCGTAACCGTCTCGGTGCAAAAATCAGATGACGGCCAGTCCGTCATTAAAATGGATGACCCAAACAGCCAAGAAATTGAAAAAGAATTTCCTATGAATATGAAGGAAGATGAGGTAATGGATGCGATCCATAAAATGTCTCATCAAAAAGTGGAGTCCAGTAAGAAGTGGGGGGCGATCCCGCTGACACCTGGGCGTGTCAATCAATTACTAAAAGTTGTTCAGAAAAATGAGGAAAACTATGTTAATTCTTCTGTATATCTAGACATTTTAGAGCGCTGGTCTAAGGGGGATTTTTCGAGTGTCGACAAAGATCATAATAAAATCTGGTATCTGCAAGGCGGCACAGTGGGGAAAGCTGTAGGGATTTTATCAGCAGAAGATGAAAAGAAGTATATTGAAGCGAATTTTAAGGTTAAACAATAAGGAGTTAGTAGGGAATTCCCTTTAGGTCTGTCACAATAACGACTATTGTCTAAAGGGGAATAGTATGGTAAATTTAATATACTGTGAACTGTACGTCTAACAGGAGGTGGCTTACATGCATACATTAGTTGTAATTTTATTAGTTATCGTAAGTATCGCTCTTATTGCGGTCGTTTTACTACAGTCTGGTAAGAGTGCTGGGTTATCTGGTGCCATTTCTGGCGGTGCTGAAACGTTATTCGGTAAGCAAAAGGCACGAGGAATTGACTTGATTCTACATCGAATTACGGTTGTATTATCCGTATTATTTTTCCTGCTTGCACTTGCGGTTACTTATTTTAAAATTTAATAAAACAAGCATACAACCTGGCCGTTTGGCTGGGTTTTTTGTTTTTAAAGGGACATTTTAGGTGCATGATGCAAAAAGGCGAACAGTGTATAACTGTTCACCTTGAGTCGTTATAGGGCATGCGAAACTGCATCCTACTGATGATTAAATTGACCAAACCTTGCATGGATTGACAGTCTCTTGGCTAATTTCATTATCTCATCTATGGCTTTTTCTTTTTTGACTGTCCAACTGCTTTCGGTCATAGTAAAGCTGACTCCATTAACAATTCTACCTTCATGATTATAGATAGGAGCCGCTACACAATAAAATCCAAGCGCTGCTTCTTGCTCTTCACAAATATAACCAGACTTCTTTGCAGTTTCTAATTGTTCCCATAGCTGATCGAGACTATTAACTGTATAAGGGGTAACCTGTAATAACTCCTTTTCAGAATAGAGCTGTTTCAGCTTTTCATAAGTAAACTGTGTTAATTGAATTTTCCCTAATGCTGTAGCATGGGCAGGGAATTGCATGCCTGGTTCACTCACAAGTCGGACGCGGGAATCACTTTCTTCTTTTGCTAAATACACGATATGGGTCCCGTGCAGCGTCCCTAGTTGAATCGTCTCATTTATTGCATTTACCGATAGGGCAGCTTCTTTTTGAAAGGACTCTAAAAGATTAAATTGGCGAAAATAAGCACCACTATAACCTCCTAAGGTTGGACCTAACGAATAGGTATCCCCTTTTTCTTTTACAATCCACCCTAAGGTTTCTAGTGTATTCAATAATGAAAACATAGAACTCTTATTAACATTCAATGTTTTTGAAAGATCAATTAACCTGTGAAGGCCCGGTTCTCTGGCAATTAAGTTGATCACTTGATTCGCTCGTTCGATTGCTGGGACCCAATATTTTTCAGACACTTAAACACCTCTTTACCAATTAAAAAACACGTTGCGTTTAAAAATTTATGATAGGATATTCGATTTCTCTAAAAGTATGCTATAAACCTGTTCTTTCTTTTCTGGACTTAGTGAGCGGACTGGGGCTAAAACATCTGTAGAGATTTCTATTCCGCGTAAGCGAATGGCTTCTTTCACAACATTCATGAATGGAGAGTCAAGTTTATATAAAGGGAGCAACGAAGCCAACTGCTGGTGCAAGTCAATGGCTTGTGCATAGTCTCCCTCCTTAAAGGATTGGTAGATTCCCACTGAAATTTCTGGTGCAAACGATGAAGTTAAAGGGATCGAACCATCTCCGCCAAGGGATAAAGTGTTTAGAAGGTGCTCGTCATACCCAGAAAATACAGCAAAATCGGGATGTTCGGACTTAATGGTTTGGATTAATTCTCTCGTATGTCCAACTGCTAATACAGTATCTTTAATTCCGACTATATTTGGATATTTATTAACTAGTCTAAGCACAAAGTCTGGCGCTAAATCTTGGCCTGTTAATTCAGGGTAATTGTATAAAATAATGGGCAGGTCTACATTTTCGGCAATTTCAGAATAGTGTTGAAAAAGGCTCTCCTCGGTCAATTTATAATAATAAGGATTAATGACCACCACTCCATCCGCCCCCATACTTTTAGCGTGAAGGCTTAAGGAAATGGTTTCGTTCGTACTTGGGGTACCTGTTCCAATTAGAACAGGAACACGGCCATTTACATAGCGAATGGTAAACTCAACTACTTCTTTTCTTAACTCGACTGGCATTTGTCCAAACTCTCCCCCAGATCCTAAAAAGAAAAGCCCGTCTACCTTTGAATGAATGAGGAAATCAATCAGGTTTCCCATTCCTTTTTCATCAATCTGTCCTTCTTTAAACAAAATAGTGGGTACGGGTGGAATAATTCCATGAAATTTCCTGTTGGTTACCATAAGCATCCTCTTTTCTGGTTTAATATACAAAACTATGGTTTCTTATGTAAAACTCAAATTAATTGTATCATACATTTTCCTTTTTATAACAAAATTTTTTCGATAATGTTCAGAAAAGTAAGATATAAAGTTAAATTCATATTTTTATCCATTTTCATCTAGCAATTTTCATTTGGAAGCGCTATAATTAAATTATGAAACATCGTTCCATAATACGGAACGATATAAAGGAGATGTAGATTGTGGAAACAAGATACTCAACACACCCAGATCAAATAAAAACATTTACGACCGAGGATATTCGAAAACATTATCTAATTGAAGAACTATTTGTACCAGGTGAGATTAAGCTTGTTTATACAATGGAAGACAGAGCGATTGTAGGCGGCATCACTCCTATTGGAGAGGCAATTTCCTTAAAGGGATATGATGAAATTAAGGCTGATTATTTCTTAGAGAGAAGAGAAGTAGGAATTTTTAATGTGGGCGGAAGCGGTACAATCATCGTTGATGGCGAACCGTTTGCAATGGAAAATAAAGATTGCTTGTATGTAGGACTCGGAAAGAAAGAACTGCTGTTTAGAAGCGAATCATCAGAAAGTCCTGCCAAGTATTATTTATTCTCAGCACCTGCCCATAAAGAGTATCCGACGCAGCATGTGGCCTTTAAGGATATTGAAGGTGAGAGGTTAGGTTCGCTTGAAAGTGCTAACGACCGAGTCATTCGCCGAATGATACATAATGAGGGGATCCAAAGCTGTCAGGTTGTGATGGGGATGACCCAATTAAATACGGGAAGTGTTTGGAACTCTATGCCCACTCATACCCACAGCCGAAGAATGGAAGTATACTTGTACATTGATTTAGATGAGAATGCCCGAATGTTCCACATGATGGGAGACCCGGCTGAAACGCGGCATATTGTGATGAAAAATGAACAAGCGGTCATATCTCCTCCTTGGTCAATTCATTGTGGCAGTGCCACTAGTAATTATACTTTTATCTGGGCAATGGCCGGCGAAAACAAGACTTATAATGACATGGATGCCGTTACTATGGACCAGATTCGATAATTTATGTTTAGAAGATTAATAGATTAATCTTCTAAACAGGTTGATATGCTAAAAATATTCGACTGACAAAATGGGGTAAAGAGGTGCGAAATACATGAGCTTAGAAGATTTTTCACTAGATTATTTTAAGTTAACAGATAAGGTAGCGATTGTGACAGGAGGCAATTCCGGTCTTGGCCAAGGGTATGCTGTTGCCTTGGCAAAAGCAGGAGCCGATTTATTTATCGTGACTCATAATAACAATTGGGAGGAAACAAGAGCCCTTATCGAAAAAACAGGAAGAAAGGTCCATTTCTTCCAAGCAGACTTAGCGGAAAGAGAAACGTTAAAACAAATCGTAGATGAATGTTTACATGTATACGGAAAAATAGATATCCTGGTCAATAATGCAGGAACGATCCGACGTACACCATTATTAGACTATAAACCAGAAGATTGGGATGCGGTCATGGATATTAACTTGAACGCTGTCTATTTCCTAAGTCAAGAGGTTGCTAGAGTGATGGTTCAGCAGGAGAGTGGAAAAATTATTAACATCGGTTCCATGCTCTCTTTCCAAGGGGGGAAATTTATTCCGCCATACACAGCAAGTAAACATGGTGTGGCTGGACTTACCAAGGCGTTTGCCAATGAACTAGGACAGTATAATGTTCAGATTAATGCTATTGCGCCGGGATATATTGCAACCGCTAACACCGCGCCAATTCGAGAAGATGAACAACGGAATGCAGAAATACTCTCACGTATTCCTGCTGGAAGATGGGCGTCACCTTCAGACCTCATGGGGGGAGTGGTCTTCTTAGCTAGTAAAGCATCTGACTATATGAATGGACATATACTTGCGGTTGATGGCGGCTGGTTAGCTAGATAACCAAACGGTGAAAGGAACCAACAGGGAAGTAATAAAAGATTGTCAAGAGAAACTAGGAAGTTGCTAATTTCGAAAGCGCTTATAGCTCACGTGCGGAAAAAGAAAAAATTCACACAGCAAGATATATCTGAATCTACCATTTTAAATCTATAAAAAAATGCCCCATTTTAAACTGAAATGTAAGGTAGACATTTATGAAAATTATGAAGTCAATGGAAAAGATCCCTGGCGGTCTAATGCTGGTTCCTCTTTTTTTAGGAGCGATTATCCATACGTTTGCTCCTAAATCCGGTGAGTACTTCGGTTCATTTACCAATGGTTTGATGACCGGGACGGTTCCCATTTTAGCGGTATGGTTTTTCTGTATGGGTGCAGGTATCAATATTAAAGCAACAGGTACAGTGTTAAGGAAGTCCGGAACACTTGTAGTGACAAAGATATTGGTTGCTTGGGCCGTAGCTTTTATTGGTGCATTGTTTATCCCAGAGGGAGGAATTCAAACAGGCTTCTTTGCAGGATTTTCTGTTCTTGCGTTAATTTCATGTATGGATATGACATATGGGGGTCTGTATGCTTCTATTATGCAACAGTATGGTTCTAAAGAAGAAGCAGGCGCATTTGTTTTAATGTCTCTTGAGTCGGGACCACTCGTAACCATGTTAATTTTGGGTACAACTGGATTAGCCGCATTTCAGCCGCAGGCTTTTGTAGGCGCTATTTTTCCTTTCTTAGTTGGGTTTATTCTGGGTAACCTGGATCAAGATTTCCGTGAATTCTTTAGCAAAGCTACGCACACCATGATCCCATTCTTTGGTTTTGCATTAGGTAATTCGATTGATCTTACGGTTATTGCTAAAACTGGTTTAGCCGGAATTCTATTAGGTGTCCTCGTAATCATTATTACAGGTATTCCATTGATGCTGACTGATAAATTTATTGGTGGAGGAAATGGAACAGCAGGACTTGCTGCTTCTAGTACTGCTGGAGCTGCAGTTGCTAATCCGATGATTATTGCTAATATGAAACCTGAATTTATGCCTATTGCTCAGTCAGCTACGGCTTTAGTAGCAGCATCAGTAATTGTAACTTCCATAATAGTTCCAATTTTGACAGCCTATTACTCTCAATATATGCAGAAGAAAAACAAAGGAAAAGTTGTTCGAAAAAAGGGAAATCAGTTTACTGCTTAATTTTCTACTCTTAGGGGGACATATCATTTATGTCTCCTCTTTAAAATAACAAGGAGGATTTCGTATGAGTAAAATTATTACTGTTGGTGAACCAATGGCTCTATTTGTTGCCGAACATGAAGGGGCTTTGGAAAATGTAGAGCATTTCAACCGTTTTGTTGCAGGTGCAGAAGTCAATTTTTCGATTGGGATGTCACGTTTAGGACATCAAGTCACGTATATTACACAACTGGGAAACGATCCATTCGGAAAAAACATTGAAACGTTTCTTCAGCACAATGCCATTGATACCACCTATGTGACATTTCATCCTAACTATATAACTGGTATGCAATGGAAACAAAAGGTAGTAAGCGGGGACCCGGAAGTATTTTCCGCGCGCAAAAATTCTGCGGCCTCCCATATGGGACTTGATACCATCGCAAATTTGAACTGGGATGGCTTTGATCATATTCATTTGACAGGCATCCCGCCAGCATTATCTGCAGGATGCCGGGAGATGGTATACGAGCTAATCAAGGAGGCCCGAGCAAGAGGTGTACAAATTTCGTATGATCCTAATTTACGTCCGGGTCTTTGGGCTGACAAGGAGGAAATGGTTCAAGTCATAAATGATCTTGCCTGTCGCGCAGACATTGTTCTTCCTGGTATTGAAGAAGGGAAGCTGTTAACAGGCAGACAAGACGTTCAGGGGATAGCTGATTATTATCATGCTGCTGGTGTAAAAACAGTTGTCGTTAAGCTAGGGGCAAAAGGTGCCTTCACAAGCTCCAAAGGTGAGCAATTCTATACGAATGGCTTCCCCGTAGAACAAGTGGTTGATACGGTAGGTGCAGGTGATGGTTTTGCAGTCGGGGTGGTAAGTGGCATTCTTGAAGGGCTGCCACTTAAAGAAGCAGTCAAACGCGGGGCAGCTATCGGAGCCATAGCGGTTATGTTCCCAGGAGACAATGACGGGCTGCCAAATAGAAACCATTTGGAAGAATTTATTGGAAGCACTTCTGTTCAGCTCTAAAAAAATAGGGTATTCCCAAGATAGAGAATACCCTATTCTCAAGAACCCGTATAGCCAAGGTTTCTTGAGATGGCGATGCTGTAATGTTTCATTTTTTCGACTAATGTTTGATTGATTACATCC
Source organism: Bacillus sp. AFS037270 (assembly GCF_002585305.1). Next base: position 99,428 of record NZ_NUNF01000005.1, on the reverse strand, counting down.
AACGTTACTCGATTATTAGGCCCTGAAATACTAAAGCTGGCAATAATCTTCCCTCTATGATCGTAGATGGGGGAAGCGATACACATTAAGACCGCTTCATTTTCGGCATTGTCTAATGCGTATCCCTGGTTCCTAACCCTTTCGATTTCCTTTAAAAATTCTTCTTTAGAGGTAATGGTGTTCGGTGTTTTAGGGATGAAGTGAATGGTTGAAACGATTTTTTCAAGAGTGTCTTGATCCTTGTCGGAAAGTAAGATCTTTCCTACCCCCGTACAATACATGGGTGCTCGGCTCCCTATTCGGGAGTACATACGGATGGTCTGATTACTTTCAATTTTATCGATATAAACAACTTCTCCTTGATCTTCTATGCATAAGTGTACGGTTTCATTTACTTCTTGTGAAAGTCTTTCAAGATAAGGTTTTGCTATGGTAACAATATTGGAGTTATTTAATAGATTTCTAGAAAGAAATAGGACTTGTAATCCGAGTTTATACTTGTCCGTTTCCTCGTCTTTCACAACATAATTCATACTCGATAACGTAGCTAACAGTCTGTGAACCGTACTCTTTGTTAAACCAACCTGCTCAGATAATCGAGCAATTTGGATGCCGTCTGGATACTCGGAAAGCTTGTTTAATATCGTTAGAGCCCGTTCAAGGGATTGAACATTAGACATCGTTTATAACCTCGTTTATTAGAAATATTTTCTAGTATTAGATCTTTTTTGAAACGGCGTTCTATTATATGATACGCCATGTAGAAACTTTTGTAAATTTAATTCTAGGATGTAGGGAACTCATTCTATTGGCATTTTAGAATAATTAATTGAAAGAGGAGTCAAGGTGATGAAAAAGGTGAATATTTTATCAAAAATATCCGAGTGTGGTGTAGTAGCAGTCGTTCGGGCGGATTCAAAGGAAGACGCTGTAAATATTTCTGAAGCGTGTGTCAAAGGTGGGATCCAAGGAATTGAAGTGACCTTTACAGTAAATGGGGCGGATGAAGTCATTAAGGAATTGTCGGCTGTTTATCAGGGCAATGAAAATGTTGTAATTGGAGCTGGAACTGTTCTAGATGCGGCAACGGCAAGAATCGCGATTTTAGCAGGTGCACAGTTTGTCGTTAGTCCAGCATTTGATGAGGAGACAGCTAGATTATGTAATCTTTATCAAGTTCCTTATATGCCGGGCTGTATGACTCTAACTGAAATGAAACGTGCCTTGGAGGCAGGCGTGGATATTGTGAAATTATTCCCTGGAAGCGCCTTTGGCCCAGATTTTGTGAAAGCGGTAAAAGCGCCTCTGCCTCAAATTAATATCATGCCAACGGGCGGAGTGGATTTAGAAAATGTGGATCGATGGATTCGAAATGGATCTGTGGCAGTTGGAGTTGGTGGTAATTTAGTAGCTCCAGCGAAAACAGGAGATTTTGATAAGATTACGGAATATGCGAAACAGTATATCGAAAAAGTCCAAGCTGCAAGAGGATTATAATCGAGCGGATTGTAACAAAGATTTGACAGTAATGACTATTTTTTAGGAGGAATAGATGATGCTAACAAATTTAAAAGACACTACGACATTACATAATGGTGTGAAAATGCCATGGTTTGGATTAGGAGTTTTTAAAGTAAAGGAAGGCGAAGAGGTAGTTGAGTCGGTCAAAGCTGCGATTCAAAATGGATATGTAAGCATTGACACAGCGGCTATTTACGGTAATGAAGGAGGGGTCGGTCAAGCAATCAAAGAGTCCGGGGTTCCTCGTGAAAATTTGTTTATTACAACAAAGCTTTGGAATTCCGAACAAGGGTATGAATCGACCTTAAAAGCGTTCGAAACAAGTCTTAATAAGCTAGGTCTCGATTACTTAGATCTTTATTTAATTCACTGGCCAGGTAAAGATAAATATAAAGAAACCTGGAGAGCGTTTGAAAAACTCTATAAAGAGGGCCGTGTACGCGCCATTGGTGTTAGTAACTTACAGACTCACCATTTAGAAGATTTAATCAGTTCTGCAGAAATTAAACCGATGGTTAACCAAGTGGAATACCATCCTCATTTAACTCAAAAAGAACTGCATGCTTTCTGTAAACAAGAAGGAATTCAACTGGAAGCATGGTCACCATTGAAACAAGGACAACTTCTAACTGATCCTGTTCTTGAAGATATTGCACATAAATATAATAAAAGCGTTGCCCAAGTGATTTTACGCTGGGATCTGCAAAATGAAGTGGTTACGATTCCAAAATCAATCAAAGAACACCGCATTATTGAAAATGCCAATGTCTTCGATTTTCAATTATCCCAAGAGGATATGGAAAGAATTGATTCATTAAATCAGGATAGCCGCGCTGGCTCCCATCCTGATAAAATGACGGTTGGCTTTGAATAATATAACCAAAAATCAACGAACCTTGCCGTCTTCAGCAAGGTTTTTTTTATTATTTGGATCTCAAGGGAGTCGGTAAGGCTTTTTTCTGGAATGTTACCTCTTTTAATGCTTAAACTAATAGAAGCTAATAGAAATAAAAGGAGTTTTCAAAATGAAAGTTGCACCACCGAAACCATTTACCTTTGAAGGAGGAAAACGGGCCGTCTTGCTGCTCCACGGTTTCACCGGCAATTCAGCAGATGTCCGGATGCTCGGCCGTTTTTTAGAAAAAAAGGGCTACACCTGCCATGCCCCGCACTATAAAGGCCATGGAGTACCACCGGAAGAACTCGTCCATACAGGTCCAGAAGATTGGTGGCAGGACGTCCTAAATGGCTATCATTTTTTAAAAAATAAAGGACATGAAGAAATAGCAGTCGCTGGACTTTCACTTGGCGGCGTATTTTCCTTGAAATTGGGATACACTGTACCTATAAAGGGTATTGTACCTATGTGTGCCCCGATGCATATAAAAAGTGAAGAAGTCATGTACCAAGGAATTCTCGATTATGCCCGTGAATATAAAAAATATGAAGGAAAAACAGACGAGCAAATCGAAATGGAAATGAAGGAATTCCAAAAAACACCGATGAATACATTAAAAGCACTCCAACAATTAATTGCCGACGTACGTGAGCATGTTGATATGATCTATGCCCCGACGTTTGTTGTACAGGCTCGCCACGACAAAATGATTAATACCGAGAGTGCCAACATCATTTACAACGAAATTGAATCCACCATAAAAGAAATTAAGTGGTATGAAGAATCAGGACATGTCATTACGCTGGATAAAGAGCGCGAACAGCTTCATGAAGATGTATATGCTTTTTTAGAAAAGCTAGATTGGCATGATTAATAAAGCACCCACATAGGAGGGAATAGTTTGGAAGAAACAATTCAAAAGCACATAGATAAGCTTTTGCAATATATGAGGGACGAAGCCTACAAACCATTAACGGTCCAAGAACTGGAGGAAGCATTTGGGATTCAGGATTCCGGAGACTTTAAAGAGTTCGTAAAGGCACTTGTTCAAATGGAAGAAAAAGGACTTGTCGTACGCACACGCAGCAACCGTTACGGTCTGCCGCAAAAAATGAATTTAATCCGCGGTAAATTAATTGGCCATGCAAAGGGATTTGCATTTGTTGTACCTGATGAACCAGGTATGGATGATATATTTATCCCACCGAATGAAACGAATACCGCAATGCATGGCGATACGGTCCTTGCCCGTGTATCTACGGAATCATCAGGAACTCGCAGGGAAGGAAGTATCATCCGAATTATTGAACGAGGTGTCCAACAAATCGTTGGAACCTATGTCGAAAGCAAAAGCTTTGGCTTTGTGATTCCGGACGATAAAAAATTTGCCAGCGATATTTTTATTCCGAAGAATGCCTCTAAAGGGGCAGTGGAAGGACATAAGGTAGTCGTTAAACTTGTTACGTACCCTGATGGACGAAAAAGTGCGGAAGGCGAAGTTATTGAAATACTTGGCCATAAAAATGACCCTGGCGTAGATATTTTATCAGTCATACATAAACATGGACTGCCAATGGCCTTTCCTGATGATGTATTAACGCAGGCCAATGAGACACCTGATACGATTGATGAAAGTGAACTAGCAAATCGCCGTGACTTACGGAACGAAACCATTGTAACAATTGACGGGGCAGACGCTAAAGACTTAGATGACGCGGTCACCGTTACAAAATTAGAGAACGGCAATTATAAGCTGGGCGTACACATTGCCGATGTCAGCTATTATGTTAAAGAGGGTACGCCGATTGACGTAGAAGCAGAGGACCGGGCAACAAGTGTTTATTTAGTAGACCGAGTGATTCCGATGATCCCGCACCGCCTCTCAAACGGAATTTGCTCCTTAAATCCTAAGGTGGATCGTCTTGTGTTATCTTGTGAAATGGAAATTTCACCGGAGGGTACCGTTGTTTCGAATGAAATTTTTCAAAGTGTGATTAAAACAACGGAGCGAATGACCTACTATGATGTGAACCGAATCCTTACTGACAAAGATGAAGAAACACGTGCAAGGTATGAGTCACTTGTCCCGATGTTTGAATTAATGGAAGAACTCGCAGAAGTTCTAAGAAACAAACGAATGAAGCGCGGGGCCATCGATTTTGATTTTAAAGAATCAAAAGTCTTGGTAGACGAAGAAGGAAAACCAACGGATGTTGTCTTACGAGAGCGGTCAGTTGCCGAGCGGTTAATAGAAGAATTTATGTTAGCTGCCAACGAAACCGTGGCTGAACATTTTCACTGGATGGAAGTTCCGTTTATTTACCGTATTCACGAGGATCCAAAGGAAGATAAATTACGGAGATTTTTCGAGTTTATTACTAACTTTGGCTATATCGTAAAAGGAACTGCTAACGATGTTCATCCTCGTGCACTGCAGGAAATTATTGAAGAGGTGCAAGGCAAACCAGAAGAAATGGTGATTTCGACTGTCATGCTCCGTTCGATGCAGCAGGCAAAATATTATCCTGAGAGCCTTGGACACTTTGGTTTATCGACTGAGTTTTACACTCATTTCACCTCGCCGATTCGCCGTTATCCGGATACGATTGTCCATCGCTTAATCCGTACCTATTTAATTGAAGGAAAAATCGATGAGGCAACGAGGGAAAAATGGAATGCCCGCTTGCCTGAAATTGCCGAGCATTCTTCGAAAATGGAACGTCGTGCAGTAGATGCTGAGCGTGAGACGGATGAATTGAAAAAAGCGGAGTACATGGAGGATAAGGTTGGTGTCGAATATGACGGCATTATCAGCTCTGTGACCAACTTCGGCATGTTTGTGGAGCTGCCAAACACGATTGAAGGTCTTGTGCATGTCAGTTATATGACCGATGATTATTATCGTTTTGACGAGCGGCATTTTGCGATGATTGGCGAGCGAACCGGAAACGTGTTCCGAATTGGTGATGAAATTACGGTTCGAGTCGTTAAGGTTAATAAAGACGAACGTTCGATTGATTTCGAAATTGTCGGCATGAAAGGGACTCGCCGCGAGAGACCAGAAACTACAAGAGTCTTTAGTACAGGCAGTGATACACGGAAACCGCGCCGAAATAAACAGCAAGGCGAAGCCAAACAAGGTCGAAGCAGAAATGGACAAAAGTCTGAATCAGGCGGCGGTCAGGGCGGCAAGTCCAAAAATAAACGTAAATTTTACGATAATGTACCGAAATCCAAGAGCAGAAAGAGAAAAAATAAATAATAGGAAGAGGGGCCTTTCTGCAAGGCTCCTTTTCACTGTCCAGGTCCTGGCACCTGCACCTTGGGGTCTCGGGCTCAAGAAGGCTAAAGAAGAGCCTTCTCACCGGCTTGTCTGTAGCAGCCTTACGCCCCTGTTCAAGGCGCTTCCGCCTTTCTAATTGTACAGGCTATTATATTCTGCTAAAATAAATCCATAGAGTTGAGGTGATATAAATGCCAAAGGGTGTAGGAAAGGTAGTCGCGCAAAACAAGAAGGCTTACCACGACTATTTTATCGAAGAAACGTACGAAGCGGGCATTGTTCTTCAGGGGACTGAAATTAAATCGATTCGTGCCGGGAAAGTCAATCTGAAGGATGCTTATGCACGGATCCAAAATGGAGAAGCGGTTCTGTTTGGAATGCACGTGAGTCCTTATGAGCAGGGAAACATTTTTAATCACGATCCATTGCGTACGCGCAAACTGTTACTTCATAAACGTGAAATTAATAAACTGCTTGGAGAAACAAAAGAAGCAGGTTATGCACTTGTGCCGTTAAAGTTATATTTAAAAAATGGCTTCTGTAAGGTTTTAATTGGTCTAGCAAAGGGTAAAAAGAATTATGATAAGCGCGAATCGTTAAAGCAGAAAGAGGCAAAGCGTGAGATTGAAAGAGCCTTCCGTGATCGTCAAAAGATGTAATTGGAAATTAATTTACAAATAGTTACAATTGAAAAATGTTCTGAGTGTGTTATAATAAGTTTGTCGCTAAATCAGCGGCACAATCTTTTGCTCTGACAAAACGTGCCTGAGCAATTCCTAACGTCTGTTGCTAAATCTTTAAGTAGATTTCAGCACATTTTATAATGGGGACGCTACGGATTCGACAGGGGTAGTTTGAGCTTAGGTTGCGAGTCGAGGGGATCGGCCTCGTTAAAACGTCAAAGCCATAACTGGCAAAACTAACAAAACTTTCGCTTTAGCTGCTTAATAGCGCTTAGCGGTTCGCCCCTCCATCGCCCATGTGGTAGGGTAGCGGACTCACTTTAAGTGGGCTACGCCGGATTCCACCGCCTGAGGATGAAGGAAGAGAACAATCAGGCTAGCTGACCGGACGCCGGTCGATAGGCAAAAGGATCAGTGAAACGCCAATATATCGACTACACTCGTAGATGCTTAAGTGCCGATATCTTTGGACGCGGGTTCGATTAATTATTAGTCGCCTTGTGTGGTAACATACAAGTGATAATCTGGCTTTATCGGTGAAACCTAAGTCGCTTTTGGCGATAGGGCAATGCCGAGCGGTATGTGAAGTAATTCAACAGCCGTGTATCGACTTATAGGCTGCCTGCAACAGGTAGTACTAGGATGCGATTCCTGCCTTGAAGAGGTAAATTTATGTTTCGCATAAGACGCCAGAGGGCCTGTTTCTGGACAGGTTCAAGATATAGTCAGTGCCATGTCGAAAGCATGGATGAGCACGTCCCGCCGTCTCCACCATACATAGGTGGATAACAAGACTAGCAGAAATTGCTGGTCTTTTTTATTTTTGAAAAAATTCTTCTTCAAACATGATTTTCTTCCTCAATAAATTAGTATTGTACTTTCCATTCCGTAAAGTAACCTTTTCATAATTCTCTAATATCCATGGTTTTCATCCTAGAAAGAGAACGATAACTTTTGAACCCTTACCTATCTGTTAGGAATAAGTTCATATATCTGTTTGATTTATTTTGGTTTCAAACCATTCTTGAGAAGAACAAATTAAATGATCAGACTTGAAAACCCTCCAAGTCTTTTTTAGTGTCTATTAGTACATGAAGCGGAGGCAGTTACTCTCCAATTAAGAAAAGACATGCAAGTAGTAGTAACAACAAATATACTTTAATATTAGATTAGGATAACCACTAGAACATTGCAAAAATAATAGGGAGGAAGAGTAATTTGAAACGAGTTGTTATTTCTTGGAGTGGCGGAAAGGATTGCTGTATGTGTTTAGACAAAGTTATCAAACAAGGTTACCAAGTTGTAGGATTAATCACCATGGTTTCTGATGTTTTTAGGAGAACATGTGCTCATGGTATTCCGATAGATGTGGTAAAAATACAAGCTGAAGCATTACAAATACCTATCACTTTTATAAATTCTACACCTGATTATGAAAATCAATTAGTCAATGCTCTTAAAGACCTGAAGGAAAATCAAAATGTCGATACGGTGATTTTTGGATCCCTTTATGTAGAGACGGATCGACAGTGGAACGAGCAAGCTGCTGCGAAAGCGGGACTTAAATCAGAGTTTCCACTTTGGATTCGTACAGAAGAAGTAGGTGAACTAGTCAAAGAATGGTTGCAGTTAGGTTATAAGGCCATTATTTGTAGAGTGAAAGATGGTTATTTAGACAAGTCTTGGGTAGGGACAAATCTAAACGCTAATTTCTTCTCTCATGCTAGCCATTCGGATGTTTGCCCGATGGGGGAAATGGGGGAATTTCATACATTTGTTATTGATGGGCCCTTATTTAAAAAGAGATTAGGAGTGACTTATACCGATATTGTATTAAACAGTGGCCTCTGGTCATTAGATATTAAAGAGTCAAATTTAGTAGCTAAATAATCTACCATTTAGATTTAGCAAATAGGTTGCTCATTCGTTGAAAAATTTGAATAGTAGAAACAAACTATAATGAATAACTTTTACCTAATTGAAATAACCTGTGACTATTTACCCTTTTTTAGTATAATTTATTAAATGTCATATTAAATAATGATTTTTTTATTGGAAGGTAATCGTTATGGGAAAAATAGTTGTAACAGGATATGGGGTCAAAGCACCAAAAACAAATTCGCCAAAACGAAATAATGCTTTTGCATATATAAGAAAACATAAATAGAGTGGTGAATGGTTTGATCATTGCATTTTTAATCGCTATTATTGGAATGATTCCTGTGGTATTAGCGATTTGTGTTATAAAAATATATAAAGGTTCAGAATTAGCAACTGCCTTATTGCTTTATATGCTCTTTATCAGCTTTTGGCAGTTGGATGTAGCCGTTTTGTATTTGGATGGAATATTTTCGAAAAATCTAATCATGTTGCTTTTCAGGCTGTTTAGAATAGGAACAACCTTTATGGTTCCCATCGTATTTTACTTGGCTTATATATTAATAAAAAAACATACGGCCAACTTTAAAAACAAGACATATTATCAGTTTTTATTATCCATATTTAACCGAAAAGTATTATTCTTTTTAGTAGTATGGAGCTCCATTATCTATCTGATCAACATGACAAGACTTGGAATAGTAGATATAAAAGAAGTGAAAATATTACATTCTACTACTTATTTTTATTTTCCAGAGTATGGACCACTCCAATTCTTATATCTTTTCCATACAGGAAGTCTTATCATTTTTGTCATTTTTACTCTTATTATTTCTAGACAAATTCAAAATATCTATTTAAAAGGTTTTTTAAGTACATTTTCCTTTTGTACTTTTTTATTGTTTGTTTTTGGTTTTTTAAATTTTATCCCAGGAGCCGGAGCTTTATTTAGCAGTTTAGGTATTATTATCTTTTCTGTTATTATTGTTTTTTCGTTTATAAGAATGCATACCATGCTGACAGTGAATTTTAATCGGTTATTGGAGCGACAGAAGAAACTTGATAATGCTGGGAATCTCACCGCCAGTTTAGTTCATGAAGTTAAAAATATACTCCAAATTATAAACGGATATTCAAAATTATTAAGTGAGTTAAAGACCTTACCTAGCGAAGGTAAAAAGATGAATGAAATGATTCAATCCGCTGCACTGCAATTGGATGAATTAATTAAAAATTACACAGGATATTTGAAATATAAATCGATTGAATTTAATACGGTGGATCTAAACGAAATAATTGAACAAGCAATCGAAATATCTGAAGAATTTTTACAAAGAAATTCTGTAAAAGCTACTTTTGAGAAAGAATATAGAACTCTAAAAACTTACGCAAACCAGACATATTTAAAACAAGTATTTGTTAATTTAATAAAAAATAGCTCGGAAGCTTTTCCGAAAGAAAGAGCGATAAGAGAGATAATCATTTCTACCGATATCCAAATAGATCGCATCTTTATTCATTTGATCGATACCGGAAGTGGAATACCGGAAGAAAATTGGGAAAGTATTTTCGATCCTTTTACTTCTTCTAGAAAAGAAGGGTTAGGTTTAGGACTACCATTTGTAAAAAATATCATTATGGAACATCGTGGAGAAATAAAAGTGGTGGATAGTGGTCCGAAAGGAACCCATATTCAAATTATTTTACCCCAGTATTCTTTTAGTGATTTTTAAAGAAAAATTTAATAATGACAATAAATCCGAATTTTGTAGCAAGGTATGTAACCAAGATAATGAACAGAGAAATACAATACAAGTTGCGAAAGAAATAATCCTTTTTAAGAAGGTTTGTTTCATAAACGGAAATAAGAAGGACACACATAAACTAAACCAAACAATAATGGATAAAATAATTAAGCTGTCCCAGAGGGAATAAGGAAATATTTCAAAATAAATTAATCCACCTAGGATACTGCTAAACAAGAGGGGAACAAAAAAATCCCTTCTATTTTTTATAACAGGTTCACATGCTTGGGCTAGTGACTTTCCCAAATATATCGGATAAAGAAAATAGGGAAGAACAAAACCAAAGCAAATACCTGTTATTAATCTTCTTACGTTATTACTTTGAAATAAATGGGTGTATGACCCTAGTCCATCAAAGATCATAGGCACCATAAAGAATAATAGAAGAAAACTTACTTTAATTGTGGGTATGGAGATTATTGATTTCCTTTTCACGATATGTAAATATAATACGGTCGAAAAAATCCCAATATAGATCCCTGTATCTCTGGCACAAACGGAAAGTGTTGCTCCGGATACATGAAGAGATCGCTCTTCTAACTGGTGGCAGATGGCCCTTCCGAAAAAGTTTAATACCTCATGGATCAAATTGTATTCACCCCCTAAGTGAAGAACCCAATTTTATCATTATGTAAAATTGGGTTCCTGAACATCTGTTTAATGACTTAACTTTAATACCCCGAAAACGCCGGCATGATTGACAATGCCGATGCGGCAAACCAGCAGATACAGCTTAAAACCATCACAACGATCGCGATAATTAAACAGTTCTTCCCGACAACTTTCTTCTCAGGATCCTGATCATTCATCCAAATAATCCCGACAATAATCCCAACAATCGGAATAAGTATCGATAGAATATAAAAAAGTGCTTTTTGTCCACCTGACACTCATTTCACCTCCAGCAAGATGCATAAGAATATGGAATAGGAGAAAAATCTTGTTTCAATGATATGTATGTTAAACGGTAGTGTAATTTGCCTGTACTCCTTTTAGAAATTTCAGATTTATTTCTCCTTATATCCCCCCTTTATTACTTTTAATTGGTATAATATGTTAGTAAAACTTGTAATATGTAGAGTGACTAAATACCTGTGATAAAAGTACGATTTAATAGAAATGTAATATTTTTAATAGATTTGAAACAATTATTTAGGAATTTCGTCTATAATGGGGAAAGTGAAAAAACATCAAAGAGGGTATGTAAAATGCGAAATCTAAAAAAAGGTTGGTCCAAAGGGACACTTGTCGTCCTGCTGGCTATTGGATTCGTATGCACAGGGGTATTCTTGAGCCATCATTTTCAGGAAAGAACGATAAATAAACCTATTAATCATTCAAAAAATGAAACTATTAAACGTGCGATAGCGAAAGGACCAGCACCGGAGGAATTCATTAGGGACACCAATGATTTTAGACTTGAAAAAGAACGAATACGCAAGCAGCAAGAGCAAGCGATTGCGTGGAGAAATCAACAAGAGCGAGAGAAAAGTAACGTAAAAGAATCGACTACTACAGAACCTGCCGCGGCAAAACCTGCCACAAACGCTACAACTTCTTCAGAGCAACCAACAAAGGAATCAAAACCAGCACAGTCTGAACAACCGAATGCACCGCCAGCTAATCCAGTTCCGCAGAAAACGGTTTATTTAACATTCGATGACGGCCCGTCAGTATTTTCCGGCCAGATTATAGCTCTACTGGAGAAATATCGTTATAAAGCCACCTTTTTTATGATTGATGGCAATATTCGCCGTTATCCGAATGCGGTTAAATTAATGGTTCAATCTGGAGAAACGGTAGGCTTGCATAGCGTATCGCATAATCCGAAGATTTTTTATGCATCTGCGACAACTATCATTTCGGAATTAACGCAAAACCGTAATACGTTAAAAGAAATTTCCGGTGTAGATTCCTATATAATGAGAACCCCATATGGCAGTGTTCCGTATATGACAGAGGAATATCGAAAGGCTGTTCATGATAATGGATATTTAATGTGGGATTGGAATATTGACAGCAGGGATTGGGATTATAAAGATGCGAGATATGTGAACAGTGTCATCACGCAATTAAATCAACTGGCTAATCATAATGGTCCTATCGTTATTTTGCTGCACGAACGGAGGGAAACGTTAGCCCATTTACCACAGCTGCTTGATTTTCTATCGAAACAGGGCTGGATGAGTAGAGCAATTGACAGTTCGATGACACCGGTTCAATTTAAACCGTAAAAGAAGACTAAAACCGACAAAATACGGTAAAGATTTGATATAATTAAAAAAAGTGTAAAAACTTTTACTAGTAAACATAATGGGGTTCGATCAGTATCTATGATAAATAAACTTATGCAGAGCAGTGGATTTAAGAGAATTTCTATTTTTGTTCTCATTGCCCTTGTTTTATATGCAATGAGATCGATGATTAATTTAATTTTACTTACCTTTATTTTTACCTTTTTAATGAATCGCTTAGTCCAATTCATCGAAAAAAAGATCCCGCTTAATCGCAGGTTAATTGTGGTTATCTCTTATGCCTGTATTGTCGGGCTGCTTTCCTATTGTTTCGTCATGTATTTGCCGATGATTATTCAGGAAATTACCGCCCTAATCAAGCAGTTAACGGCTTTTTACACGGCCAAGCACGATAATATTATTTTAAATTATCTTGTGAACCGGATGGAAGAAATTAAAATCTCCAGTTACCTGGAGCAAGGATTTACTTTCTTAATTAAGTATTTTACGGATATTAGCAGTGTTACCTTACAAGTCTTATTGGCCTTGCTGCTAAGTATTTTCTGCTTACTTGAAAAGCCTCGCTTAATTGAATTTACAAAGAAATTTAGGAACAGTAAAATCTCTTCCATTTATGAAGAAGTTGAGTTTTTTGGCCGAAAGTTTGTTGGGACATTCGGTAAGGTGATTGAAGCACAATTGATTATCGCGGTAGTCAATTGTATCTTAACTACGATCTCCCTATGGTTGTTAGATTTTCCACAATTAGGCGGCTTATCAATTATGGTTTTTGTTTTGGGATTAATTCCTGTTGCTGGGGTTATTATTTCATTAATTCCGCTTGTGATTATCGCTTATAGTATCGGTGGATTAATGAAGGTTCTTTATGTGGGAATAGCGATTTTTATTATTCATGGAATTGAGGCTTACATCTTAAATCCGAATTTAATGAGTTCAAAAACGAATCTTCCTGTTTTCTATACCTTCATTATCTTGATTTTCTCCGAGCACTTTTTTGGTGTATGGGGCTTAATTATCGGAATCCCTGTTTTTGTTTTCCTTTTGGATGTTTTAGAAGTGACAGATCATAAAAAAGTTTAATTGAAAAAGCCCAAATCATGGGCTTTTTTTTTTACATCCCGCTTTAGCACCTAGGGGGTCGGGGGCATAAGCCCCTGTTCGAGGCGCTTCCGCTTTTGGTCTTTGAATCTTTTCTGTTATCCTAGACGTACATAGTTGAGGAGGAGAGATCAAATGAGCGAATGTAAATTGAATCACACTGAGGAAGATGTAAAAAGTAAATACGAATCCCAAGCAGCTTTTTTACCGGAAGATATGAAGGATTTATTTAAGCAGTTTTTTTCAAAAGAACATTCACAGGAACTATTGAATGAAGTGTTCCATTTGTTGAAAAAATATGATTTAGCACCCTCCGAGGAAAAAAATGAACGAAATAACCGTTTATATATGGTGCTAAAAAACGTTTAAGAAATGAGGATAGGATGGGAGAATTATTTCAATTATTAAAACGAGGGAATAAATCAGCTTTTTTGGCTGCCATTATTAATACCATTATTGCGATAATCAAAGGTGTGGCCTTTCTTTTTACAGGAAATGTGGCCATGTTTGCCGAAACGATGCACAGCCTTGGCGATGCGGCTAATCAATTCTTTGTGTTTGTCGGTTCGGCATTAAGTAAAAAGGCACCGACTGAGAAATATCCTAATGGGTTTGGCCGCTTGGTTAACCTGGTTCTTTTAGGGGCAGTGTTAATTGTAGGGGTTATGGCGTTTGAAACCATTAAAGAAGGCTACCACCATATTATTCATCCAACGGAGTCCAGTGGTTTTCTGATTAATATTCTTGTGTTAGCATTAGCAACCCTGCTCGAAACCTTTGTCTTGTTTAAAGCGATGAAAGAAATTTTACACGAAATCGAGATAGAGGCAAAAGGTCTAAATGTATTTACGGTGGCTTTTGCCAATTTGGGACGGGCGAAGCCGGCAACAAAGCTTGTGTTTATGGAGGATATGGTGGCGACTTTAGGCGGCTTGTTAGCCATTATTGCTGTTGTTATAGCCCACTTTACCCCTTTACATCAATCAGAAGGTATCGCCTCTGTTTTAATTGGTGTGATGATGCTCTTTGTAGTTGGTAAGGTCTTTTTAGATAATGCAGCCGGGGTTATTGGGCAAGCTGATGAGGAAATGGAAAATAAAATTGGTGTACTCGTGATGGAGGATCCAGATGTAAAGGATATTCAAGATATAACCGTTATTAAAGAGGGGGAAGACCTGCACGTTGAGCTGGAAATTGAGATTGACCCTCAATTAACGGTTGCTGCCGCCGATGATATTAAGGACAGAATACATGAAAAAATTATGGCAGAAAAAGGCGTCGTTGATGTCACGATCGAGATTGATGAAGCGGATGACGTTATGACATGGCAAAAGTCAGAACCAACTAAACAATCATAAGAAAGGTTCACGAGCAGATCGTGAACCTTTTTTATGTCGCGCTTCCGCTTTTCTGTGTTGCCTGCTTCAGCGTCTGGTAAAGGCGCTTCCGCTTTTCTATGTTGTCTAGCTTCAGCGCCTAGGGGCTCGGGGTCATAAGCCAATCCGTCAAGAAGGCTAAAGAGCAGCCTTCTCGCCGGCTCGTCTTATGCCTGTCGCCCCTGATCAAGGCGCTTCCGCTTTTCTTTATTCCCAGGGCTTATGTGTGGTAAAGACGCTGGCGAGATCTTTACTGCTTTTTCGATGTTCTTTCCGCTTTTCTGCTCGGTCTTTACCGGTTTCAAACAGCTTTTTCTCTTCTTCCGTTTCCGGGATGATCACAGGAACCTTTGTTGGTTTTCCGCTGTTATCTAAGGCAACAAAGGTTAAAAAGGCTGTCGCAGCAATTTTTCGAGTACCGGACATAAGATCTTCAGCAATCACTTTAGCGAAAACTTCAATTGAAGTCGTACCCGTATTCGATACAAAGGTTTCAATGCAAACAGAATCCTTTGGTGTAATCGGACTAAGGAAATCCACTGAATCAATGGAGGCTGTTACACACTCTGCTCTTGAATGACGTACAGCGGAAATCGAAGCAATCATATCGATATCACTGATCAGCTTTCCACCAAACAGGGTATTATGGTTATTTACATCGTTTGGAAAAATTCGGCTTGTTCGAACAACTCTTGTTTCATTGCATGTTTTTGCTTCCATATGATCCCTCCAAGTTTTATTTTGTCCACAAACTGATTTTTCTTGTTTCATTTTAGTGAAAAGAAGTGAAATGTGGTACATTACATATATCAATTAATTGGTGAGGAGGTCAACAAATGAGTTTGCAAGCACAAATTATGAAAGATTTAAATGTAAATCCCAGCATCGACCCGAAGGAAGAAATTCGTAAGAGAATTGATTTCTTAAAAGATTATATATTAAAAACGAAGGCAAAGGGCTTTGTACTGGGAATTAGCGGCGGACAGGATTCTACATTAGCAGGACGCCTAGCCCAGCTGGCAGTGGAGGAATTACGTACAGAGGGAACAGCGGCTACGTTTATTGCAGTGCGCCTGCCATATGGAGTTCAACAGGACGAGGAAGATGCTATGCGCTCGTTAGCCTTTATAAGGGCTGATCGCGAGGAAGTTTTTAATATCAAAAATGCAGTTGATGAAGTACAAAATGAATATAATGCCAGCATTAAAGGGGATCAGCTGAGTGACTATCATAAAGGGAATGTCAAAGCGAGAATGAGAATGATTGCCCAATATGCGATCGGCGGTATGGAAGGTCTGCTCGTCATAGGTACAGACCACGCTGCAGAAGCCGTAACAGGCTTCTTTACTAAATACGGGGATGGGGGCGCGGATCTCTTGCCGCTGACAGGCTTAACCAAGAGGCAAGGGAAGGCTTTGCTTAAGGAGCTAGGCGCAGATGAACGACTATATTTAAAGGTGCCGACTGCTGATCTCCTCGATCAAAAACCAGGACAAGCAGATGAGACCGAATTAGGAATTACATATGATGAACTTGATGATTATTTGGAAGGGAAACCTGTTTCACCAGAAATTGCAGAAAAAGTTGAAAAAAGGTATATCCTCACTGAGCATAAACGGAGACTTCCGGCCAGCATGTTTGATGAGTGGTGGAAATAAGGTAATAAGAGAATAGAAATAGGAGATGGCCTGCTGGGCTGTCTCCTTTTTTGTGGTAATACTTTAGTGAGATAAAATTTCCCATTGACTAACACCTCGGTAGGTTTTATATTGGATGAGGTTCATTAATATTCATACATTTAAAACATTATTTTTAATATAAAAGTTCGTCGAGGAGGATAACCGTGGGGAAATCAAATAAATTAGGATTCTGGGTGTTAACCGCCCTTGTCATTGGGAATATGGTTGGCTCAGGTATTTTTATGCTGCCTCGCTCCCTGTCAGAAGCAGCTAGTCCAGCCGGTGTGATTTCCGCTTGGCTTGTTACAGGCTTAGGCGTTCTGATGCTGGCCTTAGTTTTTGGCAGCTTGGCGATTCGTAAACCAAATTTGACAGGTGGCCCGCAAATCTATGCAAAAGAACTATTTAAGCCAGGTTCTCATGCATCCACTTTATCTGGATTTATGACTACCTGGGGTTACTGGATTGGAAACTTAGCTGGAAACATTGCGATGATCACCACCTTTGCCGGATATTTATCAACCTTTTTTCCAATCTTAACAAGCGATGCAAACTGGTTTACAGTCGGTAATTTCACTCTAAAAGTAGGTAATGGCCTAACATTTCTAGTCTGTTCCTTACTGCTTTGGGGTACCCATTTTATTATCCTGCGTGGGATGGAAAGTGCGGGGAGATTAAACTTCCTTGCTACTGCAGCAAAAGTAGCTGGTTTTGTCTTCTTTATAATTGTTGGTTTGTTTGCGTTTGAACAGAGCAACATCCTGCCGTTTATGGCTCCGAGAATGGATGAAGCTGGACATGCTATCGGTATTATGGGGCAAATTAACGGTGCTGCTGTCAATACCTTATGGGCATTTATTGGGGTAGAGTCAGCCGTCGTATTTGCTTCCCGTGCCAAAAAACAATCCGATGTAAAAAGGGCTACCATTTTAGGATTATTTATTGCACTGGGTATCTATATTGGTATTAGCACCCTTGTGATGGGGATGTTGGACCAAAACACGCTTATTCATTCTGATAAACCATTAATTGATGCCATTCAAACTGTTTTAGGACCTGTCGGCGGAAAATTATTAGCAGGGATTGGATTAATTAGTTTGTTTGGTTCAACCATCGGCTGGTTAATGTTAACTGCGGAAGTTCCTTATCAAGCAGCGAAACAAGGATTATTTCTGCCAGCATTCCTAAAAGAAAACAAAAAGGGTCTGCCTGTTTTTTCAATGATTGTATCCAACGGAATAGGACAGTTATTTATTTTTTCTACCGTTTCAAAATCCATCTCAGGAGCATTTGATTTTGTCATTGTCATTGCGACCTTAGCCTATTTAGTACCGTATCTTATTTCATCAGTCTATCAGCTAAAGTTAGTAATAACAGGAGAGACGTATAAAGCAGGAAAGCAGAGAATGACAGACGGTATTATTGCTTTACTGGCAACCGTTTATTCCGTTTGGGTGATTATAGCAGGTACAGCAGATCTTAAAACGTTTATGTATGGTATGATTTTACTTGCGAGCGGTATTCTTTTCTATCGGCCAAAAACAAAAAAGAAAAAGTCGGCCGATCAGAAAACAAAACGTGCATTATCTGCTTAACCTATCAGAATTTTTCTGATAGGTTTTTATTTTTTATAAAAGGGTAAAATAAGGATGCTTCATATAATCATTTCTTTTGACAGTTGCTAGAGGTTGTAATAAAATAAGTAAATCCGATAAAAATAGTAAGAATTAGGGGGTTTAATAACATGAAAAAACTTACGGTCATTTTTGCGCTGCTCCTAAGCTTTATGTTGGTGCTTTCAGCATGTGGCAAAGATGAGAAAGAAGATCAAAAGAGAGCAGTTAACACTGAAGAAAAGAAAACTGCGGATAATCAAGATTTATTGAAAAAGATTCAAGACGATGGAAAGATCACAATTGGTACTGAAGGTACATATCCGCCATTCACTTTCCATGATACAAGCGGTAATTTAACTGGATTTGATGTTGATTTAGCAAATGAAGTGGCAAAACGATTAGGTGTAAAAGCAGAATATAAAGAAACTCAATGGGACGCTATGTTTGCAGGTTTAGATGCAAAACGTTTTGATATGATTGCGAACGAGGTTGGAATTCGTCCAGACCGTCAAAAGAAATATGACTTTTCTGATCCCTATATTACGTCAGCCGGTGTTCTCATTGTCAATACTTCAAACACTAAGGTGAAAAAATTTGAAGATATTAAAGGCTTAAATGCTGCCCAATCATTGACAAGTAACTACGGTGATATGGCAAAAAAATATGGAGCCAATCTTGTTGGAGTAGAAGGATTTCAGCAAGCCGTTGAATTGTTGACACAAAAACGTGTCGATGTGACGATTAACGATAAGCTTACCTATTTAGACTATAAAAAACAAAAGCCTGATGCACCAATTAAGATTGCCGCAACGGCAAATGATGCGTCTTCAAGCGGATTTATGTTTAGAAAGAATAGTGACAAACTCGTTGATGAAGTCAATAAAGCCTTAAAAGAGATGGTTGACGACGGCACTTATAAAAAAATCTCAGAGAAATGGTTTGGTGAAGATGTACTTAAATAGTATTTTTGCTGATCCGGAACGAACAGCAAGGTTAATTGATATTGCAAAAAGTTCCCTCCAGCCTCTGCTGGAGGGGGCTGTTTTTTATACGATCCCGTTAACGCTTATCTCATTTGTGATTGGGATAATACTGGCCATTCTTACGGCATTAGCCCGAATTTCAGAGGTAAGAATATTTCAAATCATCGCTCGAGTGTATGTTTCAGCGATTCGTGGTACTCCATTGCTTGTGCAATTATTTATCATTTTTTACGGACTGCCTAATCTCGGAATCACGTTAGACCCGTATATTTCGGCGGTCATTGGTTTTTCTCTAAGTGTCGGCGCCTATTCGTCCGAAATTATCAGAGCGGCAATTTTATCAACGCCAAAAGGACAGTGGGAGGCTGGCTATTCAATTGGCATGACCTACTGGCAAGTACTTAGAAGAATTATCTTGCCACAGGCTGCAAGGGTATCCGTTCCGCCTTTATCCAATTCATTCATAAGTCTTGTTAAGGATACTTCGCTGGCTTCACTGGTATTGGTTACAGAAATGTTCCGCCGCGGTCAGGAGATTGCTTCCACCAACTACGAATTTTTATTAGTCTATTCAGAAGTAGCACTCATTTATTGGGTTATCTGCTTTTTCCTTTCCATCCTTCAAGGGTACTTGGAAAAGAGACTGGGCCGCTATGGGGCTTAACTTAAGGAAAAAGGGAGTGTTATCATGATTAAAATTAATGGTTTATATAAACAATTTGACCAGTTACAAGTGTTAAAAGGGATCGATCTAGAAGTGGAAAAAGGTAAAGTGGTTGTCGTAATTGGGCCGTCCGGTTCTGGGAAAACAACGATGCTCCGCTGTTTGAACGTGTTGGAAACACCAACGAAAGGTGTTATTTCGATCTCAGGTCAAAGTTTAGATTTTTCAAAAGCAGTTCCAAAGAAAGATATTGCTTCATTCCGCCGCTTAACCGGTATGGTTTTTCAAAGTTATAATTTATTCCCGCATAAAACAGCCCTTGAAAACGTGATGGAAGGGCCAATTGTTGTGAAGGGAGTAAATAAGGAGACAGCGAGGAAAAAAGCAGAAACTCTACTGGAAAAAGTCGGGCTAGCTGATAAGCAGGACTATTATCCGGCACAGCTATCTGGCGGTCAGCAGCAGCGTGTCGGGATTGCCAGGGCGCTCGCGATGGAGCCGGAGGTTATGCTGTTTGATGAACCTACCTCCGCACTTGACCCAGAATTAGTCGGTGAGGTGTTAAAAGTAATGAAGGACCTCGCAGCAGAAGGTATGACGATGATTGTGGTTACCCATGAAATGCGCTTTGCCCGTGAAGCAGCGGATGAAGTGATTTTTATGGACCAAGGTGTCGTTGTCGAACGTAATAAACCGGACGAAATTTTTACGAATCCAAAAGAAGAACGGACGAAAAAGTTTTTGAATATGATTCAATAGAGTGCTGTAGCTCATGTAGCTATGGCACTTTTTATTTTCGTCCAGCTCCAGCGCCTAGNNCGTCTTATGCTTGTCGGGGCTGTTCAAGGCGCTTGCGCTTTTGTTCTTTTGGATAAATTAGTAAAAATTTGTGAAACTTTTCCTTTTGTTAGTTCGTATTACTTAGTATATTAAACAAGTAAGTAAGAATATCTATACATGACTGCCTATTAAACTAGAATATGCCTTCATTATAATTAATAAAAAATAAGGATGGATGCCAATGGAACCTTTCAGCATTCCTTTAGATACCGTTTATTTATACGCCTTAATTATCTCAGGTGTCATCACTGTGTTGTACGTATTATTTGCGGACGTCTTTCACTTTCATGGGGCAGGGGAAGGTCTGGATTTTTTAAATCCGGTATTAATTTTTGCATTTGTAACGATTTTGTCTGCGAGCGGATACTTATTTGAAAATCTGTCTTCCTTACATTATTTACTTATACTCGGGATATCCGCAGTGATTGCGTTTATTGTTGTTACATTTTTAAATGTATTTGTACTTGTGCCGGTATCTAGAGCCGAGGAATCACTTGTCTACAAAGAGTCGGATTTACAAGGAAGGGTTGGTACTGTCATAACGCCAATTCCCGCTGATGGGTATGGAGAGGTGATGATTGATAGTACGAGCGGCCGGATTGCCAAACCTACAAAAAGCTTTGACGGTGATTTCATTCCAGACGGGACAAGGGTATTAGTCGTTCAGGTGAAAAACGGTGTACTAGAAGTAACCGTTTATCAACAATTAGAGAAATTCACATTATAGGGAGGTTTTAAAACATGGGAATGATTTGGATTATTATTGGGGTTGTCATACTTATTCTTCTGGCATTAATCGGTGTATTTATTACCAAGTACAAAACCGCAGGACCAGATGAAGCGTTAATTGTAACGGGCAGTTTCCTTGGGAACAGGAATGTCCACGTGGATGAATCAGGTAATAAAATCAAGATTATTCGCGGCGGCGGGAGTTTTATTTTACCAGTTTTTCAACAAGCAAAACCATTAAGCTTGCTATCTAGCAAACTAGAAGTAACCACACCGGAGGTTTATACGGAGCAAGGGGTTCCTGTCATGGCGGATGGAGTGGCGATTATTAAAATAGGCGGGTCGATTAGCGAGATTGCGACAGCAGCAGAGCAGTTTCTTGGAAAACCGAAGGAAGACCGTGAAAACGAAGCGAGAGAGGTACTTGAAGGGCATTTACGTTCGATCCTTGGTTCGATGACGGTCGAAGAAATTTATAAAAACCGCGATAAATTCTCCCAAGAAGTCCAAAGAGTTGCCTCGCAGGACTTAGCAAAGATGGGATTAGTGATTGTTTCATTTACGATTAAAGATGTTCGTGATAAAAACGGCTATTTAGATTCCCTAGGGAAACCGCGGATTGCTCAAGTTAAACGGGATGCCGATATTGCGACTGCAGAGGCAGAAAAGGAAACGCGGATTAAAAAGGCAGAAGCAGCTAAGGAAGCGAAACGGAATGAATTAGAGCGAGCGACGGAAATTGCGGAAGCAGAGAAGATTAATCAGCTGAAAATAGCCGAGTTCCGCCGTGAGCAGGATATTGCCAAAGCCCGTGCAGACCAAGCATATGATTTGGAAAGTGCAAGAGCCAAGCAGGATGTAACCGAGCAGGAAATGCAAATCAAGATTATTGAGAGACAAAAGCAAATTGAACTAGAGGAAAAAGAGATCCTTCGCCGTGAACGTCAATATGATTCTGAGGTGAAGAAAAAAGCGGACGCTGATCGTTATTCTGTAGAGCAATCAGCGGCGGCTAATAAGGCCAAGGAAATAGCTGAAGCTGAGGCTAATAAATACCGGATTGAAGCAATGGCAAAAGCCGAGGCAGAACGGATCCGTCTCGATGGTCTGGCAAAAGCGGAAGCACAAAAAGCACAAGGTTCAACAGAAGCGGAAATTATCCGCTTAAAAGGTTTGGCAGAAGCGGAAGCAAAGGAAAAAATTGCCGAGGCCTTCGAACAGTTTGGTCAAGCTGCTATTTTGGATATGATTATCAAAATGCTTCCGGAGTACGCGAAGCAAGTGGCTGCCCCGTTATCCAATATTGATAAGATTACCGTTGTTGATACAGGCGGTGCTGCGGGTGGAAATGGCGGTGCTAATAAAATCACTAGCTATGCTACCAACTTGATGGCTACCCTGCAGGAGTCTTTGAAGGCTTCGAGTGGTATTGATGTGAAGGAATTAATTGAAAACTACTCTGGTAAATCTAATGTAAGAAAAAGCATTGAGGAATTAACGGACGAACTAAAAAATAAAGCTGAATAATAAGAAAAACCTTATCCATCGTGATAAGGTTTTTTTTTAATAGGTTTGTTCTCTTATTAGCACAAAATATTTGCGTATTCTATGGAATGCTTGCTCGGTGTGAATTAATAGTTCAAATGACTCAAATTTCGAGTTTCGGAATATTAGTATTTAGTAGAAAAAGAGATGCAAAGGAAGAAAATGGGTAAAAAGGCTTCTTTTAAAGGCGTTTTTACATGAATTAACACCTATGATTTCGCTTTCATTTGAGTATTTTGGGATTAAATACCTGTTATTTTATAGTAATTTATCAC
Source organism: Bacillus sp. AFS037270 (assembly GCF_002585305.1). The sequence continues at coordinate 76,300 of NZ_NUNF01000005.1, read as the reverse complement.
TAAATTTTGATTATTTACAATTTTTGTATTAGTCTGATAAAATAGGAGAGCACTGTTCTTATAGAAGAACTTTGTAATATATAAATTGGGGGGAATAAACAGGTGAAGAAGAAAAATACCTTAAAGGTCTTATCCAGCCTTGCAGCTAGTACAATGGTAGCTACGACCATGTTCGCAGGCGCGTTTGCTGGAAGTACGGTCGCACCAAAACCAGCAGCAGCTGCCACCACTGCTGTATCAGCTCCAATGGATCTAAATGTAGTAGATTTTGATCGTTTGGGTGCTGCCTTGCAAAAAAGAGGACTTATTGCAAAGAACGCCTCAAAAGCAGAAATTACGAAAGCGGTAAAGACCTACATAGAGAAAAAACAGGGTCAAAAACCAGGTAAAGCGGACAAAAATTTAACAAAAGAGCAGCAAGAGTTTGATAAAAAAGCAAAGGACTTCGTGACAAAACAAAAGGACAAGCTAGCAAAGCAGCTTGCCAAAGGTCACGAGAATTTTAAAAAAGGCAAGCCGACTGGCGCTGTAAAAGTGGATTCTGCTAAGCAAGCAGCTTATGATGGTTCTGTTCGAAAAGATAAAGTGCTTGTACTTTTAGTAGAATACTCAGACTTTAAACATAACAACATCGAGCAAGAGCCAGGCTATATGTATGCTAAGGACTTCAGTAAAGAACATTATGAAAAAATGCTTTTTGGTGATCAAGATTTCACTCTATTCAATGGAGATAAGGTAAAAACCTTCAAACAATATTATGAAGAACAGTCTGGTGGCAGCTACACCGTTGACGGAACTGTATCCGATTGGTTAACTGTTCCTGGAACTGCAAAGGAATATGGTGATGATAACCCTGCAGGAGGGCATGACAACCTTAATCCAAAGGGACCACGTGATCTTGTAAAGGATGCATTAGTCGCTGCAGTTAACAAAGGTATTAATTTAGCCGATTATGATCAATTCGATCAATATGATCTTGATGGTGATGGCAATCGAAGCGAGCCGGACGGTTTAGTTGACCACTTAATGGTTCTTCATGCAGGTGTCGGACAGGAAGCTGGCGGCGGAGCACTTGGTGACGATGCGATCTGGTCACACCGATGGACATTAAACGGTGTTTATGCAGTACCTAATACGACTGCGAAAGTAAATTACTGGGGCGGGAAAATGGGTGCTTATGATTACACAATTGAGCCAGAAGACGGAGCAGTTGGTGTATTTGCGCACGAATATGGGCATGATTTAGGGGCTCCGGATGAGTATGATACTCAATATACTGGCAATGGCGATACAGTTGCACAATGGTCCATCATGAGCGGCGGCAGCTGGAGTGGTCATATTGCTGGTACGCAACCGCCAAGCTTCTCCCCGCAAGTGAAAGAATTTTATCAAAAAACAATCGGCGGCAACTGGGCTAATATTTCAGAAGTAAACTATCAAGATATTGATAACAATGGTTTAGCCACAATTATCGATCAAAGTGTTACAAAATCTAAGAATCCTGGTATCGTGAAGGTGAACTTACCTGAAAAGAAGGTTCCTGGAATTACACCTGAGTTTGGTGCAAAGTACTATTACAGTACAAAAGGTGATGACCTAAATACAGTACTTGAAACTCCAGTATTTGATTTAACAAATGCATCAAGTGCTACATTTAATTATAAGCAGTGGTTTGAAGTAGAGTACGACTATGATTATCTGTATGTGGATGCTGTAACAGAAGATGGTACGAGCACACGTCTTGATATTCTAGGAGATGAAAACACTGCAGACGGTTTAGATTCCTCAAAAGGTCAGTGGGTAGACAAATCCCTTGATTTAAGCCAATTTTCAGGAAAAAAAGTTAAACTAGTATTTAATTATGTAACTGACGGCGGTCTTGCACCAAACGGTTATGCTATTGACAACCTACAATTAACAGTAGATGGACAGGTGAAATTCTCAGATGATGCAGAAGGAACACCACAAGTTACATTAAATGGCTTTGAAGTATCTGATGGCTGGATCAAAAAACCTCATTACTATTACCTAGAGTGGAGAAACTACGCTGGTTCAGATACAGCTCTTCAATACTCTCGTGACGCAAAATATAATACAGGTTTAGTAGTTTGGTATGCTGATGATACATTTACTGATAACTGGGGCGGCGTTCACCCAGGTGAAGGCTTCCTAAGCGTAGTGGACTCTCATCCAGAAGCGCTTGTATTTAAACTAAATGGTGTTAACTCCATTGCTCAAACTACTCGCTACCAAGTTGCAGATGCTGCCTTCTCATTAGACAAGTCACCTGCATGGGATGTTAATTCACCTACACGTGGAATCTATGATTACAATGGACTTCCAGGTATAATGGAATTTGATTCTACAAAGTCTTATATCAATAATGTTATTCCAGATGCCGGAGTTAAGGTTCCAGCACAGTATCCTATTAAGGTCCAAGTCATTGGCGAAGCAAAAGACAACTCTGCTGGTGCCGTTTGGATCCACAAATAAGAAAAAGAAAGAGACAGTGGGATTTCCCAGTGTCTCTTTTCATTATTAAAGGAAATTATAAAATTTCGCTTGTGGATAACTGTAAATAAAAGGACTGTCGACGTCTAGCTCCAGCACTTATGTTCCTTACTTATAATGAAAATCTCAAACGGTTGATCTCCATTCCAATCAAAATGCTTAAGTTCAGCCAAAATACAGCCAATCAAAAAAGTGGGTGTCCCAACGACCGGGACACCCTTTATATAGTAGAGAGGTTAATTTTGGGATGAGTAAGATGGCTGAAAACCAATGTACTCGATCGATAAAGAGCCGATCACCGAAACTTTGGGGAGTTCGAAGTGTCATCTTCTCTTTACACGATTATCTTAGCGAAAAAGATTGAAGATGTTATGAAGAAGTTGTGGTGAATTTGTGAAGTTACGAACATCACAGACCGCTGGTGGTATAGTAAGGGTATGAGGAGTGATGATTCATGAAGATTCTTTTAGTGGACGATGAACGAAGAATAGTAGAAGTCCTCGAAGCATATTTAGAGAGAGAAGGCTATGAAATCCATAGCGCAGATAATGGGATAGATGCTTTGAAAAAGGCAAAAACAATCGAACCGGATCTAATGATACTTGACCTTATGCTGCCTGATATATCTGGTGAAGAGGTTTGCCGGCTGGTGAGAAAAGAGTCTGATGTTCCCATCCTTATGTTGACAGCGAAATCGGCAGAGGATGACCGTATCAACGGAATCGTTATGGGTGCTGATGACTATTTAACCAAACCCTTTAGTCCAAGGGAAGTTGTTGTTCGGGTTCAAGCCATCCTTAGACGCGTCAAAAAGGCAGATAAAGTTGAAGAACGCCTTGAATTTAACGGTAAAAAACTGTCCATTGATTTAGTCAAAAAAGAAGTAACAGTAAACGGTGAAGATGTGACGTTAACACCGATTGAATATAAATTATTAACCAATATGGCTGTTAATCCTGGTCGTGTTTACAGTCGAATGGATTTGCTTGAAAAAATTCAGGATGAAGGCATGTATTATGAAGGCTATGAACGGAGTGTCGATACTCATATCAAAAATCTCCGTAAAAAAATAGAATTAGATTCACGGCAGCCGGACTTTATCGTCACCGTTTTTGGGATGGGCTATAAATTTGGAGGGGTACTAGATGCTGCAAACGCTACGGTCTAAAATCCTTTTTTATCTAGTACTCATCTCGATGATTGGAATTCTAATTGTCAGTTTTTTTATCCAATATGGTTTTGAAGAAAGCTTTAATAGCTATTTGGATCGGAACCGTGAAAAAAAGATTGATAGAATTATCACCGAGATTGAGAAGGACTATCGAAAAAATGGCCATTTCACGAGTGACCCGGTGTATGGACTGCTCCATGAAAATGCGATGACAGACCAGCTTTATTTCCAATTATATGACCGATTTGGGAAAATGCAGATGGATACGTCCAGTATCCGCGGCATGCTAAATAGCTTTGGATTAACGGAACCGGAGCCAGATGGAGAAAACTGGCATAGTAAAACCTATACTTTGAAAGTTGACAATGCTATTATCGGCAAGCTGGTAGCGATTTACCCAGAAGGCTTAATTGATGATGAATACACCTTTATTCAAACCATTCAATTGTATATATTAGCGGCAGTTTGCTTAACGATTGTTTTAGCGATCGTCTTTAGTATGATCTTTTCTAAAAAACTAACTTCTGGTCTCAAGAAGCTCTCGTTTGCAGCAGGTGAGCTGCAGCACCATAATCTTGATATCCGCATACCTTTAAAAGGTCTGCCGACGGAGGTCAAGCAGATTGCCGTTTCCTTTAATAATTTGGCTGAGTCATTAGCAAAAGAAGAAATCCTTAGAAAGCAATTTACAGGCGACCTCGCTCATGAGCTGCGGACGCCGCTTGCCACATTAAGAAGTCAAATTGAAGCTTTCCAGGATGGGATTTGGGAGCCAACAGCACAGCGTTTGCAGGTAAGTCATGAAGAGCTGATGCGTTTAGTAAGACTTGTAAACGAATTAGAAAAGCTGCTTGCAGCGGAGAATCCGCAAATAAGACTAGATAAAATGGAACTTGAGGCAGGTAGTGTATTAGCGGCCTTATGGGAAATGTTTTTACCTATTTTTAAAGAAAAGGGTGTCGGTCTGCAAATTGAAGAACCCCTTCAGGAAGAAATATTTGAGGCAGATAAAGACCGGCTGATGCAAATTTTATCAAATGTACTTAATAATGCTTTGAAATACACACCGGAAGGGAAAAATGTAACGATTTCGGTTGTGACCGACAAAGAAGGGTACGTTGGTTTTAAGATTCAAGATGAAGGCTCCGGTATGGCGGAAGAGGATATCCCCCATATTTTTGAACGATTCTATCGAGGTGACAAATCCCGTGACAGAAAAACAGGCGGAGTAGGAATCGGCCTCTCCATTGTGAAGGCCTTAATGGATGCCCATAAAGGATTAATTAAAGTAAAAAGCAGGGTCAATAAGGGAACAAGCATTACCTTATGGTTTCCGCAGGAAGAGTAAAGGCCGCAATGTTGTGAACGGCCTTTTTTCTATGAATTTATTAATTCTTTAATATGGTAAACCCTTCCGCTTTCAGGGTTTCCTCTAAAAACTAGGTCAACTAAGGCGTTAGCAACGGCGTCAGTTTCCAATAACAAATTCTTTTCTTTATATTCCTTAAATTTTTCAAGTTCCTTAAAGGCATTCTCGGAGGAAGAACGGATCGTTTCCTGCATGCTAGTATCCATGACCCCCGGGCTAAAGCCAATAATGGTATTTTTCGTTTTCAATTCTGCCTGTTCAATTGCCGCTGTTTGGGTGAACATGTTTAATCCGGCCTTTGAGCTGCAATAAACACTCCAGCCTTCAATCGAGCGGACAGCCGCACCGGACGTAACATTGATAACGGTTACTTTTGTATTCGTTAATTGCGCCTTACTTAAAAATAAATTAGTAATTAGAATGGGTGCAATCAGATTTACTTTTATATTTCGAATGATCGGAGTTTGGTCTAAGTTACCTACTTTTTGAATCGGTTCGATCATGCCTGCATTATTAAATAGAAGAATATCTGTTGGGTTTTTTTCAAAAATACAGTGGGAAATCTCCATAAAGACCTCTTGTATTTCTTTTTCTAATGAGAGATTGCAAGAAACGTGTTTATATTCAATCCCGTTTTCGAGTGCAAAGTTTTTTAACTCCTCATTTTTTGTCCGGGAAACAGAAACGACTGCAATTTGCTCCTGTAAAAGGCGTTTCGCAATACTTTCTCCCAAGCCCTTCGAAGCCCCGGTTATGATTGCATATTTCATGGAAAACTCCCCCCTGAAAGCCAGTGTAATTATGTATAATACTATTTTATTCTTCTAAAAAATATTAAGCAAATCTTGGCAACTATATTTTAATATAAAAAAAGCAGCTCCAAAAAGGAACTGGGCCGCTCTTTTAATCATTAAAGCTTTAAAAATTTTTCTTGTCTAAAAGAATTGTCCGTTAATGCTGGAAAGAATTTCTTCCACTCATTTAGAAAGGATTGCGTGGAAGTATTAGGATGTTCAAGGACCAAAGTGGTTGGTCCTGACTGCTTCACTTGACCATTGACGATAATTGCTAGACGGTTGGTAAGATAATGAATCTCCATCAAATCATGGCTGACAAACACAGCGGTTGTTCTGGTGTCTTCCATAATCCTTTTAAAATCTTCCATTAAGCGGATCTTCGTAGGAAAGTCTAGTGCTGAAAACGGTTCATCGAGAAATAGAATTTCCGGCTCCACGATCATCGCTCGGGCAAGGTTGACCCTCTGTGCCTCACCGCCAGATAGATAGAGGGCATTCGTTTTGGCTAAATGACAAATCCCAAACAACTCCAGCCAATGAGTTACTTTTTCCTTGATCATTGCTTTGGGAACTTTCCGTAATTTTAAACCTAACGCGATATTCTGAAAGACCGTTCCATCTAATAGAAGGGATTGCTGCAGGGCAACTGAAAACCTTCTCCGTAATTCCAAAGGCACCTGTCCAGACGGAATGGTTTGCCCTCGGTACACAATCTCCCCGCTGGACTGCTTTTCCAAGAACGAAAGAACTTTAAGTAATGTACTTTTCCCAGCTCCGTTCGGCCCCATCAACCCGAGAATTTCTCCATCGTATATCTTGAATGAAGGGATATCAAGAATTGTTTTCTGCTGAGCACTATAGGCCATATTCTTTAGCTCAATTAACGGGTTCATGATATTCGCTTCCTTTGCTGTAAAAATGTTAATGCTGCGGTGATTAATAGTGCAACGGACAACAAAATAAAGGAAAGGGCTAAGGCAATGTCAAAGTTTCCCTTCGAAACTTCCATTACGATGGTAGTGGTTAATATTCGGGTATCACCTTGAATATTGCCGCCAACCATCATTGCAGCACCTACTTCAGCAATCACTCGGCCAAAACCGGCCATGATGGCTGCCAATATCGCCATCTTTAATTGTTTGATCAGAATGAACAATGTCTGCATTCTTGTTGCCCCGAGTGCCTTAATTTGCAGCAGCATCTTGTCACTGATCTGCTGAAAAGCTGTACAGGTAAGGCTCGTGACGATAGGCAGGCTTACTAAAACTTGGGCCATGACAATGGCTGTCGGCGAATAGAGCAAGGAGAAATCTCCTAATGGACCGGAGCGCCATAGGAGCATCGTAATCCAGAGGCCGGCCACAACTGGAGGCAGTCCTAAACCAATATTAATGAAAATTAATAGAGCTTTGCGGCCTTTAAATCTAGTTAATCCTAGTAACATACCAAGAGGCAGTCCGATGATGGTACTAATTAGAATGGAAATGAGACAGACTTTTAGTGTCAGCCCGGTAATAGCTAACACTTCCTGATCACCGGAAAGAATCAACTCTATTGCCTTTTTCAGTCCATCTAGCAGTAATTCCATAACGTCATGCCTCCAGGAGTTTCATTCAAAGTTTGACAAGAGGCGGACTCATATAAGAGGCCGCCCTGCAGTTATTTTATTCGGTATATTTAATGAATAAGGATCTACCAAATTCCTTTTTACCAAAGTTCTCAATCACATCTTGTGTTTTTGGATCTACCATAAATTCTACAAACTTTTTAGCATCGGTACTATTCACTTTATCATGTTTTTCTGGATTTACTTCCATTACATGATAAATATTCATTAAATCTTTGCCGCCTTCAACGACAATTTTAAGCGTATCTAAATTTTTTGATTGGGCAAGCCATGTGGCTCGGTCCGTTAATACATATCCTTTTTTTTCTGCGGCCACTTGTAAGGTTTGTCCCATCCCTTGTCCGGTTGAAACATACCAATTGCCTGCCGGTTTAATATTTGCAGTTGTCCAGATCGCAAGTTCTTTTTTATTGGTACCTGAGTCATCTCCGCGTGAAACGAAAGTAGCTTTGGTTTCCGCTAATTTTTTAAACGCAGCGACAATATCATCGCCGCTAACACCAGCAGGGTTTTCCTTTGGACCTACTAAGACAAAATCATTGTACATTACACGCTTATAGTTAATCGCATCACCTGCATCCACGACAGCCTTCTCTGCCGCTGGAGCGTGAACAAGCAGAGCATCTGCTTCGCCTTTCGTACCCATAGCTAAGGCTTCGCCTGTACCGACAGCAATTACCTTTACTTTGACATTATTTTGTTTTTCAAACATAGGGATAATCACATCTAATAAGCCGCTATCCTGCGTACTTGTTGTAGTGGCAAGAATCATTTCGGTGGGTGCCGGTTTAGCAGCTGTCTTTTTCTCTTTAGTAGCTGTTTCCTTTGTATTGGTGTTTCCGCAGGCTGATAAAACTAGAAGCATCAAAGCAAATAAGGCGATAATTAAACGATGTTTCTTCATACAAGTTCCTCCGTTTGACTAGTTTGATAGATGATTTTTCCTAAATCCTGAACCGAATAACCGTCTAAATCTTTCAGACTATCTTTGAAGCTAGCAGACTGTAAATAATGAATTATAGCCATTAAATGCGCCTTATTTTCTGTGGTAAAACGGAAAACAAGATCAAACTTTTCTTGCGCTACTGGTACAAAGTCCAGACCTAAGTGACTGGCGGCAGATTGAATGCCGAACGCTACATCAGCCATGCCGCGATTTATGTAGGAAGCAGCAGATAAATGGTTCCATTCTTCATTTGCGTAGCCGCTAATCTGACTTGGATTAATCCCGTGGCTCGAAAGCATTGATTCGAGTAAAAATCTTGTTCCTGACCCTTTTTGACGGTTCACGAACTGAACATCTTTTCTAGTCAAGTCCGTGAAATGATGGATATTTTTCGGATTACCCTTTGCGACAATGAAGCCTTGTTGCCTTGCAGCAAATCTCATGACAGTAATATTTTCATAGACAAAAAGCTGATGGATAAAAGGCAGATTATACTCTTGTGAGGCCGGATCTAATAGATGAATCGCCGCAATATCGCATTGGCCGCGGTAGAGCATCATTAATCCCTCTAAACTGCCGATGAAAGAAGGTTGAATTTGTAAGTTTAAAGCGCTTCCAGCTTGTTTAGCAAAATGTTCTACAAGAAAATCATGGCTGCCGAAGAGGCGAATTGGTACTGCTGGCATGCTGATTATGTTGGGAGCATCAGCACTTTTTTTAGCTGGCGCCTTCATGCTTTCTTTATAGCGTTCGAGTTCTATATACTCGATTCTCATTTTATTTCCTATTTTAAAAGCTTGAAGTTCCCCTCTTTTAATCAGTTCATAAACCGTATGCTTAGAGATTTGAAAGATTTGTGCAACTTCATCGGGAGTATAAGCCCGTTCGTCCATTATTTCCCCTCCTTTTTCCAGTTCATTTTATACAAAGAATAGCATATTACCTGTGACTTTTGTTAAGTTTTGTTAAGTTTCGTTAAGTTTTGTTTGGAATTGTCATGAATAGTTCAAGGGGAAGTTAAGAATTCATCTTTTCGTCACAAACTTCACTTTTTGTTCATTCGTGAGCAAGATGATTTGATGTAGTATTGTCATAGTAGGAAAATTTCTGGGTTAAGGGAAGGGATGTAAATGTCGAAACTTTTATATATTACAGCAAACCCTAAAAATGATATTAAACTATCAAAGGGGATGCAAATCGGGGAAGTATTTTTAGAGGAGATTAGGGCTGCGCAGCCGGATGTGGAAATTGAACGCTGGCACTTATATGATATGGACATCCCTGATATTGACATGGATCTTTTATACGCACGGGCTAAACTATCATTCATGGGCTATACAAAAGAGCAATTATCAGAAGCAGAGCGGACCAAACTTGAAAAAATGCACGAGCTTGCCGACCGTTTCATTGCCGCTGATTATTATGTATTTGTGACTCCGATTTGGAATCTTGGCGCTCCGTCCATTTTGAAAAAATTTATTGATAATTTATTTATTGTGGAAAAGACCTTTACGAATACCCCAGAAGGTCCTAAAGGACTGTTAACTGACAGAAAAGCGATTCATATCCAAACTCGCGGAGGTATCTATTCTTCAGGACCAATGGTTGACTTTGAGTTTGGCGACCGCTATTTACGCAAGGTATTTGATTTTCTTGGTTTCGAGAGCTTGGAAACCGTGGTTGCGGAAGGTATGGATCATTTTCCTAAACAAATTCCAGAAATTATGGCCAAAGCAAAAGAGCAGGCAGCCGAAGCAGCAAGAGAAATGGCAAAAGAATCGGTTACTATATATTAGAAAATGCGACTCACTGATGAGTCGCATTTTTTTAGAATCTACCCGTGAATTGAAAGAATAGAACAAGGATTCCCAATGCCCAAACATATATCGCAAATGGCTTTAAGGAATGATTTTTTAAATAGCCGATCATCCATCGTACCGCTACATAACCGAAAAGGGCAGAGGCGGCAATACCAACAAGTAAGGCAGATAAAGAAATCGCTTCGCCTTGTCCTTCTAGTAAATCCTTTGTCTGCAAAACAATCGCACCAGCAATCGCTGGAGTCGATAATAGAAATGAAAAGTAAGCAGCTGTTTCTCGGTCTAATTTTCGCCATAGTGCTGCTACAATTGTCATGCCGGAACGAGAAATCGCTGGCATGATCGCAACCGCCTGAAAGGTCCCAATGATGAATGCATCCTTATAACTGATATCGTCCATTTTCTTATAACCATTTTTCGCTGAGTCGGCAAGCCACAGGAATAACCCCGTAATTAAAAACTCCCAGCCAATCGTCACACCTGTTTTCGAAATGTCATCAATATAATCTTTAAACGCAAGACCAAATACGACAGCAGGAATAGTCCCGACGATTAATAGAAAGGTTAGTTTGCTAAACGGCTTCTTGAGTATTTTTATAAATTGGTCCTTATAAAAAACAAAAACAGCTAATAATGTCCCGACATGCAGCATGGTATCAAGCAAAAGTCCCGCTTCTTGAAGGCCAAATAAGTTTCTCCCTAAGTAAAGATGACCGGTACTGCTGATAGGCAAAAATTCCGTTAAACCTTGAATAATCCCGAGGATTAATGCTTCGAGTTTCGTTAACATACGCTCCCTCTCATTCTAAAATATTCTAAGCCTGTACATTTAAAAGATATGCAGAAAATTCTATTTCATGAAATCCTTATCTGATTTAGGCGGATATGGGATAACTGGTCAATGAAAAAATCTGTGGATGGAATCAAAATAAGTGCAAACCAACAGTCTTCTCCCATAAAATAGGAATATACCTTCCTTGAGAGGAGAACGCGTCTTGGAAAATTCTCATCTTCATTTTAATACGTCTATCGGAGTCAAGAAGCCAGAAAATATTCGAAACAAAGAACAGGCTTGTCCTTTTTGCGAAAGAGACCAGTTGACAGACCTCATTGCGGTGGATGGTCCGATCATTCTTTTGAAAAATAAATATCCAGTCCTAGAAAATGCTTATCAAACCGTATTAATTGAAACAGATGATTGCCATGGTGATCTATCGACCTATTCAAAAGAGCATCTCCATCGCTTGATTCGTTTCGGACTTGAACATTGGTTTGAAATGGAGGAAACGGGTCAGTACCGTTCGGTTATTTTTTTCAAAAATCATGGCCCGCTGTCGGGAGGGACGATTGCTCACCCACATATGCAGATTGTCGGTTTACATGATATTGATTATCGAGAAAAGGCATCACATGACATGTTCGAGGGTCTCGTTATTGCCGAGCAAAATGGTGTCCGTTTTACTTTGTCAACGAAGCCGCGCGTGGGCTTTTATGAATTTAATGTCGAAATGGAGGATACCGGTTACAGGCAAGAGTTTGCGGAGTATATTCAAAATGCCGTCCACTATATCCTGAATCATTTTCCTTTTAAGGCCACAAGCTATAATGTCTTTTTTAATCATGTAGATAATAAGATTTATGCAAAAATCGTCTCCCGTTTTGTAACCACTCCCCTTTATATTGGCTACGGAATTCCTCAGGTCCCGAATAATCTGGAATGGATGGCAGAAGAGGTAAGAAGGATTTATTTTTCCATCATGTAAATAAAACCAGCAGCCGGTTATAAGTTGAGATTTGTTGTTTTTCAAAATATAATGGAGGAATGGACAAGTTTTTGGTAAGGTGGAACGAATATGACTTCAAATAGCAATACAACTTCAAAGCTTGATTACAGCCTTGTGTTTATATTAATCTTACTTTTTCTAGCGAGCTGTTTCGCGATTTATAGTGCGCAAGCTAGCGGACAATATAAGGAGAACTTCTTAATCAAGCAAATTGTCTGGTATGTTGTCGGGGCCGGTATTATTACAATGGTTATGACCCTGGATTCAGATCAATTGAAAAAATTAACCTGGTACGCATACGGGTTTGGCGTCTTTTTACTAGGTTTTTTAATTGTTGCACCAGCAAGTATTGCTCCGGTCATTAATGGAGCAAAAAACTGGTTTGTGCTCCCAGGGATTGGCTCGATCCAGCCTTCTGAATTTGTTAAAATTTTTATTATTCTGGGTCTTTCACGTGTGGTTGATCAGCACCATTTAAAAAATTCGGTCAAAACACTGCAAACGGATTTGTGGCTTTTAATTAAAATGGGCATTGTCACGATGGTTCCGTTGGGCATGATCATCAAGCAAGACTTGGGAACTTCGCTTGTTTTCTTGGCCATTTTACTTGGAATGATTTTTATTTCCGGGATTTCGTGGAAACTGTTAGTGCCGATATTTTCGATCGGAATTATCTTAATTGGTACGATATTTTATTTTGTTCTTTGGAGCCCGGATGTTTTGGAAAAGTATCTGGGGGTTGGTGAATATCAGCTTCGCCGTATTTACTCTTGGCTTGATCCTTATAGCTACGAGGGTACGGATGCGTACCAGCTGACGAAATCCTTGCTTGCAATCGGCTCAGGTCAAACTGGCGGTAAGGGCTTCGGTAATCGGGAAGTTTATCTGCCTGAAAGCCAAACGGACTTTATCTTTAGTGTCGTTGGTGAGGAGTATGGTTTTATTGGTTCAAGTGTGTTAATAAGTTTGTTTTTCTTATTGATCTACCATATTACGAAGGTTGGTATGGAAACAAAGAATAATTTTTATACGTATATTTGTGTTGGTGTGATCAGTATGATTACATTCCACGTGTTCCAAAACATTGGCATGACCATTGGCGTACTGCCGATTACCGGAATCCCGCTGCCATTTATCAGCTACGGGGGAAGTTCCTTAATGGGGAACATGATGGGATTGGGATTAATCTTTTCGATTCGCTATCATTATAAAAAATATATGTTTTCTACTACGGCATAAAAAGAGCGACATTTGTTCGCTCTTTTTTTCTTTTTTGCAATACCGAGTTGCGGAAATAATGCAGAAGTCCGCGGGAAAAAAGGAAAAGTGCGCGGAAATAATCCAGAAGTTGGCGGGAAAAACACAAAAAAGCGCGGAATTATCACCCAAGTCCGCGGAATCAACCCAATTATCAGAATCAACCCACCAATGTCCGCGCTAAAATATTTTCAAATAACAAAAAGGACCACCTTCATCCTCAGGAAGGCGGTCCAATCATATTATTTTTTCAAAAAGATCTTTTCAATATCATCCAACATCAGGTTGGCAGCAAGGACCCCGCCGGCTGTATTCCAAATCGTGTCACTTACCTTGTGAACCTCACCCTTCTTAGCGACCTCTAAGTTCCTGAATAATGGATCAGCAATCCACTCTTTCTCCAGTTCTGAGCCTTTTCCATCACCCGTTTCATACGTGAAATAGAAGAGGATATCTCCCTCCATTGCCGGAACTCTTTCCTTCGTTACATTTCTCTCAGCAAAATCATCCACATTTTGGCTGTCTGGACGGGCGAAACCAAGATCACTTAAAATGACCCCTGAAAAAGTATCCTTATGATAAATCCGGACCTCTCCAGCCATAAAACGAACCATAGAGACCTTCATCTGTAATTGATCGCCAAGCTTTTCCTTTAAACCAGCAATACGAGAATCATAGTTTTGGATAACCTCGTTACCTTTATCTACTTTATTCAGCGCTTTAGCATATAATTGAAAGTTTTCCTTCCAGTCGCCACGAAGAGTCTCCGCGAAAACAGTAGGAGCAATCGCGCTTAGCTGCTGATAAATCTTTTCCTGACGCATTTTATTACCAATAATCAGATCAGGCTTCAATGCAGCAATGGCTTCTACATTTACTTCACTTTCCGTACCGACCACTTTGACATTTTTCATTTGATCGGCAATATGCTCATACCAAGGGTTCCCAGTAAACGATTGAACGGCCCCAACCGGTGTAACGCCTAATGCTAATAGAGCTTCTGTTCCTTCGTTTGTGAGAATGACCACGCGTTTTGGATTACCTTTAATGGTCGTAGACCCCATTGCATGCTCAACCGTATAGCTTTTTTCCTCAGCTGTCTTTGGTTCTGTATTTGTTTTCTCCTCGGTACCGCCACAGGCAGCTAATAAGAAAATAGCCATGATCGAGAAGAGCGAGAAAATCCTTTTAATTGCTTTCATTTGTGTATGTATCCCCCTTGGAAAAATAATTGATAATGATTTTCATTTACATCATAAAATGCCTGCAGCACCCATGTCAATAGCTAATTGAAAATGATTATCAAAATCATTGACAATCATTATCATTAACAGATAAACTAAAAGTAAAAGAGGTGGAAAGGGTTTCAAATCAATGCTTCTAAAAAGTACTACATTAAAATGGGCTGGATGCATAAGCGCGGCTCTTGTCATGCTTCTGTTACTGGGCGCAAGTGTAATCTTTGGTTACACAGATACAAGTGTGCAGACAGCTATCGATGCTTATAGAAATTACAATGGTTCCAACGAACATATTATTATCCAAACGGTCAGAGTTCCGAGAGCATTCATAGCAGCCGCAGTAGGGGCAAGTCTGGCGATTGCCGGGACACTCATGCAAACCTTAACGAAAAATCCACTGGCCTCGCCGGGAATATTTGGAATCAATGCGGGGGCTGGCTTTTTCGTGGTAGCCGCAGTTAGCTTGTTTACCGTAAAAGATTTACAAGCATACAACGGCCTAGCTTTCCTTGGTGCTGCAATTGCAGCGATCAGTGTTTATGGGATTGGATCCTTTGGACGAGAAGGGTTAACTCCTATGAAGCTTACCCTTGCCGGAGCTGCGATTTCAGCGATGTTTTCCTCCATCACGCAAGGATTATTGGTAATGGATGAAGCCGCACTAGAGCAGGTTTTGTTTTGGCTGGCGGGTTCTGTTCAGGGTAGAAAGCTTGAAACACTTGAAGCAGTGTTACCATATATCGCAATTGGCTGGGTCGGAGCATTTATGATTGCCGGAAAAATGAATATCCTGTCTATGGGAGAAGAAGTTGCAAAAGGGCTTGGCCTGCATACAGGACTTGTTAAAATCACCATCGGGGTATTGGTCATCCTCTTGGCAGGAGGTTCCGTAGCAGTTGCCGGACCAATCGGCTTTGTGGGGATTGTCATCCCGCATGTTACCCGGGCCATCTTCGGAATCGATCATCGCTGGGTGATCCCCTTATCCGGAATCCTTGGTGCCATTCTGTTACTTACTGCCGATATAGCGGCTAGATATATCCTGATGCCGTCAGAAGTACCTGTCGGGGTCATGACCGCCATCATTGGAACTCCATTCTTTATTTATATCGCGAGAAGGGGGTTCAATGGTAGATGAGCAAATATAAAAATTTCCGCCCGCTCAAGGGAAAAATGTCTTTTTTGATTGATCGAAAGGCTGCTTTATTACTTCTAATCCTGCTGATTGGCACATTTATGGTGTTGGTGATCAGTACAGGGATTGGGGATATGAAAATTAACCCGTTAACTGTAGTAAAAGTATTATTTGGCGGGGGGCCGGAAATGGAGAAGCTGATTATTACTTCATTTCGCCTACCAAGAATCATAGTTGCCTTAGCGGTTGGAATGTCATTAGCTGTAGCGGGGGGCATTTTACAAGGAATGATTCGCAACCCACTTGCCTCGCCGGATGTCCTCGGCATAACAGGGGGAGCCGCGGTTGCCGTTGTTGCCTTTTTAGCCGTTTTTAGCGATAAAAATAATGCTTTAACCGTCAGCATTGCTTGGTTACCACTAGCCGCCTTTTTAGGGGCGGGGATCGTTGCCTTTTTAGTTTATTTCCTAGCCTGGAAGAATGGTGTGTCACCGATAAGATTAGTGTTAATTGGCATTGGGATTTCTACCTTAATGCAGGCTTTAACCACCTTAATGATGATCATGGGTCCCATCTATCAAGCAGCTCAAGCAAATATCTGGATTACGGGTACCGTCTATGGATCCAATTGGAAGAATGTTGCCACCTTAGTGCCATGGACTGTTATTTTCCTCCTTATAGCTTTTATTGCGGCACGAACCATCAATATCCAAGAGTTGGGCGATGAGGTGGCTGCCGGACTCGGCGGCAAGGTCCAAAAACAACGGTTCCTGCTATTGATGATTAGTACAGCCTTGATTGGCAGCTCGGTAGCTTTTGCTGGAGGCATTGGGTTTGTCGGCTTAATGGCACCGCATATGGCCAGGAGATTAGTCGGCTCCTCGTTTGGTGCATTACTTCCGACGGCTGCTTTATTGGGCGGGATACTGGTAATGATTGCTGATTTAATCGGCCGAACGCTGTTTTTGCCATTAGAGGTGCCTGCAGGGGTATTTACTGCGGGAATAGGTGCACCGTATTTTATTTACCTGCTTTTTAAAACAAGAAATGCTTAAAATATCTGCTTCGCTAAATAAAGGAGTTGGAAAAATGAAGAACGCAATTGAAACGAAAAATTTATCTCTTTCATACGGTGAAAATCTTATTATTAAAGAACTGGATTTAGAGATTCGGAAGGGCGAGATAACCGTATTTATCGGAGGGAACGGCTGCGGAAAATCCACGCTTCTACGTTCAATTGCCCGCCTCTTAAAGCCGAAATCCGGCAGTATTTTACTTGAAGGTAAGACCATCGCGAAGCTTTCTACAAAAGAAATTGCTAAAAAAATGGCCATCCTCCCGCAATCACCGGCAGCACCAGAAGGACTAACCGTCCTTCAGCTTGTTAAACAAGGCCGGTATCCGCATCAATCCTGGTTAAAACAGTGGTCAGAGGAAGATGAAAAAAAGGTAAATGATGCCCTAAAGGCGACACGTCTCGAGCATTTAAAAGAAAGAACAGTAGATTCTCTATCAGGCGGACAGAGACAGCGGGCCTGGATTGCGATGACCTTAGCGCAGGATACAGACATCATTTTATTGGATGAACCGACCACCTATTTAGATATGACTCATCAAATTGAAATCCTCGATTTGTTATTTGAGTTAAACGAATTCAAAAATAGAACGGTTATTATGGTCCTTCACGATTTAAATCTAGCCTGCCGATATGCTCATCATATTGTCGCAATGAAGGACCAAACGGTTTACGCCCAAGGTGCACCAGAGCATGTGATTACCGGCAGTCTAGTAAAACATGTATTTGATATGGACTGCGAAGTAACCATTGATCCATTATTCGGCACACCACTATGTATTCCATATGGAAAAGGGAGACGGATCCTTAATAAGGCGGTTGCAATGAATGGTTAACAAAGTGAGAGTTGAGGAACTTGCCCACCTGCAAAAATACAGATTTAAGCCAGAATTGACGAATAGCATGAATGTTTTAGAGCTACTGGACGATGTATTTCTGAAGGACTTTTTAAAAAAATTGACTAATATAATTGGAGCACCAAATGAAAAAACAGCAGCCTCAATGTTTATCAAACGTTATGCCTTTGTTGCTGTCATGTCACTCTATACGATGACGGCATGGAATAAAAAGATGGATGTGTCACTTGAAAATTTAAAAATGGAATCTCCTGAACCGGGGAAAACTTGGCTTCCTTCTTTTTCATTAGTGGATGATACCCTTCAAGATTGGAATGGGGAAAATCGACATAAGTGGCGTGAAGAAATTGTAAGCAATCTCTTTGCAACAAACATTGATATACTGATTAATAAATTAGCAAACATAGCTGGTATTTCGAGGTTAATCCTGTGGGAAAATATCGCCGTTTACCTATTTTGGCTGTATGAAACGGAGCTAAAAGCACATAAGAGTTCTAATGTTTTTGACGACTTTACTTTTTTACTCTTTGAAGGGGAAGGATCCTTATTTGGCGCCTGCAACCTAAATCCATTGCAAAAATACTATGGGAATAAACCAAATATGGTAGAATGGGACAATGAGGTACGAATAAGAAATACGTGTTGTTTTTCTTATCAGTTACAGGCAGGCAAACGCTGCAAAACCTGCCCATGTACGCAAATTGCCATGGATAGAAGGTGTCAAAATGGAGAAGGAATTTACTGCCCAGTTCGAAGCACTGCTCGATAAATATAGTGAGCTCCTTGTTGGAGAAAGCAGTGAAGATACAAAAGAAAAGGTAAAGGCTTGGGCGTTATACACCCACATCGCCAAGTCCATGCCCGCCTTAGCTAAGCACTGGAATGGAATGTATCCCGATGCAAAAGAGGAAATGAAACTAATTATTAATGAGATTAAAGAGCTAAATGAGCAGCATCGAAATACAAAGAAATAGAAATAAAAATGGCCATGTCTTTTGAGACATGGCCGTTTTCTTACATTTGATCGTCAGATTGGTTGTTCTGACTAGGTTTGTAAGTCTGAGTTGTTTGATTATCGGATTGTTTAGCTCTGTTATTAATATCTGTCATATCATTTTCTGAGCCAAACTCTGTTGCATAATTAGGCTGACCAACGTTTTGACGTGTCGTATTTTCCGCAGACTCGCCGATACGAGCAAATAATAATGGGATGCAGACAAGTCCACTCAACCCAACAAGGCTATAAATAATTCTTGATAAAGCTGAATCTTGTCCGCCAAAAAGGGCCGCTACTAAATCAAATTGAAAAAAACCAATTAGTCCCCAGTTAATCGCCCCAATAATGACCAAAAGCAAGGCAATTCTTGATAAAGTTTTCATGCTTTCTCACCTCCTGAATTAAGCTGAAGTTATCGCTTCTAGCATGTGTAAATTCCGCTGTAATCATACAATCAAAAAACGAAAAACAGGCTGAAAACTCAGCCCGTTATAAAAAGACAACAAAGATTAAATAATAAACTTTGAAAATGGTCCAGCTCCAGCGCCTAGGGGCTCGGGGTCATAAGCTTATCCAGTTGCGGTTCCTTGGGACTCGAGCCATAAGCCACCCCCTGAAGAAGGCAAAAAGCGCCTTCTTACAGGGTGCGTCTTATGCCTTCGTCCCATGACAGTCGCCTTCACATTTAAGTCAATCCGTCAAGAAGGCTCGTCTTAAGCCTGTCGCCCCTGTTCAAGGCGCTTCCGCTTATCTTTTAAATTGACTATTCTGGCTGTTTTGTTTGTCAGTGTTTTGTTCTTCATTCCCTGGGCCGGCATTGCCTTTTACACTGGCAGCACTTACAGCCGCTTTGGAAGGATTCTTTTTCACTCTCGCCATAAATATCACCTCATGAATAGGATGCCCATCGGAGCCAAAATATGATGCTAAAATTTTGTGCTCAAAAAAATTTTAAAATTCCGCGTTTATTGATTGCACAAATTTTCGAAATATTTTATATTAAATAGTAGCAGGACTCATTCCTAAATGAATTTTTTTTGCTATAAAAATGAATGAGTATTCATTCAAAGTTGAAGGGGGAGACAATGTTGAACCAATTGATTAAAAAAGCAGCTGTCCTTGGATCGGGAGTTATGGGCTCGGGAATCGCTGCCCACTTAGCAAATATCGGGATCCCAACACTGTTACTGGATATTGTGCCAAGGGATTTAACGAAAGAAGAAGAAGCCAAGGGACTTACATTAGCTGATAAACCGGTTCGAAATCGCATCAGCACACAAAATATCCA
Organism: Bacillus sp. AFS037270; assembly: GCF_002585305.1. The sequence goes on along the minus strand of NZ_NUNF01000005.1, from coordinate 56,425 downwards.
AAAACTATTAAAGCAAAAGCCTGCACCACTTACCTCTAAAAAGAATCTCGCCCTCATTGAAGCAGGTAACCTCGAAGACGATCTAATGAAACTGAAAGACGTTGACTGGGTCATCGAAGTTGTCGTCGAAAACCTCAACGTAAAGAAGCAGGTTTTTGAACAAGTCGACCAATACCGCAAACCTGGCAGCATTGTCAGCTCGAATACCTCTGGAATTTCTGTCGAAGCGATGGTGGAAGGACGTTCCGATGATTTTAAAAAGCATTTTCTAGGAACACACTTCTTTAATCCGCCGCGTTATTTAAAATTACTCGAAGTCATCCCAACTCAATATACGTCGCCAGAAGTACTTTCATTCATAAAAACATTTGGTGAGGATGTATTAGGGAAAGGTGTTGTAATCGCTAAGGATACCCCAAACTTTATTGCCAACCGTATTGGCACTTATGGGCTCCTTGTCACCGTTAGGGAAATGTTAAAGGCTGGACTAAGTGTCAGCGAAGTAGATTCGATCACTGGTCCATTAATCGGCCGAGCTAAAAGTGCCACCTTCCGTACACTTGATGTCGTCGGATTGGACACTTTTTATCATGTGGCCGCCAATGTATATGAACAAGTCGAAGGTAAAGAAAAAGAAGTCTTTGAAATCCCTGTGTTCCTTAAATCAATGGTCGAGAAGGGCTGGCTTGGCAGTAAGTCGGGTCAAGGGTTCTTTTTGAAAAAAGGGAAAGAAATACTTGAGCTAGATCCCAATACATTGGAATACGGACCGCGTAAAAAAATATCAACGCCAGCGGTTGAATTAGCGAAGCAGGAAAAAGGAACAGCGAATAAATTGAAAGCGCTTGTATACGCAAATGACAAGGCTGGTCAATTTTTATGGAATACATTCACAGAATCCTTTTTATACTCCGCACAGCTCTTAGGTGTGATTGCCGATGATATTGTCGCCATCGACCAGGCAATGAAATGGGGCTTTGGCTGGGATATGGGGCCATTTGAAGCCTGGGATGCGATCGGTGTGGAAAAGTCCGTGCAAAAGCTGAAAAGTTGCGGAGTGGAAGTACCAGCTTGGATTACTGATATGCTTGGAAAAGGGCATACCTCTTTCTACTTAGAAGAAAATGGTGAACAGTTCTATTATGATAACGGTCAATATCGACTCGTGGAAACCAATCCAAAGGCGATTGACCTTAAGAAAATTAAGAAACAGAAAGGTGTTATTAAAAAGAACAGTGGCGCAAGTTTAATTGATATCGGTGATGAAGTGGCCCTGTTGGAGTTCCACTCGCCTAACAATGCGATTGGTCTCGATATCGTCCAAATGATCAATTACGCAGTGGATGAGGTTGAGAAAAATTATAAAGGTCTTGTCATCGGAAACCAAGGGAAAAACTTCTGCGTCGGAGCCAATCTCGCGATGATGTTAATGGAAGTGCAGGATGACAATATTTATGAGTTAGATCTGATAGTCCGCCACCTTCATAGTGCCCTGTTAAAAATGAAATACAGCTCCAAGCCGGTAGTGGCTGCTCCATTTGGAATGACACTTGGCGGCGGTGCCGAGGTTTGTCTGCCTGCAGCCCATATTCAAGCTTCATCCGAAACTTATATGGGTCTTGTCGAGGTGGGTGTCGGCCTGCTTCCAGGCGGAGGCGGAAACAAAGAGCTTTACATGAAGCACTTAGAGAACCTGCCAAACGGAGTACCATTTGATTTGCAAAATGTCGCTAATAAAGTGTTTGAAACGATTGCCACCGCAAAAGTTTCAACATCTGCAGCAGAAGCAAGAGAAAATAACTTCTTAAGCTCTGCTGACGGCATTAGTTTTAACAGTGATCATCTTATTTATGATGCCAAACAGGCTGTGCTTGCCTTACATGATAAAGGATATAAACCAAGAGTTCGCCGGAAGGTCCCAGTCGTGGGCGAAACAGGTTATGCAACCCTATTGCTTGGGGCAGAAGCGATGCGTTTATCCGGTTATATTTCGGAGCATGATTTGAAAATTGCCAAGAAGATTGCTTATGTCATTGCTGGCGGCCGCGTTCCATTCGGAACAGAAGTCGATGAGCAATACCTCTTAGATTTAGAAAAAGAGGCTTTCTTAAGTCTGATTGCCGAGCCAAAATCACAGCAGCGCATGCAGCACATGCTGGTAAAAGGGAAACCGTTAAGAAACTAATACTAGATTAAGAGAAAGTGAGGGAGATGGCATGAGAGAAGCAGTGATTGTGGCCGGGGCCCGGACACCGGTCGGTAAGGCAAAGAAGGGAACGCTCGCAACTGTTCGTCCTGATGACTTAGGAGCTTTAGTAGTAAAAGAAACCTTAAAGCGTGCCGGAAACTACGAAGGAAATATAGATGATTTAATTATCGGCTGTGCGATGCCAGAAGCGGAACAAGGAAACAATATGGCCCGCAATATTGGAGCATTGGCAGGACTACCGTATACAGTTCCTGCGATCACGATTAATCGTTTCTGTTCTTCCGGCTTGCAGGCCATCGCCTATGCGGCACAAGGAATAATGCTGGGACATACCGATACCGCTATTGCCGGCGGAGCCGAATCGATGAGCATGATTCCAATGATGGGGCATGTCGTACGTCCGAACATTAAACTCGCGGAAACGGCACCGCAGTACTACATGGGAATGGGCCATACGGCGGAGCAGGTTGCCCAAAAGTATGGCATTTCCCGTGAAGATCAAGATGCATTTGCGGTTCGCAGCCATCAACGTGCAGCAAAAGCGATTGCAGAAGGAAAGTTCGTTGATGAAATAGTACCTGTTGAAGTAACGATTCGCACGGTAGGGAATGACAATAAGATTGTTGAAAAAACCGTCCAATTTTCTATGGACGAAGGGGTTCGCCCGGAGACCAATTTAGAGACACTAGCTAAACTTCGTCCAGCCTTTTCCGTCACGGGATCTGTAACCGCTGGTAATGCTTCGCAAACGAGTGACGGAGCAGCAGCCTTGATGTTAATGGATCGTGAGAAGGCAGAAGAACTTGGCCTAAAGCCGCTAGCTAAATTTCGCTCGTTTGCGGTCGGAGGCGTCCCGCCTGAAATAATGGGTGTCGGGCCAGTTGTCGCCATTCCAAAAGCAGTTAAGCTCGCAGGTTTGGAATTATCGGATATCAACTTATTTGAATTAAATGAGGCTTTTGCTTCCCAATCATTGCAAGTCATTCGGGAGCTTGGGTTAAATGAAGAAATTGTTAACGTAAATGGCGGTGCAATTGCCCTTGGACATCCACTTGGCTGTACAGGCGCGAAACTGACTCTCTCCTTAATCCACGAGTTAAAACGCCGTAACGAACAATTTGGTGTCGTGACGATGTGTATCGGCGGCGGAATGGGAGCAGCCGGGGTATTTGAACTACTGTAATAAAAGAATAGGAGGAATTTTAATGACTGAAACAAAAAAGGTTGTCAAAGGCGGAAGCTTTTTAGTTGAGGATCTATCCTATCAAGATATATTTACACCAGAAGATTTTAATGAAGAGCACTTAATGATTGCACAGACCGCTTCAGATTTTGTAGAAAAAGAAGTTGTCCCACAACTTGAGCACTTAGAAAATCACGAATTTGATCGCACGGTTAAGCTATTAAAGAAAATGGGTGAGCTCGGCCTATTAGCTGTTGACGTTCCCGAAGAGTTTGAAGGGTTAGGCTTAGATAAAATCACTTCATCCCTAATTACGGAAAAAATGGCGGGAGCCGGTGGATTCTCCCTTTCTTATGGTGCGCATGTCGGGATCGGATCCCTGCCAATCGTTTTGTTCGGTAATGATGAGCAAAAGAAAAAATATTTACCTGAACTTGCATCAGGTGGAAAAATTGCCGCTTATGCCTTAACAGAGCCTGGTTCCGGTTCTGATGCTCTAGGCGCTAGAACCACAGCGAAATTAAATGCCGCAGGTACTCACTATATTTTGAATGGCGAAAAGCAATGGATCACCAATGCTGGTTTTGCGGATGTATTTGTGGTTTATGCAAAAATCGATGGTGAGCACTTCACTGCATTCATTGTAGAAAGAGATTTCCCTGGCGTTTCAACGGGTGCGGAAGAAAAGAAAATGGGCATCAAGAGCTCTTCAACTCGTACATTGATTTTAGAGGATGTAGCTGTTCCTGTTGAAAATCTGTTAGGTGAGTACGGTAAGGGCCATGTGATCGCCTTTAACATCTTAAACATCGGCCGTTATAAGTTGGCAGTCGGCGGTGTCGGCGGTTCTAAAAAGGCATTTGAGATGACAGTCAAATATGCAAATGGCCGTAAACAGTTTAAAACAGCCATTTCTCAGTTCAATTTAACAAAAGAGAAGTTTGGGACAATGGCATCGAAAATTTATGCGGCTGAAAGCTCTGTTTACCGCACGATTGGTTTATATGAAGAAAACCAAGGAAAGCTTTCCACCGAGGATGCGAAAGATCTTAAAAAGGTGGCAAATGCGATTGCAGAGTATGCCATCGAATGCTCGGTGAACAAATTCTTCGCAAGTGAAGTATTATCCTATGTAGTCGATGAAGGTGTCCAAATCCATGGCGGTTATGGCTTTATGCAGGAATATCCGATTGAAAGAGCCTATCGTGATGCCCGGATTAACCGGATTTTTGAAGGAACCAATGAGATTAACCGCCTGCTTGTGCCAGGAACACTCGTGAAAAAAGCATTAAAAGGCGAACTGCCGCTATTCCAAAAAGCTTTAGCACTGCAAGAGGAATTAATGATGTTAATGCCAGAAGAGCCTGGCGATGAGCCATTAGCTCAAGAAAAATACCTAGTGAGAAATGCCAAAAAGATTGCCTTATTGGCTTCCGGTTTGGCTGCTCAGAAATTTGGTAAGGCATTAGAAAGAGAGCAAGAAATTTTAGCTAATATTGCGGATATCGTTTCAAACGTATATGCGATGGAATCGGTTGTGCTGCGTACCGAAAAGGCCATTGCGCAAGACGGCTTAGAAAAGAGCAAGCAGAAGCTTCTCTATACTCAAATCTTCTGTCAAGAAGCCTTTAATGAAATAGAAGCAACCGCAAAAGAATCGCTTGTAGCGATTGAACAAGGCGATACGCTTCGAATGATGCTAACATCACTGCGCAAGTTTACACGCCACCAGCCAATCAATGTAATTGCCAAAAAACGCGAAGCTGCCGACGTCATTATCGAAGCTGAGCGCTATACAGTCTAATATTGTGGAGCCCCTTCATTTTGATGGGGCTTTATTATATTTTTAAAGAAAGAAGGAAATTATACAAAAGGTGTCGAATTTTACCTATTGGAGTGCGGTCCATTAGGAGTTTAGAGGACCATATGATAAAATTTTTATGAATAAAAAGTATAGGGTGGTGAAAACCATTGGCTTTAACTTTTTACTGGTATCCAAAATGCGGTACATGCCATAACGCGAAGAAATGGCTGGATGCACATCATCTTTCCTATGAAGAAGTACATATCGTCGAGCATCCCCCGTCACGAGATCAGTTGCAGGAGCTTTATCAAAAAAGCGGATTGGAACTAAAGAAATTTTTTAATACAAGTGGTTTAAAATATCGTGAATTAGGGATTAAAGATAAAATGAAGACGGCAACTGAGGGCGAATTGCTCGATTTGCTTGCATCTGATGGGATGTTAATCAAAAGGCCGATATTGACGGATGGCGAACGCGTTACCGTTGGTTTTAAAGAAGAAGAGTTTGAAAAAAATTGGCTCTAGCTTCTAAATGAAGGTGAATTTTCTTATAAAAACAGGAGGGATTTTGCATATGAGTACACCAAAAGAATTACGTTATTCTGAAGAACATGAATGGGTAAAGGTAGAAGGAGAAAAAGTACGCGTCGGGATTACTGCCTTTGCACAGCATGAATTAGGAGATATCGTTTTCGTAGAACTTCCAGAAGTTGGTACTGAAATAACAGCTGACGAACCATTTGGAAGTGTTGAATCAGTCAAAACCGTTTCTGAGCTTTATGCCCCTGTCAGCGGTAAAGTTGTGGAAGTAAACGAAGAATTAAGTGACAGCCCTGAGTTTGTCAACGAATCTCCATATGAAAAAGCATGGATGATTGTCATCGAGCCTTCCAATGTAGGCGAAGTAGACAAATTAATGACTGCTGAGCAATATGAAGAAATGATTAAAGAAGATTAATCCGTTTCAAAGCACCTATTTTATGGGTGCTTTTTCTCTTAAATTTCCACTCCTTTTATTATCGGGCAGGGACAGACTATTCCTAAACCATATTGAAGAGGGTGGAGCAAATGACATTAAACCAACAAAAGATTGATGTGACCGATCGAGTGGTTGGAAAATTAAAAAATGGCGAAATTGAACTGTTTCTTGAAAATACATCAATAGGTAAAATAAAACTTTCTGATCAGATGCAAGTGGAATTAGATCATCATTTTGAGGCAGAACAACAAAAAATTTATCAGCATGTAACCGTAACTGAACAGCCGAATGCCAAGTATACCGACTGTGATGATGGTGGATGGTGTTAACATAATTTCAAGCAAATACCTATTTCTTAGCGGACAATCATGTTATAGTTAACTTACTAACAAGATGGTACACGAAATCAGTATTTTAGAATATGTTAACATAAACAACTTTATATTACAGGTGATGGGATATGAATGATTCGTATGTTGACAAAGTTCTTATTGTCGAAGGAAAATCCGATAAAAATAAGGTTAAGCATATTGTGAAGGAACCTGTGGAGATTATCTGTACAAATGGAACCATCAGTCATTCAAAGCTAGAGGAGTTGATTGAGTTTCTTGAGGATAAGGATGTCTATATCCTTGTCGATGCAGATGATTCAGGTGAAAAGCTTCGTAAACGATTTAAACGTGAATTTCCCCATGCGGAGCATTTGTATATTGACCGGATGTATCGGGAGGTAGCGACGGCGCCTGAACACCACCTGGCAATGGTCCTATTAGGGGCAAATATTGATGTACATGCTGAGTATTTAGAAATGAGTTAATGTGTGATGAATGAATGGAATCGAACTGAATTGGCTGATTTCCTCGACCGTGAGGGAATCGGTCTGTTATATTTCTATACCCCTCTATGCGGCACCTGTCAGGTTGCGTCTCGGATGCTTCAAATCGTCGGGGAGCTTGTAGAGGTTACGATGGGAAAAATGAACCTGAATTTTTATCCGGATTTGGCTAAGAATTTTGCAATTGAGAGTGTACCAAGCCTGTTGATTATTCGTAATGGTGAGGTCCAGGAAACGATTTATGCGTTTCATTCTGTTCCATTTTTGCTAGAAAAAATTAAATTTTATTTTGGGTGAGCAGATGCGTGGAGCGCATCTGCTTTTTCTATGAGGGTGTGGGCGAAGAAGGAACGTAATTTTCCCCAACTGGTAACAAAGGGTTGGCCACGGTCGAAATAAAAAGGAATTGTGCCCATCACGGTAAAGCGGAAGCCGGAGCGGTCGAAATAAAAAGGAATTGTGCCCATCACGGTAAAGCGGAAGCCGTAATGGTCAAAATAAAAAGGAATTGTGCCAATCATGGTAAATCGGAAGCGGTAACGGTCAAAATAAAAAGGAATTGTGCCCATCAAGGTAAAGTGGAAGCCGTAACGGTCAAAATAAAAAGGGATTGTGACTGTCACGGGGAAATAGAAAAAGGCAGCCGTCCAAATAAAAAATAATTGTCCCATTAAAATGAATTAAGAGCTATATTGGTAACAAAAGCTCGCGACAGTATACATACATACCTCTGGCTATTCGTAAAAGAGTCCCTTTGTCTTACCATTACAGATCAAGTTTTGTTTTAGAACCCTCCGAATAGTTTTTTTTGAATCAATACTCTCACACCATTCAAAAACTAAGTTAGTTGTAATTTTCTCATTAGGATAAAGCAACTTTATTTCCCCTACAGCTCTTAAGACCGCAGAGTCAAGCCCCTCACAATGACCACATACCTGACATTGCACATGTTTATCAAAACTAGAAACATCAAAAGAATGACAAACAGCACAAATAATCCCTTTCTTTAACATATCAATTGAATACTTTGAGTACTTTTCATAGGGGGACTCCGTCTGGTGCATAGATACTAATTGCTCAGCTAAACTTTTATGGCGTCCATTCAAAGTGGAAGATTTTCTATTTAATTTACACATAAAATCGGGCAGCTGATTTGGATAGATAATGGGTTTATTCATAGGGGATTGATATAAGTGGAATTTAGGGTTAATAAAAATAACATAGGCCTCAATAGTCAGGTGATACCCAAGACTTTGAAGAAGCTGTCGAAGCAGAGATTCACACCGTTCTAATTGTAGCAAAGGATTCTTAATTTCCTTTTTGATAGCGAGAGAATAAAACCTTCCATTTTCATAATTAAAATCACCTTCATAATTTTTTACCTCGAATAGGTAAATGGGGTCCTGTCTAATCATCAACGTATCAATTTGAAACTTGCTATTGTTTGACTCCAGCAACAAGTCATGTAAGAGGTAACTTGGAGGGTTGAGCTTCCCCGTTAACAAATCAAACATTTTTTCACCCTCATAACCTTTAGCTTTATTATGAAGATATTTTTTTTCCTTTTCTTCTAACTCTGTTCTAGCGTCTAATAGCTTTAATATTCTTAATTCAAGTGGTTCAGGGCGATCCTTTAAAATCATACTCCACATCCTTTCTAGTATCTCCTTCATTTTAACCAGAATCCGGGTGCAAAGATTTGACTATTTTCTAACACTTTCGAAGACTCGACATATTTCTCGGGAAATCGTCTTTAATAGCCCATTTCATCAGAGAATTGTCGAGCGATAATCAAAGGAATCCCGTCTTCCATGCTGAATAAGTAATCTAATACGTGCGCAAAGACCGGAGTGGTAGAAATGAACGAACTGGCAGAAAAATTTTTAGAAAAATTCACCTTACAGGGGCATATCCTAAGCTTAATTAAACATACCGATATAAAAGTAAAATTCTGTTGTGAAGAGGATACCGTTATCATCGAAATAAAAAATGGCAAAATGTCGTTACTAAATGACCAAGAATCCATTTGTTACGAAGTAAAAGGGGACTCGAACACCATACAGCAGCTTTTCGAAGGAACCGAAACACTGCGAACACTCGAAAAGAAAGGACGGCTAACCGTATCCGCCCCCCTAAGAACCACGCTGCTCCTAGAATCCATCTTCTTTTTAACAAAAGCAAATGAAAATCTTGCTAAAGTCATATAATCCTATATGTTGACTCGGAATTAAATTTCTAGTAATCTATAGTTAACAACAATTGAATTTTCAGAATCTTATCTAGAGTGGTGGAGGGACTGGCCCTTTGAAGCCCGGCAACCGGTTATAAAACACGGTGCCAATTCCAGCAGAGCAGCCTGCTCGAAAGATGAGAAGAGTTAACCCCCTCTTCTTAGGAAGCGGGGTTTTTTCATTTTTTTGATAAAAAGGAGGAACAGGAAAAATGGCGGAAAATCAAAAAAAGTACCGTTTTGAAACACTAAGTGTTCATGGAGGCTTGTCACCAGATCCTGTAACAGGAGCTCGCGCTGTTCCAATCTATCAAAACAATGCCTATCAATTCAAAAATACAGAACATGCAGCCAACCTTTTTAGTCTAGCGGAACCAGGTTACATATACACAAGAATTCACAATCCAACGACAACTGTTTTTGAAGACCGCGTCGCACTATTAGAAGGAGGAGTAGGAGCACTCGCCGTTGCCAGCGGCATGGCTGCTATTACACTAGCCATCTTAAATATCGCCGAAGCTGGCGATGAAATTGTCGCTGCTTCCAATCTTTACGGCGGAACCTATAATCTATTAGCGGTTACCCTGCCTAAATACGGAATCAACGTAAAGTTTGTTGATGCCGAGAATCCGGAAAACTTCCGCCAAGCGATTACTGAAAAAACAAAAGCAGTCTTTGCCGAAACGATTGGTAATCCAAGTTTACGAGTACTTGATATTGAAAAAGTGGCCGACATTGCCCATGCAGCTGGGGTCCCCTTAATTATTGATAATACCTTTGCCACACCATATCTCTGCCGGCCAATCGAACATGGTGCTGATATTGTCGTTCATTCGGCAACCAAATGGTTATTAGGGAACGGAACCACAACTGGCGGCATTATTGTCGATGGCGGCAAGTTTGATTGGAATTCTCCAAGATTCCCAGGCTTCACCACCCCAGATGACAGCTATCATGGCCTTATCTATGCAGAAGCCTTAGGGGCAATTGCCTATATCATAAAAGCCCGCGTCCAATTATTACGCGATCTCGGACCTGCACTAAGTCCGCAAAATGCCTTTCTGTTTACATTAGGGCTAGAAACGCTTCATGTGCGGATGAAGGAGCATGTAGCCAATACCAAGCAGATGGTTAATTATTTATTAGCTCATCCGGCGGTGGAGTGGGTATCCTATCCTGGTCATAGTTCACATCCAGATTATGAATTAGCGAAAAGGTATCTGCCTAAAGGTGCAGGATCAATGGTGGTCTTTGGTATTAAAGGGGGAAAAGAAGCGGGAGCAAAATTGATCAATTCCTTAACACTCTGGGCGCATGTTGCCAACGTCGGTGACGCAAAGAGCTTAATTATTCATCCTGCCAGCACCACCCATCAGCAGCTCGATGCCGAAGGACTTAAGGCAGCCGGTGTATCAGAAGATTTAATCAGGCTTTCCATTGGAATTGAGAATGTCGAGGATTTAATGGATGACCTTGAGTCAGCGATAGAATCTGCGACAGGGTTAACCTCACTAAAGGAAAATGTCTAAATTTTACCTATTATTATATTCAGAAAAAATCGTTGACACCCCATTTTATCCGTGATACGATAACTTTTGTTAATATAATAAATTTACTTAAACAATATAATGTTTTAATTGAATATAGAAGCTGTAAGCTCTTATCAAGAGAGGTGGAGGGATGTGCCCGATGAAGCCCGGCAACCGTCAATGTTTTTATTGAAATGGTGCCAATTCACACAAAGCGTTTGCTTTGGGAGATGGGAGAAAGGTTTATTTTTGATAATGCCTTTCTGCCCGTGCAGAAAGGCATTTTTATTTTTCTGAAATAATAGAATCCTTTTTATTTATACAGTGAACCCTATATTCATGATTTCTATAAAAAGTAGGTGATCAAATGATTTCAATTCAGAATGTCCGGAAAATCTTCCCTAGCAAAAAAGGTGACCTTAAGGCAGTCGACGATGTAAATCTTGAAATAAAAGATGGAGAAATTTTCGGCGTGATTGGCTATAGTGGTGCCGGAAAAAGTACATTAATCCGCATGTTAAACGGGTTAGAGATCCCAACCGAGGGCAGCGTTACGGTTGCAGGGCGTGTCATATCCAAAATTAAGGGGTCGGAACTTCGTAAGGCCCGTCAGGAAATCAGCATGATCTTCCAGCATTTTAACTTACTGTGGTCGAGAACAGTTAGTGAAAATATTGCCTTCCCTCTAGAAATTGCTGGTGTCAAAGGGCCGCAAAGAAAGAAGAGGGTGGCTGAGCTAATTAAGCTAGTTGGTTTAGAAGGCCGGGAAAATGCCTATCCATCAGAGCTTAGCGGTGGTCAAAAGCAACGGGTTGGAATTGCAAGGGCACTTGCGAATAATCCGAAAGTATTATTATGTGATGAAGCAACATCGGCACTTGACCCGCAAACAACGGATTCGATTCTTGATCTGCTTGTCGATATTAATAAACGACTTGGATTAACAATTGTGTTAATTACACATGAAATGCATGTCATTCGAAAAATCTGTCATCGCGTTGCCGTAATGGAAGGCGGGAAAATGGTTGAACTGGGTCCCGTTTTAGAAGTATTTAAACATCCAAGGCAGCCAATTACAAAACGATTTGTCCAACAGGTTACGGAACCAGAAGAAACGAAGGAAACAATAGACCATTTACTCGAACGTTATCCACAGGGACAGGTTATTCAGCTTTCGTTCGTTGGTGAGTCGGCAGAACAACCATTAATTACAAACCTTATTAGGGATTACAATGTGATCGTAAATATTCTCCAAGGTAAAATATCGCATACACAAAATGGATCGTATGGTTCCTTATTTATTCACCTTGATGGACAGACGACTGAAATTAAAAAAGCGGTCGATTATCTCCATTCACAGCAAATCGGTGTGGAGGTGTTAAGCAATGACTAACATAATGGAAACATTAAACTGGGATCAACTTTATGCTGCAACCCAAGAAACCATCTATATGACTTTCATATCGGTGCTTGCTACATTTATTCTGGGCTTGTTGCTCGGTCTTTTATTGTTTTTAACGGAAAAAGGAAATATTTGGCAAAATAAACCGATAAATATTGTTATTGCTGGATTTGTTAATATTTTTAGATCCATCCCATTTATTATCTTAATTGTATTGTTAATTCCTTTTACGAAATTACTAGTTGGGTCTATGCTCGGTGCGAACGCAGCCTTACCAGCCTTAATCATTGGGGCGGCGCCTTTCTACGCACGTATGGTGGAAATTGCACTCAGGGAAATTGACAAGGGTGTGATTGAGGCATCTCAATCGATGGGAGCCACACATGGACATATTATATTTAAGGTGCTAATACCCGAATCATTGCCGGCATTAATTTCAGGTATTACCGTCACAGCCATTTCTTTAGTCAGCTTCACCGCAATGGCGGGTGTAATTGGAGCTGGAGGGCTTGGACATTTTGCATACTTGGAAGGCTTTCAGCGCAATAGACCAATCATCACCTTAATTGCAACAGTTGCGATATTAATTTTAGTTTTTATCATCCAATTTATTGGAGATTATTTTACAAAGAAAACTGACAAACGATAACAGGGGGAGAAAAGAATGAAAAAAGTATTTAGTCTTATTGTAATTGCCTTATTAGCATTTGCTCTGTCAGCTTGTGGCGCTGCTAAAGATGATGCGGCAAAGGAAGGAAAAGATGGCAACAAAAAATTAATCGTCGGTGCATCTGCCGTACCTCATGCTGAAGTACTTGAAGCTGCAAAACCTTTGTTAAAGAAAAAAGGAATCGATCTAGAAGTGCAAGTTTTCCAAGATTATGTTCTTCCAAATGTAGCCTTAAGGGATAAAGAAATTGATGCAAACTATTTCCAAACACCAGGTTATTTAGATCTTCAAATGAAGGAAAACAAGGATTATGATTTTGTTAGTGTTGGTGAAATTCATAAGGAACCGATCGGTATTTATTCTAAAAAGTATAAAAGTCTAAAAGATCTTCCAACTGGTGCCAAAATTATTATGAGTGACTCATTTAGTGATCATGGACGAATTTTACCTATTTTTGAAAAAGCAGGTTTAATTAAGCTAAAAAAAGGCGTTGGCGCTAATGCAAGGGTAGAGGATATTGTTGAAAATCCAAAGAAACTTGATTTCTCTACTTTAATTGAAGCTAAATTATTAGCATCTTCTTTCGAAAGCGGCGAAGGTGATGCAGTTGTTATTAATACCAACTACGCATTAGAAGGTGGAATTGACATCGGTAAGTATGGAATTGCCTTTGAAGGCAGTGATGTTGTACCGGCTAATCTTGTAGTGGTTCGCTCTGAGGACAAAAACCGCCCAGAAATTAAAACACTTGTAGAGGTTTTAAAATCAAAAGAAATTCAAAAATTCATTAAAGATAAATATCAAGGTGCGGTTCTAGCTGCAGAATAATAATCTTTAATAATTTGACCGCTTTAATAAAGTGATGGAACCAGTGCGAAATAGCACTGGTTCTTTGTTTTCACGAATGAAGAATATATAGTTTAAGCAACCTATAGGTAACGGAAAAGTTTTTATTATTTATTTCATTTTATGGTAAAAAGTAGTTTGGATGAAGATGAATTCATTCCTTGGTTATTTTTAAAAAATAAGGTATGATTTTATTCGGGTCTATCTTACATAAGGGGTTAATGTCTGAATTTTCGATCATACCTATTTTTGTATTCTCAATTAGTAATCGCTTAATGAAAATCTTGCACTGTTTCTACTGTTTAAGAGTTGCTAATACATTTCATTTGTTATAAGATTGTAATGAGAATAAAATGAGAATAGAACTACAAAACAAACTTGCTTTGCAAGCTAACAACACTTTCTTTTCGGAGGTATAAATATGGCTGGATCAACTTTAACGATCAAAGATTTACATGTAGCAATTGATGGGAAAGAGATATTAAAAGGTGTTAACCTTGAAATAAAGGGTGGAGAAATTCACGCTATCATGGGACCAAACGGTACTGGTAAGTCCACTTTATCATCTGCCATCATGGGACATCCAAAATATGAAGTAACTAGCGGTTCAATTACTCTAGACGGACAAGATGTTCTTGAAATGGAAGTAGATGAGCGCGCACGTGCAGGACTATTTTTAGCAATGCAATATCCAAGCGAAATTAACGGTGTCACAAATGCCGATTTTTTACGTTCGGCTATTAACAGCCGTTTAGGTGAAGGAAACGAAATTTCGCTTATGAAATTTATCCGTAAGATGGATAAGCAAATGGAATTCCTTGAAATGGACCTGGATATGGCACAGCGTTATCTAAATGAAGGATTCTCCGGCGGTGAGAAAAAGCGTAACGAGATTCTTCAATTAATGATGATCGAACCAAAGATCGCGATCTTGGATGAAATTGACTCTGGACTAGATATCGATGCCCTAAAGGTTGTTTCAAAGGGTGTTAATGAAATGCGCGGAGAAGATTTCGGCTGCCTAATTATCACGCACTATCAACGTCTTTTAAACTATATCACTCCTGACCATGTGCATATTATGATGCAAGGCCGTATTGTTAAATCAGGCGGACCTGAGCTGGCACAACGCTTAGAAGCAGAAGGATATGACTGGATCAAACAAGAGCTTGGCATTGAAGATGAAACAGTTGGGCAAGAAGCGTAACAGAGTGTTAGGAGGATTACAATGACAACAGAAACCAAATTACCAGTTGATCAGGAATTTGTCCGCTCGTTCTCGAAAGAAATGAATGAGCCTGCTTGGTTTGAAGAATTCCGGCTTAAAGCACTAAACGAATTCGAACAGCTTTCCATGCCAAGACCTGATAAAACCAAAATAGAGAAATGGAATTTCACACAATTCCAACAGCACACAGTCAAAAGTGATGCCTATCCATCACTAGATGCACTTCCTGAGGAAGTAAAAGCATTAATAAATGTAGAGGATCAAAATAAAAATCTCTATATCCAGCGAAATCAGACTCCTGCCTTCTTAACTTTATCTGAAGAGCTGAAAAGTAAGGGTGTTATCTTTACAGATCTATTGACAGCTGCAAGAGAACATGGCGACCTTTTGAAAAAATACTACATGACTCAAGCCATCAATATGGATGAAAACCGTTTAACTGCCCTTCATGCAGCATTAGTAAACGGAGGAGTTTTCTTATACATTCCGAAAAATGTGGAAATTAAAGAACCAATCCAGGCAGTGTTTGTACAAGATCATGCTGAGGCAAACCTATTTAACCATGTGATTGTAGTCGCAGAAGACAATAGTGCTGTCACATATGTAGAAAACTACATTTCTACAGTGGAAACCTCAAATACTCTTGCAAATATTTTGACTGAGGTTATCGCCAATGTGAACGCAAAAGTTCAATACGGGGCTGTTGATTATTTGGCAAAAGGGATTACCACTTATGTCAACCGTCGTGGTGTAGCAGGTAGAGATTCCCAGATTGAATGGGCTCTTGGCCTTATGAACGAAGGAAATACTATTTCTGAAAACACAACAAACTTACTTGGCGATGGCTCAACTGGCGACACGAAAACTGTCGTAGTCGGCCGTGGTGACCAGACACAAAACTTTACGACAAAGGTTGTTCATTTCGGTAAAAATACGGTCGGAAATATTTTAAATCATGGGGTTGTAAAAGATAGTGCGACTTCCATCTTTAACGGCATCGGTAAAATTGAACATGGTGCATCGAAATCTGATGCAGAGCAAACTTCCCGTGTCCTTATGCTAAGTGAAAAAGCACGTGGAGACGCCAATCCAATTCTTTTAATCGATGAAGATGATGTTGTTGCAGGTCATGCTGCCTCTGTAGGACGCGTTGATCCAGTTCAACTCTATTATCTAATGAGCCGTGGAATCTCGAAAACGGAAGCAGAGCGCTTAGTTATTCATGGTTTCCTTGCACCGGTTGTTACCCAACTTCCAATTGAAGGAGTAAAGAAACAATTAACTGAAGTGATTGAAAGGAAAGTTCGCTAATGAACATCCAAGATATTCGCAGCCAGTTTCCAATCCTTGATCAAGAAGTGAATGGTAAACCATTGGTTTACTTGGATAGCTCAGCTACTTCCCAAAAGCCGATTCAGGTTATTGAGACCATTGAAAAATATTACCGTGAAATTAATTCCAATGTCCATCGCGGTGTTCATACGCTCGGAACTAGAGCTACGGACGCATATGAAGGGGCAAGGGAAAAGGTTCGTAAATTCATAAATGCTAAATCCATACAGGAAGTAATTTTTACAAGAGGCACAACAACTTCCCTTAATACGGTAGCTTCCAGCTATGCAGCTGCCAATTTAAAGGAAGGCGACGAAATCGTAATTACTTACATGGAGCATCATAGTAACATTATTCCATGGCAGCAAGTAGCGAAACGTACAGGTGCCCAGTTAAAATACATCCCGCTTCAGGAAGATGGCACTATCTCACTAGAAGATGTTCGGGCAACGATTACGCCTAATACGAGAATTGTCTCTGTAATGCAGGTTTCTAACGTTCTTGGCGTTATTAATCCCGTTAAAGAGATTGCCCAAATTGCTCATGAGAATGGAGCTATTATGGTCGTTGATGGCGCTCAAAGTGCACCGCATATGAATATCGATGTTCAAGATCTCGATTGTGATTTCTTGGCTTTTTCTGGACATAAAATGTGCGGCCCTACCGGCATTGGTGTTCTATATGGAAAAAAACATCTGCTTGAGAACATGGAGCCAATCGAATTTGGCGGCGAAATGATTGATTTTGTACACTTGCAAGAATCAACTTGGAAGGAACTGCCTTGGAAGTTTGAAGGCGGCACTCCTATCATTGCTGGTGCTGTAGGTCTAGGAGCGGCCATCGACTTTTTAAATGAGGTTGGTTTAGACAATATTGCCGAGCATGAACATAAGCTTGCGGCCTATGCGCTTGAAAAATTATCTGCGGTTGAGGGCATGACCATTTATGGTCCGCTTGATGCAGCTAAGCGTGCAGGACTAATTACGTTTAATATTAAAGATGTTCACCCGCATGATGTAGCAACCGTATTGGACGCAGAAGGAATTGCCGTCCGTGCCGGCCATCACTGCGCTCAGCCGCTGATGAGATGGCTAAAAGCCTCTGCTACTGCACGTGCAAGTTTTTATTTATACAATACTGAAGAAGATATTGATAAACTCGTTGAAGGGCTTGTCAAAACAAAGGAGTATTTCAGCGATGTCTTCTAAAAATATAGATTTAGATGCATTATACCGTCGAGTAATTATGGACCATTACAAAAAACCCCGCAATCGCGGGATTTTAGAGGATGGCAGCCACACGATCAATATGAATAACCCTACCTGTGGTGATCGAATTCAATTAACCTTTAAGGTCGAAGATGGAATCATCAAGGAAGCTATGTTTGAAGGAGAAGGCTGCTCGATTTCGATGTCTTCCGCTTCGATGATGACGCATGAGATCAAAGGGAAAAAAGTTGAAGAGGCGCTTAAATTATCAGAGATTTTTTCTGAAATGATGTTAGGTCATGATCACGATGATTCCATTGATTTAGGTGATATTGAAGCACTTCAAGGTGTTTCTAAATTCCCTGCCAGAATTAAATGTGCAACATTAGCATGGAAGGCAATGGAAAAGGGATTAAAGGAAGAGGAACAAAAGTAAAACGATTGGGCTAAGGCTTCAATCGTTTATGAAGGAGGAATACGACGATGGCAAAAAAGATGCCTGAAATCGGGGATTATAAATACGGTTTTGCCGATAAAGACGTTTCCATTTTCCGATCGAAACGTGGGTTAACACGTGAGATTGTTGAAGAAATTTCAAAAATGAAAAATGAACCACAGTGGATGCTTGACTTCCGTTTAAAGTCTCTTGAGCATTTCTACAATATGCCTATGCCACAGTGGGGCGGAGATTTGAATTCTTTAAGCTTTGATGAAATTACGTACTATGTAAAACCATCTGAAAAATCCGAGAAGTCTTGGGATGAAGTACCAGAGGAAATTAAAGCTACTTTCGATAAGCTTGGTATCCCTGAAGCAGAGCAAAAATACCTTGCTGGTGTATCTGCGCAGTACGAATCAGAGGTTGTTTATCATAACATGAAGGAAGACCTTGAAGAGCTAGGAATAGTCTTTAAGGATACAGACTCTGCCTTAAGAGAAAACGAAGACATTTTCCGTGAACACTGGGCAAAAGTAATTCCGCCAACGGATAATAAATTCGCAGCGTTAAACTCAGCGGTTTGGTCTGGCGGTTCATTCATCTATGTACCACCAGGTATTAAGGTAGATACGCCATTACAGGCATACTTCCGAATCAACTCTGAGAACATGGGTCAATTTGAACGTACTCTTATTATTGTTGATGAAGGTTCATCTGTACACTATGTAGAAGGATGTACAGCACCAGTTTATACAACTAACTCTCTTCACAGTGCGGTTGTAGAAATCATCATTAAAAAGGATGCTTATTGCCGTTATACAACGATCCAAAACTGGGCAAACAATGTGTTTAACCTTGTTACCAAGCGTGCGGTTTGTGAAGCGAACGCAACAATGGAATGGATTGATGGTAATATCGGTTCTAAGTTAACCATGAAATATCCTGCGGTTATTTTAAAAGGTGAAGGCGCACGTGGTATGACATTATCGATTGCGATTGCAGGTAAAGGTCAGCACCAGGATGCGGGTGCAAAAATGATCCATTTAGCACCAAATACTTCCTCAACGATTGTATCTAAATCCATTTCTAAACATGGTGGTAAAGTAACATATCGTGGTGTTGTTCATTTTGGACGCAAAGCAGATGGAGCTCGTGCGAATATTGAGTGTGATACATTGATTATGGATAATCAATCAACATCTGATACGATCCCATACAATGAAATTCTAAACGACAATATATCTCTTGAGCACGAAGCGAAGGTTTCGAAGGTTTCTGAAGAGCAGTTATTCTACTTGATGAGCCGCGGAATTTCTCAGCAAGAAGCAACTGAAATGATCGTAATGGGCTTTATTGAGCCGTTTACAAAAGAATTACCAATGGAATATGCCGTTGAGATGAACCGTCTGATTAAGTTCGAAATGGAAGGTTCTATTGGTTAATATTGAAAAAACCCTTGTGGGGCAAGGGTTTTGACGATTTTTATAAAAGGTAAAATTGCCGGCGTGCCGATTTGATTTATCTTTGAGTGTAGGAGGCGAACTTTTGAAGTTCGTCTTCTTCTATTTTTTCGGTGATATCAAGATAAGTATCAGCCGTTGTTTTGATGGTTTTATGTCCTAAACGATTAGATACACATTTCAGACTTGTACCTGATTCAAGTAGCAGGACAGCGTGTGTGTGCCTTTATATTCAACACTGGCTTGTTTATGATATGGCTGCATTGTTTCACGAATAATAGAAGGTGTGAGATAATGACCGTTATAATTTTGAAAAATAATACCATCTTCATTTTGGCGAAATCTTGGATTTCCTAAAATTAATTCATTTTGCTTTAGCTTGAATTTCTTTAATTCACGTACTAATTCTTGTTCAATTTTTATTGTACGATAAGAAGCAGTATTTTTTAATGTTGTTAATTTCACTTTATTGTTATCATCACGGCTAGTTTGTTTATCGATGGTTATCTTATCTCTATCAATATCTTCCCATCTTAAAGCTAAAGCTTCAGATATTCTTAAACCGGTTTTGCTTAAAAAGGACATTAACATGTAATAAAGCTGATATTCAGGAAAGCGTTGATGCTTATATGTTTTCATGAAATCCAATAATTGATTTAATTCCTGAAGGCTGAAATATTTTACTTTTTCCTTTTTAATAGCAACACTATCTTGAACAGGAACCTTTAATTTATCAGCCGGATTTTTTTCAAGTACTTCAAGTTCATGAACAGCATAATGAAAAATGCTTTTTATTACTGAAAGATATTTTAACCTTGAACCAAATTTAGCAATCCATCTTTTTATTTCAGGTCTATGAATTGTCATGATTTTTTTATGCCCAAATGTGGGTAAAACGTGATTTCTAATAATTACTTCAAGCTGCACAAATGTTGATTCCTTTACATTTGCTTTCTTATGTTCAAGCCAATCCTTCACTGCATCATCAAACAGCATGTTTCTATCATTTAATGTTTGACCATAGTAAATCCGTTCTTCAACTTTAGCAGCTTCAATTTCAGCTTCCTTTTTCGTGCGAAATGTTCCAATGCTGCTTTCTTTACCATCATATGAAACACGTGCCTGCCATTTCCACTTGGTAACTTTCTAAATGTTGCCATCTTCCCTTATCTCCTTTCAATCCTTTAAAACGATTTCGATAACGCTTTTTATTTTTGCTTTTTGGTACAAAAAAAGGGAACGTCAAGTAACGATCCCTTTAGCCACTCATGCAGCAGAGCTGCACCACAAAGAATGAAAATGGGTAAGAACGACAATACTAATACTGACCTTAATCCAGTCATGCCTTTGGATGCTTCTTCAATTCATCTCAAAAATTTTCTCTACCACAGAGGTAATTCTCAGCAAGTTTTTTAGTATTAGATATATTCTGTCCAATCGCTAAGGGTTTATAAGTAGTGTCCCCCATTAACTCGGTATCAGAAACCTCGTAATACTTTATTGCTTTACGCTCATTTTCTGTTTCCACACTTTTGTTCCTAAACGTAAACGAAAGTTGGTTTGTTTTTAATTATCGTAATAGCCCTTTTGATTAAATATTCTATCTTTGAAAGCAGTTCAAGAAACTCCTCTTCATATGGTTGATAATCTATAATTATTCTATTAACAATCGCTATTTCTTCCAAAATCCTCATTTTTAAGTTATTGAGATATAGGAAGAATTGTAATAACATCAATAGTTACTATTTAAAATAAAATGTTAAAGATTTTGAAAAAACACCTTCCGAAATAGATATTTAAGAAATCATATCATAAAACCGCCATTTATATCGATGGAAGCACCAGTTATATAACTTGCTTGTTCTGAAGATAAAAAGGCAACTAGATCTGCTATTTCAGTAGCTTTACCGTATCTTCCTATAGCGATAATTTCTCTTAGTAATTTTGCATTAGAACCATCTGCTGGATTCATATCAGTGTCAACAGGTCCAGGCTGTATATTGTTAACAGTTATTCTTTTTAAGGCAAGGTCCCTTGCTAATCCTCTAGTCATACCTGCTACAGCTGCTTTCGACATGGCATAAAGACTCAAGCCTGGAAAACCTGTTACATTGGCATTAGCACTTCCGATTGTAATTATTCTGTCACCCTCACTCATTCGTGGTGCAGCTGCTTGAACACCCTCAAAAACGGAACGTACATTTACAGCCACCATTCTGTCAAACTCTTCCATTGTAAATTCGTCATACATCTTTGATTCAAATAAACTGAAGGATAATACGAGAATTTCGGAACGTTTATTTCGAAATTTATTTAACGATCTCTTTATTAGTATTTTTCATTTTGTTCTTTATAAAAACCCAAATACTTAATACAGGTAAATAGGTAAAAAGAAAAATAGAACTAAATAAAATGGTTATGGACTCCACTTTGTTGACATCGATCGTATCCTTGCAGAGTGTAACAATCATTTGAATAAGGATGACTGAAACCCACAAGGTTATATCCGGCTTCATTCCAATCGATTCTTTTAGTATGCGTACTCCCCCCCAAACGGCTATACAGCATGTAGGTAAAAAGACCAAAACCCAAGTAAAAATATACACATATTCAAACCTTTCAATAAACGGGAAACGAATAATTTTGGACATAATTAACGTTGGCCACACCGTATGTAAAAGCTGCCCATGGCTAAAGTAAACAAATGTAAAAATGGCTACTAGAAAATATAACAAGGTAGTGTAGCCCATTCCAAAGTGAAACCACTTTTGAGAATGTAAGTTATTTTTAATATAAGGATAGTAAATAAGCAGGAATTCCGGTCCAACAAAACTTAGCATACTACCTTTAGCGGAAACAAAATAATCATGGATCCCATGATTGAACAGCGGTAATAAGTTTGACCAATGAGCGTACTTAATAAGATAATACACTGAAAAGAATAAAAAACTTGGTAGGATGACTCCCCAAAAGCAAATTCCTGTAATTACGCGAAAACCACCTTTAACAATATTGACAATGACAATTAAGAGAATGAAAGAAAAAATCCATAAAGGAGTACTTGGAAATACCCATGTCATTAACACTTCTAAATAAGACCTGATCACAATCGATACGATTAATATACAGTAACTATATAGAAGAAGATTTAAAATATTCCCCATCCATCTGCCGAACAATTCCTTGTGCAGCGACATGATATCCCCGTTTCTGGCATGCTTTAATAAAAAATACATTAACACTCCAATTATATGAAAGGCCGCTCCCACCAAAAGGATAGAGACCCATGCATCTTGTTCCGCACCCTTGAATATCTCTTTTTGAAATCCAAGTAAACCTACACCCGTTTGTGCCCCATGGATAAGAAAAAATAAAAAAAAGGGAGAGACCGTTAAACTTTCCTTTAATTCTTTGCCCATAATCCTCCACCTTACTCCCCAATACCTGCCCGTGTTAATTCGATATTTAGGTCCATATCATATTGAACATTCGGATAGATATTTTCATAAAATTCTTTTTCATCCCAATCTCTAGATTTTGCTCTTACCAAATCACCTATACCAAGTGGATCTACTTTATTGGCAGTCAGTTTATGAAGAAGCTTTTTACATTCTTTTTCTACTTGTTCTTCTAGTTGTTTTTTTAACATATATTTTGGGGAAACTTCCCTTAGGTCCAACCAAGTAGGATAATCCTTCACCATACCTTGTAACTCCATATAAAAGTGAATCTTTGGTACCGAATGATTTTTTATGAATCTTTTTCTATTTTCCCCATATAAAACTGTAAAGACAGCTGTTCCTTTTCTATCTTCATTCTTAACGTTAAATACACTATCTCCTCTTATCGTTTCTCCTCTTAGTAATTTATATAAGAACGTCTCTTTTTCATCGAGTGTTGTTATTAGTTTATCGTTTTTAAATACCGCTAATCCTCCAATGGTTATTTTACCCGCGGAGTTTACTTTTAAGAGTGGTATGGCATTATCTCTTCCTTCACCATAATAATCAAATAAAAAACTATGCATATTCGGAAGAGGTAAATCATCCTTCTCATATCGATGCTCAATTAAGCGGACGATATGGTCACTACTGTTACTTTTATTGTTCTTTAATAACTCACCTGATTGTCCCTCGGAGACAGCCAAATACATATTGCTTCCTACTAAAGGGTCTCTACAAATAGTCTTTACAAAATAAGCGATCCCGTCTTCGGCTAATTCTTTGCCAAATAACAATAAACTCAACTTTCCAAGTTCAACTGGCTTTGAAGACTGCTCATCCATCTCTTGCAGGATTGTCCTTGTATTCAATCCCTTCCCCTTTAAGATTGTAGTTTCTCCCTTCTCCTCTTCTTTTGTATAGTCAGTATAAAGAATGGTTCCAATATACTTATCCTTTCCTTTATCTAATCCTAAAACGGAAGGAATTTGGATATCATTAATTGTCTTATTATTAGGATTATTACAGGCAGTCAAAGTTAATAAAACAGCTAAGAAAGTAATGCTAAATTTCAACTTAGGCCCATTCATTAGAATCATCCTTATTTTCTTGAGGTTTATATCTGATAAGAGAAAGCGGTCTTAAAAACCGGCTTCGTTTTGTTGTGTACTTGTATGATGATCGAATAAAACTATCTCTAAAGCTATTTATTCTAAAAGGATAAAGAGGAACCATATAGGGGTTCCCTAATGACGTTAATTTTAATAGGTGACTAAGAAGAAGAACAAATCCAATCGCTATACCAAATCCGCCTAATAAAGCAGCTAAAATAATAAATGGGAACCTCAGAAGACGGATAGCATTAGACATCTTAAAAATGGGAGTGGTAAAGGAAGCAAGGGCAGATAAAGAGACAATAATCAGCAAGATATTACTGGTTAAAGCTGCTTCAACAGAAGCTTGTCCAATCACAATTCCCCCTACTATCCCTAACGTCTGTCCAATCTTCGTTGGAAGCCTGGCTCCTGCCTCACGTAATAGCTCAATGGTTATTTCCAGGAATATGGCTTCCAATACAGGAGGAAACGGAACATGTGCCCTCGAGCTTATTAAAGGTTGAAGTAAATCTTCTGGTATTACCTCATAGTGAAAGGTCAGTATGGCTATATATAACGAAGTAGAAAACATGGAAAAAATAACCCCAAAAATTCTTATAATCCTAAAAAATGAACCTAATATCCAAGACAGAAAATAATCTTCTGGAGAGATAAAAAAATCCAATAAAGTAGACGGTCCTGTCACGATATAGGGTGAACCGTTAGCAAATATAGCAACTTGCCCTGATATCATGGCATAAACGACTCGATCCATTCTCTCAGTTGATAAAAATATCGGAAATGGAGTGTTAGAGTTATCCGAAAAAATCTGTTCAATTTGTGAACTGTCAAAGATGACATCAAAGTCAATATCCTTTAATCGTTGTCTGACCGTTTGGATATACTGCGGGTTTGTTACCCCCTCGATATAGGCAATCGCTATTTCTGTTTTAGATAGAGAGCCCAGTTTCATTTCTTCAAAAACTAATTCCGGAACAGCAATTTTTTTCCTTAATAAATGGATATTAACATTGATGTTTTCTATAAACCCAACTTTGGGGCCTATAACACTAAATTCATTCTCGGTTTCATTATTTTTTCTATATCCAAGTTCCTCATTTTGAATATTTATAACAAGTAACTCTTTAAGATCTCTAAATTGAACAGTGACAAAGCCTTTAATTAGCTTGTTTTCAATGTCGTTGGGGTCTTCTGAAAGATTAACCTCTTCAAAGGGGATTAATTGTTCCAATTCTTGGAGTGACTTAACTTTTTTACAGTTCTCCTTTATTACTGGAAGCAAAAGCTCATTTATCGCTTTTGCATCTACCATAGACTTGTAATAACTGATAAGTAGGTAATCCTCCCGCTTAAGGGGGGAAAATTGAAAAAAATCACTTGACTTTTTTGCCTGCTGATAAACGTCTTGAATAGACTTAATCTCAGTTTTATTTTTATTAATATCTATCCGTTTTGAGTTCTTAAAAGGCATATCTTCTCACCAACTGTTTTTTTAAGAATTAACCTTAGTTTATTTATTTAGCGTAAGCAGTGTAATCACCATAAGACTTATTTTGCCAACGTATGAAGTTTCAATCCATAGTTGTTAGTATTTTCATAAAATAAAAAAACTAATTAGGTTTTGGTGAACTGACCTACTCACTTGAGACAACAGAAAAAACACCTAAGCTACCTGTTCCCTATATTCAATAGGGGACAGGTAGTTTAATTTTGCCTGAAGTCGAACTTGATTGTAATAATTGATGAAATTATTTACTTTTTCCACTACAATAGGATTTGTAAGATACTCTACCATGAAAATAAGTTTCCTCAATTGGAATTGTCAATACTGATAATGACCTTAATCCAGTCAACCAATTCATAGACTTATTAATTAACGCCCTCTTCTTTTTTAACGATTGAGCCAGGGTCTTCTTAAGTATTGTCATTTGAGTTCAGGAAGGATTGCGGATGTTATCTAAAATTAAAAAATCAGTTCATAATTATGCCAAAGGTGCTCTCGTTGTTTGTATATAAACAACGAGAGCACCTTTATCTGTTTATTTAGTCAAAAATGTTGGTTTCAGTATCAAATTCGCTTACATTTTCAGCAAGATAAATATAATACTGGTCATCGGAAAATCTCCTCAACACCAGCTTTATTCAAGGCATCTAATTGAAGGTTCAAATTTTGCTCCAACTTGGAAACTCGTGCATATCCTAATTTCATTGTCAAATCCTCCAAAATAAAAATGTCTCAAAAACCAGTATCCACTAAATCCAGAGATGGGTATGATATTTTTCTGATTAACGGAAATAAGGGGACATCAGAGAGAATAGAATCATAAGAAACTTAGTTTGTTGGTTATACAAACATTAAATGTAATGCTATAATAATCTACAAGTTTTATCATTCGGTTAGAAGGAGGTTTTTGGGTGAAAAAGATTTTCTGAAGGGTATTGGTACGGCAGGTATTGTTAAAGATTAGGTAGTTCCGTCAATACTTCGTTCGGAAATAACGGAATTAAAAAGAATTGTAAGCAAAAGCCTCAAAGCGAAGGAAATTGATTAAAGATTTCGATACACTGCAATTACGATAGCTGCGGAATTTATTAAGATAAGAGGATAGAAATTGTTTACATTGAAAAATCTGGAATTCTTCTAAGAGTATTTTTGACGAAATGCGTTTATAGACCAGTAGTCACTAAAGTGAAAACGATTCTAAAATTTTCCCTGTATTTTGTGGTAGAAGAAAGTAAGAAATCAGTCCCGGTAGTTTCAGACTAACTGAATGAATAGTAAGAATAGCTGTCAGGTTTCTATTGAATAGCTGATTATTTCAAACATATAAATAAAAAATTGTTAAAGAGGTGATACCATATGCCAATGGGCAGAGTGATGGGGGGACTCTTCACTGTATGTGATTGGATTTGGAAGATGGCTTTGGTAAATATCTTATGGATTCTTTTTACATTAACCGGATTCATAGTTCTTGGGATAATCCCCGCAACTGTGGCGTTATTTACAGTGGTAAGAAAGTGGAACATGAAAGAAACGGATATCCCCATTTCTCGAATCTTTTTTAATACCTATAAAAAGGAGTTCCTTCATGCAAATTTAGTGGGACTACTAATGGGAGCAATCGGCTTTTTCCTATTTATTGATTATAGGCTCGTTATGGCAATAGGGGGAACCGTTCAATACATTCTGTCCATTCTTTTATTAATCCTTATTGGTTTGTATTTGATCACCCTGCTATATCTTTTTCCTGTTTACGTACATTTTGAATTAAGGTTTTTTCAATATTTCAAATACGCGTTTTATATCGGGACTCTTAATATACACATTACTATTTTGATGGTAGCAGTGCTTCTATTATTAAGTTTTCCGTTATCCGTTTTCCCAGGATTTATTCCATTTTTTTCGGTGAGTCTTATGTCCATTGTGATGATGTTTGGTTCGACAATAGCTTTTAAGCGTATTGAAAAAAAACAAAAGAAGTTTAGTGCTTAATAATTTGAAATATAGTTAGAAACTGACCCAAAGATCTGTTCTTTGGGTTTATTTTTTTAAAAAATATTATTTTTATTCTAATAACATTTAGAGGATGCAACACAAAGTCTAATCAATGCAAGGGTTGAGGAAGTAATTTCCCTTTTAATCTTTCTTTAACAGCAGAACCTTAGAATATATCAATTATTTATATGAAAATGTCAATGCATGGAGGGAATAATTATATTATTATTCTATTAAATAAGTTGGAAACGCTTTAGTTACAAAAACTTTTGCAGACATCAGAGTTGATCAAAAGAAATAGTTTCCATTGAACAGTTGTAACAAAAAAGCAGGGGAAAGTTGAAAACGATTTCAATAAAAGGGGTGATATGAGAATTGTAAGTCTTAGATTTTTTGAAAAAAATAAAAAGGGGAGAAAAATGTATGAAAAAACTTTTAACATCAGTGTTAGCTGGGGCATTAGCACTGTCTCTCACTGCTTGTGGAAGCAATAGTAGTCAGTCTAGCAGCAAAAGCGATGGGAAAACGATTTCTGGCGAACTCACTATTATGGGGTGGGGTGGCGGAGAAGAACTCCAGGCCAGAAAACAAGCTACAAAAGTATTTGAAAAATTGTATCCTGATGTGAAAGTTAATGAAATATGGCTTCCAGCAGATAGTGTTGATCAGAAGCTTGATGCGGCACTGGCAGCAGGGAATGCTGCTGATGTTATTATGATGTCTCCTGACTGGAAAGGTCTTCGTTCAAAATGGTTAGAAGATTTGAATCCATATTTAGAAAAGGATAAAATCGATGTTGCAGATTTTACCCCGGGGGCAGATGATGGGTATGTAGATCCGGATGGAAAACGGGAAGGAATGCCAACAACTCAATCAGATTTCATGTTTGCTTACAATAAAGAAATTTTCGACAAAGCCGGAGTTCCATATCCTACGAATGATTGGACTTGGGATGATTTTAAGAATATTTCAAAGAAAGTTTCTTCAGGTTCTGGAGCTAAAAGGAACTATGCTATTGTTTCACATTGGATTAATCATAGTTTTGCATCTTTCCCATATGGCGGCAGTCCATATAACAGTGATTGGACCAAACAGACCGTAGATGATCCAAAAACAATAAAAGGGTTAGAGTTGTTTAGTGACCTCATAAAATCAAAAGCGTTACCTGATGATTCTGCTTCTAAAAGTATACCTATGGACCAGATGTTTGTATCAGGAAAAGCGGCCATGTACCCATTAGGATTGTTTGAGGCTAAAGACATAGCCCAAAAAATAGGGAATAACTTTAAATGGGGTATAGTTTTGCCTCCTAATGATCCAAATGGAAAAAATACGAATATTAAATTTCAAACAGGTTTTGGTATGAATAAGGCATCAAAGAACAAGAAGGCTGCATGGGCGTACATAAAGACAATTTCTATGAATAAAGAAGTAAATGATATCTACGCCAAAGTAGGAATTCCAGCATTGAAGGAATCTGCTGACACCACTTTCAGTAAACTGACTATTCCAAACACGGATTTAAAACAGACTGACTATCTTACTGGATTGGCGGATGCAACTACGAATCCTTGGGGTGGATCCCTTAATAAAGCTGCAGACTTATTCGAACAAATATATCAACAAATTACAACTCAGCAAAGTTCGGCTAAAGACGCTGTGAAAAAATATGCTCCACAAATACAAGCTGCACTTGACGAAGTTCATCAAAAGCAAAGTAAATAGTGTAAGTAATTTAAATCAATGGGAGGAAGACATAAAGGACAGATCCTCCCTTTGTAAATTCTTCTCTTGAGGGGTGAAAAAATGAAAAAGAAGTATATTAGCAGTGAAAAAAGGGAAGCTAGGCAATTTTATTTGTATACATCACCATTTATTTTGGGTTTTATAATATTTACATTATATCCAGTAGTTTATTCCATTATGCTGATCTTTACAAATGCTGATATGACTGGAACAGGTGATTTTATAGGCTTAGCCAATATAAAAAAAGCTTTTACCCAAGATCCTCTTTTCTATAAATCTCTATGCAATACCTTATATTTTGTAATAGTTTCTGTCCCATTAAGTTTAATACTTTCATTTTTGGTTGCTCTCTTACTAAATCACAAAAAAATAAAAGGAATGGGAATATTCAGAACCACTTTTTATATACCGTATATAACTGCAGGTGTTGCTGTTACATTATTGTGGGGATGGATTTTTAACGCACAATTCGGTCTCATAAACTATGTTCTTTCATTTTTTGGAATAAATGGTCCGAATTGGCTAAGTGATGGTAAATGGGCGATGCCGGCGATTATCATTATGGGGTTATGGACGATTGGCAACTCTATTATCATAACACTTGCTGGGTTACAGGATATACCGGAACAATTATATGAAAGTGCTTCAATAGATGGTGCGAGTCGCCTTATAATGATCACTCATATTACTCTTCCTCTGTCAACACCAACATTATTTTTTAATCTAGTAATGGGAATAATAGGTGGCTTTCAAGTTTTCATGCAGCCTTTTGTTTTAACAGAAGGTGGCCCTAACTATGCTACCTATACCTATATGATGCATATATATAACAGTGCATTCAAATATGGTGAGATGGGGTATGCTTCAACATTAGCGTGGATCTTATTTATTATAATCCTGATTATAACTTTAATTGTAAACCGTACTTCTAAATACTGGGTATACTACGAGAATTAATTTTTGGAGGCGGAAAAATGCAGGCAAATGTGGCAATAAAAGAAACGACATTGAATTATAAGAATAAAAGAAAGGTTGAAACAATTAATCTTACTATAAGTTATATTATTTTGATCATATTAGCTTTAGTATTTATTTTTCCATTTTTATGGATGATTTCTACTGCTTTTAAAGTACCTTCTGAGGCATATACAATACCTCCGAAATTAATACCAAAAACATTCACATTGGATAATTTTATTCAGGGATGGCAGTATGCCGATTTTACAAGGTACACATGGAATACGATTATAGTAACTGTTTTAGCAACTTTAGGAGCAGTATTCTCAGCATCTTTAGTTGCATATGGCTTTGCAAGGTTCAAATCACGCTACAGTAACATCCTTTTTGCAATCGTGCTTGGAACAATGATGCTGCCTAATCAGGTTCTTTTAATTCCAACATATATTTTATTTTCAAAACTAGGTTGGCTAGATACATTAAAGCCTCTTATAGTACCCTCATTTTTTGGCGGCGGGGCGTTTAATATTTTTCTTCTGAGACAATTTTTTAAGACAATACCAGCAGAGCTAGATCAGGCTGCTAAAATCGATGGTGCAAATACATTTCAAATTTACTATAAAATTCTGTTACCTATAATAAAACCAGCTTTGATGTCAGTTGCAGTTATGTCAGTTGCTTTTCATTGGAATGACTTTATGACACCACTAATTTATTTAAATAGTGACAAACATTTTACGCTCGCACTTGGTTTACAGTTTTTTCAGAATTCATACGGTTCTTCACAAGTTCAGATGCTTATGGCCGTTTCTTTAATAACGGTAATTCCCTTACTCATACTTTTCTTCATAGGACAAAGATACTTTGTTCAAGGGATTACGATGTCAGGACTTAAGGGATGATCGATTCATATATGGTGGTTACTAGGAAAAGGTGATTGAGAGGATGTACAAAAACCCGATTATACCGGGATTTAACCCGGATCCGAGCATTTGCAGAGTGGGTAATGATTTTTACATGTAAATTCAAGTTTTGAATTTTTTCCAGGTGTCCCAATCTATCATAGCAGGAATTTAGTTAACTGGAATCTTATTGGATATTGCCTAACTAGAAGATCACAGGATGAACTATTAAATGCGCGGGCATCTGGGGGGATTTATGCGCCTACCATACGATTCCATAATGACATGTATTATATGACAACAACTAATGTGTCTCATGGTGGTAATTTTATTGTGCACGCAAAGGATCCAAGTGGACCCTGGTCGGAACCGGTATGGGTAGACCAGGGAGGGATAGACCCATCATTATTTTTTGATGATGACGGAACGGTATATTACTGTTCAAATGCAACGGTAGAAGGGAAAATGGGAATAGCACTTTCGATTATTGATCCAATTACTGGAGAAAGATTGTCTCCAATTGAACATATTTGTTCAGGTAGCGGTGGACGTTATCCGGAGGGACCACATTTAAATAAAATCAATGATTGGTATTATTTGATGATTGCAGAGGGCGGGACTGAATATGTTCACATGGAGACCATATTCAGGAGTAGGTCTCCATGGGGCCCGTATGAAGGCTGCCCCCACAACCTCATTCTTTCACACAGAGACTATACAAACAGTCCGATACAGTGTACAGGTCATGCAGATATGGTAGAAGATCAAAACGGGAACTGGTGGCTTTTGTGTTTAGGGGTGAGACCATTAAAAAGTATGCTTCATAATCTTGGCCGTGAAACTTTTCTTGCTCCGGTCACTTGGACCAGCGATGGATGGCCGGTTATAGGAAATGATGGTTATATCAAAATGGAAATGAATGGGCCTCTTCCAGAAGATATTTTCCCACAAAGTGATACTTGGCTTGATCATTTTGAGAGCAATACGTTGGATTTAAATTGGAATTTTATACGTAATCCAAAAATGGAAAACTATGATTTATCTTCAAGTAAGGGCGCAATCAAAATTATAGGAGAAAGTAAAACACTATCAGAAGATAAAGAATCTCCTTCGTTTATTGGAAAGAGACAGCAGCATTTTAACTGTACCGCAGAAGTTAACATGTCCATTAATGCTGATGATCAAAACTTTGAAGCCGGCATAACAGCTTACTACAATGATAGTTATCATTATGAAGAATTCTTAACAAAAATTGATGGGGAATATTACGTTTGTCTTAGAAAAAAAGTACATGATATTGAGGTTATAACAGATAAGAAAAAGGTTAATTTCAAAGAGGAGATTATATTTAGAATCAGATGCGATAGAGATTACTATTACTTTGATTATAAACTTCCTGAGGAAGATTGGGGAAACCTGGGCAAAGGAATGACAGCTGGCCTTTGCAATGAGGGAACGCATACTATGACTTTTACAGGTACTTTCCTAGGTATGTACTGTGTAAATGGAAATGCTTTTTTTGACTGGTTTAAATATACCGGATGCAATGATTAGTATATAACTGATTGATCCAAGTAAACCTTGGATCAATCAAGTTGTTTGATTCTTTCTACAATATCAAAGGATTGACTCCTTTTCACTGTATGAATTGACAACATTGTTCCGATAGCTACCCGGAGTATATCCTGTCTTTTGTTTGAATTGTCGGCAAAAGTGCTCTACATTGTTATAACCACAGCGAAATGCGACTTCAGCAATTGTATAGGAACCATGCATCAGATATTCTTTGGCTAGCCGAATTCGGCTGATAATTACGTCATCCATGCAGGAGATACCAAAGGTATTTTTATAGAGTGCCTGCAAATAGCCGGGACTAAGGTGCAAATATTCTGACATTTTAGAAACCGTCCAATTATTACCAGGGTTATGGTAAATTTCTGTACGAAGATTTATAAGGTTGTAATATTGTGGGGTAATCTCAGTCTGGAAGTAGGATTCCAAAAGTTTATTAAATAGAATTCTTAACAAATAGTCCGTTGAGCATTCTCTAAAATCTTTATTAAAAGAGTGCTCTGTAACAAGTAACTGAAATAACTTGTGGCAATATTCCGGATCGGCTATTGAAAAAGGTAAACCACGTGGAAGCACTGATTCGGTAACAAAAGGTTCATTTGTATCAAAACGTATCCAATCATTTACATACTTTTCAGCACAAGCCCGATAGTAAATTTTCTGATGTGGTTGATATAATATCGCACTGTGCTTAGGATATTCCTTTATTTTTCCATTGACCCAGAAAAGAGCAGGAGTGTGAGTAACGACAAGAAGCCAGCAGTCATGACCTTTAGGAATATCAAAAACAAAACTATTTGTGTGTGTAGCCTCAGTTTCTACATAGTAAATATTTGTCATAGTACCCTCCTTCCTAATCTTCATGTTGTCATAATACGCATTGGGTCCTAAGAGTTCCCATATAGAATCATAGAATATAACAATTATATTATGTATCATTTTTCTGAAAAATCCAAGAAATTAATTTAATAATAGAAATGATGAATGGATTTTACTACTTTTAATGTTTTAGATAAGTGAGAAAGAACATAAATAATGACATCAAAAGCAAGAAAAGAGTCAAACTATGTAATTTGTTTTCAAGAGTACTACTGGAAGGTACGCAGATAAAGAGGCGTAATTTTATTGAAAAGAACACTTACTAAAAGCAATATATTGAGAGGATGAAAAATATGGGCCAGAAGGCAAAAATGGTACTTGAAAAAGATTTTAAAATTTCTGAGATTGATAATCGTATATACGGTTCTTTTATTGAGCATCTGGGAAGAGCCGTTTACGGCGGGATCTACGACCCAGGTCATCCCCAAGCAGATGAAAATGGTTTCCGTCAAGATGTGATGGAAATGGTAAAAGAGCTCCAAGTTCCTATCGTTCGTTATCCGGGTGGAAACTTTGTTTCCGGTTACTACTGGGAGGATGGCGTAGGACCGGTTGAAAATCGCCCACGCAGGCTTGATTTAGCATGGCGTACTACGGAAACCAATGAATTTGGTACAAATGAATTTATGAAATGGGCAAAATTAGTAAATGCTGAAGTAAACATGGCAGTTAACTTAGGAACACGCGGGATTGATGCAGCAAGAAATCTAGTAGAATATTGTAACCATCCGGGCGGTTCTTATTATAGTGACTTGCGGATTTCCCACGGGTTTAAAGAGCCACATAAAATTAAAACATGGTGCTTGGGAAATGAAATGGATGGTCCTTGGCAAATCGGTCATAAAACAGCTGAAGAATATGGGAGAATTGCTTTGGAAGCAGCCAAGGTCATGAAGTGGGTAGACCCAACAATTGAACTTGTTGCATGCGGAAGCTCCGGCCGAGGGATGCCGACCTTTGCAGATTGGGAAGCAACTGTTTTGGATCATACCTATGATCATGTTGAATTTATTTCGCTTCATCAATATTACGGCAATCGTGATAATGACATCTCTAACTATTTGGCAATGACCCTCGAAATGGATGACTTTATCCGTTCAGTCATATCCATAGCAGACTATATAAAAGCGAAAAAACGCGGGAAGAAGAATATCAATCTTTCTTTTGATGAATGGAATGTTTGGTACCACAGTAATGAAGCAGATAGGAAAATTGAACCTTGGAGCATTGCACCTCCGCAACTGGAAGATCATTATAATTTTGAGGATGCCCTATTGGTTGGATGCATGCTGATAACGTTATTAAAGCATGCTGACCGCATAAAAATCGCTTGTCTTGCCCAATTGGTAAATGTAATTGCACCTATTATGACGGAAGAAAATGGGCCAGCCTGGAAACAGACTATTTTCTATCCATACATGCACGCATCTGTATTTGGACGCGGCGTTTCCCTAAACCCCATTATTTCAAGTCCAAAATACGATAGCAAGGATTTTACGGATGTACCTTATTTAGAATCAGCAGCTGTATATAATGAAGAAAATGAACAGTTAACGATTTTTGCGGTAAACCGCCATCTAAAGGAAAGCTTGGAACTAGAGTGCGATATTCGTAATTTTGAGGGATATGAGGTTGTGGAGCATATTGTGCTTGAAAACGATGACTTAAAACAATCTAATTCAGCTAAAGGCACACCGGTAGCTCCACATTCAAATGGTAATGCGGCGATTAAAAATGGTTTGGTTTCAGCTTTATTGCCCAAATTATCCTGGAATGTAATCCGGTTAGCAAAACGTATATAGTTTTGAATCAATTTCCATATTTTTTATTTGCTGTTAAAGTAACCTATTTATTAAGATACAAGGAGTGGAGTGAGGATGAAGCAAGGATTCAATCCGTATCTTCCATCGTGGGAATATATTCCTGATGGAGAACCATATGTTTTTAATGATAGAGTGTATGTGTATGGCTCTCATGATCGTTTTAACGGGCATGTCTTTTGCATAAACGATTATGTGTGCTGGTCTGCACCAGTGGATAATTTAGGTGATTGGCGGTATGAAGGTGTCATTTACAAAAAAACAGATGATCCACTCAATCCTGATGGCAGAATGTGTCTTTATGCACCAGATGTCACAGTAGGTTCAGATGGTCGGTATTATCTCTATTATGTGCTTGACAAAGTCCCCGTTGTGTCGGTAGCCGTCTGTGATTCGCCGGCGGGCCGTTACGAATTTTACGGTTATGTGCATTATTCAGATGGAACACGCTTGGGGGAAAAAGAGGGCGACCAGCCTCAATTCGACCCAGGGGTCTTGACCGAAGGCGACACAACCTATTTGTACACTGGCTTTTGTGCAGCTGGTGACAAATCAAGAAAGGGTGCCATGGCGACGGTAATTGGTCCGGATATGCTTACAATTATGGAAGAACCAGTTTTTATTGCACCAAGTGAGCCCTACAGCAAAGGCAGCGGGTACGAAGGACATGAGTTTTTTGAAGCGCCGTCCATTAGGAAAAAAGGAGATACTTATTATTTTATCTACTCCTCTATCGTCATGCATGAGCTTTGCTATGCGACTAGCAAACATCCGACAGAAGGCTTTGTCTACCAGGGAGTCATCGTAAGCAATGCCGATCTTCATATCGATACTTACAAACCAGCGGACAAGCCTATGTATTATGGTTACAATAACCACGGCAGTATTGTTGAAATTAATGGGAAATGGTACATCTTTTATCACAGGCATACCAACGGAACAGTTTTCAGCCGACAGGGCTGTGTTGAACCGATTGAATTTAGGGAAGATGGCACAATACCCCAAGTAGAGATGACATCCTGCGGGTCCAATGGAGGACCACTAGCGGGTCGCGGAGAATATCCAGCTTATGTGGCATGCAATCTATTCTGTAAGGATGAGGAATTGTATTCGGGTTCTCTCGGGGCATGGATGGACGGACGATTTCCGAAGATTACACAGGATGGAAAAGATGGGGATGAAGAAATCGGATACATTGCTAATATGAGGGATTCTGCTACAGCCGGTTTTAAATATTTCCAATGCGACGGTATTCGAAAAGTCAAAATCAAGGTGCGTGGGTATGCCAATGGAACTTTTGAAGTCAAAACATCATGGAACGGGCCGGCCCTCGGAAAAATACCTGTTGGGTTTACGAACATATGGACAGAATATTCCGCTGATATTACCATTCCGGACGGCATACAGGTATTGTATTTTACTTATACGGGGATCGGTAACGCGAGTCTCGCTTCTTTTACTTTGGAATAAACATTACTTACATTATCCGAAAGAAATACCATTATTCATCCTTACATAAGGGATGATATTTGCATTTGAAACCCTGGAAAATCCTTGTTTATGTGGCATCAGTACTTGCTCGAACCGTGCCGATTTTGTGCCGAAATGAATTTATTTTGTATTTTAAGTTATTTAAAAAATTTGCTTTATATTAAGCTTCAGCCGCTTATATATATATATCATTTCACGCTGTTTTAAGCAAAATTAATCAAGTTTGAGATGGAAGGCTCTATTGGATAATATATTATAAATTTACCCGGTTGCCATTTATGGCAGGCGGGTATTTTTTATATCAAGTGTGTTGTGATACTAATGGCTCCGCTGCTATATTGAGGAAATAAATTGATATTCGGCGGAATTAATTAGAAAACCGACGGAAAAAAACCAAAAACCGGCGGAAAAACTCACAAATCTCGCGGAATTAATCTACCAACAATTCCGATCGCAAAAAACCAACACTAGCTGCCGTTATTTTGGCAGAACAAAAAATGGTTATGCTATTATAAGATAGGGGTGACAGACATGATCTACATTGGTGTAACCGGTTGGGGCGACCATGATAGCCTTTATCCAGATAAAATAACCTCAAGAGATAAACTAAAGGTATATGCCGGACACTTTCCAACCGTGGAAGTGGACTCCGCCTTCTATGCCATCCAGCCTAAACGAAATGCTGAAAAGTGGGTCAATGACACCCCGGATAATTTTCAATTTATTGTCAAAGCCTATCAAGGGATGACCGGCCATCAGCGGGGAGAACTTCCGTTTGACAACATACATACCATGTTCAAAGCCTTTAAAGAGTCATTAGAACCCTACATTGAAAAAAACAAATTAGCTATGGTCCTATTTCAATTTCCGCCCTGGTTTGATTGTAAAAGAGAAAATGTCGATTATCTAAGATGGTGCAGACAAGAAATGGGGGACATCCCTTGCGCCCTAGAATTCCGGCACCAATCCTGGTTTGCCGCTGCTTATCGGCAAAAAACACTAGAATTTATGAAATCAGAAAAATGGATTCATAGTATTTGCGACGAGCCGCAATCAGGGGAAGGATCTATTCCCACTGTTCTGCAGCCTACCACAAAAGACCAAGTCCTCGTAAGATTTCATGGCCGCAATGTTTACGGCTGGCAGAAGCGGAATGCGGATAACTGGCGGGAGGTCCGATATCTCTATCGCTATAATCAACAGGAACTGCAGGAATGGAAGGCTCATATCGAAAATTTGGCAGCGGAATGTAAGCATGTATACCTTCTGTTTAACAATAACTCCGGCGGGGATGCCGCCGATAATGCAAAAGAAATGATGAAACTCCTACAGCTCACATATGAAGGGCTCGCACCCAAGCAGCTCGATTTATTTAATGAACTATAGACTTAGAAGGTGAACACAAATGGAGTGGATACTCTTAATATTAATAGGAATTGCAGCTAGTTCACTCGGCTCCCTGATTGGCATGGGAGGAGGAATTATTGTCGTTCCTGCCTTGCTTTACCTGGCAACCCTCCCGTCCTTCCATCACTTGACACCACAAGTGGTAGTAGGTACCTCGCTGTTTACGATGATTTTTACCGGCTTATCATCGACACTTGCTTATATGAAGCATAAAACGGTCGATTATAAAAGCGGACTCATTTTTCTAATCGGCAGCGGACCAGGAAGTATTTTGGGTGCATGGGTAACGGAAAAAATGGGCTTACATTCTTTTAACATCTATTTTGGTACATTTATTCTTTTTGTCTCGTTCGTCCTAATCGTTAAGGACAAATTAAAGCCGCTTCCGTTTTCCAAGAATAAAGGAATTGTCCGTACTTTTACCGATAATAGCGGCCGCTCCTTTGAATATGGTTTTAACCCTATTTTAGGAGTCGTGATTGCATTTGTCGTCGGGTTCCTATCAGGAATTTTTGGAATCGGCGGCGGCTCACTCATGGTACCAACGATGATCTTGCTATTTTTCTTCCCGCCGCATGTGGCGACAGCTACATCGATGTTCATGATTTTACCAACTTCAATCCTTAGTTCCATCACACATATCTCGTTAGGGAACGTGAATTGGCTTTATGCCTTGGCCTTAGTGCCGGGAGCATGGATTGGTGCAAAGGTTGGTGTCTATTTAAATACGAGGTTTAAGAGTAAAACGATTGTCATCATTATCAGGGCCACCCTCATCATTGTTGGGGTGCGCTTAATCTATCAAGGGATAACAGGGTAGGACAAACATGGAAACAATACATATCTTTCATACAAATGATTTTCACAGCCACTTGGAGCATTGGCCCCGAATCCACAGTTTCCTTATGGAAAAAAAGGAGTATTACCACACCAGGGAAGAAGAGCTTTTTTTATTTGATATTGGTGATTTCATTGACCGCTGGCATCCTTATACGGAAGCAACGAAGGGAAGAGGGAATATTGAACTGCTAAATAGTTGCGGCTATACAGCTGTTACGATTGGTAATAATGAGGGAGTTAATCTTCCCCATGAAGATTTGGATCATCTATATGATGATGCAGACTTCGATGTACTTAACGCAAACCTTTTTAAAATCAATGGTGGCTATCCTAATTGGGTCAAACCTTATAAAATCTATGACACAAAAACAGGAACTAGAATTGGGGTCATTGGCCTCACTGCCTGCTTTAGCCATCTATACAATCTGCTGGGATGGGAAATCACCGATCCAATTTCAGAGCTAAAAAAATGGCTGAAGCCTTTAAGGAAAGAGGCTGATATAATCATCTTACTTTCCCACCTTGGAATTCAAGATGATGAAAACATAGCTGCCAATTTTCCAGAAATCGACGTGATTTTAGGGGCACATACCCATCATTTCCTCGAACAAGGGGAGGTCGTCGGGCAGACACTAATTGGAGCCGCGGGGAAATTTGGTCATTATGTCGGTCATATGACACTCACCGTCAATGAGGATAAGGATGTTGAAAATAAAAAAGCCATTCTTTACGACTTTGAGGAGATCCCCGAGTCCAAAAACGAACAGGAGCAAATTGCGGACCTTTTTGAAAAGGGGAAAGAGCTTCTCAATCAACAAATAACCATTCTTAAGGACCCATTACTTCATGATTCTTTTCATGAAACAAATCTTTCGCAATTACTGTGCAAAGCTTTACGAGAGTGGTGCCAAACCGATTGTGCGATGATAAACGCTGGTCTTTTCTTGGGCTCATTATCTGGTGAGGTAACGACCTATGATTTGCTTAAAATTTGTCCTCATCCCATTAATCCATGCATCATTGAACTGACTGGGGAGGAGCTGGAAAAAATACTTACGGAAACAAATGGTGCTGAATTAGCTCGCAGAGAAATAAAAGGCCTAGGTTTTAGAGGGACCGTCTTGGGGATTTTTGTTTATGAGGGAATCCACTTTGCAGATGATCAAATTTTCATCAATGATACGTCCTTGGAACAAGATAAAACCTATACTTTGGCGCTTCCCGATATGTTTACCTTTGGTCATTTTTTCAAAGAGGTTTTACCGCATAAACACAAGAACTATCTTCTCCCGGAATTCTTACGGGACTTATTAAAATGGGAGTTGGAAAAACACGAATAGACCATAGCCTGTCACCCTTTAATCCTTCTAATCATACAGTGATAGTAAGGAAAGGGGTGAGGAACCTTTGGTTGAGCTTTCACCAATTGAAATTAATGGCCATACCTTCTTGGCTGTTACTGTTTTACTCCCTAAAACCACCTTGCTAACCGTTTCAAATGATAAGGGCTATATCATGTGTGGTGCATTAGACGTAGGCCTATTAAATGATAAACTAAGAGATCGAAAAATCATTGCTGGCCGGGCTGTCGGCGTCCGGACGATTGAGCAGCTTCTAAACGCCCCTTTAGAGTCGGTCACATGGGAAGCAGAGGAACTTGGAATTCATAAGGGAATGATCGGTAAAGAGGCTTTGCTTAAAATGATTTAAATGCTTGCTATATTTAGCAGGCATTTTTCTTTGGTTTGCAATAGTGCTAGCTTCAGCTGCTCCTTTTTTATGGGCTAGTTCATCTTTCTTGTGCATACATATAACAAGAAGGGGTGATTTACTTGGCTAAGTTTTCTAGACGGCTTCGCAAACGGGGGCCTCTGCCTTTCCGCTACGTCCTGTTGTTATCCTTTATCCTTTTCTTGTTCTCTACTGCTTCAGGATTATGGCTCGTGAATAAGGGGATTGAGCCGACTTTAATGAGAATTGCTACATCTGAAACACGGAATATCGCCTCACTTGTCATCAACAGAGCCATTACCAAACGTACCACCAATGTTGGTGATAATAATGATGTGATTAAAATAGTACCAGGCAGTAACGGCAAAGGGCAAAATGCTCAATTAAATACAGATTTAATCAATCGAGTACTGGCAGAAACCACAGCTCAGATTCAAAAGAATTTAAAAACAGCTAAAAAAGGTGATATTGCACTATTGGAAAATGATGTGGAAATCGAAACAGAAAATACCGAAAAAGAGGACGGAATTGTCTGGTATATTCCTTTAGGGCAGGCAACGAATATCACTTTATTGGGAAATATTGGCCCGAAAATACCAGTAAAATTTCATGCCATCGGTGAAGTAGAACCGGATGTGCATATTGCCACAAAAGAAATGGGAATCAACAACACGTGGATGGAGGTTTCTGTAGATATAGAGGTTTCGGTGCAAATTATTACTCCATTTGCAACTAAAGTGACGAAGCTAAAACAAAGCATACCGGTTGGTGGAACCCTTGTGGAAGGGGAAGTACCGCAATTTTATAATCATGGAGGGAGCCTAACACCTTCCATACAGATACCGGAAAAAAAGACGGACACAAGCAAGAGTGAAACTAAAAAAACTAACTAAGAACAATTAGTAAGGACTATCCAAATCAGGATAGTCCTTTTTTGTATGCTATGTTTCAAGGGGAAACTCTCTCAACGGGAACTTTTCGTTTTTCGAAGCTCTATCCGTTCCAACCGTTTCCACTGTGCTAAGTGTGGATAGGGATCAAATGACCATTCGGTAATCCCGTTATCTTTGTACATTCCGTAATGTAAATGAGGTGGGAATTTTCCGGAAGTTCCCGGAGGACCGTATCCGGTGCTGCCTACACCGCCAATGACCATACCGGGTTCAACCACTTGTCCGACTTGAAGATTTTTAGCAAAGCCGCTAAGATGGGCGAAATAATGATAAGTGTTATTAATATCACGGATGCCGATTCTCCAGCCGCCGAACTTATTCCAGCCTTTCATCTCAACAATCCCATAGGCCGTAGCTCGGACGGGAACACCATAATTAGCAAAAATATCAGTTCCTTCATGAATTCTTCTGCCGCCCCAGCCGCGCGCGTCGCCCCAGGTACTACGGTAACTGTGATTGCTGTATAAAGGAACAGGAAAAACACGTTTATCTAAATCCAAGCGCCCAAGTTGGCGGTAAATTTTAGCCTTCCCAGCAATAATGCCAACTGTTCGATCGCGATGATAGTAGTTCCATAACCCAATTTTAAGATTATCAGGATCAACACCGTATGAAAGGAGATAATTTGCGAATGCATATAAAACATCCTCATCGCTCTTTAAACTCGCTTTGCCATCTCCGTCTCCATCAACGCCCATACCATTAAAAAGCTGAATGACAGCCGGATTCTTTTCGTTTGGATTAGGATTGGTCAAACCTGCCCACACCTCAGGACGAAAATAAATACCAATGACACCATCAGCTTTTGGTAAATCTCTGCGAGCTAGGCGGACACTTCTCTCGTATTGATCAATGGCTGCTAAGTAATACCAAGGGATTTGAGTAATGGTTTCCACTTTTTTATAAAGCTTCATTCTTTCCTGATAGGGATCGGTTTCTTGTGCATGAGCATCCCTGACAGACAAAGTAGAAATAAAAAGTATAAGGATGGTTCCAATAATTAGAACAGCCCGCAACAGGAATCCTCCTTCCAATTAATGTACAAGATTAGTGTGTGATACTTCTGATATTTCATTATGGTTAATAATTGGTAATCCAATTTTAATTGCTTGTTGTTCATCCTCTAGTATGATAAAGTGACAGAAGAAGAGCTCAAATTGAACCATATAAGTTATTTTGAGGAGTGTAAAAATGAGCAAGAAAGAAGAAATTTTACGTAAGCCGGAATGGCTAAAAATAAAATTAAATACCAATGAGTCATATACAGGCTTAAAAAAAATGATGCGGGAAAAAAATCTTCATACCGTTTGTGAAGAAGCTAGATGCCCTAATATTCATGAATGCTGGGCCGTAAGACGTACGGCAACCTTTATGATCCTTGGGGATACCTGTACACGTGCCTGCCGTTTCTGTGCGGTAAAAACAGGTCTTCCAACAGAACTCGATTGGCAAGAGCCAGAAAGAGTTGCCGATTCTG
Source organism: Bacillus sp. AFS037270 (assembly GCF_002585305.1). The sequence goes on along the minus strand of NZ_NUNF01000005.1, from coordinate 13,243 downwards.
TTCAATTAATGAACCTAAAACATGTCGTTGTAACGGCTGTTGCTCGGGATGACTTAAAAGATGGCGGAGCAGCTGTATTTGCTGAAACGGTACGAGCTATTCGCCGTAAAAATCCATTTACAAGTATTGAAGTTCTTCCATCGGATATGGGTGGAAAGGAAGAGAACTTAAAAATCTTAATGGATGCCAAGCCGGATATTCTTAACCATAATATTGAAACTGTTAGACGATTAACTCCAAGAGTACGTGCACGCGCTAAATATGACCGTTCACTGGAGTTCCTCCGCCGTGCCAAAGAAATGCAGCCAAGCATTCCAACTAAATCCAGCTTAATGATTGGTCTTGGAGAAACAAAAGAAGAGATATTGGAAGTTATGGATGACCTAAGAGCTAACAACGTTGACATCATGACAATTGGACAATATCTGCAGCCGACCAAAAGTCATTTAAAGGTTGAGAAGTATTATACTCCTGATGAATTTAAGGAATTCCAGCAAATTGCGCTAAGTAAAGGTTTTAGCCATTGTGAAGCTGGTCCTCTTGTTCGCTCCTCATACCATGCCGATGAGCAAGTTAATGCAGCAGCCAAACATAAGCAAATGCTCGGTGAAAAAGAGGCTAAAGAAGCTTAAAATAAAAAGAGTTCAGCCACCCAGGCATGAACTCTTTTTCGTTTTCTCAGCTTCAGCGCCTAGCCCCNNGCCGGCTCGTCTTATGCTTGTCGGGCTAATCAAGGCGCTTGCGCATTTGTTCTTATTTGTTGCTCATATTGGAATTTTGATTCGTATTTTTGGCATTGTTTATTATTTTATTATTAGCTTTTGGAGTTTTGTTGATATCAAAGTCATCCGGTGTTCGGCCATTTTCGTCTTCACTTGCATTTAACCGTGCTCCTTGAGGCGACTTTAACATTTGCTTAATCACGCTATTGACCGTATGACGGGCATTCCGGCTCGTAGAATCAAGGCTTGCAAGGTTCTCCACATCACGCATCAATTTAGAATTATCTGACACATAAACATGGTAATAACGCGGTACCACCGAGAAGGCCGTCTTTTTCACTTGGTCCGCTGTGAGGTTCCGTTTCTTAGAATCCGTATCATATGCGATCAACACTTCTTGGTCGGTGACCAGTGTGGCAACGTCATGGACATTTGGAATATCTGCACTGTACTTACTAATAATATTAGCTAGTTGCTCGCGGTCAAGAGCAGTGTAATGATCGTTAGCTATTTTATCGTTCATTAATGGGCTCTTTTGGTGACGAACATAACCATAGCTTGTACTCGTATTCCGAATACCGCGGCTTCCGCCTTCATTGTAAAGTTCATGCCGTTTATTATTTACGTTAATGGTGTTTCCGCTCTCGTCATATACATCATTTTTTCCTGTATCCTTTGAGCATCCACTTAATGCAGTTATTGTACATAATCCTGCGATTATGAGTAACTTTTTCAAGTTTAAAGCACCTCCTATACATAGGATGACCAATCTAGGCATTTATTTTCTTAGCAATTGATGGTGAATCAGGTATAATGGAAAGTAGGAATTTGTCGGTTAAAAACGAGGTGAGATAGATGATTGTGATCAACAATACCACATATGAAATCATCCAGGAATATCGAAATGGGTATAATGAAGAAGCCTTAAAAGCAAGATACAGTGATATTTTAGCGAGGTATGACTATATTGTCGGTGATTGGGGATATGGGCAGCTTCGTCTTAAGGGTTTTTTTGATGATCAAAACCAAAAGGCTACATTTGATACCAAAATTAGTACCCTAAGTGAGTATCTATACGAATATTGCAACTTTGGCTGTGCCTTTTTTGTATTGAAAAAAGTAAAAAAATGAGAAGGATCAGTAAACTGACCCTTCTTTTTTATTGATATCCAGATCCAGCGCCTAGGGGCTCGGGGTCATAAGCCCCTAGGGAAAAAATGAACTACTTTTTTCCCTGGTCAAGGCGCTTTCCCTTTTAATTGTCATAAGGTGCTTGATTATCTATATTTGGATCATCATGGGTCGGATGGGCTCCCTCCATCTGCCTTGGAATATCCTGATGCAATGATTTATTTTCATAGTTAAAATTGCTGTAATAACGTTGTCCGTCTTCCCATGGAGTACTTTTATTCTGAACTGGTTGATTTTTTCGAATTGGTGAACCATAGGGACCTTCAGGAAACTCTTGCGCCGTCAGATAATTTTGTTGTTTTTCAACGTTTGATAATTCTGTATATTTTTCAGAGCCTTTATTTGTCATGGTTTCACTCCTTTTGCCCTTATTATGAGACCGTGGAGTGAAAAACATGTGTTGTTCATTAGACGATTTCTGCTAAAAAGCTGCGCAGTTCCTCTGCGTCCTCTTCGTTTAATTGAAATGCAAACTCTAAATATCCTTCTTCCTCTAAGTCATCTGGGCCAATAATGGCAAAACGATTTCCTTGCATATCTAAAACTAACGATTTTCCATAATGGCGATTTGTTTGCGTAATGGCCAAATCAAAGCGTTGATTTTCGCCAACAAAACTGACAAATCGTGTTTTTGTATTTTCTGTATCATCGTATAAATAAAAACGTTCCTGCATTCGTTTGTCTCCTTTTTGGTTTAACTATTTTCCATCTCCTCTATAGTATCAAATTTGCGTTCATGTTGGGAGGACAAGTTTCATGATTTCTGTCCGCTAATAAATTCGCAAGGCTTGGTTTGTGATACAATAAGAACTGGAATGATTACATACAATAAGAACGGCGGAAGGAAGTGGACTAGGTGTATTTTGTTGACAGAGAAAAAATTGAAAGCATGCTGAAATATTTAGAAGTACAAATCCGTCTATTCCGAGGTCAAAAGGAATGGTCAACGCCTCTTGAAAGGGCAGCCTTGGAGCGTCTATGTCAAATGATGATTGAGTCAATTTTAGATGTTGGAAATAGCATGATCGATGGCTTTATCATGCGTGACCCCGGCAGTTATGAGGATATTATTGATATTTTAATCGATGAAAAGGTGATTAGTGGGACAACTGGTGAAAATTTAAAGGTCCTTATTCTTTATCGGAAAAACCTTGTTCAGGATTATCTAGAGATTCCTCATCACGAACTGCAGGAACAATTTTTACGGTATCTCCATGAATTAGAGAGTTTTTCAACCAATGTCCGTGATTATTTAGTCAATGAATTAGGACCTGTTTCAGCGTTTAAAAACTAATGAATGGACCGTTCATACGGTCTATTTCACTTTTAAGATCACAATCGGTATACATAGGAGCGATTCTACAAAATGAAAAAATATAAAGGCTACTTGATTGATTTAGATGGCACGATGTATAAAGGAACAGAACGGATTGAGGCGGCATCTGACTTTGTGAAAAAACTGAAGGCTAAAGATATTCCATATTTATTTGTAACTAATAATTCTTCCAGGACACCAGCCCAGGTGGCTGATAAATTAAACAGCTTTGACATCCCGGCAGAGGAGCAGCTTGTTTTTACGACAAGTCAAGCGACGGCTAATTATATTGCTGAACAAAAAAAGGATGCTAGGTGTTTTGTAATTGGGGAAGAGGGACTTCAATCAGCGATTGAGGAGAAAGGTTTTAGAGCTGCGGGGGAAGAGGCTGACTTTGTTGTCATCGGGATTGACCGTGAAATCAGCTATGAAAAATTAGCTGTAGCCTGCCTGGCAGTCCGCAATGGGGCTCAATTTATCTCAACAAACGGAGATATCGCTATCCCGACAGAGAGAGGGCTGCTCCCAGGAAACGGTTCACTCACCTCGGTTATCGCAGTTTCGACCCAAACAAAGCCGACGTTTATCGGAAAGCCAGAAGCGATTATCATGGAGCAGGCCTTAAAGGTATTAGGTACCTCTAAGGAAGAAACGCTGATGGTAGGGGATTATTATGATACCGACATCTTAGCGGGCATGAATGCCGGCATGGATACTTTGCTCGTTCATACAGGAGTCACCACCAAAGAATTGCTAACGGGATATGACCGGAAGCCAACGTATTCCATTGATACATTAGACGAATGGGATGTGTAAAAGGGATGGAGATCACTCCATCCCTTATTTAGATAGAAAAGTATAAAAGTTTTTAACTTTGAGAATTGTCTAGCTCCAGCGCTTTTCTTACTCTACTCTTCGGCCTCATGTGCGGCACGGTGGGCGAGTCTGCTTGAGGCTGCCGCAGCGATCGCACCGACAATATCATCTAAGAAGGTATGACATTCACCGGTTGATTTATCATTTAAATGAGCCAAAATGCCAGGCTTTAATTTATCAATGTAGCCATAATTAGTAAAACCAATCGAACCATAAACATTTACAATGGAAAATGCGAGGATTTCATCTACACCATAAAGACTTTCATCCGTCCCGATAATCGATTGAAGCGGCTCTTCCAATAATCCTTTTTCAGCAAGTACGTCTAGCTGTATACCTGTAAGAATCGCGTTTTGTACTTCTCGTTTTGACAGAACGCGTTCCACATTGGAAAGACAATCTTCCATTTTTAAATTTTTATGATATTTTTCCTGTAAAAAGAAGACCAAATCTGCGATGTCCTTAATTTCAACGCCTCTTTCTTTCAACCATTTGCGTGCCGTTTCCTCAGTTAGATCCACTTTTTTGTCGTTTGCCATTCCTGATCACCTTTTCCTTGTGAAATAAAATCTGATACTAAAAACAATAGTTCCAGCACTTTCTATTTTCACTATATATATACGCTTTTCCCTTAATTTATGCAATTGCAGTTCCAATTAACAAACTAAAATGTTATCATTCCCAGCTTTATTTAACCTATTCACTATTTTGAAAAACATCAAGTTTTTATTTGCTATACATATACATAGGGTAAGACAGGTAAATGAGGCGGGGTGTGAGGATGCTTCAAAAAATGCTGGAGAATCAATATGGGGTTACGGTAGAAGAATATGTGAAGTTAGATGTGTATGAGGCTTTGAGGGGAAATGGCTGGCTTTATTTGATTTCTAAACCGGCAGGGAAGGCAGAAGAGGATATATCAGAACTAGAAAAGATTGCGGAACATTTACGAAATTATGGGGACCAAAATGTGCCCATTTTTTTACCGTCTAAAGAAGGCAGCTTAATTACCACATGGGAACAAAATCAATATTGCGTACTAGCCAATCGGCAAATGGAAGAACAGCGGAAAATTAAGTTAGGCCGAAAGCTAGCTAGGTTCCATGAACGAGGCAGACGGGTTCCGTTTCAAATTGAAAGGGCAAGCCGGATTGGGCAATGGAAAACATTATGGGAAAAACGTCTTGAGCAAATGGAAAGGGTTTGGAATGGCCTTTTATTTCAATCACCGGAAGATGAATTTGAGCGAATGTTTGTTGATTCTTTCCCTTATTATTTAGGTCTGACAGAGAATGCCATTCAATATTTAGTCGATACGGAAATTGATGATGAACCCAAAGAAACTGATAACGGGACCGTTTGTCATGAGCGGTTTACAAGTAAAACTTGGGGACCTTATGACAAGTACATGATTAAAAATCCGTTTGATTGGGTATTTGATCATCGAAGCCGAGACTTGGCGGAGTGGACGAGGGAACGATATTTTCGCAATATCCAAACCTATCAAGTCGAATTAAGGAACTTTTATGAAGATTATCAGAGCATTGCGCCTTTATCCTCGTTTTCATGGCGGTTGCTCTATTCACGATTAGTTTTTCCGCTTCACTATTTTGATTGTATTGAGAGTTATTATATCACCCGTTCTGAACAGGAAAAGAAAGTACTGGAAGAACGGTTAAGTAAAATATTACGGCAAGCCAGTGATTATGAACGGTTTTTAGCAGAATTCTACCCAATATCCGGTGCTCCAATCAAACAATTACATCTGCCGCCGCTAGATTGGCTTTATACAAAATAATCCAATCTAGTTGTTAAAAGGAAGCTTCTCGTAGAAAATATGTTACACTAATAGTAAAACTGCCCAAGGATGTGACACGAGATGAAGCCCTATGTTTATATTACGAGAAAGCTTCCAGATGCACTTGTGAACCCATTAAAAGAAAAATATAACGTGCATATGTGGAAACATGATGATATTCCTGTCCCTAGAGATATCTTAATGGAAGAAGCCAAAAAGGCAGATGCACTTTTTACAGTACTTGCGGATTCCATAGATGAAAGTGTTCTAACAGCGGGAAAAAATCTAAAGGTTGTAGCAAACCTTGCTGTTGGATTTAATAATATTGATTTAAAAACGGCTAGTGAAAAAGGAATCGCCATCTGCAATACTCCGGATGTCCTTACCGATACAACAGCAGATTTAACCTTTGGCCTCTTAATGGCTGCTGCCCGTAGAATTGTGGAAGCGGCAGAGTTTGTAAAAGAGGGAAAATGGCAAGCTTGGAGTCCTTTTCTTTTAGCGGGTCAGGATATTCACCATAAAACACTTGGGATTGTCGGGATGGGGAGGATTGGTGAAACCGTTGCGAAACGAGCAACAGGATTTGACATGAACATCCTATATTTTAACCGGACAAGAAAACCTGAAGCAGAACAGCAATTAGGGGTTACTTACGCATCTTTTGATGATCTTGTGAAGCAGTCAGATTACATTATCTGCCTGACACCACTTACACCTGAGACAAGTAACATGTTTACCCGAGAAGTCTTCCAGAAAATGAAGCAGTCCGCCATTTTTATTAATGCCGCAAGAGGAGCAGTTGTCGATGAACAGGCATTATATGAAGCCCTTATGGCTGGTGAGATTGCCGGAGCAGGACTAGATGTGTTTCAAAAGGAACCTATTCCAGCAGACCATCCGTTATTAAAACTTCCGAATGTTGTTGCCCTCCCTCATATTGGAAGTTCAAGTACAGAGACCAGGACAGCAATGGTCCAGTTGTGTGTTGAAAATATAATGTCTATTTTAGACGGGAAAGAGCCTAAGACATTAGTTAATAAAGACTGGCGGCCCTTAGTAAAAGGATAAATATAAAGAAAAGCGACTGCCGCTCTTGGCAATCGCTTTTCTCTCTATTTTTAGTTAGAAACATCTAGCTCCAGCGCCTAGGGGCTCAGAGGTCTACAGCCAATCCGTCAAGAAGGCTAAAGAGCAGCCTTCTCGCCGGCTCGTCTGTAGCCTTGCGCCCCTGTTCAAGGCGCTTCCGCTTTTGATATTTAGAATACTTGTTCAACTTCTACAATGCCAGGAACTTCTTCAAGAAGGGCTCTTTCGATACCGGCTTTTAGTGTAATGGTAGAACTAGGGCAGCTGCCGCAAGCACCTAATAGACGAAGTTTTACAATACCTTCCTCTACATCTACTAATTCACAATCTCCGCCATCACGAAGAAGAAATGGACGTAATTTATCTAGTACTTCTTGAACTTGCTCAAAAATTTCAGTTTCTGTTGCCATATGATCGACTCCTTTCCTAATTATATTATAATGTGAATGGTGCTAAAAATCCATTCTCAGAAATTAGGAAAATACACATTAAAAAACATTATTTTAGTTTTTATCTTACTTTTTGTTTAAAATAAAAGAAAACTGACAGGAATGATTTTGATGGGAATAAATGAGGTAGAAATTGTTCTATATGGTGCTGAGACCTTATGCCCGAGCTGTGTGAATTTACCATCTTCAAAAGAGACCTTTGAATGGCTGGAAGCCGCCATTAGCAGAAAGTTTCCGAATCAGCCGTTTAAGATGACCTATGTGGATATTTTTCAGCCATCTGGTGACAACGAAAAAACAACTTTTGCCACACGGGTAATTGAGGAGGATTTGTTTTATCCCGTTGTCGTCATTAACGAGAAAATCGTCGGCGAAGGGAATCCTCGCTTGAAAACAATTTTTGCAGAACTTGAAAAATACGGATATATAGCACAACCATAAAAAGCATTCCAGACTAAGCCTGGAATGCTTTCTTATTACCCATTATGAAATTTATATAGCCATAAAATTCCTGATTTTAAGATACGTGCGACACGTCCTGTGATAGCCCGGTCCGCCATGACCCCAAAGCCTTGTTTTTTTCCAAGCGAGCCAAGGACGCCTTTTAGTTTAATAGGCGGGAATTCTGCAGGCAGTGGTTCACCATTCCAGCGCTTTCTTAATACTTCGACAATCTGTTCTGCCTGTCCTTCAGCTAATTGTGCACTAGGGGCATGCGATGAACTGGCACAGTCACCGACAATAAACACATGTTCATCATTCGGTAAGTGATGGTGAGGTGTCACGATTAATCTTCCTAAGCGGTCTTTTTCTCCGTCCATTTGGCGGACGATCTGATTCGCTTGAATACCAGCCGTCCAAACAATAACGTCACAATCAATCGGCTCGTCGTGGTTATACAAGCGTCCTTCTTCCACTTTTGTAATATTGGATTGGTTAATAATCTCAACATTATTCCGGATGAACCAATTCTCAACATATTTACTTAATCTTTCGGGGAATGAAGATAAAATGTGTTTACCTCTATCAAACAATTTTATTTGAAGGTCTTCACGGCTTTCACTGAGCTCACTTGCTAATTCAACACCGCTTAGTCCTGCACCGACAATTCCAACCACCGAACCTGGGCCAAGGTTATTTAAGACAGAATAAGTAAGCCGGGCTTTTCCAATCGATTGAATGCTATAAGTAAATTCCTCCGCTCCCGGGACATCGTGATACTTATCTTCACAGCCAAGACCAATCACTAGGTCATCATATTCAATTGGTTCGGCATCCTTCAAGATCACTTTATGTTCGCTCGTATCAATTCCGGTTACCTCTCCATATTTAATCATCAAGCGTGGGTGTTCAGGAAAAGCTACCCGCACTTCTTTATCAGAAATGGTACCGGCAGCTAAGGCGTAGTATTCCGTCTTTAAACAATGATACGGAACACGGTCGATAAGTGTGACGGTAACATCTTCAGGCAAATGGTTGGGAAGAAGTTCGTTAAGAATTTTCATTCCACCATAGCCGCCACCGAGAATCACAAGGTTTTTCATGGTTATTACCCCTTTATTTATCAGGCTTTATGTATCTTTGGTCAAATAAAACGAATAAAAAATAGTAGAATAATATTATCTAGCATAACCACAATTGAGTATATCTAAAATGTGTCGAAATAACAACATTATTTATTTGATTCTTGACAAGTATATAAAGAACGTGGTAATTGACGATTTTGCTTAAATGGAGTAGGATAAGTAGGTGTGGAGAGGTGAAAACATTGATTAAACCAATCATTGAATTTTGCATTAGCAACTTGGCAAACGGTGCTCAAAAGGCACTTGAAAAACTTCAAAGAGATCCGAACCTGGATACAATTGAATATGGATGTCTAGGATACTGTGGAAAATGTGCCCTCTCTCTATATGCACTCGTAAATGGAGAGGTTGTCACAGGAGATACTCCTGAGGATCTAGTTGATAATATTTATCAATACTTGGAAGAAAATCCAATGTTTTAATGAAGGAGCAAATTGTGCTCCTTTTTATATAATGCGGTAGTTAAAAAATTGTGCTTTTATTCAGTTGAGACTTGAATCATAAGTGTATATACTAATTTAAAAGCCGGCGGAGAAGGAGGAGTTATGATGAGTAAAGAATTGGTAATCCTGACTGAAGCGGCATCATTACACATAAAAGAGATGATGAAGCATAATGAAGAGGAAGGTGCCTTTTTACGTGTTAGTGTAAAAGGCGGCGGATGCAGCGGCCTATCTTATGGAATGGGCTTTGACCATGAAGTAAATGAGGATGATCTTCAGTTTGAACAGTATGGCATTACTGTTCTAGTTGATAAAGAAAGTGCCCCGATATTGAATGGTACAAAAATAGACTATAAAGAATCAATGATGGGCGGCGGATTTACGATTGATAATCCAAACGCCATCGCTTCATGCGGCTGCGGTTCTTCATTCCGTACTGCAACTGCAGCTGGTACACCAGAAGAATGCTAAAATTCAGCACAAAAGGCGCCTATTACGACGCCTTTTTCTTATTTATTAAACATGGACGAACTATGAAGCGGCTGAATTCTTGCTTTTGGATCAATGTAGGATTTCGCGTTATTGACAGCAGTTGGTGCTTCGCCAAATCCACAGGCAATTAGTTTAGTTTTTCCGGCATATGTACAAATATCTCCTGCTGCGTAGATGCCTGGTATATTGGTTTCCATTTTTGAGTTTACGACAATGGAGTTCTTTTCAATTTCAAGTCCCCATTCCTTAATTGGACCCAGTGATGAAACAAATCCGTAATTACAAATAACCGAATCGACATCAATGGTTTCCGTTTCTTCACCGTTTACGGTCTTTAGGACAACTTGTTTAATTCCGTTAGTGTCACCGATTAACTGTGCAGGAACATAAGGAGTTTTTACTTCAACCTTTGAGTTATAGAGGTTCTCAACACTGTGCTCATGGGCGCGAAACTTTTCACGGCGGTGAACAATTGTTACCTTTGCAGCAATAGGCTCAAGCATTAACGCCCAGTCGACAGCAGAGTCTCCGCCGCCAAATACAACCACTTTTTGCCCTGAGAACTGATGTAAGTCTTCAATAAAGTAATAGAGGTTTTTCTTTTCATATTGCCCTGCACTTTCAAGCTCTAAACGACGAGGCTGGAATGCCCCGTTACCGGCCGTAATAATGACCGATTTGCTATAATGGACTTCCTGATTAGTTGTTATTTTAAAGACGCCATCTGCTTGTTTTTCTAGCTTTTCAACTGACTGCTCTAGTACGACTGTTGGTTCGAATTTTGCCATCTGTACTTTCAAATTATTTATTAATTCTTGAGCGCGAATTTTTGGGAAACCTGCTACATCATAAATATATTTTTCCGGATATAGGGCTGACAACTGGCCGCCAAGCTGCGGCAAGCTCTCAATGATTTTTACTGATGCTTGTCTCATACCGCCATAAAAGGCAGTAAATAGACCTGTAGGACCGCCGCCAATAATGGTAATATCAAAAATTTTTTGATTCGTTTGCATCCGAATCCCCCCATCGAGTATAACAAACTCCATTCCTTATATATTATAAATAACATCATCCACATATCCATTATTGTGAACATTTAGACAAATTATTTTTTTATATAAATAAAATCAGCTAAAATATTTTATAAATGGCTTGAAAATAGAGGGAAATTAGCATAAGATGTATTGTGGATATATTGTTAAGATTGTGTGACAAAATAAGTACAGTTATGTGAATGAGTCTCTATTCATCTTATTCATTCTTTTACTTTAAAATGCCTCACACGTTTCTATGTACTGATCGTCATTTCTTTTTCTTTATTCCTATTCGTGAATTACATCACATAATTTTTTTGCTATGTATCGTGAAGTATCTCACATACATTAATTTTCAGCTAAATAAAATAAAAATGGTCATAGCAGTGGAAGATAAGAAAAAGGGCATTTATACAAAAAATACTATAAAAGGTGGAAGTGATCACTTTGAGAAAGCCTAAAATTGTGATTCTTGGTGCAGGTTACGGCGGACTTCTTACAACAGTTCGTTTGCAAAAGTTAATCGGCGTAAATGAAGCGGATATTGTGTTAGTAAATAAAAATGACTACCATTATGAAACAACATGGTTACATGAGGCCTCGGCTGGTACGCTTCACCATGATAAGGTCCGCTATGATATTCGTGATGTCATCGACCGCAGTAAGGTTGATTTCGTTCAGGATACCGTTGTAGAGATTAATAAAGATGAAAAGAAAGTTATTTTAGAAAAAGGCGAAGTTGATTATGATTACCTTGTCATTGCCCTTGGCGGTGAGCCGGAAACTTTCGGTATCAAGGGTTTAAAGGAATATGCATTTGGAATTACCAACGTCAATTCTGCACGTCAATTACGTGAGCATATTGAGTATCAATTTGCTACTTACAATATGGAAGAAGAAAAGAACGACAATCGTCTTTCTATCGTTGTTGGTGGTGCTGGTTTTACAGGAATTGAATTCCTGGGTGAGTTAACAAACCGGATTCCAGAACTGTGCCATGAATATGATGTGGATTTCCACAAGGTAAAAATTTATTGTGTGGAAGCAGCCCCGACTGTATTGCCAGGATTCGATCCGGAGCTAGTAAATTACGCTGTTTCTACCCTAGAGCGTAAAGGTGTAGAGTTTTTAATTGGTACAGCAATTAAGGAGGCTGTTCCTGGCGGTATTCTTGTAGCAAAAGGCGATGCTGAGCCATATGAAATTAAGTCTGAAACCGTTGTTTGGGCTGCAGGTGTACGTGGTAACTCTGTCATCGAAAAATCAGGTTTTGAAGCAATGAGAGGCCGTGTTAAGGTTCAGCCAGATTTACGCGTTCCTGGATTTGATAATGTCTTCATTATTGGTGACAGCTCTCTTGTTATTAACGAAGAAATCAATCGTCCATACCCACCAACAGCACAAATTGCGATGCAGCAGGGTGAGGTTGTAGCGAAAAATATTGCGGCTTTAGTTCGTGATAAGTCTGAGCTAGAAACCTTTACGTTCGATAATAAAGGTACCGTATGTTCACTAGGTGAAGATGACGCGATCGGTGTGGTTTTTGGCAAAAAGATTACCGGCGGAAAAGCTTCCTTTATGAAAAAAGTAGTCGATAACCGTGCCCTTTATATGATCGGCGGAGCAGGTATGGTATTGAAAAAAGGTAAATTTAATCTATTTTAATATGAGAGCCGGAATGCCTTGACGGGTGTTGTAGCTTCTATCATATTTACAAAAAGGACAGAGAAACTCTGTTCTTTTTTGCTATGATAATACAGAGATATCCTAAGGTAGTCTACATTCGAACATGGGGAAAGTAAAAGAATAAAGTCCTGTCCGGAGGTAGGTCACCTTAGGACAGGGGGAGGCCAAAAAATAGTATTCCTGTCCGAAGGCAGGTCACCTTCAGACAAAGGGAGGCTAAAAAATAGTATTCCTGTCCGAAGGCAGTTGACCTTCGGACAGGGGAAAGGCAAAAACAGTAATGACCTGTCCGAAGACAGGTCACCTTTAGACAAGAGAAGGCTAAAAAATAGTATTCCTGTCCGAAGGCAGGTCACCTTCAGACAAGGGAAGGGCAAAAAATAGTAGTCTTGTCTGAATGCGGGTCACCTTCAGACATGGGAAAGGCAAAAAAATAATGTCCTGTCCGAAGGCAGGTCACCTTCAGACAAGGGGAGGGCAAAAAATAGTAGTCTTGTCTGAATGCGGGTCACCTTCAGACAGGAGAAAGGCAAAAACAGTAATGTCCTGTCCGAAGGCA
>NZ_NUNF01000089.1 GCF_002585305.1 Bacillus sp. AFS037270 | reverse complement strand
ATAAACCGTTGTTGACACAACGAACTTTATTTGCTTTACTAGGATTCATTAATACATATAATAGTATTCTAGATGCGTTTTTATTTATTTCAATCTCTAGCCAATCACGTAACGTAATATTATTGATTACCTTCTTTATACTGGCGTTTTTAACTGTAGCATATGAAGGATATGCTTCCATAACTCACCCCAATTATCATTTTTACCATATTAAATAAGAAGCCACTATATTATTTAGTGGCTTCTTATTGTAAAATGGTTAGAATTTTTTAGTTATCCGTTCCTTTTTTAATTGCATTCACAACACCGAAAGAATCTTCACTTGATAAGAATGGGACCTGAGCAAAAATTAAATTAGATTCCCCTGAAAGCCTTGCTGCTAAATGACCCTTATCTAATAATCTTTCCGCACCCTTTTCTCCTAAAGCAATTTCAGAAGTGCCTGAACTTTCTACTTTAAGAATTAATCTGTTACCTAAATTATCTCTTAGCTGGACTGGTAATGCGTCTTTATCAGGCCTTTGTGCAGCAAATATGAGGTGAATTCCAGCTGCCCTTGCTTTTACACCTAATCTCTGAACAGATGAAGAAACAGTATTTTTATATTCATCTACTAGCATCCAATCAGCAAATTCATCATGTATCAAAAATATTAAAGGCATTTTCTGACCTTTAGGGGCTTTCTTATTATATTCCTTAATATTTGGAACTTTATTTTCTCTAAATGTCAGATAACGACTTTCCATCTCAGTAACTAATGATTCTAAGACTGTAGCAGCTTTATCTTGTTCAATAATTATGCCCTCTGTTAAGTGTGGTAAGTCCTCTAAGCTTTGGTAATCAACACCAAATTTTGGATCTATTAAATAAACCTGAGCCATTTCTTTTGAATTTGTAGCACAAATATCAAGAATAAGGTTTTGTAGCAATATAGACTTACCACTTCCAGTAGCACCTGCTATAAGAGTATGAGGTGCGTGTTGTTGTAAGCCTTCAAACGCTCCACCAAGGTTCAAATAAAGTAATTCCCCATCCACTTCCTTAACACCTATAAGGAAGTTCATATTCATACCAGGCATGATTTGTTCCACTTTACGTCTCTTCCAAAGATCTCGCAAATAAATAACTTCACGCTCTGGTCTTGCGACAAATACAACTATTTCACCAGGTCTTCCTACCACATTTAATACTTGTAGGGCATGAGTGGTTAATAACTGTGACTTCTTCCTCTCAATGTCCTCAATTTTGAGATTATCAGAACCTTTTAGTCTTATAATTCCTGAGTTAGGTGTTAATCGTGAACCCAATACTTTTGCCTGTAAGTTATATGACATTAAAGCAGTTTTTAATTTGCGTTCTACTTCGTTTAACCATTCCTCAGAACCATTTTCCACCCTTTGTGAAACACTCGTATCTATCCATTCTTCCAAGTTGGATCCTCCCCAAAATTCTGATGGCCCAACTTCAACAGATTCATCATTATCACTTTCTTCTTCTGTTCCTGTAGAAGACTGATTTTGCTCATTATTATTCATATCGTCTGAACGTGTATTTTGTTGATTTTGCTCAGTTTGGCTCTGAAAAGACCCACTTTCATTTTCATCCTCTGCTTCTTCTGAATTACCCTCAGGTGGCAATTCTGCAAGTACAGTTTCCCATGGTCTTTCATCCCCAATTCCATTTCGGATAGGTGTTAACTGCTCATTTTTATTAATTCCTAATACAAGCTCTCTAACTTTTTCTCTATTGTATACCTCTTGATAACACCCTTCTAACTCAGTTATCTGTATTTGTTCACAATCTAAATTACTATCATCGGATGAACTCGACACAAATACATGGGAATAACCTTTTAAATCAATTGGTATATCTCCATTTCTAATCCCTTCCCTCCATTCCTCTAATGACAGGGAAGATTCTTTAGTAAATTCTACACCTTCAACTAGCAAATCACTTATTCTTGCAAGCCAGAGATCCTTGTCTAATCTCGTAGGGCTACCAAAGAGGGCATTATTAATTCTCAATACAGTATCTTTTAATTGTTTTCGAGATATTTTTTTGGAATTTGCTAATCCTTTAATATCAATATACTTGCATTCAGTAATTATCACTTGAAGATAGAAATTACCATTTTCTTCTTTAGGACATAAGGCTAATATATCTGCAATTTGCTCTTCTTTCTTACCTAACCAAGAAGCGTAATCATCTAGGAAGAACCAACCGATTGATTCTGACTGTCCAAGCTCAGATTTAACTAATGCTTTACTCAGTACCACTCCAAGAAGTTCACTAGCGAACTTCCCACGTTTGGCTGCTCTTAAAACAATATCTCCAGATAACATATTAGCTTCATTAATAAATGTTTCTGCAAGTTTTACAAGTTCAGATTCCGATAGGCCAAGATTTAAAGAGCTCAACCTTCTTTTAACTAAAATTTGCAATAGATTCAGTTTTGATTTTGTTGATACTACTAAGTTGGGACCATTTGATTGACTATGCTGATATTTTATAACATTAACACCCTGATTTCTTAATAACCTTTGATCAAGCAATTCATCATAATTAGCAACCCATTCTCCAATTTTATGGGCTTCGTCAAAAATGCTTCTTGTTTCGTCATTTTGAAATGATATCTGTCTTGATGGTAAGTAGTAATTAGCCTGATCATATTCATTAACGTCACACACAGCTTGGATTGCTTTTAAATAAGACCATCCTACTGAAGGTTGGCTAGGACAAACTAAATAAGCTGTGGACTTTAATTCATCCTTTACAGAAGGTCTTCTTCTTGACCATCTTGGAGGATAATGTGTTAATAGATCCGGTATTGCACTCTTCTTTACAGGAGACCAAACAAATTTCGCTTCACGAGATATGACTTCTTGTAAAAACACAATATCTGAAGGCTTCTCTTCATTTAAACCATCTACTGGAGCTGTATCTGCCATTACACCAATTCTAAGCCTAGCCATAAAATCACGTGATATCTCACTAGCAACAAAAGTATCAGCATCTTCATCTGTGCTTTCAACCATCTTCATGTATAGTTCACTAAGTTTCTCTAAGTTACGATGACGTAATACAACTTGGCAACGAATATCGTCATTTTGGTCTCGAAGAGTTGATAAAGAATCCACAATTGCTTTAGGTAATCTTGTAGAATCGCAATTATAGAGAACCACACCTAGATTAGTACTTTCATGTGGCTGCAGCTCAACATATTTTTGAACTAGGTTATATACTTTTGAACTTGCCTCTTTTGGATCTTCATTAGTTTGTAGATTATTAAATTTCCTAACAGGTATCTCCATTAGGCTATACTCATTAACTGAATCCGATATTGACAAAAGTTCTGGCTCTTTACCTCTAAAACTATATGTGACTTCAGGATAATATGGCTGGGTGAAGTCATGCCTTAAATCTGAAAAGAAAAGTTTCGAGTCACCAAAATCAACTTCTTCGGAATCAAGAATCGTTTTAATTAAATTCTTAAACTGAATTGCCTTAATTGCTAATGAAGCTAAACGCATTGGGTGCCAAGGAGCAATAATTGACATTGGTTGATTCCCATTAATATGAACATTACCTAAGTTAAGTATGGGTTGCCATAATTCAACCCTATTTATATCACTTGTAGCATGTAGTTGTAATGACTGAAGAAGTTTATCATATGCATTGCACTGTAATATTAATGATTCTGCTGAAAGCCCTTCTTCTATAAAATCATTTATCGACTGCTTATACTTTTGTGAGAATTGTTCCCAAGCGAATTTAACTTGTGTATATGCAGTTTCTGATAAGCGACCTTCTTCAAAGGCTGTTTTAAGATTCTTATCAAAAAGTTTGCTTATATCGTTATTTGAATTATATTTTGCTATAAGAGACCCTCTATTTTGTCCATACACGGCTTGTAATGTACCGACATCATTTAAAGAGACTCCTTGTAATTTACCTTTTTTACTTATTGGGTTCTTAGGTACTTTGGAAAGAGGAAATGGATGTTTCCTTAGTCTCGACAAATCCTTATGTAGTTCTGCGCCGATTTTATTTGGGTCGCCTTTCCAAATTAATTGAACTTGATGTGAGGGATGGACTTCATCCTCATATTCTAACTCAACATAAAATTTTATCTGAGTAGCATTCTGTGATACCGAGTTATTTTCTTTATATTTGGGTTTACTCTTGGCATCTTCTATAAGCTCATCATAATTGAATAGCCAGTGTACGTCCCAATTCATATTTGGTTGCGTTAATCTATCTAAACCTCTATATCTTGTACAAAAAAATAGGCCAATGTCGGTGTTCAATTCAAGCCATGAACTTTTACTACTTTTTTTATGTGTTTTAATCCTTAATGTTTTTTTACCTGCAATACTTCCACTTTGTGAAAAAAGCCGTTCTATAGCTTCCAATAAGCCAGCAATAAAATCATCTGATTCTATTGGTTTACCATATACAAATCTATCCCACTTTGATTTTAAGGAACGGTTAGCATCCAGTTCTTGACGGTGACTTTCGAAAAACTCCATATCCTCCTCATTAGGTTCAGAACTTGTCCTCTTTGATAGAGTTTCTAAGTAATCGATATCATCTTGTGTAAGGGTATCGGAGTGTTCATCTACTAAATGATCTAGCGTTTGGGTACCTAAATCTACTTTTTTGGCTTTTATTCCAGAGAAAAAAACATAAATATTGTCAAGCTCCCACTCATAATTTGCCAGTTCAGCTGCTTCCTGAGTCCAACCTGATTTTGCCTGAATAAATTTTTCAATAGATTCCTTGGCATGATCAGGAATGTCATCCTCAACCTTTTTATAAGAAGATTGCAAGTCATCATTATCAATTACTTCTCTGTTGGGATATTGTTTAACTAAGTAGCATGCTCGTTTTGTTATTGCAGATTGATAAAGATCTGCCCATCTTTTTTTGTGACCTAAGAATTTATCCGGAATGGCTTCAAAAAATGCTGAATCCCGTGGAAGTCTTAAAGATGGTAAAGCCCATCCTAATGCTGTTATTATTGGTACACTGTCACGAATAATCTTGCCTCTAACTTCAACAACATACTGACTAAAACGCTCTAAGCTATATTCACTAATTGACTGTAAGCCATTTATCGCCTGTTTCCATATTTTTTTCTGTTCGTCTGTAAGAGCTAATCCCGAACTTGCAACGTTAACCCAAATATCTGGATTACTTTTTAAGTCCTTGGCACCAATAGTTGTAATATCTCTTAATGATTGTCCTTGGTCATCGTTAGTGTTTGCCAAAATGATTGCTGGCTTATCTATTGGAGCATTTCTCCAATAAGTTGTTTTTTCTTCAGTAATAATATCTGGTGGTAATTGATACTCCTCTACTAGTTTACTTGGAACTTTAATCTCAATATAGGAGCTTAACTCTGCATCATCTAATATTTCTTTACAAATTCGAGCAACTTGTCTTCCCGTTAATCTATCTAAAAGAAAACGGGCTAAACCCTCAGATTCAAAATCTGTCCTGAAGTTAGACCTGAGGTATTCAGTTGCTACTTTACCGATTAAATCTAACTCATTCATTTAATTTACTCCTCTAACATATGGATTTTCAACATAGGCGCAAGCATCCGATAACCTTTTCAAAAGTCCCATGCTTGATAGTCTCTGTTCAAGTCTAATTGCGTTTTCAGAAAATGCCTCTTGATCTGCATCCCCCTCTTCCCACAAAGACTTAGCTTGACGGTCACCAATTACAAAACCATATTTCTTAAATAGACAATCTAGAAATTCTTGAAACTCCATTTTGGAGCTAACATTACTTAAAACTAGTGCCTTCAATAAAGTATCCGTAGGGGCATACCTTAATCTTCTACTACTTCTTTTTGAAACTAAACCAATTTCTTTTCCCCACACTCTATGGAAATTTTGAACATGTTGTTTATGTCTTATTGCAACTTTTTTTGAGAGCTCTTCTAATAAGCCTTCTGGGGTTGTTGCTGATGCACTTTCTACATCTTTCCAATAGAAAACATTTTCGATTAACCCTTTTGCAGCTTCAAATGGTTCATCAGATAATTCCACTTGTCTCCAAGCATCGGTGTTCTTGATTCCAAATATATACTCTTCAATTGCTTGTTTGGATAGGTTATTGTTTTCTGAGTATGAATTAGCAGCTAAATCCCGTATTATTGTTTTTTGTGGTGCAATAATTTCTAAAACGAAAGATGTTTTTTTATTGTTAACTAATACCTCTTTAGAACGATTTAAAAAATAAATTAATAAATGCAATCCAGTGATATTTACCAAATGAGGAAAAACATCATAGTTTGGCATATTACATTTAAAAAGATTAAGCCAATCTTCTGATAACAAGTCATATTCCGGTAAACTTGCAATTGGTAGATATCCACCATCTCGCGGTTGTCCACCAAACCGTTCAACACTTGGTTGAAGTTTTGCAACAAGTCTATTAAGTGGTGATTTCCCATCGAGTATTTTTTCTCCTAAGTGCCTTAGGATTTCATTTTTGTTAGAACTTCTTGAGAGCATTAAATAAAGCAACTCACCTGTTCGTCCAAAAAATCTTCTATCATTACTAGTACTTGACCCTGTTACTCGGACATCTTCATATAAACAATCTGGGCCATAGGGAAAAATAAACTGAGAACTCCACCTCTTATTATTTTCTCCTTCGATTGTTGTTGTTTGTAGAAATTTAATTATATCTACAAAGTCTTGAAAATTAGGAAAGCTATCTTTTAAATAGGAAAAGTCTGCTGAACCCAATCCACCCTTTTTATCGTTCATTTCTTCAATCCACTTTTTCCATTGTGCACTATTATCATTTTCGTATTCCTTCTCAATTATCTGCATTTGAGGATTATTAAATAAAATATTTCTTAAATACATACGGGAGTAGGCAATATATTTTAGGGTGTTATAATTATCTTCCTGGAATGCCCGACCTTCGTTGTATTCAGATTGAAGAACATTCAAAAATTCCATAAGACATAGCCAGGGTGTTTGTTCATCATAAAGACGATGGCCCCAGATAGCTTCGTCCACCCACATTCTCGGTGAATCAAAACCATTAGGTCGTGGTAATCTATCTATCATTCAAATTCAACCTCCACTGGACGGGTATAGAGCATCCCTTCGTTATTTAATCGAAGGAGTTCTAATACAAGTCGGTCCGAATCATATTCATCAGCGCCTTCTAATTTTCTACGAGCTTCTAGTTGATTTATTAATCTACTTTTAAATGCAAGGAGGTCCTCATAACATTCCCTTGAAAAACTTCCGGGAAGTTCACCTTCAGCTACTCTAGAAATAAACTCATATCTCACTAAATGCAATTTAAGGCTTACTGGTCTTATTTCAGAACTTAAGGACA
Organism: Bacillus sp. AFS037270; assembly: GCF_002585305.1. The sequence goes on along the minus strand of NZ_NUNF01000089.1, from coordinate 27,958 downwards.
TTTTAACTGATAACAGCGGTTTCCCATTTTCAAGCGTAATATCTACACTCTCTCCTCTACTCGGTCTAACAGATATCTCAGATTCAAAGACTCTACTAATTTTGGATTGTGAATGACTTCCTGAAGTTGATAGAAAAATCTTATCTGTATCCTTAGTAAGTAATCCTGTTGATATTCTGTTTATTCCTTTTACTAACCTGGATAGGATTTTGGGCTGAACCCTTTTTTCATTCCCTAATCTTCGATAAACACTCTCTAGGAACTCTCCGGCATACTTGAAGGTAGTTAGATCCCATATTTTAATTTCTTCTACATCATTATCGTCAACAGAGAAAAATAATCTTTGTCTTTGTGATCTCAATCTACCTATAAATTCCTGGCTTTCTTCTTTATCTACATCGCCCTCTAGGTATGATTTTTGGTGCGCTTTAAATGTTTCATCTGCACCATAATAAGTATCAGATAGCATATATTTATCGTATAAGTTAAATAATTCCGGGTCGTCATTTCCATAAATGAGCATATTATCAATTAGATTATTACTTTCAGTACCAATACCAAAACGATTGAGAATTGAAAATATTTCGGTCTGTTCCCGTCTACGCGGATTCAAATTTTCTCCAAATATATTTCTATAGATACTCGCTTTTGAAGCTGAATTATCTTCTAATATTTTGGGTATTTGATTACAGCTCATCAGTTTATCTTTCGCCTCAGGATGACCTAATATCATATTCGAAACTAATAACAAAAGATGCCTTATTGGTATATGTACTTCATTTAGTTCACACAATTCTAGTAGGTTCGTTAATCTAGATTTAAGAACATTGTTATCATCTGTTCCTTTCAGGCGCTTCCTATTCTCCCAAATAGGACATGTACTTTCTTTGTATAAACAATTTTCACATTCATTCCAACCTGGATGCTCAACTACAGATTTAACAACTTTTTGGAAGGTCCTGGCGGAGTTTGTTCTACTTAAATTTATTAACTGCAAGTTGTAATCAGGGTGCTCTTCCTTTTCATTAACTAATAAATCCTCTATTATTCCCGTTACTTCAGCTACATCATATGTATAATCGGCCTTTTTCCAAGCCTCAATAAGTTGCCCATCGTTTGCCGCAACAAGAAATACTTTATTACCACCATTTTTAATTGAGTCGGCCAAATTATTAATAATGTTTCTATCTTCTTCTGATAATTCACTTAGATCCTTAATAAAGAATATTGTTTTTTCTGGTAATTCCAATGATTTTATTGTGTCCCCATTATCCCAAACTTCCTTTGAACCCCCGAGTGCAGACCAGACTTCTCTACAATAGAATGTTTTCCCATCTCCAGCGGTTCCTGTAAGGATGACAGTCTTTGGATAACCTGAATTAAAATTTTCTATTAAATGTGGCAAGTATTCAGGTTCTACCTTAATCGGTTCCATTCCTTTTTTTTGTATAGAACGTTGGATAGCTTCGTCATACATATTATCATTCCTTGGTATTGGACCATATTGCCTAAGAAAGTTTATCCAACTTGACTGATATGTTGTCACGTTTGGGCCCCCTTTTTCCTTTTACTCTCGTATATTATTATTCTAACCATATTTTAACATATAAAACACTTATTCTTTATATAAAAAAAATAGACCTAGATATTTTATATCTAGGTCTACAAGCTCATACTTGGCCATATTTCCTATGCATAATGACATACACAAGGTACGTCATTTTCCTCAACAAGTTTTCTTGCTATCTCTGAATCAAGTCCTAATTCTTTTCTGTATTCTTCCAGTGTATAAGGTTTTCCATTTCTCTTAAGGATGGTAACATCGCCCAATTGCTCCCGTAATCTTTTTTCCATATTTTCTTGTTCAATATATACACTTGGCCATGTTTCATATAAATGTTTGTAATGATTAAATCCGCCTCTTACACAACGTCCACCACAGTTGGCATGAGAGAACCCTAGCTGATACATCTCAGGTAGTTTTATGTTCCAATCTTCTGTGATGATTCTCTTTATTTCATCATCGGATATATTACTTTCGTATAAAGGGAACACTGTTTTTATTGGCTGCTCTTCTCCGTCTCGAGGCATTAAAAAATGGCTATATAAAGCTTCTATTCCCTCTCTTCTACGCTTCTCATGTTTACCTATCCCAAAATAAAGAACGGGTTCATATCCTTGATCACGCAAATCTTCAAGGTAAATCATAGTTTGACGTACTTTTAATTCAGAAGAACATTTAGCAAGTCTTGAATTTCCCAAAAATCGAGTTTCTTCAAAAACTTCCTCAGGAGTCCTTCCATCCCTTACCGTTTCTATTTCTATTCCAATTTCCTCAGCCACTTCTACCATAAATCTTTTATTATCTTTATGTTCCCATAAGGTATCTGTAAAAAACAATTTTGATTTTTCTTTTCCATGCTTTTGAGTCATTAAATATGCAACATATGAACTTGCTGCACCTCCGCTAAACATCGCTATATAAATAGGTTCTCTCCCGTACATGCAAACCATCCCTTTTATTATCTGTTTTCCTTATAGAGATCGACTAAAACCCTAAATACCACTGCTATTATTTCCTCATTGGGTAGTTTTCTGCCCATTAATTCTAAATCAGTTTTCATGTTCGAGTAAATTAATTTCCCTTTTGATGAAAGATCAACCTTTGGTATCGCCATAATTTCATTTTCAATTTTGACTTCGTAATATTGGTCCTTCAAATCTGTACTACTGTCAATTTTTATTAGAGAATTGATGGTTTTAAAGAATACCTCGTCAGTAGCATCTGACCATTCCTCTCTTTTAACACCGACTAACTCAAAAGATAAAATATCTACCCAATTTTCGCTATTTGACTTCAGAATTAGGTTATTTAATTTGTTGTCTACTTTTTCAAATTCGGTTTTTTTCTGTATTGAGTCTAATAGTTCATCGAAAGAATTAACACCAGTTAAATTAAAAATTGTCGTTTCTATTAACCCTTTATGATTATCGTAATAATTTTCACTTTCATTTTTTATAAGTTTAATGGAATTTTTATCTATATCCAACTCATAAAGTGAATCAAGAGCAACGTCTGGTTCAAATTCGCCTTTCTTGATCAACTGCTTAAATAATAAGGCTTTCTTAGATAACTTATTAGTTTTCTGAGTGATTTTAGGTAAACTTCTGAACCACTTTGATAAAATTCTGTTAGTTCGAACAGATGAATGAAAAGATGCGTCACTTTCATCTATATATAACTCGAAACATTCATCAATATCTTTAATAACTTCTTTGTATTTATCATTAAGTGACTGATATGAGAATGAATAGTTCTCCGGTTTATCTAACATTCTATCGAATAATATATCCCCATCCATGTCATTAATATAGGACCCATCCTTATGGTAAAACATTAAATTTTTCCATTCCTGTTTTAATACAGATGTTAGTAATACTGGAATGTTAGGTTCCCTAATACCAAAAGGCTTGTCCTTAAATACAGCTAGAAGTGTTGTGAAATCCCCTTGACCTAACTTAAGTTGATTCATCAGGTTTAATCTAAGTTCAGATATTTCTTCTGTCTCATTCGCCTCATTAATTTTGTTATTTTTCACTATTGAAGCATATATTAATTTAGAAGGCCCTTTTAATTCATTAACATTACTTTTAATCCCTATAATTGCATCTACTACCTCTTTAGCTGCTTTTAATTGTTGTTTAGAGATATTTCTTCGATTAAAAGATTCATTATTTATTTTTGGAGTTTTACCAAAAATATCCCACATAATGTTAGATAAGTTCTCGCTAAGAGAAATTTTGCTTTTAATTTTTAAGTCTTTACCATTATGAAACCAGTAGGATTTTTTAAAATGAGTTATAAGTTCTAAAGTTTCTTTTATTGTAAATAAGGTATTTTCTTTAATTTTTAATAGTTCTTCTTCAACAATTAAGTCTTCATTTAGGAAATATTTATCTTCAAGCAACTTCTCAATTGAAACTAGTTTCGATAAATTATCATCTATATTAAGCAATTCTTGATAAGGTAAAACAAATAAGGTTGTTTGATCCTTCTTTGTTAGCTCTAAAATCAAATTTTTAGTGTCTTCAATTTCTTTGTCTGGTATTACATAGAAAATGTTCATATCCGAACTCTTATCTACATTTGGACTATTTGTGCTAAATTCTAAAGTTAGATCACTAGCATAAACCGGATAAATAGTAGCGAACCTTATCATATTTTTTTCATCATTATATCTTTTAGGATATTCATATCTATTATCTAAAACATTAGATAATAAGGTTAACTTTTGTTTTTTATCTATACCCTCATTTTTAATTTCTTCGATTTTTTTACTAACGTCAATACTGCTTCCTTCAAAAATTTCCCAATTATTATTAAACAAACTATATCTTATAAGTTTTTTACTTTCTAAAAGGCTAGTTATTTTATTGACCTTCAAAACATCCCAGTTTAGGGCAAAAGCCATAAACTCCTTGGTGAGTTTTTGATTATTGCCAAGGTTAGAAATATCCCAAAGCGTTATTAGTTTTAACAATTGCGTTTCAAAATTAGCGGTTGGAGAGTTACCAACCTTTTTTTGAACTCTTAAATACTTATAATAAGACCTTCCAATTAGTGAGTCAGTCATAAATTCTTGAAATGCTGGCTCGAAATAATCAAATAAATTATGAGGATAGTACCATGTTCGTTCTACCTCAAAATATCTCTTCAATCCTCCAACTTCATTGCTCTCTAAGAAAGTGAATAAAGTTCTTTCGTTTTGAGCAACCGCATTAGCCAATCTTGGAAGAGCAAACATCGTAACAGGATGTAGTGGGAAAGAATTCTCTACTATTATTGATTTTTTTTCCCTTCCATTTAATTCAGGAAATAAGTCATATTTAATAATTTCACTTTCAAAATAATAATCCTTATTCCAAAATTCTCTATAATTCTCTGTAACCTGACAAGAAAGCCTAATAAATGTAGCTGGGTCACTGTGAGTGTGATAAATTCTAAAGCGCCCTTGTATTCGTTGAAATTCATTTTGTAATTCTTCTCCATAACTTAGGAAGTACTGTTTTAGGTTTCTATGTGTAATTAGCAGAACATTAAAGTTATTACTTTTATGATGGTCAGCAAGTTCTGCAATATCTTGAATATCTTGCATGGCTTCAACTGTCTCATACTTATCTACACTTTGGAGAAATCTACCAAATTCATCATAAACTAAAAAGAGTCCATAACCTCTACCGTCTAGTTCTTTAAGAATATATGATAAATGCTCATTAAGATCGATATTATAAGAAAGTGTAAATTCAGCTCCCGCAGTTAAGGAAGGATACATTTCTTTGAACCAATCAATTGCAGCTATATCATACTCTTCAATATCACTTAGGAATACATTTAAATCCCATTTTTTTTCTTCCAATAAAATTTGAAACTTTTTATATGTTTCATTAAATTGTTCTCTCCATGTAATTATCTTCGACTTAATCTCATCTACTGTGGAAGGAAGTGTAAAGTTTAAATTAAATTGCTTTAATGATTTGTGTATAGAAGAAATAACTGCCTCACGGAATCTACCTTGCTTACCGTTAATCACCACAGGAATAAACGTTTTATTGTGATTTTGTATTTTTTGTAATAGTTCAATTACTGCACTCTCTTCCGTATTAACCTTATCAAATTTTGCAATAAGTTTGTTTATATCGGTTACCCCAACATTTTTTGAAACAATATTAGAAATCAGCGCACCAATCATTGATTTCCCTGAACCATATGACCCCACCAGTATATGGGATTTTTTATCATAATCTAAAAATCCCTCTAATATTCCTGTAAGACTCTCTATATGAGTAGGTGTAGGGATATAACGGTCTTGTATCCAATAACTTCCTAAATCAAGTTTAATATTTACACTTGTTTTAAATTTACTCTTTAATGGAATCATATTGATGCCCTTTCTTTCCTAATATATTCCTCTTTTAAAAACTCAATTGGGTCTACTTGTTTTACCCTAACTAAATCCAACCTATTTGTTCTGTCAAATTCGAGTGGATATTTAGATTTAGAAACGAGTTGCTCAATTGCCTTAACGATTTCGCTTCTCTGTAAGTTAAAAACTTTTCCCCATAAGTTTTTACTCTTCTCAATTTCATTTATTGAAATTTCATATTGGCCATGTTTCAATAAAACATACATAAGTGCAGTTAATCCAATATCCTCATAGTTTGGAGATTTTTTATATACTCTTCCATTCTTTTCTTCTAATAGATTAAGAGGAGCTAAAGGACTTTGGATAACTTCTTCCGGATCAATTAACTTATTTTTTGAATAGTATTGTTTTATTAAACATTCTAGGTCTCTTTCTAATGTAATCGTAGAGTTTTTAGCATCATAGCTTTTATTTAACCAAGCTATAAAATCATTTAGGGCTTCTTCTTTTTCAAAAGAAGCTTTATCATACACATTAAAAAACCAATACCATGCGGTACAAGGTTCAATATCGTCTACTAGATGGTAATGAATTATACTAGCAGTATCATTAAATTCAATATAAGGATCATAGGCATTAAAAATTTCTCCAAATGCTGATTTTCTATGGACAACTTTATTATCAGCTTCATTTTTCATAGTTTCACAAATTTCAGTTGCAACAATCCAATGTTTTAATGAAGCTACCATATTTGAACCTAATCCAATTAACTCTGATGCATTCTTTTCATAAAAAAATCTATTTTCTAATTCAATTTGTTGTATAGCTTTCCTTAACCAATATGTTCTTAAATAAAAGCTCTGATGTTGACCAAAACCCAATTTTAATCTCTCCTTCATTTCTGGAGACACTTCTCCAGAAAACATCTCTACCTACCTTATAATTATACTGGAGAGATAATTCCAGATAAAGTATAATTAAAAATAAATAGTGTTTGATTTTAGTTAAACAGTGGCAAGGGTATTTGCGGTTAATAAATAGAATATTCAGTCAATTTATAATAGCTGAAGAAATGTAAATAACTTGTTTCAATATCGGGTAAAATACTCTTATGTATTGGCTCTAGCTTTTCCGGTAGCTCACCCTTCTCAATTTCATCAAGGGTTACATAAAAATTTAATTGTCCATTCGTAAAATCATTTTTTGGACTTAATTTTGTAGATCACCTTTCAAATTAGAAATTTTTCTTGCCAGCATTATATGATACGGCATTAAATCACCTCCTATACAACGCATCGAACGTGCGTTCCTACAACTATTATACTGAAAGCAAAGAAAAAATGCCTAGGGGGCCCTTACCCTAGACATAAAATTTCACGGAGTTTTTTGTACCCTATTGCTTTCTCTTATCAAACTTTCAACCTAGTTATCCATGCGTTTAAAAAGACCTTCTCTAACCACATTCCCTTTAGTTCCATATCCGGATTGATTTGATGAATATCTATGAAATACTTGATTTCTTCCATCATTTTTATATACCTTTCATCATAACCGTACCAAGCCTGAATCATATCCCTTGAAACCATCCCCACATGCTCCTCACAAAAGGTTTCAAACGCTAATAGAAAAGCTTGGACCTCACTAACTATTTTCATTACATTAAACCCTTGTACTTTGTAATTAAGCCCTTTTAGGATTTTCATAATAGATATAATTTTGTCGTATTCTAAAAGTTGAATTATAAAGACTGTAACGATATCCCTGGAAGCCTCCATTCTTACTGTATAGGCGTGTTCCGATTCAGAATAGTTAACTATTGGGCATGACTTTACAAGCTTTTCACGTTGTACTTCATCACCATTAACAAATGTCTTGATAACCATTGCAAAACGTTCATCAGCACTTAATTTAGGGTACATCTTTTCGTTCATTTTTTTTAAAGTATTTAAGCTAGCTTTAACACTCATTTATTTGCCCTCCCCTCTAGTTTTTGCACCACTTCCTTGAGTTGTTCAAGTTCTTCTTGTAAGTCTCCCATTTCTATACTTTTTAGCGTTGTATTTGATAAAGCGTTAATGGCCTTTGCTTTCTCATTCGTCATTTCTCCAGTAGTTAATAAGTAATTAATAACCCTGGACAACATTCTCCGAACGTCTTGGGGCCTATTCAACCTTACTTCGTTTTTATACAGTGCAGCCATTTTTTCAATCCTCCCTTAAAAGGCTTAAACTCATACTATCCAGCGATTATGATGGTACATTTTTTAGTAGGCTTTAGTACATTTCGTTAGTAATTGCAAAATGAGGAATTTAGAGGCAAACCTTAACACGGCCTAGAATGGTTGTCATGTTTTCTCTTTTTTATAATATAAACAAGGTATTGATTTACTTTTAGAAGGACAAAATCAAATGTGTTTCCAGTTGCTATTATTTTGTTACTTATTGCTTTGCGCTGGTAGGGATAATAGGTTTCCCTCCATGCTTCCCAACCGCCTTCAATATGTTCAACATAGATGCTGCTTACATTGCTTAAAGTAACAGTGTAAAGTTCTCCCGGAATGGCAACCATAAAGCCAGCTTGCTTGGCTCGGTCATCCCTTTTAAGAATGGATAATATCTCCCTCTTATTGTCTCCTATGCAAGCAATAATTGAATCTGGGAGACATTTGCCTTTTTTGATACGGATATGGTCACCATCAAGTAATAACTCTGCTCCCAGCCGCTCAACTGATTGGATAATACTTACACAGTCCATCAGATAATCAAATCCTCATCATCTTCATTTTCTCCCCCTTGATATTTACCCACATTACCCACATTTGGTTTAATCTCTTGTGGTGTTTGATTTTGTGACGTGGGTACTCCTGCTACACCTTTATACACATTACCCACATTTGATTTATCTCTTCTTGAATTGTGTGTATTGTGTACCAATGTGTATCCATCATCGTCACGATGCTTTTCTCTCTCTGACGGAACTTGTAAACTACTGTGGGTAATGTGGGTACTTTTTTGTCTCTCTAAAAGGTTCGGATTCACTTCAAACAGTGCTTTTCTGCCATCTTTTGTTTGATAGATGAATCCCCGTTCCTCCAATTCCAATAATGTCGCTTTCAGATGCACGGCTTTTTTAAATCGGTTCCTTGTAAGGTTTTGAATGACTCTATATTCAATAACAGTTTTATCCTGCCGCTTAATCACTTCCAGTAGATACTTTGCATCTTGAGTACCTTGATCGGCTCCCATGCAGCCATATGCGGCCTTCGCATGTTCAATAAAGTATCTAGCTAGTTTCTGAGCTTTGATAATTGTTTCTGCTTGTATTTGTTTTGGTATCTCCTCAATGTTAGGCATGTCCATCGGTAAGTCTTGGACATGCTCGGCTACATGGAGTAATCCTGCCAATCGAATAATTTGCCCCGATAATTTACTTCCCCATTCCTTCATCTCTGCCAGTTCGCCACCATCTAAAAACATCTTTTCTATTTCTCCTCTAAACGCTTCTTCCGCTTGTCTTGCATTGTTCTGAAGGGTAAGCTGAACCTCTTCGTCAGCTTTCAGATACATTAACTTTTTGACATTCAACAAATATTGATTCTTTACTTCTGCATCTATTACCCGCGGGGAAATTTTACGATGACCAACCAAAGAGCGCGGGAAGGAAAATAAAAACCTTGGCATTAATCCACGCTCTAAGAAACTTGCTGGAACACTTTGTACCACATGAGGCTGTAAGAAAAGACATATAGTTAAAGCCGGTTCAATTAGGATTATGGTCGCTCTTCCAATCCGATCAACAGCGCAGTAATCACCACTGAACCCTTTTAAAAAAATTTCAAGGTTTGCTTTTCCATCAGAAGAATAACGTCCGGCCATAATGCTAAATATCCCACCACCCTCTGCAGACAGTAAGGCCATTTTTTCGTTATTCTCGGCCATTAAATCTGCAAGTTTTTCCGGTGTAACATCTTCAGTTATAAAACGAGGAAGGGATAACATTATTTGTCCTTCAATCTCATTTGTTAAAGCATAAATTTCGTTTAAGGTGGTTTGGTTCCCATCTTTGGCATATTCCTTTTCAAGATGTTCCAAACGTTTTTGTTTAGCTTTAAGCTTTGCCTTTTGCTCTGATACTTCCTTGGCTAGCCGTTCCCTTTCCTCTTTTTCATAGTGCATTATTGGCTCAAGTAAAGCTTTAAAGACAGAACTTTTCCGATTACCGGGAGGTAGTGCTAAAATCGTATAGGTGTTTAACGATTCGCTCCATTCCCCTGTTAAACAAACATAAAATCGTTTGGTTAATGCTGTGGACAATACGGATATAGCCGCCATTCCCGGTGCATCTATAGGTGTCTGTGTCGATTCCGCTACTCCTTCCACATAATTTCGTAACCATCTTGGAAACACATCGACCGGAAAGGGAGGAAGCATGTAGTCATCAAATTGGATAGGTTCTTGCCATTCTATTTGATACTCCTTTTTACGTTCCGCTTTCCTAACCTCTTTTTCCGCTTCGTATTCGGCCATTAATTCAATGTTAAGACTCACGCTCTTCGCCTCCCTTTTAACCTCTTCAACTCTTTTTTTAAAATACTATGGAATGTGGTGTCTATGACTTCAATAGATTCCGGTGGATCATTTCTCTCATTCCATAAAAGCATTAACTCATAAGCAATTGGGGCCGCTATACCGCATCCTAGTAGGTACCCAGCAAGGGAAGCAGCGGACATGTTCCGCTCTCCCTCACCAACGCCTTGAATCATCTTTACCCAATAGTTGTCTGGTTTCTTTGTAGGCTTATCCTGCACAGGTTCGACTATCATCTGTAACAACCATTCCGGCATATCAGATAATGGTACTTCAAGCGGCCTGCTAGATAACTCCCATTCGTACCTTTTCCCACAAGCATGTAGAGAGGGAGATACTACTATGTAGCCTCCTTCTCCCCTAACATCTAAACCTGGGAATATATTAGCTCGATTTTTGACCTGTCCTGGATTTTTAAATAATATATGGCGCCCGTCTCCGCCTGTAATAGCCTCTATTGTATCTGGAAGTGGCCCATACTGATTTATTAGTAGTTCTAAAGAATCTTCCCCACCATGTCTAGGATCAACATCTAAAACAACAAACCCACTCTCTTTTCCTGTTGCAACGCCTATATTGGCATCCGGCCATTTTCTCCACCACTCAGCTATTAGATTGAGATTGGTTGATGCTGCTTTTAATCCGTTTTTTGTACGAGGGTGCTTACCAGGACTTTGACAATTAGGATTTTGACAGGAACAATAATTTTTGTTTGGTGTATAAAGTGGAAAGACTGGCCAATTTAATTTACTTGCATACGCTAGAGCTGCCTTCCCGTTTGGTGATAAGCAGTTAGTAACCATTTCACACCTCCAAATAAATAATCTCATTTTTTGTTTTTCTTCATTTCAATCCACTTAAGGAAGTCTTCTTTATCAACACGTTTTGATAAACCAATAGTAAAACATCTAATTCCACCAGCTTCTTCACTCATTTGAATAAGTTCATACACTCGGCGTCTTGATATCCCTAAGTAGTCTGCAATATGCTGTGCCGTTAATATGTTAGGAAGGTTTGCCTTTTCCATAAATTACACCCCCAACTCCTGCTTTAATGCTTCAATTATTTTTAAAATCTCTTCCTTTTTCTCCTTGGGTAATTCTTGTCTTAATATAAGGTACAAGGAATTTTCATGAATGCCTAACTTTTCAGCTATGAGCCAATTGGGAACAGAACCCTTAGCCCTTCGAATTTCCTCATTTCTCGAATGATATTTCATGATATCCCTCCTTTGGTATTGATTGGTGATGGTGTTGGTGTTACAATCATTTTATCTACAATTGTTACGTTAAACAAAGAAATTTGTATAATTTATCGTAACAAATAGTAACTTTTTTCAAAATGGAGGGATTTTAATGTTTAACTATTATCCGTTGTCTCATAGTTCAACAATTGACGTATATCCAATAGAACTTGTGGCGGTAGACAGCATCGTAGTTGAAGAGGAGAATTTGGGGCCTGGCTCCGAAGAAATCTTAAATGAGAGTATAAATAATTGGAGAAAAGCTTTAGGAGGAAATTTTTCATTTGCATTGAGAATTGCTGGAAGAGAAAGGGACTCCCATCAGATATTTTTTAATAATAATGGTTTAATGGAGGAATTCTCCAGTTTAAAAACCCTTAAAGATATAGAAACATTTTCAATGAAGTATGGTCTATTAGGTATTCAACATCCCGAAAGTGCACAAGTAAATTCTCTTTCTCCGGCAGTTAAATTCACCTTGCAACCATCATTCATTTTCAATAATTATGGTTTCAGTGTTTTTGAGCCTATCCAAGTATGGCAATGGCATATTAATCAAGTTCATAAAATTTTGAGATTATATCATGCAGTGAGAAAAGTAAGTTCTGATGAACTGATATATGAAATAGTTGAAATTAAAATGCGGAAAGGGATGGTTTATATTCTAGCTGAAGATAAGGAGGTAACAGACCGTTATTTTGTCCATTGGAGGGATGGGGAAGAAATTCTAATGTTACCCGAAAGCTTTGAGGATAAGCCCTTGCTGGAAATTGCCCAATATACACTTGCAAAAATATTGGAATCACATTTATCCGGTGGGATCAATTTATCTGTAGGAGACCTTATCTCCAATCCTACAACAAAGGGATTTATGATTACAGAACAGAGATACACTAGATATTTGCTTGCCGCAGTTTATTATGATTTATGGCAAACAATCAACGATTCTAAAAATGTATTCCTCTGTGAAAATAAGAATTGCCGATTACCTCTTATAAAATCCGGGCGCAAAAAATACTGTAATGAGGCATGTAAACAAGAAGCATATCGAATACGTATATCAGAAAAAGAAGGGGAGGAATAGGAAATGCATATATATAAACCACGTTGCAAATGCGAGGGTAAAAAATGTAAATGTGGTGCAAGTTGGGCATACATTGTGGATGTAGGTAAAGACCCAAAAACCGGGAAACGAAAACAAAAGAAAAAAAGCGGTTTCCGGACTAAAAAAGAGGCGGAAGCCGCTGCCGCTATCATTAATAATGAAATAAATCAAGGCCTCTATATTGAAGAGAGCGATGTGACATTTGAGGACTTTGCCTACGAATGGTTATCTCTTTATGAAGGAACTGGTATTGTAAAAGAAAGCACTGTACGAATTCGAAAACACGAAATCAAACGGTTATATGACTATTTTGCGAAGCTAAAATTAAAAGACATCACCCGAAGACAATACCAGAACGCCTTAAACGACTTAAAGAAAAGAGGATATGCCCAAAATACAATTGAGGGTGCACATCGTACTGGCAGAATGATCTTTAAAAAAGCTGTTGAATTAGAGATACTTAAAAAAGACCCGACAGAGTATACTCAGGTTCCTAGACAGCAAATAACCATTGCGGAGTTGGAAGAACAAAATGGTTTACCTAACTATTTAGAGAAAAAGGAACTAAAGCACTTCCTTAATATAGCTAAAAAATTTGGATTAGACCAAGATTATCCAATTTTCTTATTAATGGCATATACTGGTCTACGTGCAGGTGAACTGTGCGCTCTTAAATGGCGTGATATTGATTTTGAAGCACACACGATAAGCATCTCAAAAACATATTACAATCCCACTAACAATAAAAAAGAATATAAGCTGTTAACACCTAAAACCCCAACATCAGTACGTATAATTGATATTGATGAGATTGTGATTAATGAACTAAGTAAGCATAAGGTAGTTCAAAAACAAACAATGATGAAATATCGTGATATCTACCATAGTGAAGATTTTGTTTTTGCGAGTATTGATGAGGATCTACCCGGTTACCCGCTCTACATTAAAAAGATAGAGAACCGAATGAGACGCTTGTTAAAAATAGCAGAATTAAATCCTGAACATACACCCCATTCATTACGCCATACACATACCTCCCTATTAGCTGAGGCTGGGGTAAGTCTTCCCCAAATAATGGAACGATTAGGACACAAGGATGAAGACACAACTAAAAATGTTTATTTACATGTGACAAAAGAAATGAAAAAAGAGGCTTCCCAAAAGTTCAAAGAACTCATGGAAAACCTCTAATTTAAACCCATATTCAAGAAAATGTTACTCTTTTGTTACCCTTATGGTATTTTCAGAGTATATTAAGGTCCGAAAACCCCTTATTTATGGGTTTTAGGGAGCATGAATTACATCATGCCGCCCATTCCGCCCATGCCGCCCATGTCAGGCATTCCAGCAGCACCAGCAGGTTCTGGCTTGTCAGCAACAACTGCTTCAGTTGTTAAGAACATAGCTGCAACAGATGCTGCGTTTTGAAGAGCAGAACGAGTAACCTTAGTTGGATCAACGATACCAGCTTGAATCATGTTTACCCATTCGCCATTAGCAGCGTTGAAGCCTGTGCCAACTTCTTCACGCTTTAAGCGGTCAACAATAACAGATCCTTCAAGACCAGCATTGTGAGCGATTGTGCGAACTGGCTCTTCCATTGCACGTAGAACAATGTTAATACCTGTTGCTACATCGCCTTCTTCTTGAAGCTGAGCAACTTTGCTATATACGTTAAGAAGGGCTACACCACCACCGGATACGATACCTTCTTCAACAGCAGCACGAGTTGAGTTCAATGCATCTTCGATACGAAGTTTGCGCTCTTTTAATTCAGTTTCAGTAGCCGCACCAACTTTGATTACTGCTACACCGCCAGCTAACTTAGCTAGGCGCTCTTGTAATTTTTCACGGTCAAATTCAGAAGTAGTTTCTTCTAATTGAGAACGGATTTGATTTACACGAGCTTGGATATCTTCAGTTGCACCAGCACCTTCAACGATTGTTGTATTTTCTTTTGTTACAACAACTTTAGCTGCACGGCCTAAAGAAGAGATCGTTGCAGACTTAAGGTCACGGCCAAGCTCTTCAGTGATCACTTCACCGCCAGTTAATGCAGCGATATCTTCAAGCATCGCTTTACGACGGTCACCAAAGCCAGGAGCTTTAACAGCAACAGCATTGAATGTTCCGCGAAGTTTGTTTACTACTAATGTAGATAATGCTTCACCTTCGATATCTTCAGCAACTAGTAATAATGGCTTGCCTTGTTGTACTACTTGCTCAAGTACTGGAAGGATTTCTTGAATGCTAGAAATCTTCTTGTCAGTGATTAAGATATATGGATTATCTAGAACAGCTTCCATTTTGTCAGTGTTCGTTACCATGTATGCAGAAACATATCCACGGTCAAATTGCATACCTTCAACAACATCTAACTCAGTTGTGAAACCTTTAGATTCCTCGATTGTGATAACGCCGTCGTTACCAACGCGCTCCATTGCTTCTGCAATCAACTGACCAACTTCTTCGTCAGCAGATGAGATAGCAGCAACTTGTGCGATTGAAGCTTTGTTTTCGATTGGTTTAGAAATCGCTTTTAATTCTTCAACTGCTGTAGCAACAGCTTTCTCGATTCCCTTGCGGATACCCATTGGGTTCGCACCAGCTGTAACGTTCTTTAAGCCTTCACGAATCATTGCTTGAGCAAGAACAGTTGCAGTTGTTGTTCCGTCACCGGCAACATCATTTGTTTTGCTAGCTACTTCAGCAACTAATTTAGCACCCATGTTTTCGAATGCATCTTCTAATTCGATTTCTTTTGCAATCGTTACACCGTCATTTGTGATAAGCGGAGAACCGAATTTTTTCTCAAGAACCACGTTGCGTCCTTTAGGTCCAAGAGTCACTTTTACTGCATTTGCAAGAGCATCAACACCACGAAGCATTGCGCGGCGTGCATCTTCACTAAACATAATTTCTTTAGCCATTGTAAAAAAACCTCCTCGTATTTTTTACTCTGAATCTATTCTTTGAACTTCAATACCTTTTCAAGGGTCAAGTTCTAGCGTATTAACGCTTTTTTATTACTCGCCTACGACAGCAAGAATATCGCTTTCACGTAAAATTAAGTATTCAACACCCTGGTATTTCACTTCTGTACCAGCGTATTTTGAGAAGATAATACGATCGCCTACAGCCACATCAAGTGCTACACGCTCACCATTTTCAAGGACACGGCCATTACCTACGGCAACAACTTTTCCTTCCTGAGGCTTTTCTTTCGCTGAATCCGGTAATACGATTCCGCTTGCAGTTTTTTCTTCGGACTCAACAAGCTCAATAACAATACGATCACCTAATGGTCTTAACAATTCAAACAACCTCCTCAAATATATGTAGTTTTCT
Source organism: Bacillus sp. AFS037270 (assembly GCF_002585305.1). The sequence goes on along the minus strand of NZ_NUNF01000089.1, from coordinate 11,752 downwards.
CATTATTAGCACTCTCTTCTAATGAGTGCTAACACAATTATTATAATAATGAATCTGAGATTTTTTTGCAAGTATGATGCATAAATTTTTACAAAGAAATTTTCTTTTTTACAACCTTATAAAGTATGTGAAAAAGCATGCATTCTATACCTATTTTATAAAAGAAAATAGACAAATTTCTATATAGTGCTTTTATAGTTCAGAAGCCTTCATTTTTCATAAAACAATTCTTCTAAATTGATACAATCACAGCTTTAAGAGTAAAATAAATATTAGTGCTTCTATCGGACCGATTAATAATCGAACGTTACTCGCTGTATCATATAACTGTATTTAAAGGAGATTGTCATTTGAAAAAGGAATATTGGTGGGTCATTATTGTTTATATTGTAATGCAGTTTTCAAGTCTAGTGGGGCTACCCATCTTAATCTTTGGCTTTAAACAATTTGATATCAGTCAAAAACTTGCTGTTCCTGTTTATCTGATTGCTAGTTTTTCAATCGCCCTAATTATTATCCTTTTACTATTACGGAAAGAAATGAACACTCGCAGCCTGGATGAGAAAGGAACTTCATTTGGCTATTCGGCGATGTGGGCCGTGTTAGGGGTATTTTTAGCTTTATTTGCCCAGTACGTTGCCGCCATTATCGAGAGCCTTTTAGGAGTTGAAATGGGTTCAGAGAATACACAGGATATCCTGAAAATCATCGAAACCCTGCCGCTGGCCATCCTTGTAACGAGCATTATTGGACCTATACTAGAAGAAATTGTTTTTCGCAAAATTATTTTTGGTGCACTGTATAAAAGATATAATTTTTTCATTTCTGCATTGATTAGTTCCGTCATCTTCGCTTTGGCCCATATGGAACCTGTGCATATTTTGCTTTATTCAGCGATGGGCTTTACGTTTGCATTTCTCTATGTCAGAACTAAGCGAATCATTGTTCCTATTTTTGCTCATGTATCGATGAACACGATGGTTGTTTTGGTTCAATCTGTTTATAAAGATGATATTGAACGGCTAAGACGTGAGGCGGAAGCGATTCAAAACTTTATCGGAGGCTTTCTATGAGACGTTCACCCTTGTTTTCCGGTTTTATCTACATCCTGTTAGGCGGGCTGTTTACTTATTTTGCCATCGACCATGTCCAAACAAACGGCTGGGGCTTCTTCAGCTACCTGCTCGTATTACTAGCCACCTTTGACTTTGGCTCCGGCCTTAAAATGATTCTTTTTCATATAAAGTACAAAAATCAGGCGAAAAGATAAAAAAAGGTGACAGGCACCATGTTTCACATGGTGCCTGTCACCTTTTCTATTATTTTGATGATGCTTGTGTGTTTATTCTGAGACGGTCTTTTCCGAGGATAAAGATAAAGAGGAAGGCTATTCCAGCAGGGACTAGCGCCCATGTAAAGGTGTGGACGATTGAGCTTGATAGGACATCTGTGATTTTGTCTAGGATTTGTGGCGGGATGTGACTTCTGGCTCCTTCTGATAATAATGATCGTGAATCGCCAAACGATTGCCCTTTCACCGGTCCCATTCCAGAAAAGGCTTCCTCAAGCCCCTCGTTAAGATTACTTCTTTGAATCGTACCAAAGATGGTTATCCCAATGGTCATTCCAAGCGAACGAATAAAGTTACTTGTTGAAGTAGCAGAACCCCTCTGCTCCATACCAAACGGATGAATCGCCGCCATACTTAACACCGAGAAGGAAAACCCAACTCCTAAGCCGATCACAATCATATAAACCGTCAGCAATACCCTGCTAGTTTCCGGCGAGATGCTGCTTAAAAGCAAAAATCCAATAATCAAAATAACGCCAGATAAAAACATGATGTTACGGTAACTCATCTTGGTCGTCAAAAATCCACCAGTTTGAGCCGTTACCACTGAACCAAGCATCATCGGCAATAAGATCAGTCCTGAATTGGTCGCTGTTCCGCCAAATACCCCTTGCACAAAGATGGGAATATACACAGTGGCCGCCATAAATGCGGCTCCATAAAATAAGCTGACAAGTGTACTTCCTGCAAACAGACGATTCTTAAACATAGCAAACGAAATAATAGGATCCTTCGCCTTCGTCTCAGCGTACAGAAAAAGTAATAGTAAGACAGCAAAGCCAGCAAATAAGCTCAAAATAATACTAGAATCCCAATCATATTTCTGCCCGCCAAGCTCAAGGGCAAACATTAAACAAACAACGGAGCCAATTAAAGTAATAGCCCCCCACCAGTCAATCTGCTGCTTTTTGTGAATTGGCGATTCTTTATATGCAATCGATACAAACACCAAGGATAATATTCCGAGTGGTAAATTGATATAAAAAATCCAATGCCAGCTGATATGATCCGTAATATAGGCCCCTAATAACGGACCGAAGATACTCGATAATCCAAAAACAGCCCCAAACAATCCGCCCATTTTCCCGCGCTTTTCAGGAGGAAATAAATCAAACATGATGGTAAAGGCAATCGGAACCAGTGCCCCGCCGCCAATGCCCTGAATCGCCCGGTAGATGCTTAGCTGCGTGATCGTTTCCGCTGTACCGCAAAGTGCGGAGCCAATCATAAATAAAATCAACCCAAATACGAAGAAGCGTTTACGTCCATACATATCGGATAACTTACCAAAAATCGGCATCCCGGCCATCTCTGCCACCATGTACGCAGAAACTACCCAGACAAAGCTTTCCAGCCCGCCAAGGTCACCAACAATTGTTCCCATAGCAGTTACAACAATGGTATTATCCATCGAAGCCATCAGTATACCCAGTAACAATCCTGCAACGACTAGCCCTAACTTACTTTCCTTTGCAGCCATTCGATTACCCCTTTACACTTTTGTCTTAGATTTTATTGCTGACGATGAATCACTTTTCAATTCCGTTGTATATTCAACAAGTCCTATTTGACAGCCGGGACCAATTTTAACGGTATTACCGCGGACAACTTCAGCGGTTGTATTTTCTAAGTAAATATCATCACCCTCAATCACTTTGGCCGAAAGAGTCCCTTCCTCTCTTCCAAACGGAAGGATCGAGTTTTTCTTTCTCTTGACCATAATTTTTCCGCCGCCAATTTCTTCAGCTGTGCTTTGCCCGAATCGCAATGCGATCTTAACCTTGTCTGCTGTTAGTAATCCTTTGATGTCGAAGCCGCCGCTTGAATCAAACGTCTCATATTCCACATCTCCTTTAACCGAGATACTTCCTTTAATGTTCGCAACATCTCCGCTTAACTTTTCACCAACTTCCAGCAGACCAAATACCTTCATCTTCTTCAAGCTGGCATTCCGGCCGACCATCATCGTACCCATAACAAGTGTATCGTTGGACGCCATATCCCCTTTAACCTCGGCCTCGCCCATAATTTTTACCGAGCCTGTTTTCACATTATCTCTCGCCTCACTCGTCCCATAAACATGAAAGGCGGAACATTCCACATCATCCACAATGGTCCCTTCACCACGGATGCTGATTTTATCATATATGCCGCCCGGGTAGCTTCCCGAACCATTAATAATTAAATTTTTCCCTTTGCCCATTCTCTTCCCCTCCTCCTAAACCTTCTGAATATCGCCTACAACCGAATTTTTATCTTGAGAAAATTCATCCGTATACTCCACCACACCGATCTGACAATTCGGACCTATTTTCACTTGGTGACCTCGGACCACCTTCGCCACGGTATTTTCCAGCACAATTTTGTCGCCCTCAATCAAATCAGTTTCTAATTGGTTTTTGAAAAAAGGTTTAAATATAGCGCCGATAAAGGACCCTTTATGTTGTTTAACGGTAATGGTCTGCCCTCCTATTTCCTTTGCCCTACAATCCCCATAAACCTCCACATCGATTTGCTCTGCATTGAGAAGTCCCCCAATTGTAAAGCGATATTTTCCTTTAAAACTCTCAGCTTCACAATCTTCACCTACTGTTAAAATACCATGAATGGTGATTTGCTCCGCCTTTACTCTACCTTCAACATTGACCTTCCCGGAGACATTTACGTTTTTTACCGAAAGATTCTGTGCAATTTTAGCTGTCCCATCCACCTTTAGCTTATCGCCCGCAATATTTCCATGAAACCGGGCATTGCCGTTAACTTTTACATTTGTGGCTGCTACATTCCCCTTCAAAGTTCCGGAGCCGTTACAGTCCAATTCCTCACATTCGATGTCACTATTAACGGTCCCAATCCCATTCAGTGTAACCAGAGAAAAAAGTCCTCCATTGGACGAACCTAGTCCATTGATGATCAGATCCCCTCTTTGATTCGTTTCCATAGTCATTCTCCCTTTTATAGTAATTTCGCTTTAATTTCTTCCAAACAAGTTATCATCGATAAGGCGGTAACCACTTTTGTTCCCGGTTCAAAATGAAAGTCTTCTGAATTAATGAGCAGCAGGCAGGAGGAAACGCCAAGCTTTCTTGTTATCACTAATTCACATTTTTTCTGTTTTATCACCTGCGCGTTGTACTTTAAGACCTGAAGCAGCATTTTACCTTCATCTAAATTTATTTCACCCGATTGTAAAAGTTTCTCTAATACATAAACTTCGAGCATTCTTGAAAAAGTAAACTGATGACCGCCTTTATCCATTTCCATATAGATATCCATAACATGAGACGAAACAATGTTGCGTTTTATAAGATCGTTCTTTTCCAGCTCTAAATCACTAATATTAGGTGAAAACATATCTGCTAATTCATCCAAAGACAGATTATCCTTCATGGTCTGGATTTTATTAATCCGCTCTAAAACCTTTTCTTTTGGAAAGAACGTTTCCTGTCCAGTAAAGGTGGATTTTCGGATAAACCACTCTTCGGGGATAAGATCTTTCCGTTTCCATCGGTAGAGCTGCCCATAAGAGATACCGGCAAGTTCCAGTAGCTCCTTCTTAGAAATTAACTCGTCGCTCATTTTAGATAACCCCTTTCTGAAAACAGTGTAACATAACACTGTTACGCTGGTAAAGTGATAAAAAAAGTGTTTCACTAATTTTTGTAAGTGAAACACCCTTTTATCATTATTCCTCTATTTCTTCTGTTGGATAATGCTTTAAGAAGTAAACTAAAGACTGCAATTCCACTGCCAAGTCAATGTGATGAACCCTGATCGATGAAGGGACATTTAATCGTGCTGGAGTGAAATTTAAGATCCCTCTCACTTCAGCTTTTGCCAGCCTGTCGGTAATCACTTGGGCAACAGGTGCTGGAACCGTTAGAATGACAACAGATATTTTTTCCTCTATGAGCACTTTTTCGAGATCATCCATCGGATAAACCGGAACTTCTCGAATTTTTGTTCCCTCTTTTTCCGGATCGACATCAAAGGCAACTTCAATTTTTGTATTATTGTTTTTTAAAAAATTATAATTTAAAAAGGCAGTACCTAGATTCCCAACCCCAATTAACGCAACCTTTGTTAATTCATCTTGATCAAGTGTCTTACGGAAAAAGGTCAACAAATAGTTGACATTGTAGCCATATCCCTTTTTCCCCAAGGCCCCAAAATAGGAAAAATCGCGGCGAATTGTCGCACTGTCTACCTTTACCGCTTCACTTAGTTCTGCAGACGAAACCCTTTGTTTACCTGAAGTATGCAGATTTTTTAAAAATCGATAATAGAGGGGCAGCCGTTTTGCTGTCGCCTGTGGTATCTTCATCGTTTCATTACTCATAATCTCCCACACTCCATTATAAAAATTTGATAATACTATTTAACTTGTTCGGTTCTTTTGAAGTCCCCATTTTTTCCGCCCGTTTTCTCAACTAAGTAAGTTGGTCCAATGATCATACCTTTATCTACTGCTTTGCACATATCATAAACGGTTAAAGCGCATGCTGATGCAGCTGTGAGCGCTTCCATTTCAACACCTGTATTCCCTTTTGTTTTAACGGCTGCAACAATATGCAACTGATAGCTTCCATTTTGATTCTGTTCCCATGAGAAGGATATATTGACCCCTGTTAATGGAATCGGGTGACACATGGGAATAATATCCCAAGTCTTTTTCGCTGCCATTACCGCTGCAACCTGTGCAACAGCTAAGACATCACCTTTTTTCATTTCATGGTTCGTTATTTTTTGATATATTTCTTCACTTACGATAATACTCGATTGAGCAAGAGCCGTACGTGCCGTTTCGGGTTTGTCGCTAACATCAACCATTTTAGCTCTGCCTTCTTCATTAAAATGCGTAAATTCTGCCATAAAAAAATCCTCCTACAAAAAAATAATACACTATTTTTAACACTATGTGTGTGAAACTTTGAGCGAAATATACATTTTTCTTGAAAAAAGTGCCATCGATTTCTCTTTATTGCTGTCATTACGCTTATAAGGTACACTATTTGTATGGTAAGTAATTTTAAAAGCTTAAACTTAGTGAAGTTTTTCACTAAACAAATAAAATCGAATACAGCCGTTTTTTATAAAAGATCTGACGTAATCCTATTACGTTTTGTTGTTAATAGAGGTGATTTAAAATGATTTTACTACAAGTGAACCAACTGCAAAAATATTATGGCGCTGAGCTTATTTTATCGAATATAAAGCTTGAATTACAAACCCGCGACCGTGTGGCCCTTGTCGGACGTAATGGTGCGGGAAAATCAACGTTATTAAAGATTATTGCCGGACACCTGTCCCACGATGGCGGAGAGATCATTAAACCAAAAGATGTAACGATCGGTTATTTAGCGCAAAATACCGGCCTTGAATCAAATTTGTCGATTTGGGATGAGATGTTAACCGTTTTCGAACCCCTTCGATTAATGGAAAAATCGCTTCGCAATCTCGAAGAACAAATGGCTGATCCTACTGTTTTTGAAGACAGTGCCAAATACGAGCGCATTTTAAAAGAATATGATTTGCTCCAGGTGAAATTTAAAGAACAAGGCGGCTATCAATATGAGGCAGAAATACGCTCTGTTCTCTATGGATTAAACTTTCATGATAATTCCCTGATGATTGCCTCTTTAAGCGGAGGACAAAAAACCCGTCTGGCCTTAGGAAAACTATTATTAACAAGACCTGATATTTTGATATTGGACGAGCCTACTAACCATCTTGACATCGATACCCTTTCCTGGCTGGAGCAATATTTGCAGGGCTATGATGGGGCGATTTTAATTGTTTCCCATGACCGTTATTTCTTAGATAAAGTCGTGACGCAGGTTTACGAAGTATCAAGGAAACAAATTCAACGGTTTACAGGCAACTATAGCGCCTACCTTGACCAAAAAGCTGCCAATTATGAGCGTGATATGAAACTATACGAGAAACAACAGCAAGAGGTGGCTAATCTACAAGATTTTATCCAACGAAATCTTGCTAGGGCCTCGACGACAAAGCGCGCCCAAAGCCGTCGAAAAAAGCTTGAAAAAATGGAGATAATGGATCGCCCGCTTGGAGATGAGAAATCAGCCACTTTCTCTTTTGAGATTGAAAAACAAAGCGGCAACGATGTATTAACGGTAGAATCCCTGGCTGTGGGCTATGAAGGTAAAAAGGTATCAGAGGATATTTCGTTTCGTGCCTATAGAGGTGAAAGTATTGCCTTAGTCGGACCAAATGGGATTGGAAAATCTACTCTCCTCAAAACGATTATCAAGAAACTGCCTGCACTAGAGGGCTCTGTTCGCTATGGAACCAATTTAGCTCTTGGATATTATGATCAGGAACAAGCAGAATTAACTTCTAATAAACGAGTGTTAAATGAACTATGGGATGATTATCCTTTAAAAAGTGAGAAGGAAATACGAACGGTTTTAGGTAATTTCCTATTTTCCGGTGATGATGTTTTGAAAATTGTTTCGACCTTAAGCGGAGGTGAAAAAGCACGGCTCGCACTTGCCAAGCTCATGCTTGAAAAAGCCAATTTACTTATTTTGGACGAGCCGACAAACCACCTGGACCTCGACAGCAAAGAAGTGCTTGAAAATGCATTGATTGACTATCCTGGCACTATCCTTTTCGTCTCACACGATCGATATTTCATTAACCGAATTGCTACAAAAGTGTTGGAGCTGAGTCCTAAGGGCAGCTTAGAGTATTTGGGAGATTATGATTATTATGTTGAAAAGAAACTCGAGCAGGAAGAACTAGCTGCACTCGCCCAAAGTGAATCTGCTAAGAAAACAGCTGAGAAGGAGTCCACAGAAAAAAATAGTTATCAACAGGATAAAGAGAGTAAAAAACTTGAACGCCAGCGAAAAAGAAGATTAGAAGAAGTGGAGCTGCGAATTGAGGAACTTGAAGAGCAGATTCTAGAGTTTGAACAACAGTTATGTGACCCAGAGGTTTTTCAAGATCATGAAAAGGTATTAGAAATAAATATACAGAATGAAAAAGCAAAAAATGAGCTTGAGCAGCTAATGGATGAATGGGCTGCACTTGCCGAATAATGTCGAAACCGGGAGTATTTTCCCGGTTTTTTTTATACAATAAATTCAGTTGTCCACAAGGTTACTCACATCTTAGATGGTATTGATATAAACATTCATCGTAGTTTTCCACATTATTCACAGTTATCCCCTATTTTATCCACATTATCAACAGATTGTTGATATCTATCCACAAATTGTGAATTAATTATTTATTTTTCTGAAAACTTTATCCACAGGTTTATTAATTTCACTGTATGAAAGTCATTTTTTGAAACATTGAAAAAAGCCCTTCCATTCGGAAGGACTATTCATTATATAATTCGATATCAAGTCCAGGGTTGGCATTAAGGTTCAATCCAGCCCTGATCCCCTTTTCAAACATGACACTGCCGGCAGCAGCAATCATCGCAGCATTATCCGTACATAATGAAAGTGGGGGTATGACCAGTTCAACCTCAGGATGTTTTGAAAAGGTTTGTTCCAAAGCCTTTCTTAACCCCTTATTCGCTGCAACACCACCAGCTACTAATAGCTGTTTCACTTTATACTCTGAAACAGCCCTCTCTGTCTTTTTCACAAGCACTTCAATGACACTTTCTTGAAAGCTCGCTGCTAAGTCCTCAGGGGCAATCGTCTCACCACGCTGCTCTGCGTTGTGAACAGTGTTAATAACTGCTGACTTTAGTCCGCTAAAACTAAAATCGTACGAGCCTTCTTCAAGCCAAGCCCTTGGTAAGTCAATTGTTGGTTTTCCTTCATGTGCTAGACGGTCAATATGCGGTCCGCCCGGATAAGGCATATTCAGCGTTCTTGCAACCTTATCGTACGCTTCACCTGCTGCGTCGTCCCTTGTTTCGCCAATTACCTCAAAGTGACCATGCTCCTTCATATAAACAATCTCTGTATGCCCGCCAGAAACAACGAGGGCCAGAAGTGGAAATTTCAATTCTGTCACAAGTCTATTTGCGTATATATGACCTGCGATATGGTGTACAGGGACAAGCGGCTTATTATGGGCGAAAGCAAGGGCTTTGGCTGCATTTACCCCAATTAACAGCGCCCCTACTAAGCCTGGGCCTTCTGTTACCGCAATGGCATCTATTTCTGAAAAAGTTAGATTTGCTTGACGCAATGCTTCCTCAATTACTATGGTTATTTGTTCAACATGATGACGAGAGGCAATTTCTGGTACAACCCCGCCAAATCTTTTATGACTCTCAATTTGCGAAGCTACCACATTTGCCGCAATTTCTCGGCCATTTTTTATTATCGCTACGGCTGTTTCGTCACAGCTTGTTTCAATCCCTAAAATCCATAAATCTTTTTTCATAAGTTCACCCACATAATTAGTGCATCTTCCTGATTATCGGAATAATAATTTTTTCGAATCCCGCCGTTGTGAAAACCAAATTTCCGGTAAAGGGATTGAGCGACATGATTGGTCACACGGACTTCAAGTGTCATACTCTTTGCTCCCATTTCACGGGCGGTTGATATTAGTTTTGTTAACAAAGCTTCGCCTAGTTTCTTCCCTCTATATTCCGGAAGGATTGCTATATTGGTTACATGGGCTTCATCAATTACTATCCATGTGCCACAATAGCCAATAATTTTATCATTTTCCTCTAGGACGATATAGACGGCAAATTTATTATTGTGTATTTCATTAAAAAATGCCTCTCGACTCCATGGTGTGGTAAAAGAGGCATGCTCAACTTCTAATACCTGATCGATATCCTCTTCCCTCATTAAACGAAAAACATAAGAATCTACCATTTATCTCTAACCCTATCCATTTAGAATTTTCCCTTTTGCCTCCAGCCATTTCGCTTCAGCTTCGGCCAAGCGAATATAATTTGGAACAAAGGAATGTAAATCTTCCCCTGGTTTATCCTGCCCTAATCCAGCCAGCTCTGCTGGGCGAGGATTGTGATCGGTTATACTGGCATAAATCGCTTTTTTTCCTAATATTTCATCTATCTTAGCTTGATGAATCGGTAAATCATTTCCGACGAAAAGAATGGGTTTGTCCATTTCTTGCAGTTCATCGGCCCAATCGGCAAACATAACGAGCTGATCCTTTTTTATGGCTGTCAACTTACTGTTTTGATATTGATAGAGAGCTGTATATACTTGTCCTCTTCTGGCGTCAAATATAGGTGATACGTACCCATCAAAGTATCGTCCTGTACCAGCGGCTAATATCTCAAGACTTGAAATCCCGACAAGAGGTATATTTAAGGTCCAGGCTAATGTTTTCGCAACAGTTACGCCAATCCTAACTCCTGTATAGGACCCCGGCCCTTTTGCAACAACTATCTTCGTTAAATCAGCAGGCACTCTTTCGCAATCCTTCATTAATGTTTGGATAGCGGGCATAATTCGAACTGAGTGGTTCTTCTTTAAGTTGGTTATATATTCACCGAGTACTTGATTATCCTCTAACAGCGCTACTCCTAAAACATAATTAGAAGTATCTATCGCTAAAATGGTCATCTAAAATATCTCCTTACATAATTGCTCATATCTTGGTCCTTTAGGCTTTAAGACAATTTTCCGTTGTTCCTGACCTTGATGGTATAAATAGATTGTCAGCAGTTCAGCTGGCAGCTGCTCTTCAATAAGATGAGCCCATTCCACGACTGTAACTCCATCACCTTCAAAGTATTCATCAAAACCCAGGTCTTCGTATGCGTCAGCTACTCGGTATACGTCCATATGATACAATGGAAGCCGGCCTCTATATTCCTTGATTATTGTAAATGTGGGGCTATTAACGGTTCTTTTTACCTCTAGTCCTTTTGCCAGCCCTTTTGTAAAAGTAGTTTTTCCTGCGCCTAAGTCGCCTTCAAGAGCGATGACGTCACCTGGCTTTAGAAACTCAGCGAGTCTTTCAGCAAACTGAGAAGTTTCCCCATCATTCGTTGTCATTAATTCAAATTCTTCCATCCAATCACCTTACTTTACCATAACGATTCTTTATTTTCATTTTACCCTTATTTAGGTATAAAAAAAACCTTAGGATGCTTCCTAAGGATGTATATACTATATGTAGTTTACAAGAATTTTGCGTTTAAAGCAAAAAGACGACGGTTCGCTTTATTCTTATTGTGGTATGAAAGACAGTTTGGGGGGATTCCTTTGGATTTTGTCCTTCATTGCAGATTAAGGAACCTTCCCAGCTTCTCTTATATAAAAACATCTATTGTAAAATATTTAAATCTTTATTTTAATGCAAAAAACTAGTCGAAACAGTGTTTCGACTAGTTTTAAAAAAATATGACGGTCTGGACGGGACTCGAACCCGCGACCTCCTGCGTGACAGGCAGGCATTCTAACCAACTGAACTACC
>NZ_NUNF01000088.1 GCF_002585305.1 Bacillus sp. AFS037270 | reverse complement strand
AATATTGGTGTAGAACACTCTGCCCTTACCAAGGATCCTTATTTATTCGGGATTAATTTGGATATGTCCCCACAGGATTTTATCGCAGCTGATCGGCTGATCTCCTGTACAAAAGCTGGCTGTACGGGAATAGACTTTGAGATTTGCAAACGAGCTTCAATGGGCCATCCTAATAATAAAGGGGCCATTGCTTACGCTAATGCGATCTACCCATT
>NZ_NUNF01000087.1 GCF_002585305.1 Bacillus sp. AFS037270 | reverse complement strand
ATATCATCATTCCTTAATCTTAATGTGGACAAATTTTGTATTTAAATTATATATAATTTTATACGTAATAAAGGACGACACTTTTATATTTGAAATAAGGCACCAGTCTACCTAATGAACTTATAGTACCCACTTCTTATTAAACTATTCTGCCCAGTTAGTCGAATAAGAAAAAGCCACCAATATGGCAGCTAGAACTTCAACGCTTGTTCCTGTTATCTTTTTTCAATCTTACAAATCCACTTATAATAATTCAGTAAAATAACTAACAAAATAGGGTCAACAAGAATAGAATACTCCAGTTTCCACCACCCATAATTAAAGTACCCCCAAGGTTCTGGAAGTAATGCTATTACTTCATAAATCAACATAAATACTAACCAGCAAATATAATAAAGAATTCTTATTAATAATGGAGAGTTAAATGGATACCAATTCAAAAACATCATATTTACAGTGGTAAAAGCATTGTAAGAGTAGGTAAAGCTGCGAAATCAACATGTCGTGTAAAATACCAATAACCATGGTATTTTTGATCAATATACAAATCAGCAATCGCCTGCAAAATAATGGTGAATGACCAAATATGAACAATTTGATTTTTAGTAAGTCGCTTGTTAGTTTTTAAAGCAATTAAATTAAAAAGAATAACAGCAAAAATAAGTCCAATCATAAAAAATGTCCTTTTTTAACTATTTTTCTCTTATCATTGTTAAATTATTCTGGCATTAGTCCTTGTTAAGCTAACCTGCCCGTTACTTCAATACGAAATTAAGCATTTTGGAATTTTACTCTTCAAATACTTGTTATTTGGTTATAACAAAAATCATAATGATTTTGAATGTTTACACAAATTTAACAACTTTAATAAAAATATAATGATATAATTTACGAAAAGGTTTACAATAGTTCGAGTTTGAGGTGAATAGTTAAATGAATATCTATGAAAAGTTACCTGTTGAGTTTTTAATTCGTTTTTATAATGAAATTATTAAAAATATTGAAAAAGGTATTCTAACGAAAAATATGTATTATGAATTAGGCATAATTATTTCTGTTGCTAGTCGGAGAGGAATTTCCTTAGACCAACCGTCTGATTTTAATGAAGTGATTAATCAACAAGCCTTAAATGATTTATCACAAACGGAACACGTTGGATCAGAGTGTGGTTCTCAGATTGCCTAAACCGTTGGATTAGCTAAACTAACTTCCATAGATATGAATGACTTTAAATAATAAAAGGTGTTGCTTCCAGTTTTAGGTAACACCTTTTATTATGGTCAGCTTATTAAGTAAAGCTACAACGTTAGTTAAAGATGAAACTTACTTTTTAATCCATATTACCTTTGTATAAGCTATACGTAATCCCGCTCTTTCCATATTATTTTGACTGACTGAGCCAAATTTTGCTAACCTGCCAGTTAGTGCAGCAAGCATGAGCTGGCAAGTATGTATAAATCTACAAAAATGACAGTTTTTCTTCACGTTTTCGTCTAGCATATTCTCTTTTTGATTTAAGTACACGTTCTCTATTTTCTTCCTCATACTTTTTCTTTCGTTCAAGAATACGTTCTTTATTTTCTTCATAATACTTTTTATTGTAATCAGGGTTTTTCTCATGAAACTTCTTACTTTGCTTTTTGATATTGTCTTTATTCTTTTGGTACCTACTTCTCCTATATTCAGTTATTTTCTCTTTATTTCTTTCGTACCGTTCCTTATGATAGTCAGGCTTATTTTTATAATACTGCTTAATATATGAACTAAGACATTCTTTACATTTGTTACTCTTTCCAGCTAAACATTTATCAGACTTGTTGAAATGACTTAATTCTTTCATTTCTCTGCAACCAGTACAACGCTTTGAGATAATTTCGCCATTACTCTCGATATACTCAGTACCTTTTCTGTTTCTCTTTAATACTTGATAGGCAGTCATTTTGATTCCCCTTATTGTTCCAACCAATTATAGAACGGCATTGGTTCTTCTTTAATTCCCATATGTTCACGGATAATCCTAGAATTTTCCTCTTGCCTGCCATTTTTGCAGACAGTTCTTTAAGGAAACTTAATACTGAACTATATTTAGCCATTGACCATCGGGACCAATGGTTATATGAGATACTTTATTTAATTGAAACATTTCATAAATGTCCAAATTCTTCTTGGTTAATTTGTTTAATTGTTCCGATACATCAGTCTCCGAAAAAATCAAGTAATCCATTGTAGTAGACCGTAAATAAAAATCATAAATATATTGTTTTTGGCTGTCCTTTACATAACCCAAACAACCCATTTCCCTTGTTAATGTACGTGGTAAAGGGAAGTTGTTAACTTCAATAAAATCATTTGAAAGTTCATTAAATAGGTCTTGTTCATATTGAGGAATAATCGCATAGATATAACAATCTTGCTTGTAAAAGCTATTGATTATGCTAACAAACCCTTGTTCATCAATTTTTTCATCGAGTAATATTTCCATTTTTTTTCGGAATGCTTCTCAAATGCTAATCACTCCTTTCTTATGATTATACAATTAGACGGGAGATGTTTCCTTCTTGAAGTAACCTGCATCCGTTAGTTGAACAAGCACTGACCAACAATTGTTTCAACTCTCTCCTTTTATACTTTATAATCATTACTAACAAGGGGGAGTTAGATGGTACAAGAAAATACTTTAACAAAATTAAAAAACTACGCAAGAAAACTAAAACAAAATTTATTCGTTCTATATTTATCATACAAAGATAATAGAGTACCTTGGTACGCTAAATTGGTTGCTATTTGTGTAGTTGCTTATGCTTTTAGTCCTATCGATTTGATCCCTGACTTCATTCCTGTATTGGGTTATCTCGACGACCTAATTATTGTTCCGCTGGGCATTTCACCGGCACTAAAATTAATACCACCCTACATTATTAAAGAAAACAGAGAAAAGGCAGAAGAAATTAGGAAAAATGGTAAACCAAAAAACTGGTTTGTTGCAATACTATTCATTCTTATATGGATTTTATTTGTGGTTTGGATTAGTAATGGTATATTTCATTGAAAATAGCTATTAAATAACATTTAGGGATATGCTTCTTTACATTTCCCTTCTTCAACAAATCTGCTCAGTTAGTCACAATAAAAAAGGGATCGTTTCAACAATCCATTTCTTTTGTGACAGGCGGTCTCGCTTTTTCGTATATTAATAAATGTGGAATGCTGATCAATAAATAAGATGGTGAGCTGGTATGAGAATAAATTTATCAGAGAAACAAACCGCGGAAATAAAACGAATCGTTCAAAAAGAACTTTTGTTAAAAGGAATCGAACCAACAGATGAATATCTATTTATCCACTGTTTTTCGAAAATACATAAGGAAACCGTCTATTATCATCTGTTAAACGAAAATGATACGTTAATTATCCGCTGCTATGCACGCGTGTTTGACAACTTAGGTCTGTGCGAGATAATCAGAGGTACAGCAAAAAATGTATTTGAATATGTGGTAAACCAAACCGGATTACAAAACACAATCTATATAGAAAACGGGATAGAATTTAAATTTTAGGCTCTGTTAAATTTAAATGTAGATTTTTATATAGTAATTAGGGAACCTTCATTTGTTGAGATTCCCCTTTCATCTTAAACTAGTCGAGTAGAAGGGAGCCTTTCTACCTTGCGGTAAATTGTACTCCTCCCCCCTCACAGAACCGTGCTTGCGCTATTAACGCACACGGCTCCTCCTAGTTATCATTTACAAAATATAGCTAATTTCTTTTCTTAAGTCGTATATATTAACCTTAACTCTTGCGTAGGGTAATGGATATTTATTAAGAAAGAGTCTGAATTTATCCCAAGTAAATGATTTCCTTTGACTTCTTCTATTGAGCCATTTAAACAGTAAGTACCCGATTTTGTCTCTGAATTTGTTTACACTTTGGGTATTATCTGTGATGCAATAATAGTTGTAATAACCTACTAGTGAGCGTTTAAATCTATCCATAATCATATGAATGTCTTTATTTCTGTTAATTTCCAACCATTCTTTAGTTTCTTTTGGTTTAGCTTGGACTTTCTTCTTGCTTGTTCTCCGTTTTACTCGAAATTTCCCTTGTTTACTCCTACCGCAATAGTGTGTAAATCCAAGAAAATCAAAAGTTTCCGGTTTACTTCTTCCCTGTTGATTTGCATTTTGCTCCGCAAACCGCCCGAAGGGTATGATTTTGGTTTTATCCTCAGCTATTTCTAGATTAAATTTCTTTAATCTCAACTTTAATGAATGGAAGAATTGCTCGGCTTCACATTTATATTGAAAACAACAAACAAAATCGTCTGCATATCTCACTATGTATGCTTGTCCCTTGCACTGTTTCCTAACCCTTTTCTCGAACCATAGGTCAAGGACATAATGGAGGTATACATTGGCTAATATCGGAGATATTACTCCACCTTGCGGTGTGCCTTTGTCTGTTTTATATTTCTTACCTTCCTCCATATATCCACCTTTAAGAAACCTACCAATGATTCTAAGTAAGTTAGGGTCAGCGATTCGCAGTTTTAAGAACTCCATCATCCATGTGTGGTCAACGTTGTCAAAGAATCCTTTAATATCTACATCAACTACATAATTTACTGATCTCTTTTCAATATAATGGTTCAGTATTTTCAAAGCATCGTGGCAGTTACGATTTGGACGGAATCCAAATGAACAGTCTAGAAAATCATTTTCATAGATGGTATTTAGTATTTTCGTAATGCCTCTTTGAACAATCTTATCTTCATGTTCCGGAATTCCCAATGGTCTTTTCTTGTTTGAATTGAGCTTTGGAATATACATTCTTCTTACTGGAACAGGATGATAACTATTGCTTTTAAGCCTATTTACTAAATCCTCTATGTTTTCTTTTAGATTTTCACTGTATTGCTCTTTAGTTGTACCATTAACCCCAGTTGCCTTTTGGTAGGTAGCTCCTGGTGACATTGAGCTAGTGATTGCTCATTTAATAAATGTGCAAGAGATGTAAATTTCATTTTAGAATCAGATTTTGCTAATTCTGCTATCCTTAGTAGTTTTGTTTCCATTTATTATCCCTACCTCTGTGTGTAGTAAATGTGTCCCTAGTAAGGGTGATAACTGGTAGCTAGCCTTTCCTCCGTCGGCATTACCCAACTTCATTGGTACTACACTGCTATCCGAATCCCTACATCGGCATTTGGTTTCCTTGCTTATTATCGCTTGTACACCATACTCTTCTAAAAAAAAAAGAAAAGACCGGTAGGGTCTCCCGAGTTGCCGTATCATATCAATGTATAACGTGCCAAGGTCTCTGACTCCAGAGAGGTTTTATCCTTCTTGCCTTTAACGAAAGATAAAATGTAGCTTTCTGCTGTGCGTAAGGCATCAGCCCTCTCGATTTACTAACATTATGGAGCTCAATCGCTTCAACCATTTGGCTTTCGGCCCGCCACCTAACTGTCTACGCTTAAAGACTAAAGTTACCTTTAGCCCTCCAAGACTCGCTACGAGCGAATGGCTAGTTCTTACTCGACGGGAATCCCACCCGCTATATGATACGACCTATGCTCGGCCGCACACGCAACCCGTTACTTTAAGTACAATTCTTCACAATCTGCTTTGTAAATTTAATCACATATAGACGATGCCTTATTTGTTAATTGTCCCAAGCATTATTTGGCATTTTCTGAGGAGCCTAACTCAGCTAAGGCTATGATAAAAATAAAGAGGGATTATATGAAGTAACCTCCAGCAATAAAAGCACAAACCTCCACCGTTCCTAAAAGAAACAGGCGTTTCTACTAATGTAGAAACACGCCTGTTTCTTTTAGGAACTTCTGTTCATTTTTATTTTGACGGCGAGTTTATCAGCAAATCTTAATAAGGGTGGTGGTACGGATAGTGGTGGTGATGGTAGTACGGGTAGTGGTGATGGTAGTACGGATAGTGATGATGGTAGTACGGGTAGTGTGGGTGCGGGTGCGGATAGCCTGGAGCTCCAAAACCAAGTCCTGGTGCAAAACCAAAACCTGATCCTGGTCCACCTAAACCTACCCTCTCATTATAGGCATTAATCATGTAAACAGTCATCCTCCTCATTTCATTTTACATTAGAGCATATGCATTTTTGGGTTAAAGTTCTTGGGTATTTGTCTTGAATTCTAGAATTTAAAGGACATATGCCTAATACAACAGATAAAATGGGCTTTTCATTCAAAACCGTTTTCTCTGAATTACGCAGTAGTCAGTTTCAACACCATATTTGAGGGTTTCCATTATTTCACCAATAGTTGCAGCGCATTTAAGCAGCCTTCCATGTGTAGCAAATACATTTATCGGAGCGGCTGGACTATTGATTTGGCTAATCCCATAATGGTGTACTTACCCTAACTGGCGTTTAAATTCTTTACAGGCGATGAAATAAGCGATGACCATAATGCCGACGCACCAGGAAAGAGCGATCCAGATACCGTCGCCAACAGACCCTTCATACAAGAGGGCACGAATTGCATTTACGATTGAAGTTACGGGCTGGTTTTCAGCGAACGCACGGACAATTTTAGGCATGGTTTCGGTGGGGACAAAGGCCGAACTGATAAACGGCAGGAAAATCAGCGGGTACGAGTAGGCTGTCGCCCCTTCCATAGACCCCGCTCTTAATCCGGGAATGACCGCCAGCCATGTCAGCGCCAGCGTAAACAGCCCGAGTATCCCAGCTACAGCGAGCCAATCCAGGATATCAGCGCTGGAACGGAAGCCCATCAAGAGCGCGACGAGGATAACCACCACGACAGTAAGCGCATTGGAAACAAGCGAAGTCAACACGTGAGCCCACAATACCGATGAGCGCTTGATGGGCATGGTAATGAAACGCGCCATCAGCCCGCTCTTTACATCCGTAAATAGCCGCAAGGAAGTGTAAGCGACGCCGGATGCGATAGCCATCAGCAAGATTCCCGGCAATAAATAATTGACGTAGTTGTCCGTGCCTGTCTCTATAGCGCCGCCAAATACGTAGACAAACAGCAGCATCATCATAATCGGCGTAATCGCCACCGTGATAATCGTATCAGGGCTTCGCATGATGTTGCGCATTAAACGCCCTAGTAATACCCCTGTTTTGCTTTTCATTTACATCTCCTCCTTTTTGCCGATGATCGCGAGGAAAATTTCCTCCAATGTCGGCTGCTTCTCGATGTACTCCACTTTCGCTGGCGGGAACATCTCTTTGAGTTCGGTAAGGGTACCGGTTGTGATGATTTTTCCGCCATGCAGGATGGCGATACGGTCCGCCAGTTGTTCGGCTTCCTCCAGGTACTGGGTCGTCAGCAAGATGGTCGTGCCGCCGCCAGCAAGCTCCTTGACGGTATCCCATACTTCAATCCGCGCTTCGGGGTCAAGCCCTGTCGTCGGTTCGTCAAGGAAAATGACTGCTGGCGTCCCAATCAGGCTCATGGCGATGTCAAGCCGGCGCTTCATCCCGCCGGAATATTTGTCCGCCCGGCGGTTGGCCGCATCGGTCAGGCTGAATCTTGCAAGCAGATTGTCGGCGACTTGAGCGGTATTGGAAATTCCCCGCAACTTGGCGATCATTATCAGGTTTTCCCGACCGGTGAGCATGCCGTCCAAAGCTGCGAACTGCCCTGTCAGGCTGATACTCTGGCGAATTTGATCTGGTTGACGCTGGATGTCAAATCCGCAAATACTTACTTCGCCACCATCGTGCTTCATGAGCGTCGAGAGGATGTTGACCGTCGTCGTCTTGCCCGCTCCATTTGAGCCCAGCAGTGCGAAAATTTCGCCACGCCGCACATCAAAATCCACCCCTTTTAAGACTTCCTTATCTTTAAAGGATTTTTTTAACCCTTTTACAGAAATCGCTGCATTGCTCATACTTTTTTCCCCCTTATAAAAAGCGCAGCAAGGCGCTAGATTGCCTATACTTTCACTATTAAGTCTGACTGATATTCTGTATTACTCACTACCAAGTTAAAATATAACTGAATAGTGAAGGTAACACATTACATTTGTAACCAGCTATTCAGTCGAAATTATCTATTGAATTTACTTTTTTCCAATCGCTTCATGATTCGCTGATTCAAATTTTCACGATACTTGTCGACATAGGTTTTAGCGTTCGCCACTAGTTCGTCGGCAAAGGAAGCCAAGTCGTCCCCAGTGACGGTTTGAGTCGTTAGTGTCGATGCTTAGGCGAAAATCCACTAGGATTTCGCCGTTAGTCACGATCAATCGTATCGTTCAACTTCGTGAGATATTTGTCCCTCCAAGTTTTCTCGCCCTTCACTAGCTCGTCGCAGAAAGCAGCCACGTCCTTGCCCGTGAGGTCAGTGACTTTCTTGCCATCCGCTGCACCTTCCTCGAAGAGGTCGAGAATGCCGTAAAAGATACGGCTGCTGTCCTTCCAGTCGGTGGGACCACCACCAGCAGTCCACATATATTTTTGGATCGCTTTGTAAGCGTTGCGGTACTCACTTGGAAGTGCCTTCGCACGTGCCTCCATCGACCTCCATTCCCGCTTGTCATCCAGACTTCCGATAATTTTTTCAAAAATATTCATTTTACTTCTCCTTTTAATTTTATTTTAGTTTTAAGTTCGTTTATTTTACTTGAAACGAAATTCCATTTTTTCCAAAAAATTTCAAGCTGCTCTTGACCAGCTGCGTTCAGTGTGTAAAATTTTCTCGGCGGTCCCATAGTGGATGGCTTTTTCTCGATGTCCACCAGATTGTTTTTCTCAAGCCGCATGGTAATCGTATAAACTGTGCCTTCAACCACATCAATGAAGCCAAGTTCTCGCAGCTGTTGCGTGATTTCATAGCCGTAAGTTTCGCCACGGCTGATGATTTCAAGCACACACCCCTCAAGCACCCCTTTCAGCATTTCCGTGATATTTTCCAATTTTTTACCTCCATTTATATTTTACTTATTTTTTTTTAGTACTCTGTAACACGGGTATTTTGTGTTACTTATATTCAGTGTTACTGACTACTAGTATATAGTATTACTAAATAGTATCTTTTGTCAATAAAACTTTTCGTCAAAAGAGCCCGTTATTACGGCTTCAAAGGTGTTTTTATCAAATTTGACAGCTTAGACTTTAGCCAGACACGTGATTATTCTCAAGAAGAAGAGGCCATCCATTTTTTAGGACAGCCCCCTTTTAAGCTAATGATAAAATTTCTAGTAAAACTCTTTATCATTATATTGTTCACTTCAGAATGTTACCATCTTTACATCAGAGAAGGTCTCTCCAAAATGAATCGGCCTTCAACTGAAAACTATGAGAATACTGCAATTTTACGTGCGATAGATTCTGTTAAACGAGATGCTACTTTTGGAACAGCCCATTTAATAATTGGTGTTAACACCGCACCTGATAATCCACCTGCATGGACGTTCACCGTACAAGTCATTGTTGTTTTACCATTAACATCTTCTGCAGTAAAGTGACCGCTTCCTGTAAAATTATCTGACAAACCTTTTAGTTCAAACTTAATATTTGAAGGTTCATTCCATTCGGTAATATCTACCTGCGCTTGTATTGTTTTTTTAATAGCTTTCACACTACCTTCAAATGTCCAAATAGATTGCTTGTCATTTATGATTTCATGTTCTTTATAAGCTGGTACTGACGTTGCCCATTTTTCAAGATCACTGACATAATCCCAAACTGCTTGTACATCTACTGGAATTTCTACTATATGTGTTCCCGTTGCCATATGATCCCCACTTTCACTACGTATGAATTGTAAATTTACATTTTTACAAAATAATTATTACATAAAAAGCATTAAATTACATCACTGATTATACATAGCTTTCCTTTTTCCAATTCTCTACAATCTGGCCCGATTATTGAGCACAAGTAAAACACCGCTCTTCAACTAACTGCTCAGTAAGTGCAGTAAGCATCGCTTCACAAATATGAATAAGTATTAGTGTTTATACAGGTTTACCATTAAGTAAGATTCATAAAAAATTAATATACATTCCCCTTGTGTTTTTCTGTCTCATGCTGTTGTATAGAATGCTATAATGATTGAAAACCCTTTCTTTTTATGTATATAGTTCAAATAAGTAAAAAAGTTAAACTGGAGTGGGATTCATGGAGAGGAAAAGAAATTGGGCAGGTAATTTTCAATATAGTACGAATTACTGGCATGAACCTGAATCTGTTGAAGAAGTTCAACAATTGGTTTCAAGTTTAAAAAAGCTGCGTGTGATCGGAACGCGTCACTCGTTTAATAGCATCGCAGATTCGAATGAGAATATGGTATCCTTGCAGAAGCTCAACAAGGTATTATCCATTGATCGAGAAAAGCAAACTGTAACCGTGGAAGCAGGAATCAAATATGGGGACCTTTGTCCAGTGCTTCAGCAACATGGCTATGCTTTACATAACCTTGCTTCCCTTCCGCACATTTCGGTTGCTGGGGCTTGTACAACAGCCACACATGGTTCTGGGAATGGCAATCAAAATTTAGCTGCAGCGGTACGTGCGATGGAAGTGGTCACTGCTGATGGAAGTATTGTCACTTTTTCAAAAGAAAAATCGGAAGAAGAATTCCATGGTGTGGTTGTTGGACTAGGAGGATTAGGTGTAGTCACAAAGCTAACACTGGATGTCCACCCAAGTCATCAAATGAGGCAGGATGTTTACGAGAACCTTCCGTTAGCACAATTAGCTCAACATTTTGACCCCATTTCTTCTAGTGCCTATAGCGTTAGTTTGTTTACCGATTGGCAGGATGAAAGGTTTAACCAGGTGTGGCTGAAGAGCAAACTGACGGATGATCAGTCTGTTTCGTTCGGAGAGGAATTTTATGAAGCAAAAGCGGCCAAAGAAAATCTACATCCCGTACCCGGGGTTGGAGCAGAGAATTGTACAGCCCAGCTAAGCGTGCCAGGGGATTGGCTTGATCGTATGCCACACTTCCGAATGGATTTTACCCCAAGTAAAGGTCAAGAGCTGCAAAGTGAATATATTATGGCCCGCGAGCATGCCTATGACGCTCTTTGTGCGATTAGTGAAATCCGTGAACAAATTGCGCCGCATCTATTGATATGCGAAGTGCGGACCATTGCGCAGGACGAGCTTTGGTTAAGCCCATCCTATAAGCAGGATACCGTGGCCATTCACTTTACGTGGCAAGATAAATGGGAAGATGTTCAGAAGGTGCTGCCACTCATCGAAGCACAGCTTGAACCTTTTCAAGCAAAGCCGCATTGGGGAAAATTGTTTACTACTTCCCCCGCAAAAATACAGTCACTTTATGAAAAGATGCCTGCATTTCAGCAACTACTTATGAAATATGATCCGAATGGCAAATTTCGCAATGCATTTTTGAATAAATATATATTTAATGCGGCAGAGTGAAAGAGCTAAGCAAAATAACCGTTTGAATATGAGGGCCTCTTGCGAATAAATGCAAGAGGCCTGTTACCGCTGAGTACCTCACTAACTTCCTTACTGTTAGTTTGCAGATTTTCAAACCCCATAGTCATCATCTCTTTGAAAAAACTTATCCATGAAATAATACTTTATAAATTTCAACTTCCTTTGCTTCGAATTTGCAGAATAGTTGATTCGATTAATTGATACCGACATCACAAATTTCTTAGTTTACATAACAATATTTAAGTTAACCAACTCGTTACGATTATTAAAAATGCTTCTCCTTCATATACTGTAGCACCCTAAGAATGCTTTTTCATTACACTCATCAATCTTCACCCGCCGTTAGATTAAGTTCAAATCCCCTAGGAATTTGTCTTCCGGTAGGTATGGCAGGTTGCGTTTGCTTGGGTACAGGTTTTTGGTTCTCATGATACGAATCAATTTCCTCTACCGTCAGTAGAGATTCATTTTGCCAGTTTTTTAGAATTCCAACTACATAACTAAGCCTTCGCTTGTTATTGGCACACGCAATATTCATCGCTTTTAAAATGACCTCTTTCGGCTGTAGGAAGCTGGAATCCTCTAACCAAGCTAACAGCTGCTGTTTCGCATT
>NZ_NUNF01000086.1 GCF_002585305.1 Bacillus sp. AFS037270 | reverse complement strand
GGCTTAGTTTCTTGAGAAACTAATATTATTGTTTGTTGACCTTTTTGTTTGTTTAGTTTTCAAAGAACAATTATCTTGCTCATTTTTGTATCGCTCAAAAGCGACTTCACTAATGTAACATATCTCTCAACTTAATGTCAACAACTTTTAAAATTTCTTTTTCGTTGTTTGACCGTCTCACTGAGGACGAGAATTAATATATCATGACAAATAAATGTTTGCAATATAATTTTTAAATTTTTTTTAAAATCTAATCAATAATATTAATAAGCAAGATGGTCTTATGATCGGGACTTTCAGTTCTTCCCTTTATACCCTTATATAGTTTAAAATTAAAATACAACTTGAGTATTGGAAGTGAATTTTTATGAATACGGCAGATGCGGATATATTGATTAAACTAGGAATTTCTGCAGTGTTTGGACTTATTATTGGTCTGGAACGAGAACTTAAAAGGAAACCAGTAGGCCTTAAAACAAGTCTCGTTATCTCAGTGGTAAGTTGTTTGCTTACCATTGTTTCAATTCAGTCAGCGTATATGTTTCCAAACTCAGATAATGTAAAAATCACGATGGACCCGTTGAGATTAGCTGCACAGATTGTTTCGGGGATTGGTTTTTTAGGTGCCGGAGTTATATTAAGAAGAGGAAACGACAGTATCTCTGGTTTAACAACTGCAGCGATGATTTGGGGAGCTGCAGGTATTGGTATTGCAGTAGGAGCTGGATTTTACATTGAGGCGTTTGCTGGCGTAGCTCTTTTGATTATAAGTGTTGAATTAGTTCCATTTTTGATGAAACTATTTGGTCCAAAGCAATTACGAGAAAAAGAAATTAATCTTCAATTATTTATCAGGGACCAGAAACAAATTGAACCAGCTATATCTTTTTTAATGGGCAAGAAATATATTATCCGCCGGCTGAGGATTAAAGATTTGGATAATGGAGACCATCTAGTCCAAATCCTAGTTGCCGTGGATTATCGAGAAAAAACAACAGAGGTTTATGCTGCTGTTTCTGAATTAAATGGCGTGAAAAAAGTGGAAATTGAGAGTTAAAATAAAAAATATCATATTCTTTAAATTTCCACTTGCAAGATTTTTATAAGACAGATATAATTCTTCTTGTACCACATAAACGGGGGCTTAGCTCAGCTGGGAGAGCGCTTGCATGGCATGCAAGAGGTCGTCGGTTCGATCCCGATAGTCTCCATATTAATAAACTCTTTGCGAAAGCAGAGAGTTTTTTTATTTTGCGCTAACTACACTTTTCCAAAAATAGTAAAAAATTACTATTTTTTATATTTTTGCTTGCTTATTTATTTTTATTGTTACTATAATTAAAAATGAAGTTGTAATTTTAAGAAAAATCTGTTTTTGAAAAAGGGAGGGACTTTCTACTCTAGCTTCGTTTTTTGTTATACCATTTACACCCTATGTCATGCTTATATGTAAATGAGAGGGGGGCTTCCCATTGGAGGCACGGAAAACAAAAATCAATTCTGAAAGCGATTACACTACTATTGTTCATTCAGCTGCATTTCAAAAATTACTCTCCGAAAAGAAAAAGTTTATTATTCCAATCACGATCTTCTTCTTTTGCTTTTATTTTGCACTGCCTATTCTCACTTCCTATTCAACCATCCTAAATCATAAATTTATCGGAAGTATTACCTGGGCTTGGGTCTTTGCATTCCTACAATTCGTTATGACGTGGGGATTATGTATGCTTTATTCAAAAAAAGCAGCTAAATTTGATAAGTTAGCAAATGAAGTGGTCCAAAAAGGAGGAAAGAACGAATGAATACTCCTGCATTTATCATGTTTCTTGGCATTGTTTTCGTTACATTAATCATCACCTACTTCGCTTCTAAAAAAACAAAGAATGCAAGCGAATTTTACACAGCAGGAGGGGGACTAACAGGCTGGCAAAATGGCATGGCCATAGCTGGGGATTATATGTCAGCAGCATCATTCCTTGGAATTGCCGGAGCAGTCGCCTTAACAGGGTTTGACGGATTTTTTTATAGCATTGGTTTTCTAGTGGCCTATTTAGTCGTTCTTTATTTGGTAGCAGAACCATTAAGGAACCTGGGGAAATATACTTTTGCAGATATGATTGCAGCTCGTTTTGATGCTAAAAAAATACGCGGGTTTGCAGCTATGAATACAGTTGCCATTTCTATTTTTTATATGATTGCCCAACTTGTCGGAGCAGGTGCACTTATTAAATTATTATTAGGTTTAAACTACACAACCTCCGTTTTAATTGTTGGGGTCTTAATGACAGTCTATGTTATTTTTGGCGGAATGCATGCAACAAGCTGGGTCCAGATTATTAAAGCCATTCTATTAATGGGCGGTACTTTCTTAATCTCGATTATTGTGTTAGCGAAGTTTAATTGGAGTATCACTGATATGTTTGATCAAATGAAAACAGCTACACCTTTAAAAGAATCTTTCTTAAATCCTGGGGTTAAGTACAAAATCGGTCTTGATACCATCTCCTTAAACATGGGGTTAGTACTCGGTACTGCCGGGCTGCCGCATATTCTCGTCCGTTTCTTTACTGTAAAAGATGCAAAAACAGCCCGTTCTTCTGTGGTGTATGCAACTTGGATCATTGGAATCTTTTATGTCATGACCATTTTCCTCGGCTTCGGCGCTGCAGCGTTTGTTGGAAATTCTGAAATTATTGCTGCTAACCCTGCCGGCAATATGGCCGCACCTCTTTTAGCCAAAGCGATTGGCGGTAATATGTTGTTTGCTTTTATCTCCGCTGTCGCCTTTGCAACCATTCTTGCTGTCGTGGCAGGATTAGTGTTAACTGCAGCGTCTGCCTTTGCCCATGATTTCTATAATGAAATTTTACGAAAGGGTAAAGCATCTGAAAAGCAGCAGGTCAGTATGGCTCGCTGGGCTGCAATCGGTGTTTCTGTCATTTCCATTATTTTAGCTTTAGGTGCTCAAACTCTAAATGTAGCCTTTCTTGTCTCGCTTGCATTTGCCGTGGCTGCAAGTGCAAACTTACCGGTCATTATTTACACCATTTATTGGAAACGTTTTAATACTAACGGTGCAGTCTGGGCTATGGTCATTGGACTGATTTCAGCAATAGGACTAGTTATTATTAGCCCGAATGTTTTCAGCCCTGAAGCAGGAAAAGCTATTTTTGTTGGGAATCCTATTTTCCCTTATACTACTCCGGGGATTGTTTCGATTCCACTTGGATTTATTGCCGGGTATTTAGGAACTATTTTCTCTAGACAAAAAGCAGATGTGAAAAAGTTTGATGAAGTGCTTGTAAAATCCAATACTGGAATTGGAATTCGAGGATAAAACAAAAGCGCAAGCGCCTTGGTCAGCCCCGACAAGCATAAGACGAGCCGGCCGAAAGGTTGCTTTTTAACCTTTTGGACGGATTGGCTGTAGACCATCGAGGGGCTAGGCGCTGGAGCTGGACGCTTCTAAACCTGTAAATTATCCACAAGTAGTAAACCTATAATTTCCTTTACCAAGACCGAGAGGGACAGATCATGGATCAGTCCCTCTCTTTTTCTATCGCTTCCCTTTACTTCTAGATGGTGCTGTCAGTTTACCGCTTCCTCGATTGGATTTGCTGAAAGTAGAGTAGTTAGCCCGTTTCCCTTGACTATCTCTTGCCCCACTAGATTTCTTAGGTGTCTCCTTCTTAGGACCCCTGCTTGAACCCTCCGACCTTCTGTCATTCCCGCTTTTAGCCCTATTACGATCTTTTGAATCTCTATTCTGCCTTTCCCTTCCTTGACCGCGTTTTTCTGTCGATGGATTACGCCGCCTTGCCGCGATGCCCTCTTCAGACTTCTCTTTTTCTTTTTTGGCATTCCCATCATTTTGTTTTGGAATGGTTATAGATAGTTCTTTTTCAATTTGATCAAGTGCAGGCCGGTCGGCCGAGGAATAGAATGTTACTGCCAGTCCGGTCATACCTGCTCTGCCTGTCCGACCGATTCGATGGACATAACTTTCAGCATCCTGCGGTATGTCATAGTTAAAGACATGGGTAATTCCCTCAACATCCAGACCTCTTGCCGCGACATCCGTTGCGACCAACAATTGTATTTCTGCCTCCCTAAATCGTTTCATGACCTGTTCCCGTTTAGACTGAGAAAGGTCTCCATGTAACTCGTCACATGAAAAACCATGGGCCTTCAGTGCATCGTACAATTTACTGACCCTGCGTTTCGTCCGGCAAAAAATAACCGCTAAGAAGGGGCGATAAGTTTCAATTAAATCAATGAGTGATGCTTGTTTTCCTCTGTCGGTAGTATGAACCGCCATTTGCTTTACACTTATAGCAGGACCCTGTGTTTTTTCAATCTGAATATATTCAGGTCTCTGCATATGTTTTTCTGCTAACTTTCTTACTTCTGGCGGCATGGTAGCTGAAAACAGCAAGGTTTGCCTAGTATTTGGTGTTTCCTTTATAATCTCCTCTACCTCACTAAGAAAGCCAATGTGGAGCATTTGGTCTGCTTCATCTAATACAAGGAAATCTGTTTCACCCAAGCGTACTGTCTCTCTACGAATATGATCTAACAGACGTCCAGGTGTTCCCACTACAATTTGCGGATTTCTTTTTAATTTTTTTAACTGTTTATCAACGTCTTGGCCTCCATAGACCGCTAATACAGCTAAACCTTTTATATTCTCTATTAATTTCTCAATTTCCTCTGTGATCTGTAAAGCCAATTCCCTTGTTGGTGCAACTATAAGTGCCTGTATGTGCGAAGCATTTCGGTCTATTTTTTCAAGAATGGGCAAGATAAAGGCAAAGGTTTTACCTGTTCCCGTTTGTGCCTGGGCGATTACATCTTTCCCGTTCATCACCAATGGAATGGCCTGTTTTTGAATCGGTGTGGGAACCGCGACACCGTAAGCGCGTAATTGATCCGTTAACTCTTTAGATATGCCTAGCGATAAGAAATCTGACAACAAATACCCCTACTTTCTAATTTACCTATTCACTAATATTGATTGTTTATCGTGGTAATTGCAAATATACATCCTTTTTTGAAACTAATTAACCATCATCTGTTGTAATTTTGGCTTAAAAACATTATAATTTTTAGAAATACCAACTTAATCAATCGGAATAATGTATATTTAATTTAATGGAGGGGTATGATGAGTCAACAACATTTTCTTATTATTCATGGGTTAGGCGGGAGCGGCCATGACCATTGGCAGACGTGGCTGGCGGACACTTTAACTGAAAAAAATTATCCAGTGAGTTATCCAACCTTTTCAACTTTTCATGCACCAAATCTTAAGGTATGGTTAAAGGAATTACATCAGGCGATGGAAACGATACCTGCCAATTCAGAACTTACCGTTATCACACATAGTCTAGGCTGTCTCCTTTGGCTTCATTATGCAGCCGCTACAACCAAAAAGTTAGCTAAGCGCGTAATCCTAGTCGCGCCACCATCTCCAACGATCACACTTAAGGAAGCAGCATCTTTTTTTCCTGTACCTTTAACTAGCAGCCATTTATCAAGGACAGCAGAGGAAATATTGTTTATCCACTCAAATAATGATCCTTATTGCAATATGGAGGATGCGGGAAACTATTTAAATCTAGATCATCCTTCTATTGTCTTACCTAATGCTGGTCATATTAATCCGGCATCAGGTCATGGAAAGTGGCCATCAATACTTGATTTATCTCTAACACATAAAATGCCAATACTCAATTAACGCAGCGGAGTGATGTTCATCCATCACTCCTTTTTTGTACGCATACAAATTTAATAAGTCCAGGTTCACTTATAGATGTGTATTTATGGTAAGCTACTATTTATCTAGATCACCTATCATCCACCATCGATTATATCAATTTAAGGAGAAGATTTAATGGATTTACACCAACTCTATGTATTTACAAAAGTTGTTGAACATAAAAGCTTTTCCAAAGCGGCAGAAGATATCTTCTTAAGCCAATCAACGGTCAGTTCACATATACAAGGACTCGAGAAAACGCTGGGTGTGAAATTATTTGATCGTGTGGGCCGGGAAAGTATCCTTACTCCACATGGGGAACGGTTGTATCATTGGGCCCGTCAACTTTTACTTATTAAAGATCAGGCCTTGCTTGATTTAAAGGAGGGCATGACATCACTTCGAGGAATGATTCGAATTGCAACAAGTTCTGTTCCTGGACAGTTTATGGTTCCGAAAATGATCAAACAATTTAGAGCGCAATATCCTGAGGTCATCTTTCATATCAATCAGTCTTCATCAAAACATGTTGCCGAAAAAGTCCTAAATGGTTCAGTTGACCTAGGGTTGTTAGGTCAGAAATTCGAGGATGATAAATTACGCTACATACCATTATTAAAAGAAAAACTCGTCCTCGTTACCTCTAATGAAATTAGGATAACCGAACCAGTAGAAATAAATGAAATCTTACAATACCCTTTTATCATGAGGAATTCTGATTCAGGAACGAACGCTTTATTAGAAAGATTTTTGAAAAAAAATAAAATTAGCAAGGACCAATTAAATATTGTTTCCTATATTGAGGATGGACAGAGCTTAATACAAATGGTTATTGAAAATGTCGGCATCTCCATCATTTCAGAAGTAGCTGCGCGTGAATATTCCCGCCATCACATGCTGAAAATGTATAGCATTCAGAACTTTGATGACGAACGATATTTTTATCTTGTTAATAATATTAATAAAACCCAATCGATTGTATCCAAATTATTTATTGAAGGGGCAGCTGAATTAGTATAATTTCTGGACTCGCCCCTGAACACAAACTAACAAGGGAAGAAATTTATGCTCTCCCCTTGTTTAAAGCAATCTCCTTTAATTTGTTTTTATCCATTTTCCCGACGTGTGTTTTAGGCAGTTCCTCTAAACGAATAAATTGTTTAGGAATTTTATAACGGCCTAACTTTGACTCACAATAACCTCTTAATTCTTCGTCTTCTACAGTGTGGGGTTTTTTTAGAGAAAGAAAGGCAACTACGATTTCGCCCCATTTTTCATCGGGTAGTCCGATGACAGCCGCTTCGTTAATTGTAGGATGTTCAGAAAGCCAGTGTTCTATTTCAAGTGGATACACATTTTCTCCTCCGGTTATGATCATATCCTTTTTCCGTCCGACAATATAAATATAACCCTCTTCATCCCGCTTGGCTAAATCACCGGTATGAATCCATCCCTCCTTAACCGTTTCCTGAGTAGCTTGTTCTTGATTCCAATAAAACGAAAAAGAATGCTTGCCTTTGATTACTATTTCACCAACTTCGTTTGCATTGGTCTCACAACCATCCGCATTTACCAATTTGACCGAATTAAATAACATTGGCTTCCCAACAGAACCGCGTTTGATATTTGCATCCTCGGGGCTTATATAAAAATTATTCGGCCCTGCTTCAGTCAGACCATATCCTTCTTTAAAGGCTAACCCTTTTTTATAAAAAGCTTCGTAAATTAGGAGCGGGCATGGGGCTGCTCCTGATAAAAATACCTTCATATCCGGGAAGCAGCTTACTTCGAATTCTTTCGTTTGAATTAATGTATGATACATAGTCGGTACAAGGAGAACAATGGTACATCGATATCGTTGTAAAGACTCGACCGCCTTCCCTCCAGAAAAACTGGCCCCTATTACGACGGTCCCGCCGCTCATCAAAATCGGAATGCTCAAGGCATTTAATCCTCCAGTATGAAACATTGGCAAATAGGTAATTGTTGTATCGTCCATTGATAAACTCCAGCTGACGATCGTGTTGATCGCATTCCAGAGGATGGCACGATGACTTAATACCACACCTTTTGATTTGCCGGTGGTTCCGCCCGTATAGATCATTGCCAATGGGTCTGTTTCCGAAATTGGCTCTTTTGAAACTTTATTGATGGGATATGAGACTATCTTTTCATAACTCGTCTCACCTACTAAAAAGGAGCTCAAGCCTTCGCTTGTTAATTTTGGTGTGAGCATTTCGAATTTTTGATGTATCCCTATTAAAATGGGCGTACAGTCCGCTAAGATGGCCCTCAATTCATGCTGTGATAACCGCCAATTCAATGGTACAAAAATCGCGCCTATTTTTCCGCAGGCAAATAATAAATCAAAATAGCTAATATGATTAGGCGATAATAAGGCGACCCGATCACCTTTTCTAGTGCCCCGGGCATAAAGCCAGTTTGCGGTTGCACATGCTCGCTCATTTAATTCTGAAAATGTCCAGGTTTTGTTAGTTTCCTCATCGATAATGGCATTCTTTCTAGGCGTTAATCTTGCTCTATGCTCCAGCCAATCCATTTCCCACCTCACCGAATAATCGCTCCTTCTATAACTAAATAAGATAGCTCTATTTTATCGGTTTTTGGTTACATTGGAGTTACAAACTGGTTTTATTAACAAATTTTAAGTGGATATTAACAAAATATCGACTTTATTAACAATTTTTCGGTGGATATTAACAAATTTTTAGCTATATTAACAAATTTCTTAAAGATATTAACAAATTACAAAAAAAACGACCCAAATAGGGCCGTAACTTGATCTAACATCTTCTAAACTATTTATCCAAAAATTGCGTAATGGCTGATAATAACTGCGGCAAATTATCCACCAGTGGAGAATGCCCGCAATTCTTTAATTCGATAAACCTCGCTTTACTACCTAAATCCTCTAGAATTTCATTGGTCATTTCTGCTGTTACCACATAATCCCGTTCTCCCCGCAATACCAGGACAGGGACATTAATGTCATCCACTTTTCCATTTCCTTCAACAAGCCCGTTGTGATGATGGCTGATATTAAAAGTATTATTGGAATGATGAACCTCCGCTAAATTCCGCTGCGTTCTCATATCCTGGAGATACTCCTCATAAAGCTCTGACGACGGTTGATTATGCGTGTAAATCACTGCATTCCAAATTAACTTCAATAATTCCGTATTATTCGTATCATAAGCCTTCTGCACTGGAATCGTTTTAGATATATCTTTTTTAATCTCTTCATGTAAAGCAAAGCGACGCGGTTCATCATTTTCATGTAGTTTACCGTCAAACGGATAGCCTCTCGTTGATTCGGATGCTAATAAAATCAGTTTGTTACAATAGCCCGGGTAATCAGCAACAAATTGCATCGAAACTGCCCCTCCAGTTGACCAGCCCACAATGGCAAAGTCCTTTAAGCGAATCGCATCAACGAATAACTTCACATCATCGGAAAAATCTTTAATCGACGTAATTAGATTGTTATAAGTTGACTGGCCAAAGCCTCGTAAATCAACGGCATACAGCTTATATTTTGCGTCGATATTTTCATAAACTAAATCCCAGTGCTTAGAAGAGGTCATATTTCCATGAATCAATAAAACTTTTTGTTCCCCGCCCTCTCTTTCTCTATAGGCAAGTGTCTCGCCGTTTGGCAAATGAACTTCCTTTATTGTTATGTTTACCACTGCCTTCATCCTTTCCCCCATTTAATCGTCGTCGCTCCCCAGGCATAACCGATGCCGGCACTTACCAGCACCACGAGGTCTCCATCCTTTACTTTCCCATTCTTCTGGGCTAGCTCCAATGACAAAATCTGATCGATTTGACCGATATGCCCATAATCTTCGAGATAAATAGATTGTTCAGGAGACAACCCCAGTTCTTTTAAAACATATTCATGGGCTGACTTTTTCATGTGAAGAATAGCTAAATAAGCAATATCACTCACCCGATAACCGCTTTTCCGTACAGATTCCCTAATCACCTTCAAAAAGTTAGCCATTGACTTTTGTTCGAGACGAGACTTCATTCCCTCTGGATCGAGAACATCGAGCATATTAAGCCGTTGTTCAAGTGCCTCCTTTGTCATCGGATTCTTTGTTCCTCCTGCTACAACCACAACATCTTCGGAAAATGAACCATCTGTTATCAGCTCTGTTTCTAACAAAACATTTTCATTATGATTCTCTTTCAAAAGAATGGCTCCACCACCGGCACCAAGATTATACATAAAACGGGTCCTAGGATTCTGATAATCGATAAAATCGGCGTTACGGTAACCACCTGCGAGCAAGACAGTCTGAATTCCGGGATCGGCAATCATCAGACTTTTGGCCAATTTTAAAGCCATAACGGTCGTACCACACCTTAATGCCGCATCAAATGCCCAGGCATTTAGTGCCCCAACCTCTTGCTGAAGCTTGATTCCCGCTGTCCAAAGCGGATATTCCTTATGCTCCTCGCCGATATAAATGACAAGGTCAATATCCATGGGATTAATCCCGGCTTTAGCTATCGCCCGTTTGGCAGCAATAATTCCCATTTCACAGGTATGGTCATGTTCTCCTGGAACATACTTTTTCTTAATCCCCATTTTCTCTTCTACAACATGCAGAGGGATACCTGCCATTTGGGCAATCTGTTTACCCGTCACATAATCCTCTGGCAGATAGATTCCTGTACTAAGAATCCCAATATTCAATGCTGCACCTCCTAAGCTTACGCTTGTTCTGCCATTTCCTTCATATATTTCATTGCTTCCTCAATACTTTCAAATAATGTTTCCCTTTCCTGTTGGACATGTGTAACTTTGATTCTCCAATGTTTTTTTGCCGTGTCTTTTTCAACCGCTGCTAATTGAAACCGGACGACGAAGGAAGCAATCTGATTACTCTCCATTAGTTCCTCCCTCTATCCTGCCACTTTTTCTTTACTTTTTACAGCAGTCTGTTTTTTTCGTTTCCACGAATAGGTGCTTAACGTCCCCACAATTCCTTTTGGGAAAAACATCACGACTAAAATATAAATAATGCCGAAGAAAATAATCCAGCGTTCAAAGATGACATGCTCCTTGGCAAGTGCAGTCAGCCAGTCATGGGCAAATTCAATTAACCCCGCCCCAATGATGGCCCCGACTAATGTTCCAACCCCGCCAATAATCGTCATTAACAACGCGTCTAACGTAATATCCATGGAAAACACACTGGTATTCACAAATCTTAGCGAAATGGCATATAAAATCCCCGCTATCCCAGCGATCACCCCGGAAACGACACTCGCCGCAATTTTATAATGTAAAACTTGAAACCCGAGTGATTCGGTTCGTTGTTCGTTTTCCCTGATGGCTTGGAGCACCCGGCCAAGCGGAGAATTGGTAAACCGTTTTAAGAATAAAAATATTGCCACCATGAGGCAAAGGCTGAGCCAATAAAAATGAGTCCGGTCGATCAACAATTCAGGAACGCGGAAGGTAAATCCATCGTTTCCATATGTCATGGACCGCCATTTTTCCGCCAGCACTAAAAAGAGCCCCGAAAGCGATAAGGTTAACATGGCGTAGAAATGACTTTTTAGACGGAGAGTCAACAGACCGACAATAAAGCTTACCAATCCGGTAAGAATAATCGCCGACAAAACCGCTAGGAAAAAGTAAGTCATCGTCGGTTCAAATTTTTTCATAAAAATCCCCATTGAATAGGCGCCAATCCCAAAAAACATCGCATGACCAAACGAAACAATGCCAGTAAAACCGATTAACAAATCATAACTCATCGCAAAAATAGCAAAGACAAATATTTGGGTTAATAAGATGAATAGATTTCTAGACTCATACACAAATGGCAGCAGGATAAGAAAAGCTGCGATGACTAAAATAAAAGCGGTCATTTTATTTCCTTGGATCAATCTCATCTTCTCACCCCTCCCGCACCAAATAAGCCCTGGGGCCGAATAATTAACACGACTGCCATTAGAAGCATATTGACTGCCAGTGATAAATCCGGGACATAGTATGCCATGAATGAACCGGATAATCCTACTAAAATAGCTGCTAAAACGGAGCCCTTAAAATTGCCCATGCCCCCAATCACAACGACAATAAACGCTAAAATGGCAAATTCCATTCCCATTCCGGCATGGATCACACCCGAATAGGGGCCTAGCAGTACACCGCCAAGTGCGGCCATACCTGCACCAATCATAAACACAAACATAAAGACCTTTTGAATATTAATCCCGAGTGCTTGAACCATTTCTTTATTCATCACACCCGCCCGGACAACAAGGCCGACCTTTGTGTTTTTAAGGATATATTGAACGGCGGCAAAAATAAACAAGCCGACTAAAATAATAAAGATCCTATATTTAATAACAATAACCCCGCCCAGTTCCCAGCTGCCCTTTAAATAATCAGGAGGCGAAGCCGTTAATTGATTGGGTCCCCAAATAACCTTTAACATTTCTGATAAAACAAGCATAAGGCCAAGTGTAATTAAAATTTGCTGCACATGATTTCCGTAAACGGGTTTAATGATCCATTTCTCGGTGATGATTCCAAGCAAACAGCCCGTAATGATTGCCCCGGCAATGCCAATGATAAAGCTGCCTGTCTGCTGATAAACCCACAGTCCACTGTAGGCACCCCAGGCAAACAGCCCGCCATGGGCAAAATTCAACACATCCATCAAACCGAAAATTAGCGTTAACCCCGCTGCAAGTAAAAAGATCAGCATCCCCGTTGCCAGGCCATTTAAGGTTAAATTGATGATTAAGTCCATTTGACGGTCCTCCTTTCTAAGCGATGCCTAAATATTTTCGTTTCATTTCTTCATCTTCTTTTAATTGCTTCATGGTGCCATGATTTACTGTCCGCCCATCATCAATAATGTAAAAACGGTCACCAATTGTGCTCGCCATCATAAAATTCTGCTCTACTAAGACGATGGTTGTTTGATTCTTCATTTGTAAAATCGACTCCATTACTTTCTCAACAACAATGGGTGCCAATCCCTTGCTTGGCTCATCAATTAACAACAATTCATTCTCATTTACATAAGCTCTAGCAATTGATAACATTTGTTTCTGCCCGCCGCTTAAATAGCCGCCGGGTTTTTTCCAAAACTTCTTTAGGTCCGGAAACAATTCTAGAATCCAATCCATGCGTTTCGCTGTTTCCGCGTTTTCTTTTTGAATGGCCACTTTCATATTTTCTTCTACCGTTAAACCCGCAAAGATTCCCTGATCTTCCGGGACATAGCCGATCCCCTTTTTAGCAATTGTATAGGTTGGCAAGGATTGAATAGGTTCCCCCTTAAAGGTAACGCTGCCTTTTGATGCAGGATTTAACCCCATAATCGTACGTAAAGTGGTTGTTTTTCCCGCCCCATTTCTTCCAAGCAGGACTGTTACTTCGCCTTTCTTTACATCAAAAGATATCCCTTGGAGAATATGATATTGACCAATATGTGTCTCTACTTGATCAAGCTTCAACAGGTCGTTCATTCAAATGACCTCCTAAATAAGCAGACTGTACCGTTTCATTTTTCATAATTTCTTCAGGGGTTCCGTCGGCAAGCAGCCCTCCGTTAAATAAAACCATAACGGAATCCGATAAATCTAAGATCATATCCATTTTGTGTTCGATAAGGAGTATGGTCCGGTTGCCTTCATTTTTTATTCTTTTGATTACTTCTAAAATAGCAGGCACTTCCTCTAACGACATGCCGGCTGTGGGTTCATCGAGTAAGAGGACCTCTGTTTCCAGTGCCAGCAGCATGGCAATTTCAAGCTTCCGTTTCTCACCATGGGCCAGGTTGATGGCAAGCGAATTTTTTTTATCATCTAAGAGGACCAGCTTTAGCCATTCCAACGCCTTCTCTTCAAACACCCGGTATTTTTTATGATGAAACAGCATCTGGTAACGAACTCCGGCTTGTGATTGAACGGCCAATCTGACATTTTCTAGTACGGTTAGATTCGGAAAGACATTGGTAATTTGAAAGGAGCGGCCAATCCCTGTCCGCGTCCGGAGTGTCGGGGAGAATTTGGTAATATCTTTTCCTCGATAATAGATTTTTCCGTTTGTTGGAGTTAATTGGCCGCTGAGAAGATTAAAAAAGGTCGTCTTTCCGGCCCCGTTTGGCCCAATAATAGACTTAAAATGTTTTTCGGGGACAGCAATGCTGACAGTATCTACTGCTGTATGACCGCCAAAGGTAATCGATAAATCGCTCGTTTCAATAAGAGTTGACATACTTTCACCACCTGATTTTTTAGCGTTAGAAAAAGGGAAGAGGGCGACCTTGATTAACTTGGTCGAACCCTCCTGTTTTTTAAATTCTACTTGTTCAAGATTGGTGGAGCTGTTTCCTCAGGAGTTAATTCTCGAATCAGAACTGGAACTGGGTACGGAACACC
Source organism: Bacillus sp. AFS037270 (assembly GCF_002585305.1). The sequence continues at coordinate 1,341 of NZ_NUNF01000086.1, read as the reverse complement.
ATCTTTCTTTTCCAGTTTAATGGCATACAATGATTGCAGGGCCTGGTGGTCTTCTTTCCGGTAGGTCATTTTCCCTTTTGGTGTCTCAAAGCTCATCCCTTCCATTGTAGTGATTAATTTGTCAGCATCAGCATTTCCATTAGTCTTTTTCAATGCCTCAACAATGGAAATCGCCGCACTCATGCCGCCAGGCGTAAATAAATCAGGTACTTCACCGTTAAACCGCTTTTTATGTTCAGCAACAAGCCAGTCGTTAATTTTGTTTTTTGGCAGGTCATGGTAGTAAACGGTAAAACCCTCCATCCCAATCAGCGGCTCCATTGTGGTGAGAGCAGCAATATCTGGGGCACCAGTTGAAATCTTAATGCCCTTTTCCTGGACCTTCATGTCTGAAAGCTGCTTCCATGGAGAGTTCGCTCCGGCCCAGACGACAAATAGATAATCAGGCTTAGCATCGATGATTTTTTGAATATTAGAAGTAAAGTCTGTAGCGGCAGGGTCTGCATATTCTTCTTTTACAATTTCAGCTCCGAGCTTTTTCGCAGCTTCCTTAAAAGCTGCCACCCCATCACGTCCAAAAGAATAATCCGGTGCAAGGGTTGCAATCTTTACTCCCTTTTTAGCAATTGCTGCTGCACCAGCAACCGCGTCTTGTGAGGAGTTACGGGCGGAATGGAAAATATATTTATTAAATTCTGAACCGGTAATACTATCAGCAGCAGCCGGTTCAACGACCATTACTTTTTGATATTCTTCTGCTAGTGGTAAAACAGCTAACGTATCGGCTGAGCTTGAGGATCCGACTAAAAAGTCGACATTATCTTCTTCTAATAGCTTGGTAGCTTTTTGAACAGCGACCTCCGGCTTTGTTTCTGTATCCTCTACTATAAATTCAATCTTTCGGCCGGCCACTTCACGTTTACCGTCTGTTGCATAATCAAGTCCAAGCTCAAAACCTCTTAATGTTTGTTTTCCATATGCTTCAAGAGCGCCTGTCTTTGAGGCAAGGACGCCAATTTTAATTGGTTCCTTTTTATCTGTGTTGGTGCCTCCCTTTGAGTCTGATGATGATTGGTCCGAGCTGCAAGCACTCGCAAAGACCATCATAAAAATAAGTAAGCCTAATAATGCCCATTTCCCCTGATACCCCTTCACTCTTTTTCCCCCTTAATATGTTTTCAACAACCTATAAAGCTTTAAATCTATGATAGGAGATAATAGTTACAGAAGAGTTACAAAGAACAAAAGCGCAAGCGCCTTGGTCAGCCCCGACAAGCATAAGACCAGCTGGCCGAAACGTTGCTTTTTAACCTTTTGGACGGATTGGCTCATGACCTCGAG
>NZ_NUNF01000085.1 GCF_002585305.1 Bacillus sp. AFS037270 | reverse complement strand
GACAAGTCGCCCTATATCGGGGCTGACCAAGGCGCTTGCGCTTTTCTTATTTTCGAATTCAGAATTACTTTTCCTCAGACTTTTGGTTTGATGTGGAAGTCATCCCACCAGAGAGGACAAACTTCATTGCATCCTCAGCCTTCACCTCTATAATTTCCACTTGCTCTTTAGGGATTAAAAAGGTAAATCCAGCAACCTGAAACGTTTGCGGAATATAGACGGCTACATGATCCTTTAATGGACTATAAAAATCTTCCAATTCCTCTGATGTAATAAACCCAATACTTCTCATTTCTGTTCCTGGGATTATCACCAACGCCACTTTAGAAAAAGCCTTTTTATCGCCAAGAAAGGATTGAACAGTATCTTTTATAACCGAATAAATGGTTTTAACAACAGGAATTTTTTCAAGTAAGTAATCAATTAGTTTAATGATTTTTCCTGTTATGTATTTAGTAGACATCCAGCCTAAAACAGTAATAAGGATAACCGTGGTTAACAGACCAAATCCGGGAATGTAATCACCCTTGAGGTAAGGCCTTAAAGAGTTGCCTAGAATGCCGTCCAAAAATAGAAAGGTCTTGTAAATCACATAAATAACAAGAATAATTGGAACAATGGTTAAAACGCCATTTAAAAAATTCTTTAAAACTGTTTTCATCCTATCACCTACAAAATATCATTGTCTTTCATAATATAGGCGAATGCACATACAGGTCAAGCATCTAGTTCATACAGTACTTATGAAAAGAAACAAATTTCCTTGAGGAGTGAATGTTTATGTATCATCATGGTTACGGTTATGGAATTGATGGCTGCGGCGGTTACCCAGCCTATCCAGTAGGTGGATGCGGTTATCCGGTAGGTGGATGTGTAGGCTTCGGCTTTGGCGGATTTGCGTTAATTGTTGTGTTATTTATTTTGTTAATCATCATTGGCGCAAGCTGGAATTATTGATAAATAGAAAATGGCTGATCCTAAAAGCGGGTCAGCCTTTCTTTTTCCGCCATTTTCATCAGACGGCAATATTTCTTGGCAGTCCCGATGAAATGAGATGATAGAATGAAAAATTACTTCATACAATGGAATATACCTACTTATTTTGATAAAGAAAGTGGTGTCCATTGTGGGAAAGTCATTTCTAATCAAACCAATGTTAGATGAAATATACCCGGTCATTGATTATGGCAAAGGGGTTTATTTATTTGATATGGAAGGAAAAAAATATCTGGATGCCGCTTCAGGTGCTGTGACTGCTAACATAGGTCATGGGGTAACGGAGATCATCGAAGCGATGCTAGAGCAGGCCAAAAAAGTCTCTTTCGTTTATCGTTCACAATTTACAAGTGAAGCCGCTGAAAAACTTGCTGACAAACTTGCAGAAATACTACCGGGTGAGCTAAAATGGAGCTTTTTTGTAAACAGTGGTTCAGAAGCAACCGAGACAGCGATGAAAATGGCGATCCAATACTGGCAAGAAACAGGGGTTCGAACGAAGAACAAGATTCTTTCAAGATGGGTTAGTTATCATGGTATTACAATGGGAGCGCTTTCAATGTCAGGCCATCCTGGAAGAAGGGCACGGTTTGTTCCTCTCTTAGAAGATTTTCCTGCTATAAATCCACCATATTGCTACCGGTGTCCGTACAATCTTGAAGCTCCCTCCTGTCAATACTTGTGTGCCCATGAATTAGAAACAGCAATAAAGCGAATTGGTGCTGAACAAATTGCAGCCTTCATTGCCGAACCCATTATCGGAGCAGCCGGAGGAGCAATTACGCCCCCAAAGGAGTATTTTAAACATATTAAAAAAATTTGTGAGGCCAATGACATCCTTTTTATTGCGGATGAGGTCATGACTGGTTTTGGCCGATCTGGAACTATGCTGGCCTGCGAGCATTGGGGAGTAGTACCTGATATTGTTGCTTTGGGGAAAGGAATGGGGGCAGGCTTTGCACCCATTGCCGCGGCTGTAGCAAGTGATAAGGTCATGGAGCCGATTCTGGCCGGGTCAAAGTCAGTCATGAGTGGTCATACCTTAAGTGCAAACCCACAATCATGTGCTGTGTCTTTGGCTGTTCTTGAATACTTAGAAAAAAACGAGATTATGAAAAAGGTAGATAATAAAGGGATTTATTTGAAAAACCAACTTGAGAAATTAAAGGCGCAATTCCACTTTATTGGCGATATCCGTGGCAGGGGCTTGCTGCTTGGCATTGAATTTGTTGAAGACCCAAGTATAAAACAGCCATTCCCGAGAAGGTCATCCGTAACACAAAAAATAATTGAAATTGCAAAAGACAAGGGACTCCTAGTATACCCGGCGGGTGCGGGTATAGACGGGGTAAATGGAGACGCCATTATTATCTCCCCTCCTTTAACAATTACAAAAAGGGAAATTGAGGAATTGGTTTTTCTTTTAAAAGACACATTTACAGCTTTTTCAAAAATAATAAGTACAGGAATGGATGGTGAACATTAATTGGAAAATCCATTCGGAAAAATTACGACGATTGAAACGGTCATGGATTTTTTTCACGATGGAATGACCTTAATGTTCGGCGGTTTTGGCGGGGTGGGTTCACCACCAACATTGATTGATAGCATTTTGAAGAAAGGCGTTCAAAATCTAACATTAATCGGCAATGATACGGGATTCCCCCACATAGGAATAGGTAAAATAGTCAGCCGTGGCAGGGCAAAGAAAGTTATCGCTTCCCATATTGGCTCAAATCCCGTCGCGGGTCAACTTATGCATGATGGTAAGTTAGAGGTTGAGTTCTCACCACAAGGAATCTTAGCAGAAAGAATCCGTGCTGGAGGGGTTGGTCTGCCGGCGATTTTATCTGACATAGGTATGGACAATGAAATAGTCTCCAATGATAAACCGCGATATGTACTAAACGGAAACGAATACTTAATAGAAACTGCCTTAACGGCCGAAGTTTCGATTGTCTATGCCAAAAAGGCAGATGTGTATGGTAACTTAATTTATGACAAAAGTGCCCGCAATACTAATCCACTTGTCGCAATGGCCGGGAAACTCACCATTGCAGAGGTAGAGGAAATAGTACCATTGGGCAGTCTTGATCCGGATGAAATTATCACACCCGGAGTATTTGTTGACTATGTAATCTCCTCCCAAGGGGTGAATTGGAAATGGGCATGGGAATAGACGAAAGAAACCGAATGGCCAAACGAGCTGCAGAGGAAATTCAGAATGGTATGGTGGTGAATCTCGGTATTGGTATTCCATCCCTTGTCCCTAACCACCTTTCAAGAGAAATACAGGTAATGTTTCATGCTGAGAATGGGATTACGGGAATGGGGCCAAGTCCCGGAAAAGGAAAAGAAGATGAGAATTTGTGCAATGCCGGCGGCTTTCCAGTGACCCTAATGAGTGGTGGTTCATACTGTGACAGTGCTGTTGCCTTTGGTATGATTCGCAGGGGAAGGGTTGATATTACCGTTCTAGGATCACTGCAAGTGAGTCAATATGGTGATTTGGCCAATTGGATTGTGCCGGGTAAAAAAGTACCGGGTATGGGAGGAGCAATGGAGCTCGCACAAAAAGCCAAAAAGGTAATCGTTGTGATGAACCACTGTGATAAAAACGGGTACCCCAAAATTGTTAATACATGTTCACTCCCCTTAACATCCTCCCGATGCGTTGACTTAATTATTACAGAAATGGCTGTCTTTAAGGTGTCCCACGAAGGACTGCTTTTGTCCGAAATATTTGCACCGTACAATCTTGAGAGTGTGGTCAGTAAAACAGGCTGTGAATTTAAAGTTAGTGAAAATATTCGCAACATACCGTACTAATGGGGAATTTGGCTTAAAGGGGTGAACAAAAGTGGAAAAATATGAACACCATGTAAAGCAATGGTTAAAGGAGAATCGGGCTCGAGCAGCAAGACTTTTACAACTGCTTGTCCGAGAAAATAGTACCCGTGGAAATGAGAGCAGTACACAAGCTATTGTCATTGAGAAATGTCGTCAGCTTGGATTAACACTCGACATATGGGAAATTGGCGGTGATGAATTAAAAAGCCACCCGGCCTATTGCTGCGACCGCCAAAGCTTTGATGGAAACCCAAACTTGGTCGCAGTCTTAAAAGGAGCTGGCGGTGGCAAATCGATTATTTTAAACGGCCATATTGATGTGGTTCCGGTTGGCGATGAGTCAAACTGGGATCATGAACCATTTAGTGGAGTAATTGAGTGCGGCAATCTTTATGGAAGAGGGTCAACTGACATGAAAGGAGGGAATGTTGCCCTATTAATGGCAATGGAAGCGATTATTGCCAACGGTATAAAGCTAAAAGGGGATGTTATTTTTCAAAGTGTCATTGAAGAAGAAAGTGGAGGAGCAGGTACACTGGCAGCTGTTTTAAGAGGCTATCAAGCAGACGGAGCAATCATTCCTGAGCCAACCAACATGAAGATGTTTCCAAAACAACAGGGTTCCATGTGGTTCCGGATTACTGTAACTGGAAAAGCGGCACATGGAGGAACAAGATACGAAGGTGTTAGTGCGATTGAGAAATCTCTAATAGTAATTCAGAGTTTGCAACAATTAGAGAAAGATAGAAATGCAAGGGTTACTGATCCTCTATTTAAAAAAATTCCTATCCCTATTCCAATTAATATCGGCAAAATGATGAGCGGAGATTGGCCTTCATCAGTCCCTGATACAGCCGTAATAGAAGGAAGGATGGGAGTATCTCCTGATGAAAGTATTCAATCTGCACAGATGGAAATGGAAAAATGTTTGCAAGATCTTTGTGATCAAGATGAATGGCTGAAGAGGCACCCTCTTAAGCTAGAATGGTTTGGCGGGAGATGGCAGCCGGGAAGTCTCGAGACTAACCACCCGTTAATTAATGAATTAACGAAAAGCTTTATTGAAGTTAAAGGAGAACCGCCTGTTATTGAAGCAAGTCCATGGGGCACAGATGGGGGAATCCTCTCAACTGTGGGCCATACTCCCGTTGTCGTCTTTGGACCCGGTTTAACGGCAGTAGCACATGATGCTAATGAACATATTATCCTTGAGGATTTGTTTGCAGCAAGTAATATAATCGCCCTAACCATTTTGAGATGGTGTGAAGTCGCGGAATCATCATGATTGGCACCTTCATTTGTTGATTGATAAAATCATATTATGATAATTCCGAATGCAGACTAGCATATGGAGAGTATTAGTATGAAATTTTAAGTCTGGCTAAATACCGGCCAGACTTTCATTTCGTCTACGATTGAAGAATTTATTCTCCGGGTTTTAGAAAAGCAGTTGAGGAGTGACAATATGAACCAAACCGCATCCACTATCTATGTGAACGAAACTAACTATTTTTGTGAAGTATATTTAGACCCCTTTAATAAACGAATCAGGGTTGATGATTACCGTGGAAATACAAAATTTTTATTAGAAAAAGTGGAAGAGCTTGTTAAGAAGTATCAAGCTGAAAAACTCATCATTAAAGCCCGTAGTGAAGACTTTAAAACGTTTGTCGAAGCAGGACTTCAGCCTGAAGCGATGGTGGACCGTTATTTTCTAGGTTCAGACGCTCATTTTTTTTCAAAATTTTTTACGCCTGAACGCAAAAGGAATGACCATTGGATTACCGAGGATGGAATTATTCAGAGTATCTATCAATTAAACCCTACAATAGATCAAACATTCCCACCAAAGGAATATAAATTGAATAAGGCAGATGAAAGCTGCGCTGGAGAGCTTTCCGCCTTATACAAACAAGTATTTCTAATTTATCCCACTCCATTGCATGATCCTCAATATGTAAAAAAGACTATGAAGGATGGGACAATCTATTATGTCTTTACCTATCAGGGAAAAATAGTAAGTGCCGCCTCTGCAGAGATTAACGCTTATTACAAAAATGCTGAATTAACCGATTGTGCAACGTTAATCGAGCACCGAAAATATGGACTTATGAAAATCATTCTCCAAGAACTAGAAAAGGACTTAATGAAAAATGGAATTTTTTGTGCCTATTCCATCGCTAGGGCTTTATCATTTGGGATGAATGCTGCTTTATTTCAACTGGGATATTCCTACAGAGGCAGGTTCATGAATAATTGCTACATCTATGACAAACTAGAGAATATGAATATGTGGGTGAAAAATCTGGCAAACTGCTAAGATTTCGGCTGGCGGTGCCAATTTTTCAGCACACTAGATGCTATAGCAGGCAGGTGAATAAAATAGGACAATTAACGGCATTAACACAAGAGGTTTTGACTGCCATTCTTAAAAGCATTGATGAAGGAATCCATGTTGTCAATACTGAAGGAAAAACCATTTTCTACAATGAAATAGCTGCCAAACATGATGGGATGGACGTAGAGGAAGTGTTAGGAAAGCATTTAATTGATGCATTTCCCTCTTTGACAGAAGAGTCGAGCACTCTTTTAAAGGTTATAAAAACAGGAAAGCCCATTTATAATCAAGCTCAGGTGTATGTCAATATGCACGGAGTGAGGATTGATACCATTAATACCACGCTGCCTATTTTTCTTGCGGAGGACTTTGTTGGCGCAGTCGAAATTGCCAAGGATTATTCAAGAATGAAGCTGCTTGCAGAAAGACTTTTAGACTTACAAAAAGGTTTTTCTAAGAGCAGCCCCAACAGACGTGCAAAGCAGGTAAAGTATACACTAAATGATATAAAAACAATCAACCCGGAATTAATTAATACTAAGGAAGAGGCAAGGAAACTGGCAAAATCGGATTCTCCGATTCTTGTCTACGGGGAGTCTGGAACTGGAAAGGAATTGTTTGTCCAGGGTATACACCATGAGTCCCATCGTTCAGAAGGTCCATTTGTCGCTCAAAATTGTGCTGCCATCCCAGAAACGCTGTTGGAAAGCATCCTTTTTGGGACAGTCAAAGGCAGTTATACTGGGTCTGTTGATCGGAAAGGTTTATTTGAATTGGCTGACGGCGGGACCCTTTTTCTCGATGAACTTCACACGATGTCGATAGAGCTTCAGGCCAAACTTTTACGGATATTAGAGGACGGGATGATTCGCAGGGTGGGCAGCTCACAAAATATTTCCGTTAATGTTCGTGTTATTGCCGCCATGAATGTACACCCACAAACAGCACTCCAAGAGAAAATGATTCGCCATGATCTGTATTATCGCTTGAATGTGTTTACCTTTTCTCTCTTGCCCTTAAGGGATAGGAGAGAGGATATCATGTACTTAACTGATTTTTTTATACAAGATTTTAATAGACAATTAAGTAAGACGATTCAAGGTGTGGAAAAAAATCTAGAGATATTTTTAACTGGATATCAATGGCCCGGAAATGTCCGAGAACTTAAACATACGCTAGAATATATGATGAATGTTTGTGAGGGAAATCACCTTGGGGTTGTTGATTTGCCTGTTATCCTGAGGCAGTATCCTGCTGGTGCCAAAGGTAATAATCATCCTTCTGATAATCTATCATTAAGAAAGAATTTGGAGGAAGTGGAGAAAAAGCTAATCATAAGTGCCCTCGACCTTTCTAAAGGAAATATCAATCAAGCTGCCAAGCTACTTGAAATACCAAGGCAGACTCTTCAATATAAATTAAAAAAAATTCCTCACTAAACCGCCGAATTTTCGGCGGTTTTTTTGAGTCTCAAAATCAAAATAACCAAGGAATCGGCTTTTTATCTGACTGTAGAGTTGGCACAATTCTTGCATATTATTTAGTGAAGCAAGATTGGAGGAAATGATATGAAACATTTTATATATAAACCAAACAGATATTGGAAAGATATAGAACTTTGGAAAGATGTTACCGAGGAACAGTGGAACGATTGGCTATGGCAATTAACCAATACCATTCGTACAGTCGATGATTTAAAAAAGGTAATCAACTTAACCCCAGATGAAGAAGAGGGGGTAAGAATTTCCACTAAAACCATTCCCTTAAATATCACACCCTATTACGCTTCATTAATGAATCCAGATGATCCCCGCTGTCCGATTCGGATGCAATCGGTACCGATCTCTAAAGAAATCTACAAAACGAAATATGATCTTGAAGATCCCTTACATGAGGATGAGGACTCACCGGTACCAGGACTAACACACCGCTATCCTGATCGGGTGCTCTTTCTAGTCACTAATCAATGCTCGATGTACTGCCGTTATTGTACGAGAAGACGTTTTTCGGGTCAGATTGGCATGGGTGTGCCTAAAAAACAGCTTGATGCTGCTATTTCCTACATCAGACAAACACCGGAGGTTCGCGATGTATTAATTTCCGGCGGGGATGGACTGTTGATTAATGATAATATTTTAGAATATATTTTGAAAAATCTACGTGAAATTGACCATGTGGAAATTATCCGAATCGGAACAAGGGCACCAGTGGTCTTCCCGCAGCGGATTACTGAAAACCTCTGCAATATTTTGAAAAAATACCATCCAATCTGGTTAAACACCCATTTTAATACTTCAATTGAAATTACCGAGGACTCAAAAAAAGCCTGTGAAATGCTGGCTAATGCCGGTGTACCTGTTGGAAACCAATCTGTCATTCTAGCAGGAATTAATGATAGCGTTCCAATCATGAAAAGGCTCATGCATGACCTCGTAAAAATCCGTGTCCGTCCTTACTATATCTATCAATGTGACCTTTCAGAGGGAATCGGGCATTTTCGTGCTCCTGTTTCCAAGGGACTAGAAATTATCGAGGGGTTGCGCGGCCATACGAGCGGATATGCTGTGCCAACCTTTGTCGTCGACGCTCCAGGTGGAGGCGGGAAAATTGCGCTGCAGCCGAACTATTTAATTTCTCAGAGTCCGGAAAAGGTCGTGCTCCGAAATTTTGAAGGTGTGATTACCTCCTATCCGGAGCCTGAAAACTATGTTCCTGGCAGAGCTGATGAATACTTTGAAAAAGTATACCCTGATATGGCAGACAAAAAGTCACTTGCAGGGATTGCCGGAATTATGAATGACCAGCATTTCAATTTAGTACCTGAAGGATTATCAAGGCTCAATCGCCGTAAACAATACATTCAAGACCCTGCTCATTCTTCGTTAAAAGATAAGCGGAGTAAACGGGATGAATTAAAGGAAAAGAAGTTTAAAGCAATGACGGAAAAAGGAAAGGGAAATAATTTAGGTGAAAATACAAACCAAGTAATTAAACCAATTAAGGAGTAGGAGGTGTATGGAGTGAAAATTCAATGCGAATGGTGCAATAATTCTAATGTTAAAGCCACATCAGACTCTGTTTACTGGGAATTACCTGACGGTTCGCGTGCAATTGAAATCAAAGAAACACCTACACAGCATTGCTGTGACTGTAATATGACCTATCAGAGTGAGAGCATTGTAAAAGAAATAGAAGATCAATTGTTTTTAATTAATTGTAAACAAATTGGAAAAGTGATTTCCTACGAGGAATTAATGAAAATTCCAAGATTATTAAAGAGGAATTATTTTGACTTTTCAAGTTAACATAAGAGCAGCCCTAAAAAGGCTGTTTTTTATTATGGTTTCCTGTAATTCCAACTGGACGATACGAATAGTATCCGTTATAGTAATTCATAAGAAAAATGACTCGTTTCCGAATTGGACAAGAAAGGCGTTAGAAAGTATGAGAAAATCATTTTATCATTTTTTAATGAAATATAGACATCCTGCACCGAAAGATGATATCAGTGCTTTTGCAAATAATGCGTTTTTGGATCATGGGTTTCCAAAAACATCGGAAGATTACCACCAAATAAGTTCATACTTGGAAATGCATGGACAGTATCTAAAATCGATGTCCGTCTTTGATGAAGCATGGGAGCATTATCTAAGTGCCGAAAGTTAAATAAAAACATTTAAATCGCCCAAAGCTGGCGATTTTTTTATTTCAAAATTGTCATGAGCGATATTTTTCACCCTGCATATACTATTGTAATTAAACTACACGACCAATCCATTTGAGGGGATGGGAGGATATGGCAAAGAGGAAGAAACCAAAGTATAAAATTGGTGATACCGTCGTGATCACCATCTATGGTACGGTTGGAAAAGTTACCGATATTAAATTATTGGACGGCAATTACGTTTATGAAGTCAATAAGAGTGAAGGTCTCTATATAGAAGAAGCCCTTCAATTGCTTTCAGAATATGATGGCACCTTGGTAGAGCAAGAGCAGATTGATATTGAGTATAAATTCTTTTTCGGTGACTTAGTTCAAGTAAGTGGATATGGCGCTGATTTATTTAAGGTAGTCGGTTTTAGAACGGAAATTTGGCGTTATAAAGAAGATGCTTGGGAAGATGTTATTTACGAACTATCTCGGGTTAGTGATGGAGAATGGCTTGAAGCCGGCGAAGAGGAATTAACCCTAGTCGCTGATGCCGAGAATGCTGATACCTTCATCCAAAAGCTGGGTCTCCTATACTTAGTCAATAAGCAAGAAAAAACTGAAAAAACACCTAAGGTTCAAGGAATGGTCCGAAAGGCCGAATTTGAGGAAATTGAACGAAAAAAAGAAAAAAAGGAATTAATCGATAACTTATTGGACATATTTAATGATTACCGGATTTTATATGAAATGTTTCAAGACCAAGAATACTATCAAGTAATGCGGGTAATCCTTAGGAAACTAGAAAGCCTGGTAAATAATGATGGCAAAAGCCATGTGTAACTACCATCTTGAAATCTCAAACAATAAATAAAGGACAAAGGGAATGCCGGCCCATTTTATTAAAGAAAACATGGTGTTAGTTAACTTCTCAAATAGTTGGAGGGTGTACCCATCCTCCTTGTTTACATCTTCAATAAATGCCTCTAACTTCAATTTGAAATTTGACATTCTATCACCTCATCAACTTCTTTTTTTTCATCCTATGCTTGTCCACTCAAAAAAAGACATAAATTTATTGGAACTTTATTAAGATGGAAACAGTGGAAATCCTTTCAAAGTAACTAGCATGAAAAGGCCATGTACATCATACATTCTCTAAAAAGGGGGCGATGCTATGAGAGAAATCGAAGTGTTTATTGATACAGAAGAAATTGCCGAATTTTTCTTTCATGAGCTGGTGAAGCGGGGTTACGTTCCTAGCGAAGAAGAATTAGAAGAACTCGCAGATATAACCTTCGAATATCTAATTGAAAAGAGTATTATTGATGAAGAAGTAGAGGATGACTAACTACCTAATTAAAAGAGTCTACCTCGTTAATGATAGATATGGCAAAAGACGAGCATGATGCTCGCTTTTTGTTTGTAATCAACATGTATAGTAACTCCTATGAGATTTGGATTATTTTTTTGTTTTTGACGAAACCTTTATTTGTTTGCCTCGTATATATGATTACGAACCTAAGGAGGGGTTTTTATGTTAAAGAAAATCCTTAAATCTCTTATAAGCGGAAAATTAAACAATCATCACAAATACTCATCTTCTAGTGATGTGTGGAAGAAAATGAATCACCATAAACATAGTCACTATGGACATCATCATTACAAAAAAAAGCATAAAAGCGGCAGTTTTTTGTCTAGTTTTTTTAGCAGCTAAAAAGGGGTTTAAATGTTTAAAAGGATTGTTTTGTTCTTTTCTAATTTGTTTGAAAGACCATTATCATCTGACGAAACAATTGCCGGGAAATTTAGGATAATCAAACATCTTGGAATGGGCAGCTATGGGCACAGTTATTTAGTTATGGATCTCTTAACCCAGCAGAATAAGGTATTAAAAGCATTAAGGATTCATAAAAGAATCACAAAATCAGGCAGGAAAGGCTTTGAACTGGAGAAGGAATTATTAAAATCCATTCATCATCCGGGATTCCCTAAGTATTTCGAAGATGGAACCTACAATAAAATTCCTTTTTATACAATGGAGTATATTGATGGGAAAAATTTTGAACAGCTTATTTTTTCTGAGGGCTTGACAATATCTGAGCAAGGGGCTTTTAAAATTGCTGATGAATTATTGACCCTAATCGAATATTTGCATGGCAGAGATATTATCCATCGAGATATTCGGATTCCGAATGTCATTTTTGATGGGTCGAAGGTCAGGTTGATTGACCTGGGGTTAGGGAGATATTTACGGCAGGAAAAAGAAGGTATAAAAAGAACAAAAGGATTAGATTTACGAAAAGGAATTAATTTTCAGGCTGACTTTTATGGACTCGGCCATTTCCTATTGTTTCTGTTGTATTCCAACTTTTCCTTTGAGCGGCACGAAAAGGAAAAAAGCTGGGAAGAAGAATTAGAAATTTCATCCTGGGCAAAACACATTATTAGAAGACTTTTACAGATTGAGCCTGCATATGACGACTGCTCACAGCTGAGAGTAGATATAGAAAAGCTAAGTATCTAGGAGGAGAAAAATGTCATTTTTTAACAAAGTATTTGCCAGTGTGGGAATTGGGTCCGCTGAGGTGGACACAAAACTTGAAAAGGATACGTACATGCCGGGAGAAACAGTTCAAGGTGTGGTGGCAATTAAAGGCGGGAAGATTGATCAGCAGATTGATGAAATATATCTTGCCTTAAATACAACCTATTTAAGAGAGTCAGATGACAGGAAATACTCTGTAACAGCAGCCATTGACCGGTTCCGGTTAACAACCCCATTCACGATTCGGGCCAATGAGAAAAGGGATATCCCTTTCTCCTTTCAGCTGCCATACGACACACCGCTTTCGATTGGTCGTTCAAAAGTATGGGTAACTACTGGGCTGGATATTAAGGGGGCAGTCGACCCTAGTGATCAGGACTACTTAAAAGTGGTCCCTAATCCATTAATGTCTGCTGTATTTAATGCAATAGACCAGTTGGGATTTAGAATCCGTGAGGCAGATTGTGAGGAAGCACCGCGCCGATTGCGCGGGCGTTTACCGTTTGTTCAGGAATTTGAATTTGTTCCAACTTCTGGATTATTCCGCGGTAGATTAGATGAATTAGAAGTTGTATTCTTTCCAGCTGGAAATGGTTCTCTTGATATTATTTTCCAAGTTGATAGACGTGCCCGAGGATTATCAGGTTTATTCTCTGAAGCGTTGGGAACCGATGAGACCAATGTAAGATTAACGGTTACAAACGAGGATATCCCATCGATTCAGCAAAAAATTCAAAACGTTATCCAAAGGTATTCATAGTTGTAATTAGGACAATAGGGTCATGTAACCCTATTGTTTTTTTTGCCAAGTAAATGAAAATCGACAAAAAAAGTGGGGTATTAATGGAGGAATCGACCCTTGTTATCGCCAATTATTTAGAATAGATAATTAAGTCAAATAATTGGAGGGATAAGATGATCAAAATGTTAACGAAAAAGGCATATAACCCATACGACGTGACAATCTTTCAAACTCCAAGGTACCGTGAACGTAGAGGATATAAAGAGGTGTATCGGACAACTATTCCTGCCAGCAGCCGCAAGCAGTGCTTACAGGAAACGTTTAGCCGCTTTAATGTGACCGACAGGATTCCAGCTGATTACAAAGGGAGATTTATGTCGACAGGTGATATTATTTTAATTGATGAGGGCCGAGGTGGCCAACATTATTACCAATTAAGATCAGGTGGTTGGGAACTCGTAAATCGAATAAATATTAGGTGAACAATACATAAAACCTAAGGATAATCCTTAGGTTTATTTTTATTAGATCATCGAACAAACGGATGTTTCCGCTTTCCGTGTTAACTTTTACGTTCTGCAGCACTAAATTCTTTGGCGTGTGCATCATGTTCTGCCACAATGGCTTCAGGTGGGATGTGATTATTCTTTTTTTTCCCACGGATACGTGCTCGGTGTTTTTTACCCATTAATACCCCTCCTTTAACCTAATAATAGGTTTCCACAATTTCAAAAAATCATGTCTTCGTTTTCATTAAAAAACGATTATGTTATAGTGTCTATGGTACAAACTTATTACTGTACTTACTTTTTTTGGGAGGTTTATTTATGAGTGTACATATTGGGGCAAAAGAGAATGAGATTGCTGAAACAGTATTACTTCCTGGGGATCCACTTCGGGCAAAATATATAGCGGAAACATTTTTAGAAGATGCCAAATGTTACAATGAAGTTCGGAATATGTTTGGCTACACCGGAACATATAAAGGAAAAAGGATTTCTGTCCAAGGTACTGGGATGGGTGTTCCTTCTATCTCTATTTATGTTAATGAATTAATGCAAAGCTACAATGTTCAAAACCTTATTCGGGTCGGTACTTGTGGAGCAATTCAAAAGGATGTAAAAGTTCGAGATGTTATTTTGGCGATGACAAGCTCAACCGACTCCAATATTAATCGTTTAACCTTTGGTCATGTCGATTTTGCTCCGACAGCAAATTTTGACTTGCTAAGAAAGGCTTATGATGCAGGGGTTGCAAAAGGTCTTAATTTAAAAGTAGGGAATATTTTTACTGCTGATTCATTTTATAATGATAATGCTGATCTTGAGAAATGGGCTAAATATCAAATCCTTGCTATTGAGATGGAAACAACGGCCCTTTATACATTAGCCGCAAAGTTTAATCGCAAGGCTCTTTCTGTTCTTACTGTTAGTGACCATATCTTAACAGGTGAAGAGACAACAGCAGAAGAAAGACAATTAACCTTTAATGATATGATAGAAGTAGCATTAGAAGCTGCGACTAAAGAATAATGTTTTAGCATGCCTCTTCCAATCTGGAAGAGGTTTTTTCTTTTTTATAAAAAGGAACTCCGTTGTAAAATGGAGAATTTAATTGATAGTAACAATCAAGGCAGTAGTGAAAATCGTCATCAAAAGTTGGCATATGAGTTGTAAAATGAAAAAAAAGCAAATACGTGACAAAAATCGAATATACATTGTGTGATATAGGGTGCAGGGGTATAGTATGAATGAGGTGAACGAAATGAAAGAGCAGCTCAAAATAGATATAACTGGTATGACCTGTGCAGCATGTTCAACAAGAATTGAAAAAGTGCTAAATAAAATGGACGGTGTTGATGCCAATGTCAATTTACCGTTGGAAAGTGCAATCATTTCATATGAAAAAAACAAAGTAACAAGTCGTGATATTATCACCAAAATTGAGAATCTCGGATATGGTGTACGGTTTGAGAAATCAGATTTTGATATATATGGGATGACCTGTGCAGCATGTTCCACAAGAATTGAAAAAGTGTTAAATAAAATGGACGGTATTAAACATGCAACCGTAAATTTAGCTGCTGAATCAGCAAGTGTTGAATATAACCCGGGAGAGGTTACGATTCAGGGTATTAAGGATAAAATTAATAAGCTTGGTTATGAAGCGAAGGAGAAAGGGCAAAGGGAATCAAAGCAACAGCATAAAGAAGAGGAAATTAAACAGAAGAAACAAAAGTTCCTCCTATCCGTGATATTAACAATTCCACTATTATATACGATGTTGGCGCATATTCCCGTTGACCTGGGCCTGCCAGTACCGCATCTATTAATGAGTCCATGGTTTCAATTCCTTTTAGCCACACCGATTCAGTTCTATATTGGAGGTCCGTTTTACGTTGCTGCCTACAAGGCACTTAAAAACCAAAGTGCAAACATGGATGTCCTTGTTGCATTGGGAACCTCTGCCGCCTATTTCTATAGTCTTGCAGAAGGCATAAAGACCATCCGATACCCTTATTATATGCCGCATCTCTATTTTGAAACGAGTGCTGTTCTTATTACGTTAATTCTGCTTGGAAAGTTATTGGAAACAATGGCAAAAGGGAGGACAACTGTTGCTTTATCAAAACTGCTAAACCTTCAGGCAAAAGAAGCCACAGTGATTAGAGACGGAAAAGAACAGCAAATTCCAATCGATGATGTGAAGGTAGCCGATCGCATAGTTGTGAAGCCTGGTGAGAAAATTCCAGTTGATGGGCAAGTGATTCAAGGGCAATCCTCGGTGGATGAGTCGATGATTACGGGAGAATCCATCCCGGTAGAGAAATCGATTGGTGACACACTAGTTGGTTCTACTATTAATAAAAACGGAACGCTGACTATGACCGCAACAAAGGTTGGAAGAGATACTGCACTGGCAGGAATTATTAGAATTGTCGAGGAGGCACAGGGTAGTAAAGCACCCATTCAACGGCTAGCGGATACGATATCTAGTTATTTTGTCCCTGTAGTAGTTACTATATCAATCTTAACGTTTATGGTTTGGTTTTTATTTGTTAATCCGAACGATTTCCCTTCTGCGCTTGAAACTGCGATTGCTGTTCTCGTGATTGCTTGTCCTTGTTCACTTGGACTTGCAACCCCGACCTCCATTATGGTGGGAACAGGGAAAGCCGCTGAAATGGGGATTCTTTTTAAGGGTGGGGAATACCTTGAGACCGCCCACAAAATCAATGCCATCGTCTTTGATAAAACAGGTACGATTACAAAAGGACAACCTGTTGTAACAGATTTTATTGCCTATCAGGATGAGAAAAAGGTCCTCCAGTATCTTGTTTCTGCAGAAAAGTCATCTGAGCATCCACTTGCGGAAGCGATCGTTAAATATGGAATGGAAAAACGGTCGAGTACCTTACCGGTAAAACGTTTTAAAGCAATACCAGGATATGGTATTGAAGCGAAAATTGGCAATGACGAGGTTTATGTCGGGACACGTAAACTTATGAATTTAAAAAGCATTTCATACCATGACTTGGAAAGCGATCTTCTTCGCTTTGAAACAGAAGGAAAAACAGCAATGTATATTGCCATAAATGATACGATCATGGGAATGGTGGCAGTAGCAGACACTGTAAAAGAAACAGCTGCACAAGCAGTGCAGCAATTATCAGAATTAGATATCAAGGTATATATGCTGACTGGTGATAATGAACGGACAGCTAAGGCCATTGCTAATCAGGTTGGAATCCAAAACGTCATTGCCGAAGTTCTCCCGGAAGAAAAAGCTACACATGTGAAGGAACTACAGTCTAAAGGGTTAAAGGTAGCGATGGTGGGTGATGGAATCAATGATGCCCCTGCTCTTGCTGTAGCCGATATTGGCATTGCCATAGGTACCGGGACAGACGTCGCGATTGAAGCAGCTGACATTACCATTCTTGGTGGAGAACTTACTTTGGTCCCAAAAGCTATTTCGTTAAGTAAAAAAACCATGCAAAATATTCGGCAAAATCTCTTTTGGGCACTCATTTATAATTCCGGAGGAATTCCGATTGCTGCATTTGGGCTGCTTGCCCCTTGGGTAGCAGGGGCTGCGATGGCCTTCAGTTCAGTTTCTGTGGTAACTAACTCACTACGGTTGAAGAGAGTAAAAATATAGAAAACGGTACTTACCACCCGGTAGTGCCGTTTTTCTTTGGGTAAAATGAAGGAAAATGTAATTCTTATTATATTCATTAACTTTTCTTTGTTAATATTATATAAAAGATGTTATTCTAATCACTAAGGGTTTACTTTTAAAAATGGCTTCAAAAAATGTAAGATTTACCCGTATGATAGTTTAAAATTCATATTTTTATGGTGAATGAAAGTGGTGAAGGCTTTGGATGAAAAAAATGAAGAACAACTGAAGGGTAAGGAAGAAAAAGTAGAACAAGAGCAAGTGATTGAAAATAAATCAAGTTACATACGCTTGAAAAAGTTTCATTTTATTATGCTGCTATTTTTCCTTGTTTTCTTATCGGCTGGGATTACAACCTTTGCTCTTGCGTTTGGAAAAGAAAAAGTGGTAACAGTTACGCCGGACAGAACAGAATTTAATAAACTTTATGAAGCATTTGATACCTTAAAAAATGGCTACTATAAGGATGTCAACCAGCAGAAACTGATTAATGGTGCGATTGACGGTATGGTCAAATCATTAGATGATCCATATTCAGATTATATGAGTGATGACGAAGCGAAAAGCTTTCATAACAGCATATCCTCTTCATTTGAAGGAATTGGTGCCGAAATCCAAGAAAAGGACGGGCACATCGTCATCGTTTCTCCTATTAAAGGGTCTCCTGCTGAAAAATCAGGTTTAAAGCCAAATGATATGGTCATCTCCGTAAATGGGAAAAGTCTTCAAGGGATGAATTCGACTGAAGCTGTCACCTTGATAAGAGGTAAAAAAGGAACAAAGGTAACATTGTCGATTCAACGGCCAGGAATGGCTGCACCAATGACCGTACCGATTGTTCGTGACACGATTCCAATTGAAACCGTTTATGGGGAAATGGTCGATGATCGAATCGCAAAGGTTCAAATAACTAGTTTTTCAAGCAACACATCTAAAGAATTGGTAACTACTTTAACCGATCTCCAGAAAAAAGGAATGAAAGGTCTTGTTTTAGACTTACGCCAGAATCCAGGGGGATTATTGGATCAAGCGGTAAGCATTACAAGTATGTTTGTTCCTAAAGGAAAAATTATTGTCAAGGAAGAGGACCGAAACGGAAAAATTAAGGAAATTGCTTCACAAAATGAAGGAAATCCTGATCTTCCTCTGGTTGTCTTAATTGATAGCGGCAGTGCAAGTGCTTCTGAAATATTTGCTGCAGCCGTAAAAGAATCTGCAGGTGTACCACTTGTTGGTGAAAAGTCGTTTGGAAAAGGAACTGTTCAAACGGCAGCTGATTTTGAAGATGGTTCAAATCTGAAATATACCATTGCTAAATGGTTAACACCAAACGGTAACTGGATTCACAAGAAGGGGATTGTACCGGATGTTCAAGTGGCGCTCCCGGATTATGCCACATTACCGATAATTAACCCAGATAAAGAACTAGCAATCTCCACTTCATCGACAGAGGTACAAACTGCCCAGAAAATGTTGAAGGCGATTGGATATGACCCAGGCAGGGAAGATGGATTCTTTGACGATAAGACAAAACAGGCAGTCATCAAATTCCAAACAGCCCAGAAGCTTCCTGGTAATGGTGTGTTAAAGGGTGACTCTACCTTAAAGCTTATGGATGTATTACGTGAGAAAATTAAAAACAGCGATACCCAATTACAAAAAGCAGTTGAGGTACTAAAAGGCCGAATGAAATAACATTTTTAACCCGACTCCAACTGGAGTCGGGTTAAACTTTATTACAGAAGGGATAGAATTATGAAAAAGGCAGAGGTATACATATTGTCAGGATTTTTAGGAAGCGGGAAAACTACATTACTAAAACTCCTACTTGCGGACGAGCGCAGGCACGGAAGAAAAGTAGCTGTCTTGATGAATGAACTTGGTCAAGTGTCAATTGACTCAGATGCGGTCGAAGATGAAGATGTTTTATTAAAAGAGTTATTAGGAGGTTGTATTTGCTGTTCCATCCAGGACAAGCTTGAAGCACAGCTTCAAGGACTATTAATTGAGGAACAACCGGAAGTTATTTATATTGAGACAACAGGTGCGGCTCATCCAGTGGAAGTATTAGATTCCATTCTTTCACCCCTGTTTGCAGATCAATTATTGATAAAAGGGATTATTACGACAGTAGATGGCACTAGGTGGAAAAACAGAAAAGTGTTAAGCCCTCAACTGCAGCAATTGATCCTTGAACAAGTGAGGAATGCGGACTTTATCCTGATTAACAAAATTGATGAACTGAAAGAAAATGAGCAGGCACAGCTGATTTTTGAGATGCAAGGGTTAAATCCAAAAGCGCAATGTTTACTAACCAGCTACTCAAAGGTTCCTATGGACCGGCTAAGAAATTTATCTGTGAATGTCAAAAAGGAATCTAGCCACATTCACTTAAACTTATCTACTTACGTATACCAGTTTCATAAACCAATCAGCGATACAAGTTTTGAAGAATTTTTAAAGAATTTACCAGATACCATTTATCGGATAAAAGGATATATTAAGTTTCACTATTCGGAACAGCTTTTTCTTTTTCAATATGCATATGGGATGCCGCTCTACATGAAGGAATATATGAACATGCGCTTGAATCTTGTATTTATCGGTGAAAACGTGGATTGGGGGATAATTGAACAACAGCTTGTCTCACTTGAAAATGAGACAGAGACAGTATAGCTTGAATAAAAATGAGTGATGAATGAATGATAAATTCCACTTCAGGTAACTCTTTTAATGTAGCAAAAAAACCATTAAAGGAGGAGCTCCAATGAAGAAGGCAGTTTGTTGTTTCTTATTAGTTATTCAAATCCTCCTAAATGGATATGGAGTACATGCGGCAAACGAGATTAAGGACAATGTAGAAATGCCGGATTGGAACAAGGTTAATCAGTTATTACCGAAATATTCAAAATTTACCATCCAAGATATGGAAACAGGGAAAAAGTTCAAGGTACAAAGACGAGCAGGAAGTCACCATGCTGATGTACAGCCGCTAACCACAAAAGATACTGAGATTATGAAAAAAATCTATGGAGGAAAATGGAGCTGGAAACGCCGCGCTATTTATGTCATTCATAAAAAGCATCGGATTGCCGCATCCATGCATGGAATGCCGCATGGAGCAGGGGCACTGCAGAATAATTTTCCAGGTCATTTTTGTATTCATTTCTTCGGAAGTACAACCCATCGAACCAATTCAATGGACTTGTCTCATATGCTTATGATATATAAGGCTTCGGGCAAATTAAATGAATACCTGGCAAATGCAGATCCCTATCAGGTCATTAACGCCTATATTGCTGGTTTCAAACAGCAGGATTCTGTTATTGTTTCGAAAATATCGCTCCAAAAAGTAAAGTGGAACCCAATCCTAGATAAAGTTGAGAATGTCAGGCTAACACGATTAGAGGTTCTGCCGCCAGAAGACCTCACCCAAGAAATAAGTTTAGACGTACCTGCTGAAATCGATTGGTATATTAAGGATGTCGGCGGGCAAACATTTCGAGGAGAGATCCATTTAATTCGGTTTTCTCCTGCAGATGTTTGGAGAGTGGATTCCAAACCATTTATAAAAGAAAATCACTTTTAATAAACAAAAACACCTTTAGAATCACTAAAGGTGTTTTTAAATGAATTATCTTTGTTCACCAAATTTGATGAAGGTCAGTTCATCTTCGATTAAACCGCAAGCACCACATTGGACTCGATAATCTGGTCCGTTATAGGGAAGATGAAATGGTTCCAACTCATTTTCGCCATATTGGCGGATAACATCTCCGGACTGAGGATCAAGCTTAACAGATTGAGAAACTTGTTGAATAATATTAAAACGGCTTCGGTTTGTTTTACAATTCGGACATTTGTAAGGGGTTGACATAGGTTTCTCCTTTCTTACTTTTGTTAAACATTATTTTTTGCAATAATATTGGTAAATATGTAACAATGCTAGTGAAGGAAGTGTTCAATCATCAATTAATGAACCAACTAAGTTAGGGGAGAAAAGCCGTGAGAAAGATAGTACTTATGCTTATTACAATATTGTCTTTAAGTGTAGCTGTTTCCTGTAGCAATGAGCAAGAGAAAACAGGTGATATGCCGGAAATGGTGGATGTAAATTTATCAGTAAAACCTAATCCCGGTGAAGCAAATAAGCCAATCATATTTGAGGCTAAGGTTACGCAAGGAAAGGAAAAAATTAATGATGCGGAAGTTACTTTTGAGGTTTGGCGATCAAAAGATCCAAATCACGAGAAAATTGCCCTTAAACACGCAGAAGATGGTGTTTATCGGTTAGAAAAAACATTTCAACAAGAAGGTACTTATTATATTATTTCTCATGTAACCGCCAGGGACATGCATAATATGCCTAAGAAAGAGTTTACGATTGGGAAACCAAGTGAGAAGGAAGATTCCACATCTGACCACTCTATGGATGGAATGAACATGGATGATCACAAAAGTCAATAATCATACGGGTTTATATACAGGAAAGACAGCCACTTGGCTGTCTTTAAGTTTTAAGTTAGTATTGTTATTCCTCTTTTTTTGCCTTAATATTTACCGTTGCTTCCTTTCCAAGCTTCTGATTCACGATTTCCTTTACTTTTTCGGAAATATCTCCTTCATATGTTGAACCGATATTTAACTTGCCTGATAATTCTTTAATACCTAATTGGCCAAAATTATTAGCATAATCTAAGTGTTCGATAACGATTTGGTCAACCTGCAGGTGGTTAATTTGAACAGCTGGAGGACTATCTTTTTCTTTTTTTTCTACAGGGACACTAATGGATTTTACCTCTGTTTTGACCTCAATAATTTTTGATTCTAAAGAGGATATCTTATTTTCCAATTCCGATATTTTTTTCGTAAAAGTTTTATTTGAAGTAAACAAGCGAAAGATGAATCGCATAAAAACCCTCTATTCAGAATTGGTTTTTTCAAAACCGAACCTGGATAACTACCTTAGTTAATCTTATTTGTAATAACCGGAAACATGCAAAAAAAATCAACGTCTACAGAATTTCTGTCACGTCGATTTGTGAGTATTGCATATCAATATTTTTGGGAATTTTTATTTCCAGAATTCCATCTTTATAATTTGCTGTACCGCCTTTCTTTTTAACAATAGCTGGAAGAGTGATGGTATTAGAATCCTCTCGCTCCGGAATATGTTCAACTATAAGCTGATTAGAAGTATGATAGAGGCGAAGCTGATTCAGCCAGTCTTCGTTTCGAATGGGAATTCTTACAAACACATAATCATGAGTCTCAAAGGCGGATGAATTTAATACATTGGCCGACCTCTGTTTTGTTTCTGGTGTTTGAAAGCTGCTAAATAAATCTTGGCCATTCATCATATTGCCCATGTTGGGCATCATTTTTCCAATAAGATCCTGAACATAATTGTTAATCTCATCCGGTTTCATTTTTTGTAATGATTCTTTCATATCCTTTGTAAAAGGAAACATATTCCAAGGAAACATGTCTTTCAACCTCTCTAATAACTAAAATTGATTGGCAATTGGTGAGGATGGGTTTGCAATTTGATCTTGGTCACTAATATCTGTGTCACCGAAGCCATTTAGAGAAAACGAACTTGATGGAGAAAGATCCCCTAAGGCAAAATTGGATCCGATCCATTTTTGGTTAGCAGTATGGCTATTTTGGACGGAAGGTCCCAGAGAAATATTGGCATTGTTAGCAACGGAATTCGTCTTTATATTAAAAATGTTTATTTGAAAGGGCATTTTTTTCAGTCCTTTATCTCGAATTACTAAAGACGTTCGATGGATTTGCGATATCACCCATATCATTGATATCTGGATCAATAAAGACATTCTCCATGGCCGCTGTCGGCGGCGCAAAATCTCCATAGGATGAATTTTGACCTTGGGATTTTGAATTAGCTGTATGGGCATTGTGAAGGGCTTCGCCGATGTTGACAGACCCGTTGTTAGAAACACTGTGTATTTTCAGGCTGAAGATATTAATTACAGTCTGCATCCTGTCACATCCTTTATTGTTGTTATCCGTATCATATGCAACCACTCGCCCATCCGTTATCAAAACTTCAAATCCCTTAAAAAGGGACATGAGATAAAATTTGCATATATAATGATTTCTTTTTAACATATATATAAGGGGAGAATTCTTTTAAGCGAGGTAATGATTGTGAAAAAGAAAACGGCTTTGATTACAGGAGGAGCTTCTGGTATCGGCAAAAAAACGGCACAACTACTTGCGGAAAATGGGTATCAACTTGTGATCAACTATCGAAAAAGTGAGTCAGAGGCAGTTTTCTTAGTAAAGCAATTAAATGATCATTACGGGACGAAAAATATCGCCATCCAAGGTGATGTTGCAAACAAAGAGGATTGCATACGCATTGTGAATGAGTCTCTCTCAGCCTATTCAAGTGTGGATGTTTTAGTTCATAATGCCGGTCCATACATACATGAACGAAAAAAACTGACAGATTACTCCTTTGAGGAATGGGATTATTTAATCCAAGGTAATTTAACAGCGGTTTTTTATTTATCAAAACTGATTATTCCAGTGATGAGAAAACAAAGCTGGGGCAGGATTATTACGTTAGGATTTGATCGTGTTGAAACCACACCCGGCTGGATTTACCGATCGGCCTTTGCAGCAGCAAAAACGGGTTTGGCTTCCTTAACAAGAACAATTGCAATGGAAGAAGCGGAGCATGGGATTACCGCTAATATGATCTGTCCTGGGGATATTACAAAAGAGTGGAAGGAAAAAAGCATTAAAGAATCCATTTCGTTAAGCGGTGAAAAGCACTCGGTGGGAAGACTAGGCACGGGTGAGGATATTGCTCGCGTTATCCAATTTTTAATTGATGATCGATCTGATTTTATTACAGGTAGTATAATACCAGTAACCGGCGGGGTAGATGTCCTTGGTAAGGCATTAAGAACTTAAAAATTAAATAAGTTCAAAAGTTTTTGAACAATTTGATTTTCTGAATGAAACTGGCTGCTTTTGTAGATAATAGAATTTATTCATCTATGAAAGGAGCAAAGTAATTTATGAGTTTTAACATGAACCGAATTAATCCCAATCAAACCCAAGTGTTTTTTCATGATGGCCGCTTTGAAACGTTAACAAATGAGGAATTAAACGAATTTTTGCTCCATATGGGACTAAGTGAAGTCAATAATGAACAAAATTTATCGGAATAATTGTTTTTATACTAAAAGAAAAGCAATCGGCGCATGCCGATTGCTTTTTTTAGGCTTCTAGTAATTGAGAATCTGTTTGGTCTGTTCCGTTTCGCAAAAAATGGAAGGTATACAAGTCTTTTGGAATTTCATATAAGTCATAAACTTCTCCATTTGCATTCAATTGCGCGTAAAGAGATGCTCTCGTTTCATTTGCTTTCACAACATAAGGAAGTTTTTCTGCGGCTTTAATCGAGCGAATATTGACTTTTCTAATTCGCATAAAAATAGTCTCAATTCCAGCTTCATAAAAGAGTTCATTAAAAAATGCTTCCTTCGCTGGGCTATTATACCCTTTCCCATGATAGGGTTTGCCAAGCCAAGTCCCTAAGAACCCTGCATTTTCTTCAATGTCAAACAAATTGATTGTACCAATGGGGTTACCCCATTCATCAAGAATGGTCCGTGAAATTATTTCACCGCGTTCTTCCGCCTCAATGGTTTGTTTCGTCATAAATAAAAATTCTTCATATGAGTCAGCTTTTTGACGTACAAAAGGGAAGACATCTGGATGCGTCATTAACTCGTACAGTGTATGGCTGTCATGAAGATCACGTTTTTTCAACATGAAAATCCCTCCATTAGGGCATTCCGATCCCATGTGTAAAGAAGCGGTCCACCCTCGAAATTTTTTATAAAATTGCGTAAAAAATTTCGGGGTGGGAATCGAACCCACTAGAACCAGTAAACTGGTGGCGCACCATTTGCCTTCCCTATATCATTTTTTTTGTTACCGTATTATGTTCGTAAACCCCCAAATCCATCAGGTCCAAAATCATTTCACTTACAGTATAATACAAGAAAAATAGAAAAAATGAAATAGGTATTTTGCGGTTTTTCGCTAATATTTTTTACCAATTTTCTACACATTTTTAGCCTTCCGAATAAACGATTTCACCGCCAATCATCGTCCATTTCGGCTTCGCTAAATAATGGAAAGGGTGATGGTTCCAGAGGACTAAATCAGCATCCTTCCCTTCTTCAATACTGCCTAATCGATCGTCAATTCTTAGATTTCTTGCAGGAAGAATGGTAATTCCTTCAAGGGCCTTTTGTTCCGGTAAACCCTCACGAACAGCAAGACTAGCACAAATATTTAAGTATTGGATCGGTGTATAAGGGTGATCAGTTGTAATCGATACTTCTAAACCGTGATTTGTCAATTCTTGATACGTTTTCCATGTTTTATTTTTTAATTCAACCTTTGATCTTCTTGTTAATGTTGGACCAACAGAAACCTTTAATTGAAGTCCAGCTAGTTCATTGGCAATCAAATGGCCTTCCGTACAATGTTCGATGCGTAGATCAAGCTGAAATTCTTCTGCAAAACGAATCGCGGTAATGATATCATCCGCACGGTGCGCATGAATCCTTACCGGTATTTCCCTCTTTAACGCCATTACAAGCGGAGCAATTCGAAGATCTTCAGGATTATCCGTATGAAGGGCTTTGTAGAAAGCTTCCCTAAGCATTCCCATAATCCCCATTCTAGTAATCGAATCACTATTGCCATGGCTGTGAATCCTTTTTGGATTTTCCCCTAAGGCAATTTTTAACCCAGCTATTTCTTGGACAATCATGTTCTTAATATTTTTCCCGGTGGTTTTAATAACCGCAGTGGTACCACCAATCACGTTTGCGCTTCCGGGCATCACATGAACCGTTGTAATACCGCTTTTAATCGCATCGTTAAAAGCCTGATCTAATGGATAAACTCCATCAATCGCTCGAATATGGGGTGTAAGCGCTTCGACTGTTTCGTTAGCATCATTGCCGGCCCATCCAGTCCCTTCATCATATAAGCCTAAGTGTGTATGAACATCAATAAAACCGGGGAATAAATACGAGTCCGAACAGTCCATTATTTTTACTGTTAAATCTGACTTTAAATTTTTGCCTATTTTTTTAATCTTGCCCTTCTCAATAAGGATATCGGTGTATTTGGCCGGTTCTGAAGTAACCGGATATACATTTGCATTTTTCAAAAGTATTTTATCCATAGTAAAACCTTTCTTTACGTTATTAATGGTATTTTATCTATTTTAGCAACATATGTGTCATAGGAAAAGCGGCCTATTGATAATTTCTTTTACGGATTAATTTGAAAATCACGAAACCTTTATAAAGACGCAGCGTAAATATTAGCGTATTGAAAAAATTTATTCAATGGGGGAAGATGAAATGATAAAGAGTGAAGAAAGGCTATTAGCGGCAGGAATGTATGTCCTAAGCTTGTTTTTTCCTATTATAGCACCATTGATCATTTGGTTATTAAAAAAGGAAGAGTCCACTTTTATTGATATTCACGGAAAAGAATACTTTAACTTTTTCATTTCTTATTTAATCTATTCCATTGTGGCCGGAATCTTAACAATCGTAATTATTGGGATATTCCTATTATGGGTGTTAGGGATTGCAGCGCTTATATTTAGCATTATAGCAGCCGTTAAAGCCTATGAAGGAAAAGAATATCGGTTTCCATGGATTTTTAGATTAATAAAATAAACTGCAGTAAAGAACCCGGCATATAAATTTGTCGGGTTTTGGTATGCATTACTTTACATATCCCATAAGCTGCCAGATGGTTTTTTAGTCTTTTCTTTTAAAGTCTATTCGTTTTCTTTAGGGAAAAGGTTGTTCTATACTATTAGGTGTATGTATTGCTACTAATAAAAATAAAAATAAAAGGGGTGAGGCAATTTGTTAAGCCAAACAGGATTAGTTTTGGAAGGCGGCGGGATGCGTGGGGTTTATACTGCCGGGATCCTTGAATATTTCTTAGAAGAGGAACTGTTTTTCCCTTATGTTATTGGTGTTTCCGCAGGGGCATGCAATGCGGCGTCTTATTTATCAAAGCAAAAAGGAAGAAATAAAACCGTTACAGTTGAATATGCGAGTGACCCAAGATACATTTCGTGGAAGAATTACTTTAAGAACAGGCAGTTCTTTGGGATGGATTTCATTTTTGATGAAATCCCTAATCAACATGTCCCTTACCACTATGATGTTTTTTATAGCAGCCCATCCGAGTTTGTCGTCGGGACAACGGATTGTTTAACGGGTATGCCCGTATACTTTAATAAGCAGGATTATGGAAAAGATTTGCTAACCGTTCTAAGGGCATCAAGTTCTCTGCCATTTATCGCACCGGAAATCCGTTACCAGGACAAAATTTTACTAGACGGCGGGATCAGTGATCCCATTCCAATCAAAAAAGCGCAAAGTGATGGTTATAGGAAGAATATTGTCATTTTAACTAGAAATAAGGGGTATTTAAAAAAACCTTCCAAATTTCACTTCCTTGTTGACAGGAAGTATCCGAATTACAAGGGGTTACGGCAATCTTTACGGTCCAGGTATCAAATTTATAACGATACACTTGGTTATTTGGAAAAAGAGGAAAAAGAAGGTAATGTGCTGATTATTCGTCCATCCGAGCCATTAAAAGTGGGACGAATGGAAAGAAATCCACAGAGACTTGAAGAGTTATATAACCAAGGCTACCGGGATGCAAAGGCATCCATGGATAAAATTTATTCTTATATTGAAGAGTAGAGGAGAGTCTAGCAGGCTCTCCTCTACTTTTTAAAAACTTCTATCATTTTTTTCAATCCTATTAAATAAACTCTTAGTAGAGGAATCGATAAGGGGTAATCTGGATGAAAATAAATGAATATTACCGGGATGCAGCTCATATGAACTTAAATGGTAGTATTGCCGCTCTAGTTCCAACCACTATAATTATTATAGGGAATTTTTCTGTTTTTAAGAATAGAGAAATCATGCTGCTTGCCCTTCCATTTATGATTTATAGTTTGATAAGTTTTCAAGTCTACCTTTTTAGAATGAGACAATCTATCACGATTAGACGTAATATGAAAGCTTCTAAGGACATTTCCACATCTATTTTTAAAGCCCGTCATCTTTTAGTACTTTACAGGAACTCCCAGTCCTCAAGTTTATTCATCTATTTTCCTAATGGCCATATGGCGGGACAAATAAAAAAATTTAGAGGAACAGGAAAGAAAAGGTTCAAGCTCTCAAGAAGCTACGCCTTATATAATGAAGAAGACCAAGTATTGGGATATTTTGAGCTAAAAGGCAGAAAAGTATTAAAAATTGATGTATTTGATAGGAATCAAGATTTTTTAGGCAGATTTGAAAAAAGGAATATAGGTTTTCGGAAAGCAAAGAAGGAGCTTTTTGACCATACTGGAAGGTTTATAGGAGAGATAGAAGGATCTTCTGTTTTTATGGATGAGTTAGTTTATGATCATGGTGAGCATCAGGTGGGGCGGCTGCGAAGAGGGTGGATGCCAATGGAATGGAGTCCATTATTTCCAGAACCTAATACACCTGTACTGTCACTTAAAGAGGGCCTATCAGAAAAGGACAAGCTTCTTAGAATGTCGTTATTAATTAATGAATACTTTATTGAGAGATAAAACAAGACAGTTTCCTTCCATAATAATGTTTGATATGATGGATTAAAGATATTATTCTGGGGGTAAAGCTTGTGCAAATTGATTTAATTAAAGGTCATGGATCAGGAAATGATTTTCTCCTCATCGATGAAATATCAAATGATTATTTGTTTACGGAAGAAGATAGAGCTAATCTTGCCAAGGTTTTATGTAACCGTGGAAATGAGCTTGGAGCAGATGGAATTTTGTTTATAATGAAAAGTGACCGTGCTGACGGAAGAATGCGTGTCTTCAATGCCGATGGTTCAGAAGCTTCCATGTGTGGAAATGGCCTCCGTCTAGTAGCCAGATATATCTGTGAGCTGAAGGGGCTCAATAAGGCGGTTATTGAAACAATGAAAGCAAATCTAAAGGTCATGAAACAAGAGGATATATTTCCTCAGGTTCACACCTATCAGGTTGAGATTTCTCCGGTCATGTTTGAATTAAAGGCACTTCCATTAAACCTACCTAAACCGACTCTTTTTAACGAAAAGATTAAAGAGCTTTCAGATGAGTTAAGGTTTACAGCTCTGGCGGTACCAAATCCGCACTTGATTGCGATTGTGGAAACAGAGATGTTTCAAAATAATCTCCAAAAAGAGCTTAGTGAAAAAGTGAATGGCCCCAATGATTTATTCCCGGATGGGGTAAATGTCAGCTTTGTAAAGCCGCTCGAAAAGGGTTCCATTTACGTTCGAACCTTTGAACGGGGTGTAGGTTTTACAAATGCTTGTGGTACTGCCATGTCCGCTTCTTCACTAGTTACTTGTTTAACTGAATTAAACAAGTATGAAAAAGTCATCAATGTTTATAATAATGGCGGTAAAGTCCAATGTGTTGTCCATAAACTAGATGATACCTATTCAATTGATCTAATTGGAAATGCCACATATCTTTATCGTGCCTCCATCCAGTTAGCTCTAAATGAAAAAACTTTTTCCGTCACATCAAGAACCGAACTATCAGAACAACAGACCTATGAGAAGCTCCAATCAGCTGCTCAGGAAGTAATTAAGCAAACACTTTAAAGGATAAGGCATACCACCTTATCCTTTTTTGCTTGAGTTTTTTAAAAACTCAAGGACCGGAGTAAAAGCCTGGAGCTGCTTTGTTTGAAAGTAATCCATAAAAGGGTCACCCTGACTGCGAATTCGTTTAAGAGCATTTTCCATATTAAAGGAGACTGGTTTAAGTTTATCATTCACTTCCTCCCAATAAAGGGGAGTAGCGACACCGCCATGTTCATTTCCCCTCATTGAGTAGGGAGCGACAATTGTCTTTCCTTCAGAATGCTGTACATAATCAACATATAACCTGTTACCTCGATTCTTTTTCATTCGTTCAATGGTGAAAGAATCAGGAGCCCTCGAGATTAAATATTCAGCGATAAAGCTGGTGAATAACCGTGTATCATCATAGGAATAAACATTTTCAGGCAAAGGAAGGTAAATTTGCAACCCTTTGTTGCCTGAAGTTTTTATAAAACCTATTAGATTTAATTGATCCAGTACTTCCTTAATCAATAGAGCTGCTTTTATGGCTAATGGGAATGCATCTTTGGATGGCGGATCGAGATCAAACACGATCTCACTCGGACCTTTGCTGTAAACTGTTTGAAAAGGGATATGGAATTCGATGGCCAGCTGATTTCCAAGCCATACAAGGGTTTTGAGGTTATTGCACAAAATGTAATGAATCCCTTCAGCCTCTTTTGTATGCACAAATTCTGGTGCATAATCAGGACAATTTTTTTGATAAAAAGCTTCGCCAAACATGCCATGCGGATAACGAATAACTGTTAAGAGACGGTCCTTTAAAAAAGGCAGCATATATGGTGAAATTTCCCGCAGGTACAGAATATAATCAGCTTTCTGAATGGCGAGCCTTTCCCACAAGGGTTTATCCGGATGTGTTATTTCCAAGTCTTGAGGCAGGTTTTTTTGGGCAAACATAAAGCGGTCAAAGGTACAATCTGCAGGTTCTAAATCAAAGCGAAAACGGTCAAAATGAGGTTCACGCAGTTGATTATCATATAGTTCTAAGTATTTCACTTCAAGGCAGATGGCAGGTTCGACATAAATAAATTTGTCATCCTCTTTGATCATATTCTGTTTTATCGTTTGCTTTAAGGCATCTTTTTCTTCAGGTTTAAAACCAAATAGCACTTGGCCGATGCTATAAATTTTTTTATCTTGATAAACACCAATATAAAAATAGCCATTTGTTTTTTCATAGGAGGTAATAAAGCAGCTGACATATTTCCAGTTTTTATACTTTAGCCATTGAAGTGTGCGTTTTCCTTCTTCCCAAAAACTATTTTTAAATTTAGCAATTATGCCTTCTCCATCATATAGAACGATTTTTTCCCATAATTCATTAAAATCATCATGGGCTTTTACGAATTGAAGCAGCTGATTATTATACGGATCAGATTCTAGCTCAAACCCTATTGTTAGGAATAATTCCTTTAACGCTTCTTTTCTCTTAAAAAAGGGTTCAGTAGAGAACTTTTTTCCCTTTAACATCAATAGATCAAAAACCATCAGTCGGCATGGGGAACGAGTTGCCTGCTCTGATATTTTTTTTTCTGATTTTAGTCTTCCTCGAACCTGGATAGCAGAAAAATTAGCCTTATGCGTGTTTTCTAAATAGACAAGTTCCCCATCTATTTGCAGTGGTAAATAGGGTTTAAAAAGGAGTTCATATCGCAAAAGGAAATCTTTGATTTCTGGAAATTGCGGTAATAAATCCTTGCCATTTCTGCTAATAAACTCAATTCCTTTTGAATTCCAGGTTAACATGGCCCGAAATCCATCAAATTTAACCTCGTACTGCCAATCTGGCCGTACAGGAAGGTCAAAAGTTAAACTTGGCAGCATTGGTTTCATTGTATTGATCCTTTCTTTTTTCCTTATTTTGCTTCAATTAATACCACTTCATCCTTTTCCAATACTTTTTAGGAATGAAGATAAGACGGTACCACAAACTAATAACAAAAAGATTGGAGAATTCTTATGCATACAATGTGGAAAGGCAGCATTAGTTTTGGGCTTGTTAATATCCCCATTAAGCTCCATACAGCAACTGAAGACAAAGATATAAAACTTCGAACCCTGCACAATAAATGTCATGCTCCCATTAAATACGAAAAAATTTGTACAGTCTGTGAGGAAGAAGTAAAACCAGAAGATATTGTCAAAGCGTATGAGTATACAAAAGGAAAGTTTGTCGTTTTAGATAATGAAGAACTAGAAAAGCTTCGGAAAGAGAATGAAGAAAAGGCTGTAGAAATTATTGATTTCGTAAAAATGGAAGAAATAGATCCGATTTACTTTGATCGAACGTATTATATGTCCCCAAATGAGGGCGGCAGTAAGGCATACTCATTACTGCGCAAGGCCTTACAGGAGTCCCAAAAGGTTGGGCTGGCTAAAATTATTATTCGTTCCAAAGAGCAGCTTGCCGTAATTCGCGTATACGAAAATACCTTAGTTATGGAAACCATTCATTATCCTGACGAGGTACGTAAAGCGGGAGATGTGCCGAATGTTCCTGCGGAGGATAAGGTCACAGATAGAGAGTTAGACACGGCGATTATGCTCATCGATCAATTAACCACTAATTTTGAGCCTGAAAAGTATACCGATGAATATCGAACGGCACTTTTAGAACTCATTGAGTCAAAACGTACTGGGCAAGAAACAGTAACAGCAGCGACTAAGGAAATTACATCTAATGTTACCGATCTAATGGCAGCCCTTCAGGCATCCATTGATCGAACAAAACCTAATAAAACAACTGCACCTGCATTAAAGCCAGCGGCAACGGAAAAAGCCAAACCGAAAAAAACAGCTGCAGCACCAAGAAAAAAGGCACCAGCTAAAGTTAAGAAAGAAGCTTAGAGATAAAAGTCCTTGAAGGCCAAGTTCTTTTAACTTGGTCTTCATTTCATTTTTAGGACTGCTCATAAAATTGACTCAAAGTGGAAATTGTGTTAAAATAAAAATACATTTTAATGTTTCGGTATTATCTGGTTTAATTGGTCGTAACTGCACGAAAGTGGGGGATAACTATTACCTATCGTGCAGAGTTACGTCTTTTTTATTATGTAAAATGGTCAGAAAAAATAAAAGGGTGATGCAAGCATCACCTTTTTATATATTTAATTTTACTAGAATAATAGTTGGTTTCAATTACTGGTTCAAAAACAGTCATAACTACTTATAAGGAGTGATCGTTTTGGCGTTTGGCAGAAAAAATGAAGAAGAAATTAAATTAGAGGAAACAAAAATTTGGGTTTGTACTTCTGAAACTTGTAAGTGCTGGGTTCGGGACAATTTTAAAAGCAGTGAACTTCCACTTTGCCCAATCTGCAAAAGTGAAATGAGTCAAACAACCAAAGAACTACAAGTCATTCATAACCATAGTAAAAATTTTATGTGATCAATAAGAAAGCAGGGAGAGCAAAGCTCCCTGCTTTCTTATTCTTCTTCTTCTTCAGCAAATTTTTGGCAGTAAGTAAGGACTAGTTCTTCTTCATCCTCCTCCAATTCAAAGTCGAGTACCTTTTCGGTCCCGCGTTCATAAAAGTGATAGCTGGTTATTTTATCTTCGCTTTCATTACGAACAAAAATACACTTTAAACCGACCCCTTTTTCAGAATACAATTCATCATCTTCATCCACTTCGAGTTCTAGAAAAAACTCATAGCGCTCTCCAGATAGTAAACCAAAGGGATCTTCTAATTTTTCAACTTGGTGGCCTGTAATGTTCAACCATATCATCCTTTACAGTTTATTGACTCTCTTATTATACACATTTTCGGTCATAACCCAAAAAAGTGATTTAGCTTACTGCAATTTTCATGATTTTGAATTTAATGTGAATAATTGCACAAAGTCAACCTAACCTAAATAGATTAAGGTAAGATAAATTTATGAGGGGTTACGAATCATGGAAGTTGGTGTATACACATCACAAACAAGGAGAGAGGAAATGATAACAGGAAAGGATGCAATACAGATCGAATTACAACCATTTTTATTAGCTAGGAAAAATTTATACCAAATACTTCATACTTTATTTTTAGAGCCAACCAATGAAAACCTATTACTAGATTTATGTCGTATGAGGACTTTTGATGAATTAAAAGAGTTTCATGAAGGTGGCAGAATTCTAGCTTCCTTTTTTAAGCAATTGACCAAGATAGAGAAAGTGCACTCGGAAAGAGAAGAATACCGACGGTTATTTATTGGTCCAGGAACACTAGTGGCCCCTCCTTGGGAGTCTTATTATCGAAGCAAAGAACGACTTTTATTTGAAGAGTGGACTCTCCAGATTAGAGAACTATATCATCAATTTGGGCTCCAATTTTTAAGAGAAAATTATGAACCTGATGATCATTTACTACTAGAATTAGAGTTTATGATTTTTCTAATA
Source organism: Bacillus sp. AFS037270 (assembly GCF_002585305.1). Next base: position 18,290 of record NZ_NUNF01000085.1, on the reverse strand, counting down.
GAACTAAGTTTGCAAGCCTCGGAGACAGAAAGGATTCAGGAACTGATTGCAAGTCAAATTCTCCTTCATAAAGAGCACCTATCCATTTGGATTCCAGAATTTTGTAAAAGGATTATGGATCATACCAATAGCCGCTTATATCTAGGGGCTGCCATGCTGCTTGAGGACTTTTTAGACTTTGATTTTACATCTTTATTGGAAGTAAGGGAGGCATTGGAAAATGTCTGATGATAACCATTTAAAGAACTTATTAACTAATAAAATGCAGAGACGAACCTTTCTAAAATGGTCAGGCGCAATAGGAATACCAGTGATTGCAGGTGGAATAGGCACGAAAATGCTTGTCAACCGTAAAGAAGAAACTAAGCCTGTAGGTGCTAAAGAAGAAAGCCCCGAGACGATTATTTCAACTTGCAGTATTAATAACTGCGGAGGACGGTGTGTAATTAAAGCGCATGTAAAAGAAGGGGTTGTAGTACGAGTCAGTACTGATACACAGGAGGGTGGAGACTTATCGACACCACCTCTAAGAGCATGTGTCAGAGGGAGAAATTATCGAAGTATGCTTTATCATCCTGATCGACTTAAGTTTCCGATGAAACGAGTGGGTAAACGGGGCGAAGGAAAATTTGAGAGGATTTCGTGGGATGAAGCAGTTGAAACAATTGCAGCACAAGTAAAACGGATTGGTGATAAGTACGGACCTGAATCAAGATATGTCAACTATGCATCAGGACAAAGCTGGGGATTACACGGTGGTAAAGGTGCAGCGAAAAAACTTTTAGCCCTAACTGGCGGTTATTTGAATTCCCGAAATGACTACAGTTCTGGTGCAGGTAATGTTGCCACTCCTTACACTTACGGAACAAATGACTCAGGTAGTAGTTTTGATTCACTATTACATTCCAAATATATCATTTTATGGGGGCAAAACCCTTCTGAAATGATTTTCTCTACCCCGTATCGTGAATATTTAATGCAGGCAAAGACAAATGGTGCAAAGATTATTGTAATTGACCCTAGATATACTGATACGGCAATCACTTTTGCTGATGAGTGGATACCGATCCTGCCAACAACAGACACAGCGATGATGGATGCCATGGGGTATGTGATTGTTACGGAAAAACTACACGAACAGGTATTCCTCGATAAGTACTGCCTTGGATTTGATGAGAATCACATGCCTGATGGTGTACCGAAAAATGAATCATTAAAGAGCTACTTACTTGGAGAAAACGATGGCACTCCTAAGACCCCTGAATGGGCGGAAAGGATTTGTGGTGTACCTGCAAATAATATACGAGAGATTGCCCGGGATTATGCTAAATACAAGCCAGCAGCATTAATTCAAGGCTGGGCAGCACAACGTCAAGCGTTTGGGGAACAATACATGCGTGCCGGGGCACAATTAGCCTGTTTAACTGGGAATGTGGGGAAACTAGGAGGCTGGGCCGCTGGTACAGGCTATTGGAGCCGAAGTGATATTGTCTATCCGTTTGTATTTGAAAATCCAGTAAAAGCTTCCATACCATGTTTTCTTTGGACTACCGCAGTTGAAAAAGGGACCGAAATGACTGCAGCCGATGGATTACAAGGAACAGAAAAATTAACTACTAATATTAAAATGATTTTTAATATGGCAGGTAATATGCTAATAAATCAGCATGCGGATATCAATAAAACACGAAAGTTACTTGAAGATGAAAGTAAAGTAGAGTTTATTGTTGTCAGCGATCTCTTTATGACCCCAAGTGCAAAATATGCGGACATCTTATTACCGGGAACGACATTCTTTGAACGCTACGATATTGGTGTACCATGGTGTTTTGGGGATTATGTGGTCTTCGGGGATAAAACGATTGATCCATTATATGAATGCAGAAATGAATATGATGTGTTTGCAGATATTGCCGATAAGCTGGGATTAAAGGAAAAATTTACGGAAGGCAGATCAATTCTTGACCTCGTAAAGGAAAGTGTCGATAGAACTAAAAAGGAACTTGATCCAAACTTCCCGACATTTGAGGAGTTCCGAAAAAAAGGAGTTCATCACTTTATACATAACGAGCCATTAGTAGGGTTTAAAGCGCAAATTGAAGATCTTGAAAAAAATCCATTCAAAACACCATCAGGGAAGATTGAATTGTTCTCAAAAGCATTGTGGGATATGAACATGCATGATGAGATACCGGCAATTGCCAAGTATATTTCTTCATGGGAAGGGCCAGAAGACCCGCTAATTAAAAAGTACCCGCTTCAGCTCATCAGCTGGCATTATAAACGGAGATGCCACTCAACCTATGATAATCAAGAATGGCTTGAGGAAGCAGCCAAACAAGAAATGTGGATAAATCCTAAAGATGCTGAAAAAAGAGGAATCAAAAATGGTGACCGTGTTCAGGTATTTAATGATCGAGGTTCACTCATGATTGATGCGAAGGTCACACCACGAATCACTCCAGGAGTGGCTGGAATTCCACAAGGTGCTTGGTATACTCCTGATAAAAACGGACTTGATCAACGTGGTTCAGTAAATGTGCTTACATCACAGAAACCTACTGCATTAGCAAAAGCCAATCCTCAGCTAACAAACCTTGTTGAAGTAAAGAAGCTTAGGGAGTGAGTAATTTTGGCACAGTTAGGATTTTATATAAATCAAAGTCTTTGTATAGGTTGTAAGGCATGTACTGTGGCCTGTAAAGATAAAAACAACCTTGATGTTGGCATCAATTTTCGCAGGGTATACCCGTATGAAGAAGGAACCTTTGTGGAACAGCCGTCGAGGGGAATTGTTCATAATATAAAAGCTTATTATTTTTCCATTTCATGTAATCATTGCAAGAACGCAGCCTGTATTCCAAGCTGCCCGACCGGAGCGATTGTAAAGAATAAACAAAACGGTGTCGTTACAATTACCCAAGATGTATGTCAAGGTGCGCAATTATGCATTAAGGCTTGTCCTTATGGGGCTCCTCAATACAATAAAAAGGTATTTAAATCGAATAAATGTGATTTTTGTGTAGATTTGCAGGAAAAAGGCGAAGAACCCGTGTGTGTCGCTGCATGTCCGATGCGGGCAATTGAATTTGGCCCCATTGAAGAGCTGCGAAAAAAGTATGGCACGGTAAGCCAAATTAAAGGGATGCCTAGTGACACATTAACACAGCCAAACCTTGTCATTAATCCGCATAGGGATGCAAGGCTGTCCAGTAATTAACAAAAACTTGAGGCGGGTGATCATATGTCGCTGCTTGTTAATTGGCTTGAAAGCATGCATGGATATGCCAAAGTAACCAATAATTGTTCCAGGAAGAAACATCTCCGCTCTACTTGTAGGACTTGTGCAGATGCTTGTCGCTATGGAGCCCTTATCATTACTTCGACATCCATTGAAATCGATCTTGAGAAATGTAATTCATGCGTTGATTGTATAATTGCCTGTCCGCTTTCTGCAATCGAAGGTGTCTTAGAAACAAGGAAATTTGATAAGGGTAGTCTTGTCTATAAAGAGTCTTATATTCCAACTGTAAAGGAATTACTCATTTACAAACAAAGAGGGTTGACCGCTATTAAGTCAGGTTCAACCCCTCTTAATCAAAATTGGATAAATGTTCTTTATCAAGCCAACAAAATCTTACAGTTATTTGAAGAAAGTCCAATCAGGATACTAGAAAACCGAAAAGAGAAGGGAATGTCGAGGAGAGCATTTTTAACTTCCTTACAAAAAGAGGGTAAACAATTTGCAAAAACCATGGCACCAGCAGTTTGGAAATTGGAAGCAAATGAATGGAATCTATCCCGCTATTATCCTGACTATCAATTCTATCAAGTGGAATTAGATCTTGGCCAATGTACATTTTGTCAACTCTGTTTTTCCTTCTGTACTCAAAAAGTATTTTCCTTAGAGGCAGGTTTTTTGCGGGTAGCCAATGAAAAGTGCGTAAACTGTTTCGATTGTACGGATATATGCACGGAAGATGCCTTACATGTTAACCAGAAAATAACCAAGAAACAAATTCAACAATACCCGTTTATGACTAAAGAATGTGAAATTTGCGGGAAACCCTTCTCAACATTCCATCAGGAAATAGACAGCTGCCCGATTTGTCACGATCGGAATCCTGAATGGTTAAATCCTTAAGACCAACGAAAAAAAGAGGTTCTTTCTCCTTAGAGGTACGTGCCATTAAGAGGCCTCTTTTTTTACAGTTAGAAAAAATAAAAAAACACTCGATAAGAAGTGTTTGAACTTTGAACTGTATGTATGGAGGAGAAGATGAGATTCGAACTCACGCAACGGTTACCCGTCCTAACGCATTTCGAGTGCGCCCCCTTATAACCACTTGGGTACTTCTCCGAATGGAGCGGGTGAGGGGAATCGAACCCCCGCCGTCAGCTTGGGAAGCTGAAATTCTACCATTAAACCACACCCGCATTGTCCAAAAAGAACACTTATATTATAGCATAGTTGGAGCATTTTTTGTCGAAGAATTTGCTTCGAAAAACAAAAAGTGCCGAGGTATTCCTCAGCACTTCGCTAAGCTTCTGCTTTTGGTTTTATCGCGAACATAGTGATGACTGCGGCTATAACACTAAGGCTGCTTAAAACAATAAAAATCCAATGGCTAGCATATTTCATTAGGACTGCAATCAAAGGAGGGCCTGCAGCAACTCCAATAAACCTCATCGAACTGTAAATGGAGGAAATGGTCCCGCGTTCCTTTTTCTCGATGCCTTCCGTGATCAATGCATCTAAACATGGAAGACTTAACCCAATCCCTACCCCGGTTATCAAAAACATAGTTAGCATATACCAAAGCTTAATCGAAAACCAAAGTGCAGCAATTGAAATTGCAGCAAGGATAATACTGATCAAGGTCATCCATTTCATTAATACTTTATTTTTCTTAATGATCTTTCCGCTGATAAAAGATGCTAAACATAGTGCACCAAGTGGTAATGATAAAAAGAACCCCTTTTTTAGATCTTTAATTCCATATTCTTTCTCAAAGGTTTCTGAAAGGTAAAACAAGATTCCAAACAAGACGAGCATAAGAATCCCGCCAATAAAAAAGATGGCATATAGCCAACGTCCTTTTTCAGTAAAGGTCTTTTTCACATTTATAAAAAATTGTTTAAATGGAATTGGTTCTTCTTCATTCTTGGGACATTTGACAAGAAAAATCATGAGTATAACTGAAATAGCGCAAAATACTGGAAATGAAAAAAATGGTAAAAACCAGATAAATCCGGCAAGAAAGGATCCTAATATCGGACTTAAAACCTTTCCAAACGTATTAGATGTTTCGATTAGTCCTAAACAGCTGCTAACATCATCCTCACTTTTAAACATATCACCAACTAAGGGAAGGACGATAGGCATTGCCCCTGCAGCTCCCACTCCTTGAAAGGCACGTCCCACTAAAATGAGCCAATAGGCATCCGTTAACTTCCAGGCAGCCCATCCAGATATAAGTCCGCCAATTCCCGCAATAAGCAGACTGGGGATAATCACCTTTTTTCTGCCGATATGGTCGGATATGTATCCGGCAACTGGAATTAAAAAGATGGCTACAATTGAATAAACCGTTATAATCATGCTGGTTTGAAAGGAGGAGATTGATAATTCTTTTTCCATAGAAGGTAATACAGGAATCAACATTGAATTTCCCAAAGTCATCACTAAAGGAATGGAAGACAGTGAGACGATTGCCCACTTTTGTTTGGCAATTTCACCTTGCTTTTTTTGGTCAGCTGCCGAGTGTTTTTTCTTTGTTGCCTTTTGTTTTTGGCTTAATCGTTCAATATGTTCCATGAATCTTCTATCCCGCCTTCATTTTATGCTCTAACATACCACGCCGAAGAGACATGTTTGCTTGCTAATGTTAATATTGGCTAATACATTTGAAAAAACACAAGTTTAAGGTATCCTTTAATTGGAAGTGGATAATTTAAACAGTGAAATAGGAATAAAAATCCCAAAAGAAAATATTTGATTTTGAATTTTTGAAAAATAATCTCTTGACATTATTGGTGAAGTTGGATAGGATAATAATCAATAAAGTAAATCATATAGGTGTTGACGAAGAGTAGTAACTTTTACGGATTCTTAAGAGAGCTGATGGTTGGTGCAAATCAGTGTAGACGTTTAAGCGAATGGACTTCCGAGCCTCCAAACCGAACCCTTATAGGCAGTAGGCTTTGGCGAAGATCTCATCGTTACAAGAGACAGATATTCAAGCTTTTTTGCTTCGATATCGGTTGAGTGAGCTAATTTTAGCTAATGAAGGTGGCACCACGGGTCTTCCGTCCTTTTTGGATGGAGGGCCCTTTTGTATTTTTAAATAAAATAATTAACTCGTTGAGCAAGAGTAGTACACAAAATTAATTCTTTCCAGAGAGTCGGGGGAGGTGTGAGCCCGATATGAATGAATTTGTGGAATGGACTTGTGAGAGGTGTCTTGAACCTTAGTAGGGACGCCCGGTTTCCCCCGTTAAAAGGATAGGATATCGGACAGAATATGTTCTGTATCTGAATGAGGGAGCAGAACTTGATCTGTTCCAAAGGGAGGTGGCACCACGGTCTTAGAATCGTCCTCTATATGCGCAATCTATTTGCGCGTATAGAGGACGATTTTTTTATTTTCGAAAAGGGGTTGTGACATGAAGACAATAAATCGATGTTTAATACAGGAAATCAAAGGAGATACATTAACGCCCATCTCGATCTTACAAAAGATAAGCGGAACAAAGAAATTCTTATTGGAAAGCTCTCATAAATACAATGACTCGGGGAGGTACTCATTTATTGGTGCAGACCCCGCCTTTGAACTCATTTCTAGAGGCGAAATAAATGAAATTATTTATCGTGATGGTGCAAAGCGTATATTGAAAGGAAACCCTTTAGAAGTTATAAAGAAGCTATTACCTGACGGGATATTTGACGAATGTGATTTTCCTTTTATAGGAGGCGCAGTGGGGTATGTTGGCTACGACATTATTAGAGAGTTTGAAGTAATTGGTGAGGAATATCCAAATGGCTTGGAAATGCCTGATGTGCATCTTATGTTTTTTGAAGAGGTGATAGTTTTTGATCATCTGCAAGAAAAAGTAAAAATTTGCGGACTTCCATTATCAGAAAAAAGTAGTACAGCGATAATCGAAAAACGAGTAATGCAAAGGATAGAAGAATTAAAAAAGCCAAATTATTATTACGAAGAGGAACCTTATACTTTTAGCGGTTTTGAATCGGATACAACAAAAGAAACGTTTATTAAAAGTGTTGAAATCGCAAAAGAGCATATCCTTGCAGGCGATATTTTTCAAGTAGTCCTCTCAAGACGTATGAAATCATCGTTTCAAGGTACACCCTTATCACTTTATCGGAAGCATCGAAGCACCAATCCAACACCGTATATGTTTTATATCGACTTTGATGAATATACCGTCATTGGTTCGTCGCCAGAAAGCTTAATTAAAACAAGTGGCAATACAGTAATCTCAAACCCGATTGCCGGTACAAAGCGAAGAGGAACAACTGCTGAAGAGGATGAACGGATTGGGCAGGAATTAGTTAACGATGAAAAAGAGCTAGCTGAACATCGAATGCTTGTGGACCTTGGAAGAAACGATCTAGGCAAAGTTTGTGAATTTGGCACGGTTCAAATTGAGAAATATATGTCGGTAGAAAAATTCCGTCATGTTATCCACTTAGTATCAGAGGTCAGCGGAAAGCTCCATCCGGAAAAAACGGCATTAGATGCCTTGGCTGCCTGTCTGCCAGCAGGGACGGTTTCTGGTGCCCCAAAAGTTAGGGCAATGGAAATTATTAATACGTTAGAAAAATCAAAGCGCGGTCTTTATTCAGGGGCAGTTGGCTATGTGTCTGTAAACGGGAATATGGATTTCGCTTTGGCGATTCGTACCATGATCATCAAAGACGGTGAAGCAATTATCCAAGCAGGTGCAGGTATTGTTCACGATTCAAATCCAGAGTCTGAATATGAGGAAACACTAAACAAGTTGAGATCCTTTTTGGAGGGTGAAAAATGATTTTATTAATTGATAATTTTGATTCGTTTACCTTTAATCTTTATCAATACCTAGGGGAGCTGGGTGAAGAGGTTGTTGTTTACCGGAATAATCAGCTGAGTATGGAACAAATTCAAGATTTGAACCCGAAAGCGATTATTTTATCACCAGGGCCTGGCCGGCCTGAGGATGCGGGTATTTGTATAGAATTAATTCAAACTTTCCATAAGACCATTCCTTTACTAGGTATATGTCTTGGCCATCAAGCAATTGGCGCAGCCTTTGGGAGTGAAGTGAGGAGGGCTCATTACATTAAGCATGGGAAAACTTCCTTCATCACTCATCAAGGCAATGAAGTATTTGCAAACTTAAGTACTCCATTAGAGGTAATGCGTTATCATTCGTTGACATTAGAAGAAAGTAATCTTTCAGCGGAGTTGGAGTGCATTGCTCATTCCGACGATGATCATGAAATTATGGCAATAAAACATAAGGAATATCCGGTTTATGGGCTGCAATTTCATCCGGAATCAATCGGAACTCCGGATGGAAAACAAATGTTAAAAAACTTTTTAATCGAAATAGAAGGGATGAGGGAAAATGAAAAACTATCTACTCCAATTAGCTGAGCAGCGATCCTTTTCTGAAGAGCAAATGCAAGAAGCAGTTGATTTAATCTTAGGAGAAGAAGTTTCTGAATCTGAAATTGCCGCCTTTTTAATGGGGTTAAAGTCTAAGGGTGAAACAGTTGACGAAATCGCTGGAATTGTTCGGGCTATGAAGGGCAATACCCTTCGCTTTAACCAGAAATTTCCGAATGTTCTGGATAACTGTGGGACTGGCGGAGACGGTTCATCAAGCTTTAATGTTAGTACAACTTCAGCCTTTGTTATAGCTGGTGCCGGAATTCCAGTCGCTAAGCACGGCAATAGAAGCATCTCAAGTAAAACAGGAAGTGCAGATGTCCTTGAGTATCTGGGAGTTAATCTAAATTTACCCTCTGAAAGGACGGAAGAAATACTTCATGAAATCGGGATCGCCTTTTTATTCGCTCCACATGTTCATCCAAAATTAAAGAAAGTGATGACAGTCCGGAAAGAATTGAAAATTCCCACGGTCTTTAATTATATTGGCCCATTAACAAATCCGATTGAACTCGATTATCAATTGTTAGGAGTTAATCGCAGGGATTTATTAAATGTTTTTGCAGAAGTACTCAAAAAGCTGGGACGTAAAAGGGCGGTTGTCATAAATGGTGCTGGATTTATGGATGAAGCTTCTCTTCAGGGAGAAAATCATTATACCCTTTTGGAGGATGGAAAAATCACTAGTCATATATTTACACCTGAAGACGTTAATCTCCCGCAATACGATAACAGCCAGATAAAGGGCGGGGATTCGAAAGAAAATGGGGAAATCTTATTAAAAGTACTAAAAGGGGAAAAAGGTGCCCCTCGTGATACAGTATTATTAAATGCCGGAATCGGCATTTATACAGCTGGAAAAGCCAGTTCTATTATTGAAGGTATTGATGTAGCCAAGGAAATAATCGATTCAGGTGCGGCATATGCAAAACTGACAACTCTTATCGAAAAATCTAAATTAGGCCAGAAAGAGGCGATTTAAATGGAAACCATTCTTGACCGGATCATTGAACAGAAGAAAAAGGAGGTCCAGCTGCTTCAAGAAAGGACGGAAATCATTCAGGAAACAGCTTATCCAAAAAGATCCTTTTTAGAAAAACTGCAAACAGCAGAGGAACTTTCCATCATTGCCGAATATAAACGAGCATCCCCATCAAAGGGTTTAATCAATAATGGAGTGGAACCAGAAGTACAGGCCGCAATTTATGAGAAATCAGGAGCGTCTGCCATTTCAGTATTAACGGATTCTACCTTTTTTAAAGGCTCTTTCGCCGACTTGAAGTTAGTTCGTGAAGCAGTTAACCTGCCGATTTTATGTAAGGATTTTATCATCAGCCCTCTACAGATTGATGTTGCAGCTGCCAATGGGGCTAACATCATATTGCTAATTGTTGCCGCGCTAGATGAGAGCAGGTTACATTCGCTCTTTCAATACGCGAAAGCAAAAGGCTTAGAAGTGCTGGTAGAGGTCCACAACCAAGTAGAACTGGAAAAAGCGCTTAAAACAGGAGCAAAGTTAATTGGTGTCAATAATCGTGACTTAAAGACATTCAAAGTTTCACTAGAAGTAACCGAACAATTAGCCACGATTGTAAAAAAGTCTGGAGCTTATTTAATAAGTGAAAGTGGAATCCATACGGAGCAGGATGCTGACAGGGTTCGAAATGCGGGTGCAAATGGAATTTTAGTAGGCGAGGCCTTAATGGTCAGCCAGGATATTGAGAAATCCTTCTCTAATCTCCGTCTTCCACTTCAAGAGGGTGTTAATAAATGAACATTAAGGTAAAAATCTGTGGACTCATGGATAGCCAGACCGCACTTAAAGCTGTTGAGTATGGCGCAGATGCCATTGGTTTAGTATTTGCAGAAAGTAAGAGGAAGGTAACATCAGATAAAGCACAAGAAATCGTTTCTAGCTTACCAGCAAATGTCATGAAAATTGGTGTTTTTGTTAATGAAACGAAAGAAGAGATTGAAAGGATTGCGTCTCTAGTTGGCTTAACCCATGTTCAACTTCATGGTGATGAGTCTGCTTCCTTTTCTCAATCGCTTCCGCTAGCGGTAGTAAAAGCGATGAGTTTTGAGGATAATGAAGCCTTAGAGGAGATTGGTCAATTCCCAGCCGATTATATTTTGCTCGATGGGCCAAAAGGAAAATATCGGGGCGGAAATGGAACATCGTTTGATTGGAGTCAAGTTAACACTTTATGTTTGAAAGAAAAAAAAGTCATTCTTGCCGGGGGATTACATCTTGAAAATGTCACTGAGGCCGTACAGATCATTAACCCTTATATGGTCGATGTGAGCTCTGGGGTTGAAACAAATGGAGTAAAAGATCTTGTGAAAATAAAAGCATTTATTGAAAAGGTGAAAACTATACCAATTGGAGGAAAATAAAATGAGCACCTATACATTGCCGAATGAAAAAGGCCATTTCGGAATATTTGGAGGAAGATTTGTACCGGAGACACTGATGAAGGCGGTAATTGAATTAAATGAAGCTTATGAAGAGGCAAAAAAGGATCCTGCTTTTCATGCTGAGATTGCTAGATTAGCTAGTGAGTATGTTGGTAGAGAGACACCATTATATTTTGCGGAAAACTTGTCCAAACATGCGGGCGGGGCAAATATTTACCTGAAAAGAGAAGATTTGAACCATACGGGTGCCCATAAAATAAATAACGCTATTGGTCAAGCATTGCTTGCTGTCCGTATGGGAAAAAGACGAATCGTTGCTGAAACAGGAGCAGGTCAGCATGGTGTCGCAACAGCAACGGTATGTGCATTATTAAATCTCGATTGTATCATTTTTATGGGTGAGGAAGATATAAAACGACAGGCGTTAAATGTCTTCCGGATGGAATTACTCGGTGCCAAGGTTGTGGGCGTCTCATCAGGCAGTGCCACTCTTAAGGATGCTGTCAATGAAGCATTAAGGTATTGGGTGACTAATGTGGATGATACACACTATTTACTGGGTTCAGCTATGGGGCCACATCCATTTCCAATGATGGTGAGAGATTTTCAAAGTGTCATCGGCAAGGAGACGAGAGAACAATTTCTTGCGCGCGAAGGCCGCCTGCCTGAAGCTGTTGTTGCTTGTATCGGAGGAGGTAGTAATGCAATCGGAATGTTTTATCCATTTATTGAGGATAAGGAAGTTCGTTTATATGGGGTCGAAGCTGCAGGGCAGGGTGTGGAAACTGAGTTCCATGCTGCGTCCTTAACAAAAGGGAAACCAGGGGTTCTCCATGGTTCATTAATGTATCTATTGCAAAATGAAGATGGTCAAATTCAAGAGGCCCATTCCATTTCAGCAGGACTTGATTATCCTGGAGTAGGTCCTGAACACAGCTACTTAAAAGATAGCGGCCGGGCTAATTATGTTTCCATTACCGATCAAGAGGCACTTGATGCTTTCCAACTTTTATCAAAACTTGAAGGAATTATTCCTGCGCTAGAGAGTTCTCATGCGGTTGCCTACGCTATTAAGCTTGCTGCTGAAATGAAAGAAAATGAAAATATTGTCGTTTGTTTATCCGGTCGTGGAGATAAGGATGTAGATGCAGTAAAAGCAAGACTTGAGGGGAGGAACTAACATGAATCGAATTGAAAAAACATTTGCGGCATTAAGAGAAAATCAAAAGAAAGCCTTTGTTCCCTACATAATGGCAGGTGATGGAGGTTTAGAAACGCTGGTTGACAGACTTGCTTTACTTGAGAAGTTCGGGGCTACTGCGGTCGAAGTTGGGGTTCCCTTTTCTGATCCTGTAGCAGACGGGCCGACGATTCAACGGGCTGGCCTAAGGGCTCTTGCTAATGGCACCACCTTAAGAGGGATTATTCAAGAAATTGAAAAGGCTAGAAAGGTAGTATCAATCCCAATTATACTTATGACTTATTTAAATCCAATTTATTCTTACGGGATAGCTGAGTTTGTCCTCGACATTCGGAATGCCGGGGTGGATGGCTGCATCATTCCTGACCTGCCAATTGAAGAGGAAGAGATTATTGTGCCGAAACTTGAAGCAGCCGAAGTGGAATTAATCCGGCTAGTGACCCTGACAACACCACTCGAAAGAATTAAGACAATTTCAAGTAAGGGAAAAGGTTTTCTATATACGGTAACTGTTAAAGGAATCACCGGGGTAAGAAATGAGTATGATGCCGAACTAACCAACTTTTTAAAGTCTGTTAAAGAAGTGAGTAAGATCCCCGTTATGGCAGGGTTCGGTATTTCAAGTAAAGAGCAAATTCAAGAAATATCCAAATATAGTGATGGCGTTATAGTAGGCAGTAAAATAGTAGACCTATTTGAACAAAATCTTCTTAGTGAAATGGAAGATTTAATGTCTGTTAGTAAACAGAAATCAAACGTATGATAAACGAAAGGGTCTACTCTGTTTTCAGAATGGACCCTTTTTATCATTCAGCTGATTGTGAAGTGTTAAATCTTGACATGATTTTTCAATTTCTTGATAGCAGGGGTAAACTTCTTTATAATAGATATATAATCATAAGAAGAAAAAACTTTTTTATGATGCATTTGTTCTTTTGAAACTTCCAGTAGTGGAAGTTTTTGTTCGTTTTTTAAAGGGGCGTAATATAGATGAAGGAAATAACTGTTGAAGAATTATTAACCCTGAAGGATCCAGTCATCATTGATATACGTTCACCGATTGAGTTTGCAGATGGGGCAATTCCTGGCGCCGTCAACATACCATTATTCACGGATGAAGAACGTCAAGTTATTGGTACGATTTATAAGCATGAAGGGCAAGCGGCGGCCAAGTGGCAGGCGATGGAATTTGTTTCTCCAAAGATTCCTGTCCTTTTAAATACAATTAAATCATTCCAAACGGATGGGGAGTTAGTAATCCATTGCTGGCGTGGAGGTATGCGTAGTAAAGCTGTTGTAACCTTCTTAGAGTTTGCCGGCATTTATGCATGGCGCTTGGTAGGAGGGTATAAAGCCTATCGTCATCATATCCTTGAACAAATACCGACGATGATACCGGAAAAAACCGTTGTGCTCCATGGGATGACAGGAGTAGGAAAAACAGAGGTTCTAAAAATTCTAAAGAAAAAGGGTTATCCTGTACTTGATTTGGAAGAAATGGCTGGTCATCGCGGCTCCATATTTGGCACAATTGGACTTGGAGAAGGGCACAATCAAAAGACATTTGATTCACTGTTATTCAAGGGACTTAACGAAATCTACGGGAGCAATTATTTTCTTGTTGAGGCAGAAAGTAAGCGAATCGGTAAAGCTGTTCAACCTGAAAAATTAATGGATGTTAAATTTAAAGGCTTAAATTTTTATATTCATTCACCACTTGAACAACGGGTAAAGCTTCTTGTTTCTGAATATGTACTGCCTTATGAGCAGGAACCTTGGTATGACGAAAAGATATCGTTAGGAATCGAAAAGGTTTTAAAACGGGTGAAGGATACCGAGATCAGGAAAAGATTAATTGAAACACTCCAAGAAAAAAATTATCGAGACATGATTTTAATTTTACTTGAACACTATTATGATCCGCGTTACGATCATGCAAGACAAGATTATTTGGGTGAGTTTATAGATATATTTGCTGAAAATCCTATTGATGCTGCCGAGCAGATCGCTATAAAACTTAAAGAGTTATCCATACCTCCCTTTCTAGAAACAAATAGCCGCGTATAAGTAACAAAAATAATGAAGCACACGCCTATACAGTCGTGTGCTTCATTATTTTTCTAAGGGAATTCTAATCTTCTTCTCATTGCAGTTTTCGGAATAACAGGTAAGATGATAACAATCCTCTAAATAACGTATCTTCAATCATAATCAAATCTTAAGGTACTGAAAAACAGTTCAAAAAGGAGGAATACAATATGTTCTGGTTCCGATTAATTATTGTTGGCTTCTTTTCGTTTACTGCACTTTCTCTCGTTTCGTACCAATCAATTGAAATTATTCATGCAGTCTTCGATTTTATTCGAGATAAACATCAGTTAAAATAATAGAAAAACGTAATGTGAGTGTGGGAGTATGTCCAAATTACTAATTATTGAAGATGAAAAGAGCTTAGCCAGATTTATTGAGCTAGAAATGCAGCATGAGGGCTATGAAACAACCGTTGCCACTGACGGGCGCATTGGCTTACAATTAGCTATTACAGAAAGTTGGGATGCCATTTTACTTGATTTACTGCTCCCTGAATTAAATGGGATGGAGGTATGCCGAAGAATTAGGCAAACTAATAAAACGATTCCCATTATTATGATAACAGCCAGGGATAGTGTACTTGATCGGGTTTCTGGACTTGATAGCGGGGCAGATGACTATATTGTAAAACCATTTGCGATTGAAGAGTTATTAGCAAGATTAAGGTCATTATTTAGAAGGGTTGAAGCCCTGCAATCTAATGAGGTCACGACCCTTGTATTTAAGGATCTGATTGTTGAGCTAGAATCCTGCGTGGTTAAAAAGGGAGAAACGGTGATTAGTCTTACAAAAAGGGAGTACGATTTATTAATTACCTTCATGAGCAATATAAATATCGTATTAACAAGAGAAGTACTCCTTAATAAGGTTTGGGGCTATAGTACAGGCGTTGAAACAAATGTGGTGGATGTATATGTTCGTTATTTAAGAAACAAAATAGATGACTCAAATGATGAAGGCCGTTATATTCACACTGTTCGTGGTATAGGATATGTTATGCGATGATAAAGAAAATCAGCAGTCATTTTAACCGTCTCCGCTGGCAGGCTAAACTGGTGTTAAGCTGCTCAACAGCTATTTTTTTGACTTTCTTTTTATTTAGTTTCTTAGAATATCATATCGTTTCAAAATGGATGATGAATCGTGAAGAAATTGCCATCAATCGAACAATGAGTGATATCACAACATTTTACAATGCAAAATCAAACAAGCCTAATCGAGGAGAGATTAAAAATAGCCAAACATTTTTAAGGAAAATGAATGATAAAGACCAATTAATTAGAGTGTATGACAAAGATGGCCGTGTTCTTGTTTCGGATAAAAATGGTGACTTCCCAGTTTTAGAGGCTGCTCCTACAAGAAAAAAGGTCACCCAAAGGGTTTCAATCGAAGGAGATGAAGCATTTGTTTCAAGAGCCCCGTTAAAGGGGGATGACTTTACAGGGACTGTAGAAATTGTCCGTCAATTAAATAACTACAGAAGAATGATGGGGTACCTCTTTTGGGTTATGACCATATTTGGGGTTGCTGCAATTATCTTTAGTGCGATCAGCGGATATTTACTTGCAAAGCAGCTTTTAAAACCTGTAAGGGACTTGGCTAAAGCGATGAAGCAGATTAAGGAAACCGGCTTTCAAGAAAGGATGAATGGCTATAAACAAAAAGACGAATTAACAGCCCTGACCAATGTTTTTAATGAAATGATGGATGAAATTGAGAAGTCATTCCTCCTTCAAAAGCAATTTGTCGAAGATGCCTCTCATGAACTCAGAACACCTGTGTCGATATTGGAGGGACATCTTTCCTTATTGAACAGATGGGGGAAAAAGGATTCTGCTATTCTAGATGAATCTCTTGAAGCTTCACTCCAAGAAGTAACAAGATTAAAAAAATTAATCAATGACTTGTTACATATTACAAGAGCAGAGCATCCTAGATTAATAAATGAGGAAAAAACCGATATTACAGAAACGCTTCATCAATTGGTGAAAAATTTGGAAATCATCCATCCGGATTACAATCTTTTTTTAGAAGTGGGTCAGAGATTACCAAAAATCCCAATTTCAAGACAACATATGGAGCAGATCATGATCATCTTATTAGATAATGCCATTCAATACTCAAGCAATAATAAGGAAATTTGGATTACAGCAAAGCTAGAAGGCGAGGAAATGATCATTTCTGTAGTTGACAGTGGAATTGGCATAGGGAGCGAAGATTTAGCGAAAGTATTTAATCGCTTTTATCGGGTCGATCAAGCTCGAAGCCGAGAAAATGGAGGAACGGGACTTGGACTGTCAATTGCCCAGCGTCTAATCAAAAAGTATAATGGAACTATCTCAATTGAGAGTCAGGAAGGAGTCGGAACAACAGTAAAAATGGCTTTGCCGTGCTCAATATAAAATTAAAAACCGCTGGAAAAGTTCAGCGGTTTTATTATGATCAGTTTCTCCGGCTTAGTTTTTTAGGGCTCTTAATCCCCTGCGCTTTATTTCATCTTTTAAAAGTTTAATCCATTCCTTTTCACCAGACTTTAATGCATCCCGATACGAAACAACCAACTGCTCGTTACTCATAATTTTCAATTTTAGAATGCCCTCCTCAATGGATTGTATATTCAGTTTTTACTATTGTAATAGTTTAGCCATAGTTTGAGAACACTTATTTACTGATTGTAAAAAAAGGTTCACAAATTATGGCTAAGTTTTTAAAATATTGAAGAAGCAGCTGGCAAAAGCGAAGGAAGTCGTTATTCATTAAAATTGTGTTACTTTCAGCAAATAATGATATGGTTGCACAGCAGCACTGCAATTGATTATACTAGTACTTGGACAAAGACTGAAAGGACGGTGGCAGCATTGATTCATTTATCATGGAAAAATCGCGAAACCAATAAAAAAGTAAAATGCGTGCATACAGATGCTAAGAAATATCTCGTTCATAATGCATTAACAACAGGGAAAATTTATGATGTAAAAAACGAAACAGAAGAGTTTTATTACATTATTGATAATACTGGAAAAGTAGGCGGGTTTTACAAGGAATATTTTCAAGATGCATAACATGAAGACTGTGAGGTAAAAGCCTCCGGTCTTTTTAAATTCAAAACAAAATAGCTGCCTGAACCGAAACCAGGCAGCTGCATCTTATAATCATTAACGGGCATCAGGGAAAACTCTGCGAATGGTATCGGAAAACTCATCGATGAAATCGGAAGAGGTTTGCCCATTTCTAATATTTCTTGTATATCTCGCCATTCGTTTATAGAATTGCGGATTTTTCGATATATAAACATTGTCGATATTGCCATCAACCGATTTTACTGCTTTTGTAATTTTACCTCTGAGAGATGCTGTCATCTGATTGCCATTTGAATTACTTAATTGAACAGCTACATAAGCATTATTATCGGTAACAATGATATTTGCATGGTCAATTTCAGATAAATCCGCAACCTTATCTGCTGCTCGATTCGCAACAATGATTTTTGATGAGTTGTAATGAAATTGAGTGTTCGTCGGGCGTCTGTTGTTTTGATTTTGTTGCCGGTCTATTTCCGGGTCACTGGTATCAACGCTCGTGATGGCTGGACCACCATGATTTGGTGTATTATAATTTTCTCTTGTTGGTTCTGTTTTATTTAGGCCAAGCTTCTGATTTGAAACATCATCGTCTACATTATTCTTTGAGCAGCCAGAAATATACAAACAAATGATGAGAGATACAAGAACAAACAATCGTTTTTTCATTATATGTATGCACTCCTTCTACGAGTTACCATACAGATAGTTTTCCTATTTTAGAACAAATTATCCTATTCGGTTAACTTAAAAGCCTTCCAGAAAGCGATCCCATTTATGAACAAAAAAAGAAGCATTGAACCAATGCTTCTTTTTTTGTTC
>NZ_NUNF01000084.1 GCF_002585305.1 Bacillus sp. AFS037270 | reverse complement strand
GCTATTGACGACCGTCTTTGGATTTTTCGAGCAGTTTAGATCGTCAATCACGGCTATTGACAGGCAGAAGCGACAATGACTAAAAAACCCTTGATATAACAATAAAACCCCCCCTAAGCTGGATTGTTTAGTCCAACTCAAAGGGGGTCACTTCAGACTTCAAATATGATATACAGTGTGTTTTCCATTGTGATTGGATTGTTTACACCTCTAAAGTAAACTCGCTAGGCTGTTTTTTTCATCCGATAAAGGAGATAATCGCGATTCCAATCAATGCAATGATGGACAGATGCAGTCCATTAGCACGAAGACCGGTTTGAACGCCGGAAATCCCTGCAAAGCGGCTGACCATCAGATTCAATCCCGAAAAAGGGCTGAGGGCAGTAGAAATCGACCAAGTCAAGAGCAGCAGCAGTGCTAAGCCAATATTACTCATCCCTAGCTCGGCAGGATTTAATTGCATCGCCAATGCCCCCACGGCCGCAATTTGGTGGATCCCCATATAAGTGATACTTAGAACAATCAGCATCACAGCAAGTGAAAACAAGATAAACGACTGGTTTGCCAACTGGCCAAGGAACGTACTAACTCCATTCGCCGCACTCGTCCCTTTCATGGCAAAGGCCAGCATCCCCGCACTCATAAACAGCATGATTTCGTTATTCATCATAGGTACGGTCCGATCGCGGAAATCCACTAATGGAGAGGCCATTCGTTTCCATCCTTTCGAAATCACCCCATACCCAGCAGGAACTAGAATCGACATCAAGCACACGATAACGATCATGGACCAATGAGTGAAATTCTCCACCACTAAGCAGGCACTCATTAATATGACAACAAATAGAACAAGCTTCATCATTTGCAGGCGATGCTCTTTTTCGAGCGGAGCCTCCGCTGTTAATTTTTCAGACAGCGGATGCCGTTTTTCCCACAGAGCAAACAGAATGTTTCCGACCACTAACGACAAGATTGACAAGCCCATTCCGTACAGAATGTACCCTTTAAAGGATATATTCAGGTAGTGAAGCACGAGTGAAACCGAGGCAAAATACGGCGACCACATGACAGCGGTTGAAAAACCAACCAGATAACTTTTAGCCGACATGGCCGAAGGAAGCTTAATTTCCTCCAAAAATTCATTTAAGATCCGCACCGACCCTAAGTTTAAGACCGGGGCTAGTAAAAAAAGCGTTCCTGTAATTCCGGCGTAAAGTTTTTTCGGCTGATGCATGAGATTCCTTAGTAAGGCAGCAATGGATTCAAAGTAGCCACTGAGTCTTAACGGAATGGACAGAAGCGGCGCAAGTGTGAGCAGGCAAATCAATGGCAGAATTAAGAAGAGCCCATCGCTAATTCCTTGAACCCCGGTTCCTTTTCGCCATTCGATAATTATTCCCGCTGTCATCATGATAATTCCGAGCAAGCGCGGAAACCGATCTGCTTTAAAAGCGCTGCCCAAGAAGGCCAATAACGAAAGCCCGACTACGACTAACTGCAGCCACTCGAGCTCCACAAAATATTCAACTAAAAATAAAGCGCACATCCCCAAAATGAGATAACTTCGCATGGTACCCCTCTCCCCGCCTGAATCACTTTAATAGATTTGTATAGTTACGCTTAATAGTAATCCCAGAAAAATGACAATACAAGATTTAACCAATAATAAGTTTAATTTAGTTAACAATAGTTGTTGTTGCTAACTAGAGCTTTACCGTGTAGATATGGTTTGTAAAACTCTCGACCAAATCCTGCGAAATGGGCCTGCTAAAATAGTAGCCTTGCATTTTATCACAGCCAATACTGCATAAGTAGTGATATTGCTCGAATTCCTCCACCCCTTCTGCCACCACATTCATGCCAAGGTTTTTCCCCATTGCTACCAAGGAGCGGCAAACCGACTTTTGGCTGGAATTATGGTGAAGGTCCTGGATAAAGGATTTATCGATTTTGATCGTATTAAACGGATACTGGACTAGATAACTAATCGACGAAAATCCGATGCCAAAATCATCTAAAATGATATCGACCCCAAATTCCTGCAGCTCCCTCATCGTGGTTAGGGTCTTCTCAACGTTCGTCATAGCGGTTCGTTCCGTAATTTCTATTTTTAAAAATTCTGCTGGCAGCTTGTACTGTTTTAACGCACGTTTAATCGTTTCGATAAAAGTATCTTGATGGATTTGCTGTGCGGGAACATTTATGGAAATATAAAAAGGGGCTAACCCCTGATCCATCCAGTAACGGCGTTGATGGCAGACGGTAAATAACACCCAATTGCTCAGTTTTATGATTAGATCCGATTCCTCTGCAATTTGGATAAACTCCCCCGGAGAGATATTCCCCAAAACCGGATGCTTCCAGCGAAGCAGCGCCTCCAAACCAATAATATCGTTCGACCGCACATCGATAATGGGCTGGTATTCTAAATGCAACTCACTATGTTCAATAGCCCGGTGCAGATATTGTTCCAGCAACATTTTTCTAGATAGGCTTTTGGACATACCTGTTTGATATTGCTGGATTCCTGTTTTATTTTCTTTTGCCAGATACATGGCATGGTCGGCCCTCATCATGAGCACGTCCGCTTCGAGGCCATGGTCTGGAAAAATGCTGGTCCCAATACTGACACCAAGGCGATATTCATAGTCGACTATTTTGATTGGCTGCGCCATTACCTGACTAATTCTTGCAGCCATTTCATCTAATGCCAGGCTATTGTTCAGATTTTTTAATAAAATCACAAACTCGTCCCCGCTCTGACGCGAGATAGTATCGTCTGGCCGTAGATTCTCTTTTAACCTTTTGGCCATCGTTTGAATAAATTTATCGCCCATTTTGTGCCCCAGCGAATCATTAATGTCCTTAAACCGGTCAATATCAATAAATAAAATACCGACAAAGTGATGGTTATTTGTTGCTTCGATAAGGGCCTTTTGGAGCTCCATTTCTAATTTCCTTCGGTTTGACAGCCCGGTAAGGGGATCGTGAAAGGATAAATACGTAAGCTCGTCCTCCGTCTTTTTTTGATGGTCAATATCCATGATAACTCTGTCATATCGTACTAGATGCGTGCTTTCATCGTGAACTGAGGATATATAATCAGAGACCCATTTATATCCCCCATGCTGAGTTTGAATTCGGTATTCGAGTTTCGCAGATTGACCATTTTCTATTGAACGCAGCTGTTGCAGGACCCTGTCTTTATCGTTCAGATAAAGACTCTCCTCCCACAAACAGGCATTTTCGATAAATTCCTGTTTGGAGTAGCCTAAAATAGATTGGCACGCCGAGGAAATCTGCAATGTTTTCAGCGTTCTGGCATCGACTGACCATAAACAAATATTATTTTCATTAAGGATTTTTTTCCAATGGGGTGAGTGAAATGGTGGAGTGATTGGTTTTGTCTTTTCGATTTGTTTAAGCATGGAGTTCTGGATCCCTTGGACGGCCCCATGAATGAATCGAACATGGGGAATGCAGACTTGACAGAATGGATGTAAAGGAATGGATTAAATCTGAGTGTGTGCCTTGATTTCTCATAATGGGCTCCCTTCATCGGAATGTGGATATACATCTTTATCATAGCGAAATATCCGACTCTCTGCTGTTTGAAATGTCACTTTTCGGGGATGTTTTTTGACAGAAAATAAGGATTTTTGACTGGGAAGGTGACTATACAAACGTTTGATTAGATGCTCGTTTTAGCCTGTTGTGATGAGGATTTTTGTAAGTGGATGATGCATTTGTCGTAATCTAGGAAGATTCATACCTTTGAGAAAAGAGCCTATTGGACAAATTCAGTTGGAACATGGCACATGTCCAATAGGTCCTTTTTTAACGAACAAACGTAATATAATCCAGATTAACAGGTTCAAATCCGTCTTCTCGCAGCAGACGGTTAATTTGCCCTCGATGATACTGCCCATGAAGTGACACATGCGTGAGAATATCCTGAACTGACGTCGAAAACTCCTTACCAGTACTGTTCTTATACACGATTATGTCTGTCTCTGACAAACCTTCAAGAAGTTCGGAAAAACCTTGTTTATTTTTTGCCAAAAGGTTTGAACATTCATCGAGACTAAGTTCTGTCCAAATTGCTTGAGGATTACTATCCAATCCTTTTATTCGATGGAACCAAACCTCCTCCGCAAGTAAGATATGGGAGAATAATCGTTTCGCCTCGCTGTTCTGATCCCCAGTAGTTTTCAGCGTTTCTAGAATCCGAAGGTTAGCCCAATCCAAATGCTGGTACATCCTTATGATTGTGTCCATAAACCCACTCCCTCCCCTTCATTTTTTCTTTGCTGACCTTTAATGTTAGTTAACAAAAAGTCACCCCATCTCTATCTTACAAAATTTGGATAATCTAATATAGTTGTGCACCGTACTTTTTTAAAAAAATCAGACCTCAGTCTTAGGAATATTTCGGTCCCTAGTTGATTGGGAGACCATCTTGACTGTATTAAAATTAGTAGTGTTGAGTCTGGAATCTCATCTAAGGGGGGATAAATTTGAAAAAACTAGGACCAGCCGGTCTTAAATGGTTAAAAATTATTCATATTTTATTAGTTACATTATTTTTTGGTGGAATCATGAGTTCTTTAGCGATCAATCTAGGAATAAAATTCGCCGCCTATCGGGAAACGATGGAAACCTATAAAAATGTCGTTATCATTAGCGATCATATAATCAGAATTGGCGCAGTCGGAACACTCTTAATAGGCTTCGTGTATGGTATCTTTACGAATTGGGGGTTCTTCAAGCATAGATGGGTGACTGTCAAATGGATTCTGTTTGTTTGCCAAACTTTAATTGGCATATTTATCGTAGACAAATTAATGCTGGCTAATATGGCTCTATTAGAAACCGAAGGAAGCGACGCATTAATCAATCCCGTCTTTCTCCACAATCATTCTGTAAGGCAGGATTTTGTCATCATTCAAATTTTGATTACTGTTTTTATCATTTGTATATCGGTTATTAAACCCTGGAAAAAGAAGAAGCTTATCTCGAATAACGCCGGAATTCGATAATGAATCGGCGTTTTTACTTTTTCATCGTAACCCCCAAAACATAAGCTCCCATTCGAATTAGTAATAAAACGGTCGGTGATTTGCAGCAGAATAATTTTTTTAAATTCATATAGAATTCCACTAAAATTTCAAAAATCGCCTCAGAATTTCTAATTTGAGCCACAAAAGTGGTGATATCCTCTCGTTTCCCCTCTCAAATCAGAAATTTTGGAATTCGATGGAAATCGTATTTCTCGGTATGGTAGAGCTACCTAGGAATTGATTGGAACGCGCGCGGGTCCCGAAAGGATCTAGAAGTGGATAACTTTTACAATTTAGTAGAACAATATACGCCGATGATTCATCGAATTTTACAGTCCTTATCGATTTACCGTAACAGGGAAGAATTCTATCAAACTGCGTTAATTGGACTCTGGGAAGCCCAAAGAGGCTTTAACCCTGAGAAAGGAAACTTCACGAATTATGCTTATAGCTATATAAAAGGGAAGCTCTTACTCGAACTGACCAAACGCTCCCGATATGAGGCTGAAAATGTGTATCCGAAAGAGGAGTTTTGGGAAATGGTCGAAGGGGGTTGCTCCGAAATACCGCTTGAGGAGGAACAGCTCCTATCCTATTGTGATGGCTTATCGGAAAAGGAAACCAAATGGGTAGTCGCAACCTTTGTGGAGGATTTATCTGTAAAGGAAATCGCTGCCCGCGAGAAGGTTTCGGTTTCTGCAGTGAAACAGTGGAAAATGAGTGCCCTAAGAAAACTGCGTGCCGGGCTTGAGAGTTAGGCTTCGACATCTACTAAAAGTAATAGAGGCCGATTCGTATACGAATCAGCCTCTACATTTTAGTTAGAGAAAGTTACGACTCTTCCAGACAACGTCGTGACCCTGCCGGTTTTACCCGTTTCCCTTACAGTGATTGTATGCTTTCCATTGCTAAATCCTGTCGTGTTCAGCACATAATGATAGCCAGCATTACCATTATTGAAATCAGGATATACCTTTTTCACATCTGGTCTGGCATCTCCGTAAACCGCTTGGCCGACGACCTTCCCATCCACCAGTACCTCAATTTTCGATACGCCGCTTACATCTAATACCCAGCCGGAAATGGTTTTGCTGCCACTGATGGTACTGCCTGGTGCCGGCTGATCAAGACTACCCCTTACATTGGAAATCGTGAATGATTTATTCGGCAATGTGGAAACTACACCATTTCTTCCGGTTTCCCTTACGGTAATCGAATGCACCCCATCCCCGAATTTGGTTGTATCTAGAACATAATGATAACCGGCATTAGCATTGTTGTAAGCAGGATAAGCATTTTTTACATCCAATCTAGAATCACCGTAAATTGCTTGACCGACCACTTTTCCGTCTACCAATACTTCAATCTTGGAAACGCCGCTTTGATCCAAATACCAGCCTTTTACGTTATACTGCCCCTTCGTTTTCTCATTGACCACTGGAGTATCCAATACTCCTTTAGCATTTGAAACGTTGACAGCCTTTCCAGGTAATGTGCTGGTCCAGCCATTTTTACCGGTTTCCTTTACCGTTATGGTATGCTTGCCGTTACTCAATTTTTTTGTATCCAATGCATAATGGAAGCCAGCATTCCCATTGTTGTAATCAGGATAAGCATTTCTTACATCCGCTCTTGCATCGCCATAGGTTGCTTGACCGACTACTTTCCCGTCTACCAGTACTTCAATCTTAGACACACCGCTCTCATCTAAGAACCAGCCTGATAGATTGTAAGTTTCATTGATGGTCGCACCTGTGCCTGGTTTATCAAGTACGCCTTTGGAAGATCCATAAGTAATTGCCTGTCTGCCAAATTGCTCCCAGCCTCTAATGAAAGCCGATCGGGATACCTTGCGATTTTTAATGTTCGCAAGCGGATCGTTGAAGTAGACGTAATTTTGGTCATAACCTGTCAGTAGAACACTATGCTCATGAAAGGTCATTCTAAACAGCCCGGTTGGCGTTTGGATCGTTCTCCATTGACTGCTCGGCACCGTATCGAAGGTGCTTGTTGTAATTACCCAGACCGGTTTCCCTTTGCCTAACTGTTTTAAAATGACATCAAACGAGCTTCCTGTTAAGTCGATGACATTCGTATACCTTTTTGCTAACTGAAAGACCGGACCATGATAAACAGAATACCCGATGGAACGGCCGGTGATGTCCCCAACAAAGCCGGTATTCGGGTTACCCCAATAGGTCGTATTCCCGGACACTCGGTAAGGTGTCGGGTCTTTTTTCACTTGAGTAGCCAGTGTCATTTTCGAGACATTAATTCCTTTGTAATGAAGCAGCATGGATAAGCTCGTAACCTCGCAGCCATTCTTCAATTCTGGCAATTGTGAGATCAGTGGTACGTTTAACGGAGTTTGGGCATAAGAGATGGAAGGTAATAGAAAACTAGCTGCACTAATGATCCCTAGAGCCACAGCAGATACAATTATTCTAATTTTCAGATTATTCACTTTGGTTATCTCCTTATTTTCCTTTAATTACCGATTAAACAATTAAACAATTAATATCTTAATTTTTCCTTAACTGGAATAATGAACTTGTGATGATACATATTATTCTAGCAGGAATTTATTGGTAATCATAGGGTCTTAGGATAATAAATTGGTGCCTGACACCATTAACAACACCAACATCATTAAAACAAGGATAAGGAGGTGACGATAAATGGCAAAGACGTTGGAATTGCAGTTTAGTACGAAGTTTGGCCATAAGCATGCCGACAAACATTCCAACGTCCTCTCCACAATTCCCCCGAACCACTTTAGGCCTATTTTTCCTCATTCGCCTCCTCACTTTCCTCCTCGGACTCCTCCTGTTCGTCCACTTCTTGCAACTTTTGAATCTCTTCCGTCAACTGCTCAAACGCATGAAGCCGAAATTTGGCACTGGCAATCAGGTCGTCGAT
Source organism: Bacillus sp. AFS037270 (assembly GCF_002585305.1). The sequence goes on along the minus strand of NZ_NUNF01000084.1, from coordinate 23,132 downwards.
AATTTGAACAAAGGTCTCATACTCCACTCGATTCTCACTGCATTGCTTGATCAGCCGCAAAAAATCCTCCTCATATAAATGGTATCTTTCATTAAACACATCCGAATCCATCGTTAAAAAATACTCTTCATCCACCACAAACTCGTTAAATATTTTTTTCGTCAACCTTCTCTTGGTAACGTCTATCTCATTTTGATCCTTTTCATCTTTGTAGTGCTCGGCATCTTCATACTCCGAACACAGCGTGGCATATATTTTTTCAAGCAGCTCAGTAGGTTCTAAATATTTCAATTCAGCCATAAGGAAAATCCTCCGAAACCTCTTTTTCTAAATTATTGCCATTTATAACAAAAAACCTACCTTTCAACAAAAAGGCAGGCTTCTAAACATAATTTTGAAGTAATCACAGTCTCTTTCTTATCCTTCGAAATAATCGTCACCTTATAGGCACCATCTTTGAAGATCGCCTTAGTTTCTTTTGAAGTCAAGAATTCCTGAATTGTGTAGAGTTGCTGCCCCCAAAATAGTTCTATATGCCTGTAACCTAAATTGTATCGCCCTTTTTTCTAATGAAAAACCGCAGCCTTAAGGTGCATGACATCAAAAAACTGAAGGATAATGTAAGAATAGCTAATTTTTTAGAAAAACTAAAACCTGTTCTGCTAAGTTATTCAAAAGGAAAGCAGGATAGTAGAATGGTGAGTCCAACCAAACAAAGCTCACACCAGTTGGGGCAAAGGACTTGGATAAAGTTAAATTTCCAAACAATAGGAGTGCTCTCTGATAACCAACCCAACTTTTTAACGATACCAAAAAATTTCTTCATTCTTTATAAACGATTCGAGATATTCCCGGTCAGTAGCAAGCTGCGAACGATAAGCCCGAATCGCTTTCAACTTTTTAAGCGCCTCAGCTTCGGTCATTGGCATCCTCACTGGCGGAGGCCATAATACAAACCTAGGAATTCGCTCTCCTTTATACTGATGTGCCTCAAACGGCAATCCGGGGGTAATCCCGCGCGGCCATGGCCATTCCGTGTCTGGACCGCTGTGGACTAAATAGGTATAAACGAGCCCTTTGTAATCAGTTGCCCGTACGGCGTCACGAACAAACAAATAGGCTGCCTGATGATCGGGGTGCTCATCCGCACCGTCGGTTACGCAAATTTCCTTTGGCTGCAGACACCTAATCAGGTCCATTGTATCGGTGAGGGCAAATTTCTTCAGATAGGGCGCAGGCACTCCATAAACAAGCGAGTGATAGTCCGGGTATACCATGCCATACGTGTTTCTCATCAAGGTAAAGCGTTGCTGGAATGGCTCGGGGCCAACGGACATATAGACACGATCCAGTCCGGCATCAGGATAACCGAGGAAGGTAATATCCGACGGCTTTAATCCCAACTCCGCTGAGGCAGTATTCACTTCAAACTGGCGCACCCGTGCCAATTCGAAATAATCCTCAGGACGGAGTTCGTCAATATTCTTATTAAGAAGCTTGGAAGCAGCCCTCGGGTAACCATCTCCATTCGTAAAGAAAACAATATGAACCCGCTTTCCTGCCGCCACTGAGCGCATGATTACACCCGCAGTTCCAAGCGTCTCATCGTCGGGATGAGGGGCAAAAATTAGCAGATCAATAGGATGAGTATGGTTCACGTAGTTTCCTGCTTGAACAGCATTATTAGTGTTGGATACGTTAATGGATGGTTTAGGAAAAATAGAGTAATAGAGATAGCCCGGACAAGGTTGATTGAAGTAAGGCCAGTAAACAGGCAGATTTCTGTATGTTTCTTCTATCAACGTTTGTTCCTCCGTTCTTCATAATTGACCTTCGGAGCACCAAAAAAATGAAGCGAAAGCTAATATAGCCTATGTGAGCCGGTAATGTTTTGTTAAGGGACAGAGGATGATGATAAAACGCCTAGACCACATCTCGATGAAACACATATAGAAGAGATGGAACGGGTGTTATCTGAAAACATGGACACCAAAATGCTTTTAGAAGTTACGACATGGAAAAACGGTTTTTTGCTTCCTGTGTTGGATTTGTAACGAAAATCGATCCTCTATAGAAAAGAATTCAAATTCAGGATGAACGTAAATCCACCATCAGCCTTGATTTCTTTTCCATAACCAATGTAATGATCAAATAAATACATAACGTAAAAGGGTCAAACCCTATCATTATTGCTCTTTAATAGGAGGTAATTTTTTAAATCATATAGAAATAATGAAAGGCAGTTACATATGAAGGGGGGATTTGAATGGAGTTTTCAGTTCTCATTGATTGGATGCAATATTTTTTGTGGATGATGGGTGGATGTTTAATTTTTTTCATCATAGTTTTATTTTTCTCCAATAGATATACAAGGAGTACATTAAATCAAATGGAAAACGAAAAAAATGAATGTAATATAACGAATGTAACGGTGAACAGTTTTAGTTTTTCCGCTAGTTAAACCATTTAGCCCTTCCAGCAAAATGTAGACATCTTAAGCTTAAGCTGAGAAGGGCTGTTATATGGTTGAGTGCAAACCTGACAATGATAATCCACAATTAGAGGGTATTCATTTCAAGCGTTTCCCTTTTTATATCTTAAATTTTAGAGAATAAACGGTGTTGTAAAAGACGTTCCTAAATATAGAAGTATGGAACCTATTCACAATAAAAAACTCAGAATCGATTTAATCGTTCCAGTACATATGATTGTTATGGAGTTTTTCTTATCATTCTCCTTCAGCATTTTTAACATATTTAACGAACATTTTAGTATTTTATTATAAGGACAATCTACATCTGTCCCTAGTATCGGCCCCCACCTACGCCAGATACGTTGACGGCCACGCATGCCATCCAACCCATAATCTATCATATTGGTATGTTTGGTACGCACCAACTGGTATAGTAGCTGCAATGGCAACGACGCTGGCTATCATTAAATAAACGACTAAGATATCACTTGGTCCTAGCAGCGCTAGCTTGAATGGCAAATCTTTGACTAATACATGGTAAATATCTTGAACATATACAAATACCATCACTAAAAACAGCAGAAAGACGAGGAAAGTAATGAAAATACGTTTGCGCAGCTCTTCCAAGTGTTGAACTATGTGCATGTCTCAATCTTCCAAAATAATCACTCCATGAAAAAAGAGATGTAAGACGGATCTACATCTACTCTTAATTTATTTATCTCATTTTTCTTTTTTATTAGATGTCTCTTCATTTAGATCATCTGTCACAATCGCTCTAGTAGCCTTTTTAAATTCCCTTAAAGTTGAGCCAAATGCTCTTCCGATTTCCGGTAATTTAGAAGGGCCGAAAATGATAAGCGCGAGTGTTAAGATAAGTATTAACCCTGGAATTCCGATATTTTGCATCATATTTTCCTCCTAGTAGTTAAATCTTGTAATTCTTTTTAGACATTTATTGTTATTTTCAGAATGGTTTAATTCAAAAAATCGTTTATGTCAACATTTTTTCCTAGACTTAATAAGCATTTTTCTTAATGACATAAATGACTTGCAAAATTGCACCTGCTCCAATTCCTAAGAATAAAGCACCCACAATTGGGGAGAAGATTTATAGATCTTTTGTACAGTTTGGATAGTTTATGATATTGGTAAGATGAATACATTCGAATTTAAAAAAACTCATCCAAACACGAGCGAGGTTGTGATTCCACGAAAGACGTATTTTATAGCTATGCTCTGCTATTGTGAAATAGAGTAATAGCAGAGCAATAAATTACCAAACGAGTGTTGTATTCGAATCAGCTCTATCTACCTCAAGCTCTGACGCAGAATGAACAATACGCGTATCCACGCATGAACCATTGACTACAACTTTTCGAATCGAAGACCTACCATAAATCTTGGTATTAGTCACCCAGTTACCATTACCACCCATAATTAAGATACGAGTGTCATTTTCTGGTTGATCAGAATTGATAGATGACGCAGTGATATGATTATCATTTCCATCAACATGAATCAGTCCATAAAGACCATCACGCCCAATAGGGTCCTGTTTCCAGTTACCCAAATCTCTGCGCGCTTGCACTTTTCCAGAAAACAAATTACCATCTCCATTAATAATAACAGCACCAGTATAGTAACTCTGGATATTATTTCCTGTAAACGTACAATTTTGGGCTCCTTTAGCTTCTAAACATACATGTCCATCAGGATAGATGTTGTTACCTACTATATTTGCCCATTCAGGATTTTCTAAATATACACTTCTTCCTCCCGGTTGTGCTCCCAAGTAGTTATTGGCTACTAATAATTGCTGAGAAGAACCGAGCGAATGAAGTCCATCATGAACTTCAGAAATCCAACAGCCTCTTACTGTGCATGCGTCAGCTCCTACTAATCGTAAACCCATACCTACGGCGATTGTTGAAACACCAATAATACGAACTGCATCATTATCTTGTTCGATATTAACAGCAATTTGACCATTATCTGTTCCACGACCTTGAATCAAAAAGTTTTCCAGTTGAATCGAAGATACTCGTGGTGCTCCATCACGTTTTTCAGAAATGATACCTATTGTACATCCATCACCTAATACAAGTTTACTTCCTCCACCTGGATGATCTAGAGCTGGTTGATCTGGACCTGGTGGTTCTTCGGCGTCGACATGCGAACGTGTACCCGCATTAACGCCTCTGATTGTCACATAAGAGCGATTAATTATAATTTTGTCATAAATCCACATTTCTCCTGCTGGTAATTCAATGACTCCTCCAGATGGAGGCATAGTATTAATAAGATCATTAATAATTATTGCGTTGCGACGAAAAGTGGGGTCATTTAACTTTGCTCCATAATCTACTGGGTTAAGTGTCATAGTTTGAGGGGTGAGAGCGCTTACTCCTTTTACCTTAAAAGGAAAACCGCTTAAAAATGTTAATAACCAAACAAATAATCCTAATATAAAGTTCCGTCGTTCTATTAAATTTGATTTTTTAATAGATTTATTTGTTTCCATATTACCCCTCCTAAGAGATTTATGTAATTAATTCGCTAAAAATCAATAATTTTCGTGTTGGGGCTTATAAATTTTCAAAACTTATTTTTATGCCATTAGTTGCGCCATATTTTTAAGCAGGGGTAATAGTAGTAACAGTACCAAGAAAGACCTAAAATGGGAAAGATAGGTACCCAAAGGTACATTCTGTTCTTAACACATTTTAGGTCTTGCCTGCTTAGCCAGTCAGTCACAATCCTGCATAATTTGATTTTTTTATGATTATTCTAGATTATTTGATCCTATCTATCAAGATAAGGTTTTACTGTTTTATGGCCACAGGTACATTTACATCATCAATATTAATATGTCCCCAACCGCCAGTTTCATAGTCTACAACTTTGATGTATAACTCTTCGCCTATATAATCCGATGCATCCCAGTAGACTCTTCGATAGGCTTCCCAGTTGCCGCCTGTTTCCTTCATTAACTCTTTGCCGTCTGAAGCTCGTACCAGTGCTAGATAAAGCCTGTCGATATTTGCTCCACCACCGATAAGGAAATCAATTTTTCCATTTCCTCCTAACACAAAGTTCGCAGATTTTAAGACGCCTGTCAGGGAATCTCCGCCTTTTTCCCCATTAAAGCCCCATAAATGGTATCTTTCCGGGTCCATTCGGTCTGAGGCCTGGTTAAATGGACCGCCCCATCCCCAATCGATCGCCTTGGTAACGTGTTCATTACTAAAAGCATTCCCTTCTACAACCGTCCATCCTGTTAAATCGCCTGTTTGGAAATCATGGTTGGGCAATTGTGTACTTTCCGGAACAGGTTCGCCATCTCCATTAGCTTGAGGCCAATAGGCCGGGACTGTTTCACCGTATGCAGAACCCATTTCCCATACCTTCATTGACAACACTTTCGCTTTTCCGCCACTGCTCCATAATTCTAGGCCCAATGCATCGGAAAGAGTCGGATATACACGTGATGTGATGCTTTTTTGACCATTCGCGTACGCTTCAATCATGGACCGGTCTAGGTAAACATGAAGCTTCAGATTTTTTTTTCCAAGCTTAAATTCTCCGCCCTGTACACCTTTTTGGATATCCGGATCTAGACTGGATTTGTTTCTGTCAATGTTTAGTGATTGTTTTTCAACATCATAGAATAGTAATGTTTCTTCCTTTCCATTTGCTGATTTTCGAAGCTTCAGCCCCACTTGTTTTGCAGAAGCCGGATTGATTTCAAGTTCGATTTCCAATAGATCTCCTTTAACATCCTTTAATGATTTATTGGCTTTATCTGTATTCTCATTCTTTATTGAAACTAGTTCCTTTTTCCTTAATGAATTTAATTCAGAAATTGGTTTAATCCCTAGTCCGCCTTCTGAGTTTAAGGAAAGCTCCAGCGGCAGCCCTGCATTGTGAGCCCATCCAGCATCGTGATGCTGCTGCTCCGTCCGGCGGTCCTGCGCGATACTAAAAAGAATGGAACGTCCTTTTTCATCAACCATCCCGCTTGGTCCTGTAAAGTGTTCGCCGTAATCAAATTGCTTAGGGTCCGTGTGGTCAGGAACAAACTCCAATTTTTCCTTGTCCCATGTTCCAATCCAGTACCATACATATTTGACATTGTGCGGATTGTATCCATCAAACCATGGGTTGATCAAGAAGACATATTTTTCAACGCCATTAGCATCTTTCCCTAATGGCAGGAATACTGGCAATTCCCACACTTGGCCTGTTTTTGGATGTTGCTTATAATTGCCAACCAGCAGCGGCTTTTTGTATTCCCAATTTTTCAGGTCTTTAGAGGTATAGAGAAGTGCCGTTCCCCCTACGTCTTTAATCCCTGAACCAACGAGCTGGTACCATGTATCTCCATCTTTCCAGACATATGGATCACGGAATTGACCGTACCATACCTCGCCTTCTTTTGCCGGCAGGTTTGGCGCTTGAACAGTAACTGGCTTCTCATACATGGACCATTCTTTCAAATCCGGGTCTGCGGGATCCTTGCTCGTTGCAAGACCAATCATTTGGTTGGGAACCTTTTTATCATCACCCGCTGTAAAAAATAACACTGGATTCCCATTAGCATCAACAGTTGATCCGCCTGACCAAACACCATCCGGCGCAACGGAATTCCCATCAGGTGCAAGTGCTATCGGTGCATCTTTCCAATGAACCATATCCTCACTTACAGAATGCCCCCAATGGATTTGATGCCAATATGGACCTTGAGGATTATTTTGATAGAATAAATGATATTTCCCATTATAGAAGAACGGTGCATGAGGCTCGTTCATCCAATGCTCCGGGGCAATAAAATGATATTGCGGCCGGTACCGGTCGCCATCATACCTGCTTCGGTCTGGTGCCATATCAGGCACCGGAAGTTTATGACTCTCAAAACTATTTAAATAGGAATCATAATTCTCTTTAATTTTTTCTCCTGACAGAGATTGGTTATGCATTTTTAATTCATCCATCAATCCATTAAACATATTGGCAGTGAAGGCTCCATTTATTAGAGCGGCGTTATTATGTTTTCCGATTAATAAGTCATTCGATGACGGGGTGATGTTCCCTTTTGGCGTGGCAGTCTCCCCAACCAATTCACCATTTAAATAAAGCTTCATTTTTTGCTCCGCCTTATCAAATGTGGCCACAATATACGACCATTTATTTTTTTCGAGAGGTTTGTTTTCCGCTGCCCACACTTCTTTCCATTCACCGTTGATACTTGCCTGAAACGACCATTTCCCGTGTCGCCCCATTCCAAGGATATAGCCTTCGCTTGCGGCTTTATTGTGTTGGTTTACGATTGCTGACAATTGGCCGAGATCGCCCCACTCATAAGACCTTGGTGCAACCCATGCTTCAATCGTGAGGGCATCCGTCGGCTTAATCACCTGGTCAGAAGGCCTCGTAATCCAAGTGGAATATCCGTCGAACAATAAAGCCTTGTTGAGGATTCCATCCCTCCATAAAGGATCTGTCGATGGCTTGTATAAAGCCTTGGTAAACACATAGGAAATAGGATCCTCAATTCCTCTTAAGATGTCTTTTGTTTTGGTCCCACTGCCTTCATCCAACGGCCAGTTGGCTATAATGCCAGTATTTTTCACATGAAAGTCATCTACATTAATATGGCCCCATCCTTCTTTTGACTGGTCCACCACTTTGATGTAGACTTTTTCCCCCAGGTAATTGGCTGCATCCCACTTGACCCGAGTATAAGCTTCGCTGTCCTTCCAATTGGTATTCGTCGCTTTGAGAAGTTCTTTATCATCGGAGGCTCTAACTAAGGCCACATATAATTTGTCTATGTCATTACCGCCGCCGATTAGGAAATTAATTTCACCAGTACCTGCCAGGGTAAAGTTCGCTGATTTTAAAATTCCAGTTTGTCCGTCTCCGCCGTCTTTAGCTCCCCATAGATGGTATTGGTTATGGTGATTAAACGGTCCGCCCCAACCCCAATCCTTATCAGCTGTAACATCCTGATTGCTGAAGGCATCGCCTTCCACAGTTGTCCATCCTGTTAAATCACCAGTCTCAAAATCTGGATTTTGGATAACATCGGTATTCACCGGGTCATTATTAAAAACATGAAAATCATCGACATTGATGTGCCCGAATCCGTCAGAATGATAGTCAACTACTTTGATATACATTGCTTCCCCGATATATTCCGATGCATCCCAACTGACTCTTCGATAGGCTTCCGTGTTTGATCCGGTTGCTTTAAAAAGCTCTTTTCCATCTGAAGCCCGAACCAAAGCAACATATAGTTTATTAATATCCTGGCCCCCGCCAACAAGGAAATCAATCTTTCCATTCCCGCCTAGTTTGAATATCGATGATTTCATGACACCCGTACGGAAATCAGAGTTTCCATCATTCGTTGCACCAGCAAATCCCCAAACGTGGTAGGTTCCATGTTGCTGAAAAGGACCGCCCCAGAAGCTTGCAACATTGGATACTGGATGATCAAATGCTGATCCTACTTCTGTCCATCCTGATAGATTGCCAGTCTCAAAATCTGGATTTTCAATCTCATTTGGGAGACTTTCTCTATCAACAACCATTTGGTCTATAGTTGAAACAAAAGACGCGTGGTTCAAATTATATACCGTTAATGATTTAAGTGATATATCCCCACCGGCTGTGTAAAGTTCAAGTGATTGATTTTTAGGATCAGGGAAGATTTGATCTGTCATCACCACCTGTCCATCGTTGCCAAATACCTCAACAGATGCCCGGTCAACAATCAGATGGATTTTAACGGTTTGATTAATGGCTGATAATGATGCTTCATGTTTTGCAACAAATTGACCGTTGAAACTTGATTCACCCGCTTTGGAGCGGTCCACAAACAACTTTTTACTGCCAATATCATAACCAATCTTCGTCTGCCCGCTTTCCCCTTTTCGAACTTTCAAACCAAACTCCGTTGCCGTCGCTGAATTCAAATCAAATTCAGCCGTAATCTCAAAGGCATCTCCTGTTACATTCGATAACAGGTTTTCTGCTGGTGTTAGCACTTTATTTTCAAAAACTTGTGGTGTACCCCTAAGACTTTCCAACTCACTTACAGGTTTTTGGATTAGCCGAATCCCCTCACCATCAACCGTTGATAAGGCAAGTTCACGCGGAATCGACATCGTTCCTCTGAATGAGGATGTAGGAATGTCCTGCCCATACTTCCAATTATTCATCCACCCTAGCCATAAACGGCGTCCATCAGGAACATCACTCCATGTAGCAGCCGCATAAAAATCAGCACCATAATCGGCCCAAAGAACTTTACTCGGATCATTGGCATTGGTGAAAGTTTTCCCATCAAAATCACCGATAAAATACTGCATTCCCGAACCGCCGGCAGGTGCCCCTTCACTAATGCTGACAGCTAATACCCACTTTTTCTTAGTTGAATCTCCATCAACCGGAAGGGCAAACAAATCCGGGCATTCCCATGTTCCCGTATGGGAGCCTTCAGTATGGCCAAATTCACTTACTTTTGTCCAGGTTTTTAAATCTGGCGAGTTATAAAAATAAACCCGGTCACCAGCCGAAATTGTCATGATCCACTGCTTTGTTTCCTCATGCCAAAAAACCTTTGGGTCCCGGAAAACATTAACCCCATCAGGCATCGGGATAATCGGATTGCCTTCATACTTTGTCCAAGTACGGCCTTTATCGTTGCTGTAAGCTAAACTTTGGACTTGATGACCGCCTTTTTCCTGAGTAAAGACAGCCACCATCGGCGGTTTGGAGTCTTTTCCAAATCCAGTCGTATTGTTCCAATCGATTACGGCACTTCCTGACCAGATAAAACCTGATTCATCTGGATAAAGACTGATCGGCAGGTATTCCCAATTGACCAGGTCTTTGCTTACGGCATGCCCCCAATACATCGGTCCCCACTTTGGTTCAGTAGGATTATGCTGATAAAACAGATGATACTCCCCATCGTAATACACCATGCCGTTGGGATCATTCATCCAGTTTTTTTCCGGAGAAAAATGAAATTTGGACCGATATGGTTCATTTTCGCCATCAACAGACGAACTGGATGATACACTAGTTTCCGCTTTACTAGAAACAGCGGGCATAAACAGCGAAATCATTAATGAAAAAATGATCATAATCGATATTCCTTGATTTTTTATCTTTTGCTTCAACCCTGTTCCCCTCCAACATTTAATTGCCTCTTTTTTCAGTGATTGCGTTTACAAATAAACTTAAAAGATTTGAGGCTAGAATGATGATAGACTCAACGCCTCAATTCGTTCCTTTCATATTTAGCAGCTGATTAAACCATATTTGACATAAGTAATATACCGCATAGGCTGAGAAACTGCCGATGATGAAAATCGTAGCTGGATAAAAATAGAACAGAGCAGTACCAGCCCCAACAATGCTCAATAAAAGAATCGTTAAGACCGGGTTCATCAGGGAAAAGAGGAAGGCATTTCGAATAACGTTCTTAAAGCTTAGTTCAAAATGGACCATAATCGGAAATAGATAAATGGAGATTGAACTAAACAAAAAAATGCCAATGACTAAGATGATATACAGAATGAGGTGACCAACAGAACTGCTTGGATCGATAAGCCTATAATCAAAATATAAGAAAAAGGCAAGTACCGACCAAATAATCGAGATAATAAAGCTTTGTTTGAAATTTTCTTTAAACATTTTTAAAAAACTTTTTAAAATACCTTCTGTTTCCTTTTGAAAAATTCGTTTACGGACAACGCCGAACATGGCTGCTGTTGCAGGAAAAAAGGTAATTAAGGGGAGCGAAGTAATGATCCATAGTAAATTTAGAAAAAATAAATCTACCATTGTATTCAATGTAGAATAAAATCTGTTATTTAAGCCGATCATTACTGTCATTCCCCCTTTTTTCTTTCCAATTCATTATCGCCAGACAGATTTTAATGTAAAGAGCTCCAGCGAACTCAATTTAACTTCTCCATTTTTTACATAGAGCTCAATTTGCTTATTTTCCTGGTTAGGGAAAATCAAGTCAGTGATGACTGACTTTCCATCGTTTCCAAACAACTCAATAGACGACTGATCAACAAAAACATGTACGGTAATTTTATTATTTTCTGGGATTAGCTCGCACTCATGTTTTCCGGCGAAGTCCTCATGGAAATCAGCCTCTCCCGAATTTGTTCGATCTACAAATAATGTTTGGTTTTCTACGTCAAATCCAATAATTGTTTCTTCATTGGCGCCCTTGCAAACCTTGAACCCAAATTCTGCTGCAGTTCCAATTTCAAACTCGGCAATGATTTCGAATGTGTTACTATTCACATTTTCTAAAAGATTTTTACCGGGTACAACCACTTCGTTTTGAATTATTATTTTTTCATCACGAATATCTTGTAACTCATGAACCGGGTTTTGAACAAATCGAATCCCGTCTTCGGTTGTCTTTAGCTCAAGTACTCTCGGAATCGTCATTGCACTTCGCCATTCTTTTGTAGGAGTAACATTGGCATAACGCCAGTTACTCATCCAGCCAATATAGATCCTTCTTCCGTCTTCAGATGGAACATCAGACCAGCTGACTCCTGCGTAATTATCGCGGCCATGGTCAATCCAAAGGGTCTTTTCGGGGTCATGATGATTGAAAAATGTTTTCCCATCAAAATCGCCAATAAAATATTGCGTTCTCGATCCTTCTTCATAGATTGGATCATTGCCAATGCTGACCAATAGCACCCATTTTTTCTGATTTGAATTACTGTCAATAGGTAATTCAAAAAGGTCGGGACACTCCCAGACACCCTGATGTGAGCCATTTCCTTCTCCAAACTCACTCGTAAACTCCCATGAAAGTAAATTTTTAGAAGTATAAATTCTAACCGTTTGACCTGCGGCTAATACCATGATCCATTGATTGGTTTCACGATGCCAGAACACTTTTGGATCACGAAAATCAGTAATACTTTCTTCTTGCAGAACAGGGTTACCCTCATATTTCACCCATGTACGCCCATTATCCTTACTGAAGGCAAGACTTTGCCTTTGTCTTGGACGATCAGAATCAGGGTATGTATCCGCATGGGTGAAAATCGCCACCAACCCTGATTTCCCTTCAAAAAAGCTGCTAGTGTCGTTCCAATCTACAACTGCACTTCCCGAAAAAATTGTTCCATGCTCATCTGGAGCCAAACCAATCGGAAGGTGTTCCCAGTGAACAAGATCTTTAGTTACCGCATGCCCCCAATGCATCGGACCCCATGTCGTTCCATTGGGATGATATTGATAAAATAAATGATATTCTCCGTTATAATACACCATCCCATTTGGGTCATTCATCCATTGGCGCTCCGGTGAGAAGTGATACTGCGGACGGTATTTTTCTGTATAATACTGTTTTTTTTCCAGGACGTTATTATTCATTTCTTACACTCTTCCTTTCTCAGGAACTCTTTTTTTAGGCTTTGTTAAGGTTTGCTGTTGATTATTTTAGTTAAACTATTTACTATGAGTAATATTTACAGGCTCAATCTTGTTTTCATCATGATAAAGAGTCTTTGCTGTTGATAAAGTTTGAGAATGGTATATGATTTTTTGCAACATGATGATTTTTCCATCTAATTGCTGACTAATTTTTATTACACGTGGATCAGAAATGCCCTTCTTTTTTGCTAATTCGTACATACTCTGGCGAAATTCATCTATAGTCTCCCGTAAAGCTGATACAGTCCCAAAAACCATTGATTTATTTCCTTTCCGCCGTTTATCGAATATTGTTAATATATAAAAACTAATCTATCTATATAAAACCAGCACAGACTTTTACCCTCCACCTGAAATCAACACTAGCCTTTAACAAAGCCTTTTTTTAAAAACCTTTCAACCTGATCGATGGTTGGAATACTGGGAATACCACCTTTTCCTTCTGTCGTTAGGGCACCAACTGCATTAGCGAAAGTAACAATTTCTTCAAAGTCTGCTGCAGTTAAGCGATCTAGCGGTTTATTCATTTCAAGGATTTGATATAAGGTACCACCCATGAAGGCATCTCCAGCTCCCGTCGTATCAACAACGTTTACTTGATATCCTTCTTTACGGCCATGTACATGTTTGCTTCGATAAAAACAGCCCTCTGGCCCTAACGTGACAAAAATAACCGCTGTACCAAACTGTTCCTGTAAAACTTCCGTACCTTTTACCACATCACAGCAACCCGTTAAAAATTTCAATTCTTCCTCTGAAATTTTCACGATATCTGCATATTCAAATCCCTTTAAAATCTGCCGCTTTGCTTCATCAAGAGAACGCCATAAAGGAATTCGCAAATTAGGATCATAGGAAATGGTTACCTTATGCTTTATGGCATATTCCAATGCGGTAAAAGTAGCTGAAGCTGCCGGTTCATTTGTTAACGATAAGGAACCGAAATGAAAGATACGCGATTTTTTGATTGTATCCTCATCAATTTCAGCTTCTTCCAGCATGATATCGGCACCCGGACTTCGATAAAAGCTAAAGGAACGATCACCTTTTTCATCTAAATGAACAAAAGCCAAGGTTGTATTGACATTTTCCGAGAATAAGAGATTACTGGTATCAATGTTATGAGTTTTTAAGACACCCTTTAGTATCTGACCAAATTGATCATGGCCCACTTTTCCAATAAACGCTGTTTTCTTATTTAATCTCGAGAGTGCTACAAGAACATTGGCTGGCGCTCCGCCAGGGTTTGTTTCAAATAAACCATTCCCCTTTTCCGAATGACCGGACGGGGTAAAATCAATTAATAACTCTCCTAAAGCCGTGATATCAAACATGTACATCATCCTTTTTAGTATTTTTAAAAGGAAAGCCAGACTTTCAAAGATTTGTCTGGCTTTCTATCAGGATCACTGTTTGTTATAGCGGTCCAATCCTTTTTGGTAAACTTTCATTAATTTTTCAAGACCCATATCATTTAATTGCTTCACATAAGCATCCCATTCTTTGTCAATTCCGCCCTCGATCAGCCATTGCGCTTCTTTTTGTTTCACGAATTCCTTGATTTCCGGCTCAATGGTGTTAATCACCTCGAGCTCTTCAGGACTAAAGAAGATGGAAGGGTAACTTTCTTTTACCATATATGGTCTGTAATACTGATCAAGAATTTGCAATCTTTCCTTTGCTCTTGGCTCCATGTCCACCACTTTGCCAAAGTCCTCCTTTAAGACGGCAAACGGTCCTCCCGGTGCTACCTTTTGCCTCAATTCACCCATTGCCACACCTGCAGGAAGCTCTTTATTAACTAACATACCATTAGCATCTTCCTCATAAATTTCGCCGACTGGGCCCCAGTTAATTTGCGCCGACATTTTTGGTTCATACAACTGGTCAACCCAGCGCATCGTAATCTCAGGGTTTTTGTTCGCTGAAGTAATCACAAAGGCATCTCTTCCATATTCGGAATAGTTGGAACGTCCAATCACAATTTTGCCATCTTTCCCTTTTAATGGCGGTAATACGACATAATCTTTAACTCGATCCGGTCCAACTACTTCTGTATTTTCCCACCAAATGAACGAGCCTAGTGTTGGATTCTGTGTTTTCCCTTTTGCAAACAGCTGCTCCGTCTTTTGTGTTACAACCTCTGGGTCAATTAAACCTTCTTTTACCCAGCCGTTAAAATACTTTAACGCTTCTTTAAACTCCGGCTGAATCGCTGCATAAAGGACTTTTCCGTCTCTTACAATTCGGTGGTCCGCTTCAAAAGGAGCATCCGGCATGCCAAATAAACCAATTAAATCTCCTTCATTCCCGCACCAGCCGTTATACCAGAAGGTCAGCCCAATTTCGTCTTTCTTACCGTTTCCGTTTGGATCCTTTTCTTTAAATGCTTTCAACACATCATGGTATTCTTCTAATGTAGTCGGCATTTTCAGTCCAAGCTTGTCTAACCAAGCTTTATTAATGAACATAATATTTGGCATCCCGATAAGATCCATTTCCTCTGCACGAGGCAGGGAATAAATATGCCCATCCGGGGCTGTTACAACCTTTTTCAACTCTGGTCTCTCTTCAAAAAGTTTTTTTAAATTAGGGGAAAATTTGTCGATCAAATTCTCTAATGGAATAATCGTGCCGTTCTGGCCATATTGGACAAGGTCATGATCTGAAAAGCCTGACGAGTAGAACGCATCTGGCAGGTCGCCGCTTGCCAGCATTAAGTTTTTCTTTTCTTGGTATCCATCGCCAGGGATATTGTTCCATTTAATTTTAACGTTCGTTGCTTTTTGCAGCCGGTCAAAAATCACCATTTTTGAATAGTCAGGTGCAAGAGCTGCCTTTGGTGAAACAATGTTTAACGTAACTTGTTTGTCGACAATCGGTAAACCAGTTTTATGAAATGGAGTGTCTGCTTTTTTCTCGGAACTGGCAGAATCGCTGTTTGAACAGCCAGTTAATGCTAATGAAGCGCTTAATCCTAAAATCAATGCCATTGCCATGCTCTTTTTCTTGTTTTTCTGAACATTTTTCTTGATTGATTTCAACATTTCTTTTTCCCCCTAATAGATTAATTAAATGGATGGCAAACTATCAATGTCGTCTACCATCACCCCCTTATTTCTATTAACCTTTAATTCCGCCAATCATAACACCTTTTACAAAGTACTTTTGAACAAAAGGATAGACGATTAAAAGCGGGATGGAAGCAACAATAATCACACCGTATTTAATTAGCTCAGACACTCTTTGTTTTGCAGCCAATGAGTCCAGATCACTGATCATCATCGTGGATGCCTGATTTTGAATTAAAATATTTCGTAAAATTAACTGCAATGGATATAAGTTTTCATTATTTAAATAGATTAAAGCATCAAAATAGGAGTTCCAGTGTCCAACCGCATAGAATAACACCATGACGGCGACAATGGGTTTTGAAAGCGGCAGGACAATCTTCCAGAAAAATTTCACATCGGAACATCCATCTATTCTTGCTGCTTCTAATAATTCACCAGGAATAGAGGACTCAAAAAACGTTTTAGCCACAATCACGTTCCAAACAGCTACTGCTTTCGGTAGAATAAGCGCCCACATGGTATTAAGTAAACCCAGATTCTTAACAACCAGGTATGTAGGAATAAGTCCGCCTGAGAAAAACATCGTCATGAGGAATAAAAACATGATGACATTTCTTCCATACAAATCCTTTCGAGACAATGCATAAGCAGCCATTAAGGTAAACGATACATTGACAATCGTTCCGACCACCGTATAAATAATGGAGTTCTTATAGCCGAGCCAAATCTTGCTGTCTCTAAAGATTCGTTCGTACCCTTCAAGGGTTAGTTCTTTTGGTATAAACCAAACCTTCCCTTCATAAATCATGTTTGGATCACTAAAGGAGGCAATCACGATAAAGTACAATGGATAGACCACCAATATTAGGATGATTGCAACTAGAAAAATGTTAATAATATCGAAGACTTTATCTTCTTTCGATCTTCTTGTGATCTTCTTATTTTTTAAGGCTAATAAACTCATTTATTGCTGCACCTCCCAGTTACCATAGTCCTGTTCCGGATAATTTTTTCGCGAACTTATTTACTGCGACTAATAAAACTAAGTTAATCACTGAATTAAACAATCCTACTGCCGCAGCAAAACTATATTGCGCCTGCTGTAAACCCATCTTATAAACATAAGTTGGAATAATCTCTGCTGCCGGCTGATTCATTGGAGTTTGCAGCAAATAAGCCTTTTCAAAACCAATGTTCATAATGTTTCCAACGTTTAAAATTAATAGGATAACAGCCGTTGGCATAATCGCAGGAATATCCACATGAAAAATCCGCTGCCACTTATTCGCTCCATCCATAACGGCCGCTTCATGCAGCTCAGGGCTGACTCCTGCAAGTGCTGCCAGATATATAATCGCAGCCCATCCGGTTTCTTGCCAAACGCCTGAGGCAATATATAATGGTTTAAACCAATCAGGTTTTGCCATAAACGAAATCGGATCGCCGCCAAAAATCAGGATTAAGTTATTAATTAGCCCATTGTTAGAAAAGAAGACATATATCATACCCGCTAAAACAACTACTGATATAAAATGCGGCGCATAAACAACTGTTTGAACAAAACGTTTGTACTTATTACTTCTAATTTGGTTCAACATGAGTGCGAGAAAAATTGGAAGTGGAAAACCAATGATTAGTTGTGTAACGCTAAGACCAAGAGTGTTTTTAATCAGGCTCCAAAATTGATAGGAATCGAAAAAGCGCTCAAAGTGTTTAAAGCCTACCCATGGGCTTCCCATAATCCCTTTTGTTGCCACAAAATCCTTAAAAGCAATTAGCACTCCATACATCGGGACATAATGGAATACAATAAAATAAATCAAAGCGGGTAAAAGAAATAAGTAGAGCTGATAATTACTTAAGATTTTTTTTAGTTTTGATGCTTTATTTACTTGAATTGTTGAATCGATTATCCTATTTGATTTCCTTGCCAATTCCATATCCTTGCCTCACTTTCAACTATGTTTTTTTGGTTATACCTATCGTTGAAACGTTTCCAATTAAAACTAAAAAAATTTGTGTATCTTTACCACTTCCTCCTCTTTTATATAACGGTGATTCGATAAATCTAATGATCTAGCACTTCAATTGAAACGTTTCCAATTAAGACTAAAAAAATTGCCTCAGCCGAGTCGGTTCTCTCCCTCTATTTACATGACGGGGATTAAATTAATTCCTGCTCTATCATTTTTTGTTACATTTTCAATGATAAGCTAAAAAAATTGCCTCAGCTAAGTCGTTTCTCCCTCTCTGTATATGACAGGGAGTCGATAAATCTCTTGCTCCAGTGCTTCACCTTCAATCTTTCTTAAGAGAAGTTTTACAGACATCCTTGCCATTTCTTCGACAGGCTGCCGGATCGTTGATAGAATTGGGTGAAACAGCTTATTATCCTGAATTCCATCATAACCAATAACTTTTACATCCTCTGGAACTCGCAACCCATATTGTTTAGCTCTATCAATATATTTGGCGGCAAGCAGATCGGTATTGGCAAATATCCCGTCCACATCCTGATGTTCTTTAATTTTGAAGAAATTTTCAAAGTATTTATCATCATCAAAAGCCTCATCAAGCTCTTCATAGATGATACATTCAATCCCTTGGGCCTCTGCTTCATCGATAAATCCTTTTCTCCGAAGTTCAACCTCACTATAAGCATCACTATAGGTTGCAAGATAGGCGGCTTTTTTAGTCCCCGCTTTCACAAGCTCTCTTAAGGCGATGCGCCCGCCAGTGTAGTTATCCGAGGTGACACATGTGATTTTTTTTCCAAAATGGCGGTCAATGCTGATAATCGGAATATCGGTGCTCACACTATCTTCGATGTCATTATAAGTAATCCCAATAATACCTGCTACTTTATTCTGATTGAGCATATCCAAATAATAAAGCTCTTTGTCAGGTCTGCCTCCACTATTGCAAAGCATCAATTTATACCCTTCCCGGTCAAGTTCATCTTCGATATAAAAGGCGAGCTCCGAGAAAAACGGATGCCATACACTCGGAAGCAGCAGCGCAACCATGGTTGATTTTTGCATTTTAAAGTTTCTAGCCACTTCGTTTGGAATATAATTTAATTGTTTGATCGCTGCATTCACTTTCTCCCGGGTTTCGGTTTTAACAGTTGGATGATTATTAATGACTCTTGAAACAGTGCCAACCCCAACTCCTGCCATTTCTGCAACATCTTTAATGCTTGGCACTTCCACTACCTCCAATAAAAAAGCGATTTCATTTACTTGTTATTATTTTGGAAACGTTTCAACGTTTCCTTGTACATATAATATCACCATCTTGGAAACGTTTCAATAGATTTTTTCAGAAAAATTAAATTAATTTCAGATACCTCTTTCAAGATAGAATCTACTTCTACATACCACTCATCATCCTTGTATAAGCTGATATGGATACCTAGGATTTTAACAATGCTATACACCTGCTTGACATCTGAAACGGGAATAGTAATGTTTAATAGCGTATCACCATTATTCCAAATGTAAGCACCACTGTAACAAATAATAGGCTGGTCAATATTTAGCTCTTTCTGCAAAAACAGCATCCCTTTTGGCATTCTTGCCGAAACTAAGATGACCGGAATTTGATTTATCTAATGATTTAAGAAAGCAACCATAGCATTGGTTGCTTCGCAAACTCATAAAAAGCGAGGAATCTCAGCGTTTTTCATTGAAATCCCTCGCTTTTTTATAGGAAAATATTAAGTTTCTTAACACGTTTGATATCTTAGAGTATAAAAAAATAATAAATTGCTTATTAAACTTCGTTTAACGTATCTTTTACGCAAAATGTTGGCAAGTCCCCTATAACTTTAACATAAGTATCCAATTTCCTTATCCCACAAAATGGCCCTAACTTAGATATCCTATGCTATGGAGTGGCCATGATCTATTCTCCATTATTCAGGAATTAACTTAAGATTATTCATGACTATGATATACAAATAGAAGGAGTTTATAACTTAAAAAATAAGTCTTGATACCATTTTTGTGAAGATGTTTCGTAGTCTCATCTTTCGTCGATTCATTTCCTTCTCCTCCGAAGGCTTTATTGAATTATTTGTATTTTCGCCTATAGATTGGGGGGCTATACAAATACCACTTACCAACCATTACTTTATTATGTGTTGTGAACGGTAGAGACCTGGAGTTATCCCGATATTTTTTTTGAATACTTGATGAAAGTATTTTTGATTTTCGTAGCCTACTTGTTTACAAATTTCTGATACTTTTAAATTTGAAGTTCTTAGCAGCTTTTTGGCATTATTTAATCTAACATTCGTAATATATTCAAATATGGTGTTACCAACTGCCTTTGAAAACAAACTGCACAGGTAAGCCGGGTTCTTATGGAACAACTTACCTAAATCATCTAGCACAATGGGTTCTTTATAATTAGTATTTATGAAACTTTTTAAGTCGATGATTAATTTTTCATTGTAGGACACATGGTTCTCATTTAAAAAAACAGTTGATTTAGCAATAAATTGTTCAAGCCAAACTCTGATTTCTTCCAAAGACTGTAATAGATTTAATTCTTCGTATAATAAATATCTTTCGCCGCCGATATTTTTTACTTCATATTCCCTTTCGATGTATTCCAAAAAATGATTAACGATTTTAAAACATACATATTTTGATTTTTCCGGTGACAGGTTACTCTTTTTGCATTCGAGAAAAACTCTCTCCATAAAAAGATTAATTATGCAAAGAAGATCTGGGCTGCTTTCTTTAAAAAATTGATTAATTTCCTCGATAATACTATTTCCAAATGAATGATTGTAAGTTTCTAAATCAAAATAAAATGTTACTTGTATATTTCTGAATATTCCGTTTTTTAAAGCTTCTTTCGCTTCAGTGTATGCTTTCTTTATTTCTGAAATACTTTCATATACATTGCTAATTCCTACATTCGGTCTTATTTTGATATCACGAAAAATCAATGACACAAGATCTTGAACCAAGACATTACCAATATCTAAACTGGAATTAGAGAACATGATTACGATTTGACGATCAATAGTATAGATGAAACTCTCAATCCCTCTATTTTCCAGTAGATTTTTCAAGTGACCTAATAGAACTTGAAGTTTTTCAGTCTCTTTTGAATCTTCCCATGCGTACCCTTTCAATCCAATATTTAAAAAAGAAAAAGTTTTTACCCTTTGGTCATTTTCAGGGTCAACAAATCTATGTCCTAAGATGTAATCAAGAACACGTTTTTCTTCTAATGCAACTTGATATTCATTAATCCATTCATTTGTTTGTTTTTCATTTTTCATTTTTTCAAGTTTTAAAATGGCGTTTTTAATAGAACCAATAATTTCATCCACTTCAATTGGTTTAACTAGATAGTCTATTGCTTCGAGTTGAATGGCCCTTTTAGCGTAGTCAAATTTTGAATATCCACTAATAATGATAAAAACAGTTTCTAGATTAAGATTCTTTGTTTCTTTAATCAAATCCAATCCATTCATTTTTGGCATTCTTATATCTGCTAAAACAATGTCGGGCTGCCTGTTCATAATTTCTTTAAGGGCCTCTTCTCCGTCTGAAGCAGAACCTACAATTTCAATATTATGTTCCTTCCAGTTAGTTGCTGATTTCAAGCCTTCGATTACAATTTTTTCATCATCAACAATTAAAAGTTTATACATATTAGAAAACCCCTTAATTATTGTCATGGATGATTCCATCATTCTTAAGGCCAACCTTAAGATAAACGGTAGTTCCTTTTCCTATTTCACTCTCAATCTTTAATCCATATTCTTTTCCATAATAAAGTTTCAATCGTTCATTAATATTTTTCAAAGCATAACCCTTATTGCTAATATCTATCTCATTCTTGTCAAATCCTTTTCCGGTGTCACGAATCTTGAAAAGTAAACCATCATCCTGCTTTTTTCCTTCAATCATGATAGTTCCACTTTCCTGATGTTCTAACCCATGGTAGACGGAGTTTTCTACAATGGGCTGTAATAACAATTTAATAATTCTTTCTTCCATGATTTCAGGATCAATCGTAAATGTATAGCTGATTTTATGGTCGAAACGAATATTTTGGATATCCAGATAACTTTTAACTTGTTCCATTTCATTCTTAACGCTGGTAATATGATTTCCATCATTTAAGGTAAGCTTAAAGATTTTGGACAAATTAATAGCAATCTTTGAAATCTGTTTCGCCTTTAGCTTCTCTGCCATCCAAAAAATAGTGTTTAAAGTATTATATAAAAAATGCGGATTAATGTGGCTTTGCAAGGCTAAAAGCTCTGCTTCCTTCTCCTTAATCTGTGATTTATATAACCTTTTTGTTAATTCATTATTCCAATTATAAAGGTGAACAATCCGGTTCCCAATCTCTCCAAGTTCATCCTCATTATTAAAATGAATACCCAGTACATTTTCTCGTTTTTCCATTTTTTCAGTAACCATTCGCAGTACACTTAACTGGTTTGTAATTCTCCTAGTTATAAATAAGGCAATAATTAGGGAGACTATTAACCCGATCACCAATAAAGAAATCGTTATCAATCGAAGTTGATTGACCTCACGAACAATATTTTCATAAGGGATTATACTTACAACATCCCAATTCGTTTTCTTGTTTGTATGATAATTAAAGAAATATTGAGTTCCATTGATTACTTTTTTAATGGTCCCGCTTTTACCACGAGCTTGAATAATTTTGGCTACTTGAGAGGAAGAGAAACGATCATTACTGCTATCGAACAAAATTTTATCCCCATCTAATACCAAAATATCTCCTGGAGGATTACTATTTTTAAACATATTCTGAAAATAAGATGGATCAAGATCTATTAGGACGAACCCCATCTGCTCCTTCGTACCAAGATCTCTAATATTTCTTCCATAAAGTAATGAATGATTACTACCTTTAACAAGTTCTAAATCACTGCCATTTAACCATTCACCCTGCCACTGACTATCGAGTAAACGTTGATAGATATTGGACTTTTTTATCGTTTGATAGTAGTTATTTGCCAAATTCCGTTCCCCACGATTTATTTTCAAAAAGCCGTGATTTTCATTCCCGACATAGATGGCATTAATATA
>NZ_NUNF01000083.1 GCF_002585305.1 Bacillus sp. AFS037270 | reverse complement strand
GCTAGGCGCTGGAGCTGGACTATTCTATTAGAAAAGCGCAAGGGAATTCGTAAAGGGCGTAGTTTAACTGCGCCTTTTACCTGTAAAACTACTGCAATAAAGGGGAGGGTGGCCAATGTTTAAAAATACAAAAAGTGATTATCTTAGCTGGCTTGTTATCATCGGGATTGTAATCTTGCTCCTAGAGATTTTATTTTTTAACAGAGGGCTGATATTCTCTCTTTTTATTGCAGGCGGGATGATCTATTTAGGCCGGAAAAAGGCGGGTAAAAGATTAGGGAAAGTCCTGTTTATTGTAGGGATCATCTTCTTTGTTCTAAGTATTGTCAATATGATGACCTTTAAGTTTCTATTATTAGCCATATTATTGCACTTTTTCATTCAATATTTTCAAACGAAAAGACAGCCCCAAAAAATAGTGCCAGACATTGTTTCTTCTGAACCAGCACAATTAGAAGAAACGTTGATTAGTTCGGAACCATTGTTTAGTAATATTCTCGTTGGACAGCAAAAAACGCCTTTAGGTGTATACGAGTGGGATGATGTGAATATTCAGACGGGAATTGGCGATACCGTTATTGATCTTAGCTATACGATGCTGCCAAAGGGAGAAGCAGTTATTTTTATCCGAAATATCATCGGAAATATCCATATCCTTGTACCATACGAAACGGAGGTAAGTATTCACCATTCTGGTGTCGTAGGATCAGCAAAAGTATTTGGCAATGACAGAGATAAAATATTCAACCAAGTTTTCCACATGAAAACTTCCGGTTATGAAACTTCTGAGACCAAGGTGAAAATTGTTTCCTCGCTTGTGGTCGGGAATTTAGAGGTGAGCCGGATATGAGTTCAACCCAGCGGCAAATGATCTGGCATATTCTGTTCTGCTTTCTGATCGCGTTAGTCATTGGAGCGGTTCTAATTTATGTATTCCCATTGGGAAACTGGTCTGAATTATGGTCAAGACAATTCATGAATATTCCGATTGTGATTTTTGTTCCTGTCTTTAGTATTGCAATCGGAATATTTTTAGGCGGGGTTTCAGGCCTTTTTTGGCGTAAACAATTACTTTCAGTCGAACATTCTTTGCATCAGCTCGAGGAAGGAAGACAAGTCGAAGTGCCAGAAAAGCCCTCAGTTTCAGAAATCCAAGCCATTGCTAAAAGAATTGAGAACGTTGGCAGGCAAATGTCTGAGCAGGCAAAGCTGTCACAGCGGTTAGCTACCGAAAAGGTGGAGGGTCAAGAAGAAAGAATTCAGCAGATCATTGAACAGGAGCGGAATCGGCTTGCAAGGGAATTGCATGACTCCGTCAGCCAACAATTATTTGCTGCTTCGATGATGATGTCGGCAATTAATGAAACAAAAGGCCAGTCTGAAGATGACCGTGAAACCAAACAATTAAAACTCGTTGAAGAAATGATTCACCAATCACAGTTAGAGATGCGTGCCCTTCTGTTACACTTACGCCCAGCTGCCTTAAAGAATAAATCGCTGCAAGAAGGAATTGAGGAGCTGTTAATCGAATTATCTCAAAAGGTGACAATGGATATTAAATGGAAAGTTGAAGATTTTCCATTAGATAAAGGGGTAGAAGATCATCTGTTCCGCATCCTGCAGGAGTCTGTCTCCAATACCCTCCGGCACTCAAAAGCCAGCAAATTTGAGGTTTTATTAGTGAAGCGGGATGACCTTGTGATTCTTAGGATTGTAGACGATGGAATTGGTTTTGAAGTGAATGAAATGAAAGCTGGCTCCTATGGTATGCAAAACATGCACGAACGTGCGGTTGAAATAGGCGGTACATTAAAAGTGGTTAGTGTTAAAAATAAAGGAACAAGGCTGGAAGTAAAGGTTCCGGTGATGATTAATGGAGATGGTATCAATGA
Source organism: Bacillus sp. AFS037270 (assembly GCF_002585305.1). Next base: position 8,690 of record NZ_NUNF01000083.1, on the reverse strand, counting down.
TTAGAGTAGTATTTGTCGATGACCACGAAATGGTTAGAATCGGTGTATCTTCTTACCTTTCTGCGCAGGAGGATATTGAAGTGGTGGGTGAAGCCGATAATGGAAAAAAGGGAGTAGAACTCGCCTTAGCTTTACGTCCTGACATTATTTTAATGGACTTGGTGATGAAGGAAATGGACGGAATCGAAGCAACCCGGCAAATTATTGAGCAATGGCCCGAAGCAAAGGTCATTATCGTCACCAGCTTTTTGGATGATGAAAAAGTGTATCCGGCACTTGAAGCAGGGGCGACGAGCTATATGCTGAAGACGTCAAAAGCCAGTGAAATTGCCAATGCTGTCCGTGCTACATATCATGGCCAATCGGTTCTTGAGCCTGAAGTCACCGGGAAAATGATGGTCAAAATGCGTCAAAAAAATATTCAACTGCCGCACGAAGAACTAACCAGCCGTGAACTTGAAATTTTACTGTTGATGGCGGAGGGGAAAACTAATCAGGATATAGCGGATGAGTTATTTATCGCCCTGAAAACAGTTAAAACTCATGTCAGTAATATACTAAGCAAACTAAACGTACAGGACCGCACTCAAGCAGTTATCTATGCATTTAAGCATTCATTAATCAAATAAACACCCAAACCTCCTAACTTATGTTGGGAGGTTTTTTAATTTTTAAAAAAATGATTGAAAATTGTTCTCATTTACTGTTATTATTATAATAATGAAAATCATTCTCACTATTATTCTATCTGGAGGAAATTCATACATGAAAATATATAAATTATCTGGCCTTGTTCTATTATCTAGCAGTCTATTATTTGGCTGTTCTAATTCGGATCAAGCTTCGTCCACAGAAAAAACAAAGGAAACTCAAAATACATCAACGGAATCGCTAAAAGGGGTATCGGATGAATATCGACAATATGCGATTTCCGAGATTGAAGAATTTGTTAAAGCCACAGAGGCTTTTACTACAGCTGTTAAAAACGGTGAAATTGATAAAGCTAAGGAGCTTTATGGACCAGCACGGATGCATTATGAGCGCGCCGAGCCAATCGCCGAGAGCTTTGGTGACCTCGATCCTAAAATTGATGCACGAGAAGGAGATGTTCCCGACGCAGAATGGGGCGGATATCACCGGATTGAAAAAGGATTATGGATCGAAAACACGACAAAAGGTTATGAACAAATGGCTGATCAGCTAATGAAAGATGTAAACCTGTTACGTGCTAAAGCAGATACAGTGGAAGTGACGCCGGATTTATTAATTACCGGAGCTGTTGACCTTTTAAATGAAGTTTCTACTTCAAAAGTAACCGGTGAAGAGGACCGCTACTCCCATACGGATCTCTACGACTTTGCGGCAAACGTTGAAGGAGCGGAGAAAATCTATCAGCTGCTTAAACCAGCACTAGAGAAAAAAGACAAAGACGTTTCAACAGAGATTCAGGCTCGTTTTGATGATGTTTATAGTCTATTAAACCAGCATAAAAATGGTGATGGCTACAAGCTTTATACAGAATTGACGGAAGCGCAGGTAAAAGAACTTAGCCAGGCCATTGATGCACTAGCTGAACCATTATCACAAATAGGTATTATTACGGAGGCGTCTTAATTGACAAACAATCAAACCAACTTAGATGCATTAGCTGAAAAAAAGGTATCAAGACGAGACATTCTGAAAACCGCCGGAATTGGCGGTGTCGGAGTCATTCTAGGAGCATCTGGTCTCGGCAGTGTTCTTTCGCTAAAGGAAAGTAAGGCATCAGGCCCTGAGTCGAATCAAGAGATTGTTCCTTTTTATGGTGAATATCAGAGTGGTATTACGACAAAACCACAAAATCATGTTTATTTTGTTTCCTTAGATGTAACGACGTCTAAACGAGAAGACTTGTCTAAACTATTTAAGGAATGGACTAAGGCTTCTGCCTTAATGACAGAGGGGAAGGCAGTCGGCAAGCTTTCTAGCAATGAATTTTTACCTCCGGATGATACAGGGGAGGCGGCAGGTCTATCGCCATCAAACTTAACGATTACATTTGGGGTCGGTCCTAGTCTTTTTATAAAAGACAATCAAGACCGATTTGGGTTAAAACACAAGCAGCCCAAGGAATTGGTCGATCTTCCCGCCTTCCCGCTTGATGCATTAGAAGAGGAATGGACCGGTGGAGATCTTTGTATTCAAGCTTGCGCGGATGATTTGCAGGTAGCCTTTCATGCGGTCAGAAATCTTATTCGAATCGCCAGAGGGAAAGCAACATTGCGCTGGGCGCAAACTGGGTTCCAGCGGACTAAGCAGGCTGATCCTAAAAAGGAAACACCGCGAAATCTATTCGGTTTCAAAGATGGTACGGTAAACCCTGATGTTGACAGTAAAAAACAGTTGAATGAGCATATTTGGGTTCAGCAGGGTGATGGACCGGATTGGCTTGTTAATGGCAGTTACCTTGTAGTCCGCCGGATTCAAATGTTTATTGAGGTCTGGGATAGAACCAATCTAAGGGAGCAAGAAAACACTTTTGGCCGATACCGGGACAGTGGTGCACCGTTAGGGCAAAAGAATGAATTTGATAAACCTGATTTCACTCAAAAGAAAGAAACCGGTGAGGACGTGATCCCTGTCGATTCTCATGTACGCTTGTCCCATGGAGATGGCACGCAGCAGATTCTCCGCCGTGCCTATTCCTATGCAGATGGGATGGACTTGAAAACAGGCAGCTTTGATGCAGGTCTTTTGTTCCTAGGTTTCCAGCGTACACCTAGTAAGCAGTTTATCCCGATTCAGAACAGGTTAGCTAAAATGGATAAATTAAATGAATATACGTCCCACCGTGGAAGTGCCATCTTTGCATGTTTACCAGGCGCTAAACAGGGAGGTTTTATCGGAGAGACACTATTTAACTAGTGGTTTTTCTTTTACAGAGGAGAGAGAAGATTATGCAGCGTTTAAATTGGAAGCCATTATTAGTATTCATCCTACTAATCAGTTTTTTTCAAATGAGCCTTCCCGTAAAGGCGGCAGAAAATAGTGATGAACTTTTTGTGCTAATTGGTGATAGTTTAATGAAGGCAAAGGATGGCGAGCAGGCTGTCGTGGCCAAAAACATGGAGCAGTTTGCAAGCGAGTGGCAGTCCATTAAAAAAGCTGGCAGCGAACAAGCCCAAAAGGTGGACCAAAAGTTAAAAAAAGTTCAAAGTCTACTAGCTAAAGACAGCGTCGATAAAGAGGCACTCTCGAAGAGTCTCTCGGCCCTTTCAAGTGCAGTTGTCCAATATGATGAGGAACAAAATCCCAAAGATAAAGAAAAAGCCAAAGAACAGATTAAGCAGTTACTTCCGCTTATTACTGTTATGGAGGACTCGATAGAAAAGGGAGAGACAGCTTCATTAAATCTACAATATCAAAAATTAATGAATGGGTGGACTGCTTCAGAGAAGGCTGTTCACGATGAGAGTGTTGCAGCATATGGAAACATTGAAAAATACACAGCCCTCATTCGAATTGCGATTACACAGGAACCTGCGGATTTAGAGAAAGCCAGTCAAAACTTGGATCAATTAAAAAGCGAAGTAGATAACTTTATTGCCGGTAAAGTTTCGAAACAGGCAGAAGGAGATTATTCCTTGAATGACTTAGCTACTTTGTTAAGTGATTCTGAAAAAGCTATTTCTCAAAGTGACTACCAAGGGGCGAGTGAGCAATTAAATAAAATTTTGACCATCTGGCCAATGGTGGAAGGCGATGTACAAACTAGAGACAGCGGTTTGTACAGTGATATGGAGACGAAGGTACCAACTGCCATCAGTCTATTAAATTCTGAGAATGTAAACGCCGATAAAGCCACTGATATTGTTAAGGACTTAGAAGATCGGCTTGCTCCACTATTAAGTAAAACAAGTTACTCATTATGGGATGCAGCCCTTATATTATTACGTGAGGGATTAGAAGGCTTACTAGTTGTCGCAACGCTCATTGCCTTTTTGAAAAAGATGGGGCAATCCGCACAGCAAAAGTGGATTTGGTCCGGAGTGGTTGCTGGTATCTTAGCAAGTGCGATCCTCGCCGTTATCATCAATATAGTCTTTTCCAAATTTGTTGCCGCGTCAAGCCGGGAGTATATTGAAGGGATTACTGGTGTAGTCGCTGTCGTCATGATGTTGACGGTTGGGGCTTGGCTTCATAATAAGTCAAGCATCGGTAATTGGAATAAATATATTAATCAGCAAATGCAGCAAGCCATCGCAAAAGGAAGCCTTATGTCCTTTGCCTTTATTAGTTTTCTTTCAGTTTTCCGGGAAGGTGCAGAGACGATTATTTTCTATACCGGCATTACCCCGTATATAAGTTTAGCGGAACTCGTGATGGGGATCTGTTTGGCCCTTGTGTTGTTAGTCATTGCTGGCTTTGCCATCATTCATTACAGTGTAAAAATTCCTATTCGCTTGTTCTTTAGAACGGCGACAATCTTAATTTACTTTTTAGCGTTTAAAATTTTAGGAATCAGTATTCATGCATTGCAGATTTCAGATGTGCTTTCAACCACAACGGTGGAACGCTTACCATTTATTGACTGGCTTGGACTCTATCCAACGTACGAAACCACTTTACCACAAGTATTTCTATTGTTAATTATTTTCATTACAACCTATTTAGTTAAAAAAAGTGATGGTAACCAAGTAATATCAACAAATCTTTAAAGGGCTGGCAACAGCCCTTTTTCTTTTTGCAAAATTTCTCCTACTATTCAAGGGACTTGTCTCATAAGTTATTAAAAGAGATGAGAGTAAGGGAGATTTGTAAATTGAATATTTATTATAAAAGTATCTTTTTTTTAGCTGCTTCTGCTTTTTTAGGTGAAATGATTGAGGTCCTGATCAATATGATTTTGGCTAGAGAGCTGGGGTCACACGGGTTAGGACTTTATATGACGATTCTTCCCTCGATTTTTTTACTTGTCTTATTATCCAGCTTTGAATTACAGGTCTCGATTTCGAAATTTATTGCGGAACGGGATCAGCGCTACCATCGTAATATTCTCTATCATGCCTTGACCATTACGATCGTTTTTACATGTATTCTTTTCTTAGCCGCCGCCGCGCTTATTCCATTTATCCCTGTATTTAATGCTTACCACCCATATGTAAGATGGCTTGTCTTGGCATTAGTCCCTGTCATCTCCTTTACATCCGTAGCTAGAGGCTATTTTATGGGCGTTCAGGAGATGGGGAAAATAGCGGTCTCGAACTTTCTTCGCAAGTCTATCCAGCTTATAGGTTTGTTTATCTTGTTTCGCTTTTTCGAATTTGATGCGGAGGCATCCTTATTAATTGCTATTTGTGCCTTGATAGGCAGTGAAGTTGTGGTGTTTTTATATCTGTTTTACTTATTTATCATTCAATTCCAACAGCTGAAAAGGAAGCCTTTCTCCAATATGGACCGAAAAGGGGTACGGAAAAACTTAATTGCGGTGTCGATTCCAACGACAGGACTGCGGCTGTTCTCCGCTATCATGAATGCCGTTCAACCATTTGTTATAAAGGGAGCCTTGGTTTACTCAGGATTATCCAGTACGCTCGCTGTAGAACAATTTGGAATGCTGATGGGTGTGGCAGCATCAATTGGATTTTTCCCGGCCTTTATTGCTCACTCCTTAATGATTGTGCTGATTCCGGCTGTATCAAAGACCAATTCTCAAAAAGATTTCGCAACTTTACAAAAAATGCTCCAGCAAGTGATGACGATTACGTTTTTGTACGGAACTCCAGCGGTGGTCATTTTTTACTTTTTTGCACCAGAATTAACATCTTTATTTTTTAAATCGGATACCTCTGCTATATATCTGCAGTTACTTTGGCCGTATTTCCTGTTTCATTTCTTTATTATGCCAATGCAGGCATTCTTAATTGGTCTTGATATGTTAAAAGAATTATTTTTTCATATTATTTGGTCGACCATCATCTCATTTGCTTTGATTCTTTGGCTCGGCTCCTCCCACGATTGGCAGATGAACGGGGTGATTATCGGTATGAATACTGGAGCTGTCCTATTAGCCCTTATGCATTATTTAACAATCTGTAAGAAGATTGGAGTTTCTATTTTTATGAAAGGTCTCGTTACGGAAGCAACTGAAAGGTGAATCTATTTTTACAGAAAGTGTAGGGGAGTTGCAGTTCCTTTCCGTCTATTATATGGAAGATGTTGTTGAAGGAAGGATGGATGGTTAGGATGAACGACCTTGCATTTGAGAAACTAGTGAAAGAACATGGCGCGGCTACATTTAAATATATTTTATCGTTAACGAGACAGAAAGAACTTGCGGAAGACCTTTTTCAAGAGGTATTACTTTCAGCTTACTTAGCATATCCTTCCATTAAGGAGCAATCAAAATATAAAAGCTGGCTTTTTATGATTGCGATTAATAAATGCCGTGATTTCTGGCGGAAAGAAAAAAAGTCTAAGCGTTTTTGGAGAGAAGAGGTTTATGCCTATTCAGTCCTGGTGGAACCCCATTCCATTCCCGAAGAGGAGATTCTATATAAATACTCTAGAGAACAAATGGCTGAAAAGGTGAGGACATTGCCTGAGATTTACCGCGATCCTATTTATCTATATTATTATCAAGATTTATCCTTGCTTGAGATTGCGAAAAAAAGTAATCTTCCAATGTCGACAGTGAAAACGAGAATGAGAAGAGCGAAGGAGAGACTACGTCCAAAAATGCAGTCACTAGCTTGATTGCTCCCGTCCTTAATCAAATAAGGTTGGAAAAGGGGAAGGTCAAATGACTGATAAAGAAAAACCACAGATTCCAAAGCATTTGCAGCCGTATATATCAACGCAATACTACCAACGCTACACGCCAATCGACCATGCCGTTTGGCGCTTTGTTATGAAACAGAACCATTATTTCTTAAAGGATATAGCCCATCCTGCGTATGTTAATGGATTAAGAGATTCGGGAATTAAGACAGATCGGGTCCCAAGGGTAGAAGATATGAATACGAGTTTGGCAAAAATCGGCTGGGGTGCCGTTACGATCGATGGTTTAATTCCAGGCTCTGCTTTTTACGGTTTTTTAGCAAATGGGATTCTACCGATTGCAACGGAGATCCGGAACATCCAAAATATTGCTTATACGCCTGCACCGGATATGCTCCATGAAGCAGCAGGGCATGCACCAATATTATTGGATGAAACTTACCGTGACTTTGTTAGGAAAATTGGTGAAATGGGAGCTAAGGCACTGTCGAGTAAAGAGAAATTAGAAGTATTTAAAGCGGTTCGCCATTTGACGATTATTGCCGAGGACCCTGATTCAACTCCTGAGAAGGTCCAAGAAGCTGAACGGCAGGTTGTGGAAGCCCGGAGCAGGGTCAAAGGTTTGTCTGAGGCTGACAAAGTTTCTAGGCTGTTTTGGTGGACAGTTGAGTACGGATTAATAGGAGATGTGAACAATCCTAAAATTTATGGAGCGGGATTACTGTCTTCGGTAGGGGAAAGTCAAAGCTGCCTTAAAACAGATGTGAAAAAAATTCCCTTCTCCGTTGAAGAATGTATCAATACACCTTATGATGTTACAAAACCACAGCCGCAATTATTTGTATGTAAGTCCTTTGATGATTTAGTGGAGAAGATTGAACAACTCGCCTCGACTATGGCCTTTCGTAAAGGCGGCACGGAAAGTCTAGATCAAGCACTAGAATCGAACAGTGTTGCTACAATGGTTTTATCGTCAGGCATCCAGGTTACCGGTACGCTGACCGCTATTTTAAAGGATGAAAATGCTAAGGCCATCTATGTAAGAACAAAAGGCCCTACAGCTTTGTCCTATGATTATAAACAATTGAAGGATCAAGGTACCGATATACACCGTAAAGGATTTGGAACACCAATCGGTAAATTAAAAGGAGGTATTGTAATAGAAGCTTGTACCGCAAAGCAATTGCAAGCTTTAGGTATTAAAGAGGGAAATTATGCCGTATTAGAATTTCAAAGCGGGGTAACAGTGGAAGGCCTTGTTAAAAGTATATTATTTTATCATGAGAAACCGATTTTGATTAGTTTTAGTAATTGTCAAGTGACGTACAAGAATATTGTTCTTTTCGAACCTTCATGGGGAATATTTGATATGGCTGTCGGCGCAAGGGTTACGTCGGTTTTTGCGGGAGCAGCTGACCCGAACCATTATTATGATTCCCCTTCAACAAGCGATGAAAGCATGGAAGAGGTTGAACAGCAATGTTTGACTGAACTAGAAAACCTGTATGCAGAAATCCGAGACTTACGAGAGGGACAGTGGGAGCAAACTAATTTAATGCACGTAGATCGGGTTTTAGCCATTCTCGATCAAAAATATCCAAATGAATGGCTATTACGGATTGAAATATTAGAGCTATATAAAATAAATCAGGCTATTCATCAAAATGTAAGCGTTATCTTGGGTAAGCTGAAAAATACGAACTGGGATCCATCCGTTAAACAAATGATTGACCGAGGCATAGCATTAATTGAACAGATATAAAAAAACAGGAGCTTGGCATTTGCCAAACTCCTGTTTTTTGAGATAAGAAAGTATAAAAGTTTTTGACTTTGAGAATTGTCTAGCTCCAGCGCCTAGCCCCTAGATGGTCTACAGCCAATCCGTCCAAAAGGTTAAAAAGCAACCTTTCGGCCGGATCGTCTTATGCATG
>NZ_NUNF01000082.1 GCF_002585305.1 Bacillus sp. AFS037270 | reverse complement strand
GGCGACTAGTCTTTGACCCTTCTTTCACCGGCCAGTCGACAAGTCGCCCTATATCGGGGCTGACCAAGGCGCTTGCGCTTTTCTTATAACAGAGGGAGATTTGGAATATGTCAGTTTTACGAGATGAAGCATTACAGATGCATAGAGAACATCAAGGAAAGCTTGCGGTAACTTCTAAGGTTCCACTGCAAAATGCAAAAGATTTAAGTTTAGCTTACTCTCCTGGTGTTGCAGAACCTTGTCTGGATATTTATGAGGATGAGAGTAAGGTATATGATTACACAATGAAGGGGAATCTCGTTGCGGTTGTATCCAACGGAACAGCTGTACTTGGTCTTGGAAATATCGGCCCTAAGGCTGCTATGCCGGTAATGGAAGGGAAGGCCGTGTTATTCAAATCATTTGCGAATGTAGATGCGTTCCCTATTTGTTTAGATACTACTGATACAAAAGAAATTGTGGAAGCGGTCAAATTATTGGAGCCTACCTTTGGAGGAATAAACTTAGAAGATATTGCTGCACCTCAATGCTTTGAAATCGAAGCTCAACTGCAGAAAGTTTGTGATATCCCTGTTTTCCATGATGACCAGCATGGTACGGCCATAGTAACAGCTGCTGGATTAATCAATGCTCTTAAACTAGCAAACAAGAAGCTAGAAGATATTCTTGTCGTGGTAAACGGTTCTGGTGCAGCAGGAGTGGCGATTGTAAAGCTTTTGCTTGGTATGGGAGTAAAAGATGTAATTCTATGTGATACACAAGGAGTCATCTATAAGGGGCGGCCTTTTGGAATGAATGAATTCAAAAAGGAAATGGCAGAGGTTACAAACAAAGAACAAAAACAAGGAATGTTGGCCGATGCTCTTGTTGGCGCTGACGTGTTTGTGGGAGTTTCAGCAGCAGGTGCCTTAACAGAAGAAATGGTTCGTACTATGAAGCGTGATCCGATTATTTTTGCCATGGCCAACCCAGTACCTGAGATTATGCCTGAAGAAGCAAAACAAGCAGGAGCATTGGTAGTAGGTACAGGACGGTCGGACTATCCAAATCAGATCAATAATGTTTTAGCGTTTCCAGGGATTTTCCGCGGAGCATTAGATGTTCGAGCAAAAGAAATCAATGAGGAAATGAAGATTGCGGCTGTCCATGCGATTGCCGGTTTAATTTTAGAGGAAGAACTGAATGCTGATTATGTCATCCCAAATCCTTTTGACCAGAGAGTAGCAGCACATGTAGCAGACGCCGTTGCTTTCACGGCAATGAAAACAGGCGTTTCAAGAAAAAGAATGAGCGTATTGATTTAGTAAATAAATAGTTTTGATGGCTTTTTATATTAATATATTCATGAAATTTAAGCCCAACTCTTCAAAATCTCGGACGGTTCTCCTGCTCTAAAAGCAATAGAACCGTCCCTTTGTTTAGTTACGGTTTTTTTCGGGGGCTGTTTGAAATGAACCGGTAACCGTATATTTGCTGGAGATCGCATGGACTCGGTAATAGTATTTTGTATCAGGTTTTAATCCGAAAAATTCTACACTTACGATAAAGTCATGCTCATTATCCGCTTGACCCATTTTGACAATGGTTTGTTTTTTTAATTGGCTATGAGTTGAAATTTCAAATTGAACTCGTGCGTCTCCATTGGTTCGGGCCCATAAAATAGCTGATGTGTTCGTTACCTCACCGTTGGAAACTCCGTGTGAAATAAACGGCTTCTCCAGTAAATCCACAAGCTGGTCAGTATTATTGGTGAATTGACCATCCACTCCAAGTGCAAGCAGGGCTGCCATATCCCTCTGAGAATTGACGGTCCAAGGATGGACCAGAAGATAATTCTGATGAGCGGCCTTTATTAACCTCCGGCCAACAAGCTCCTTAGTAGGACCTATTCCAACTGCATATTCCGAGATTCGCTTGAATTCTTGGTACACATTTTTGCCGGCCAGCATACCTCTTTTATAAAGTTGAATCAGTTTTATATGTGGGGCAAAGTTTTTCAATGTACGAAGGCTCTGTTCACTGAAGGATTCAAGGAAAAGCTTCCGGTCATTGAGGACATTGGCTTTGTTTAAGATTTCAATTACTTTCTCTTCCATTCCTGGATAAGCACTTGGTGCTTTCGTTTCGATATAAAGACCGACCTTTCCGTTTCCATACTTTTTCACACAATCAATTACTTCCACAAGGGTTGGAACATGTTGTCTGATGTATTCCGTTTTTGCTTGTTCCGGATAAGTCCTATTAAACCAGGAGCCAGCATCTAGACGACTGATCTCTTCAAGTGTAAAATCCTTTACTCGCCATGGTGCGCGATTAGGAAAAAGTTCCTTGGCATTGGTTGTTCTCGACAGTGTCTCATCATGCATGGCAATCAACTGGCCGTCCTTGGTCATTTGCAAATCAATCTCTACATAGTCCGCCTTCAGCATTATCGCCTGCTTATAGGCTGCCAGTGTATTTTCCGGTCCGTAGGCAGACGCCCCGCGATGAGCAATAACCATTACATCCGTAGTTATTGGACGTAAGGTCATTTGTCTATATTTAATTTCTGTGTTTTGAAGTGACTGTGCCAAACCGGAATAGGGAGCTGCTGTAATAGACAGACAAACAAGAAGGGCAAGCAAGCTTTTCTTCATTACTAATTCAACTCCTACCAAAACAGTGCCTGTTTTTATAATAAGACAATAAAAATAGAATTATTTTCCATGAAAAAATACCTATAAGAGCTAAGTATCAGGAATAGTATCTTACCCTATAAAAGCATGTATTATTAGGACAAGGGTCGTGTATCAGCTAGAAAGTTTCAATGGAAAGTAAGGAAAACAGCGCGTTTCTATAGGTATAAACTATTATTGACAGCGTTTACATACAAAATTATATTTAAATTATTAAAAATTTTCAGTATTTTAACACTAAAAGTGAGGTGGATGGTCATGAAAAAAAGAAGAGTTATAGTAACATTGCTTGTTCTTTGTAGTTTCTTTCTCACAACCACAACAACCAGTTTTGCGAAAGGCGTACAACAACCAACTTACCCAAAGTACACGAAAAACGCAACCATCACTTGGTGGACGTGGACAGCAAATCCCGACAAAGTTATTGCAGCATTTAACAAAGAGTATCCGAACATTAAAGTGGATCACCCGCTAATCGGAAGTGGAAACGCGGAGTACAACAAATTAACCACTGCTATTAAAGCAGGAGCTGGGGCCCCGGATGTTGTACAGATTGAGTACCAGTACATCCCTAAGTTTGTGGATACAGGTGGAATTTTGGACATTTCAAAATATGTAAAACAATACGAATCCTACTTTCAACCTTGGACATGGAACCAGGTAAAACAAGGCAGCAAAATTTACGCCATTCCAGAAGATATCGGGCCATTGGCTTTACTTTATCGGCCAGACATATTTGAAAAATATAATTTAGCAGTTCCTAAAACTTGGGATGAATTTGCAACAGAAGCCGAAAAGTTACACAAGCAGAACCCGGATATGTATATGTCTTACTTCCCAGTAAACGACGGTGGATTTATTACGGGATTATTGTGGCAGGCCGGCGCCAGACCATTCACGAAAACATCTAAGGGCTGGGAGATTAATTTAAATAGTCCTGAAGCAAAGAAAGTGATAAATTTTTGGGGGGATTTAATCAAAAAAGGGGTTGTCCATGCAACAAATGATTGGAATCCACAATGGCAAAGCAACATCGGTAAGGGATTGTATGCTTCAGTATCGGGTGCCGCTTGGTCGCCAACCTACATGATCCAACCGTATGTGAAGAAGGGAACCGATAACTGGAATGCAGCTGATATTCCTCAATGGGAGGCAAATGGGGAATTTGTTGACGGTAACTGGGGCGGGTCAACCAATGCCGTAACCACACAATCGAAATATCCTGAAGCGGCAGCGCTTTTTGCGTCTTGGATTAATACGAGTGCTGCAGCTGAAAAGCTCGATGTTACTGACACGACTAAGGGCGGCCGGGGCCAGGTGCCAGGGAATAAATATGGTATCCAGCAATCTGAGATGAATGCGCCTAATCCAGCTCTTAAAAATCAAATTTCTGGTCCAATCTATGCGAAAGCAGCCGCATCTGTTGATACCTCCTACCAATGGAGCCCATGGACGGATTACGTGTACAACCAAATGACAATCGAATTTACTAAAGCAGCTGGTGGAGAACAAACATGGGATCAAGCGCTTGATAATTTGCAAAATGAAGTGACTGTTTTTGCAAAATCAGCGGGGTATAAAGTCGTTTCGAAGGGTGCAGAAAGCTCAACTAAACAACCTCTAGCCGCTCTTAATACGCCTGCCTTACCGGTTGTCATTATCTTAGTCGTTATTGCCCTTATTATTTGGTTCTTAAAGAGAAGACAATCATCCTTAGAAATAGAACTTTAAGAAAGTAATCATAACAGGTAATGGTAAGAGGAATCTATTAAAAAATGCAGAAACGCGAGGGATGGTAATGTTAAAGATTCGACGTGTTCCCTATATATTTCTTACACCTTTTCTGATCTTATTTGCTCTATTCTTTGTTTTTCCTTTTGTTTATTCGCTCATATTGAGCTTGTTCGTTAATATCCAAGGGGAGTATAAGTTTGTTGGACTGACAAACTATCTTACGGCGTGGGAGGACAAAAGCTTTTGGTATGCCGTTTACCGTGTTGCCTACTATGGGGTGGTTCAAGTTACGATTATGCTAGTTTTGGCTTTAGTTTTGGCTCTCTTTTTAGATAGTCGCTATGTTAAAAACAAAGCTTTATTTCGAGTTATTTATTTCTTGCCATATGCCGTACCAGGTGTCATAGCCGCGATTATGTGGGGGTTTCTGTATTCACCAGACCTGAATCCTATTTTAAGTATTTTTGGTATCTTTACAGGCGGAAAGCCGCTTAATTTATTGGATTCAGGAACTGTTTTGTATGGGATTATGAACATGGCTACATGGGCATGGACTGGATATAATATGACCATCTATTTTGCAAGTCTCACTTCTATCCCGATCGAACTGTACGATGCTGCAAAGATTGATGGCTGTAATGAGTTCCAAACAGCATGGCATATAAAACTTCCGCTCCTGAAGCAGGTTATCGTCATGACCACCGTTTTATCGATAATTGGTTCACTCCAATTATTTAATGAACCATATGTGCTTTCTTCTCTGACAAGTATTCCGGCTACTTTTACACCAAATATGGATATCTATAATATGGCGTTTGCCTATGGGAATTTCACCTACTCTGCAACCCTATCCATTACCTTGGTTCTGATTACTTTTATTGCCTCCTTATTGTTTATGTATGCCACTTCTGAACGAACAACAGCTAAGAAGAAGAAAGTTAGAAATAAAATCATTAGTCATACAACGGTGAGTTCATCGACACTATCCTATACAGGAGAAGGAGAGAAGACTATATGAGCCTAAAAGCGAATTCATTTACAACAACTAATCTTCAACGGGAGAATCATAGCAAATCGAAAAAAGAAAGAATATCCACTTCACTCTCTATGATTCTGATGATTGTAATGGCTGCTTACTTTTTATTTCCTCTTTATTGGTTGCTAGTCGCGATGACCAAAAGTACGAATCAATTATTTACTACATCGATGCTCGCCTTCCCTGAGCATTTAAGCCTTATGGCTAATCTAAAATGGTTAAATTCTTATCAAGATGGGATGTTTTGGCGCTGGGTTTTAAACTCAGTTATCTATGCTGTAGGCGCGGGCCTATTGGGAACTTTAGTAAGTTCGATGGCAGGTTACTCTCTAGCGAAATATGTGTTTAAAGGGAAAAATTTCTTAACTGTTGCGGTATTAGGTTCATTAATGATTCCAGGAGCTGCACTTGCTATACCTGTCTTTTTGATGATTAAATCCCTAGGTCTAATCAATACTTACGCTGGCGTCCTATTACCAATGATTGTAAATCCATTCGGTGTCTATTTCATGATGGTCTTTATCAAGGAATCCATGCCGAATGAATTGATTGACTCTGGGAGAGTCGATGGGGCAAGTGACTACGGGATCTTTTTTCGAATTGCCCTTCCAATTATCCGTCCAGGTCTAGTGACACTCTTTTTAATCACTTTCATAGGGTCTTGGAATAACTTTTTCTTACCATTAGTTCTATTAAATAAAACAAGCCTTTACCCTTTAACGGTAGGTTTACAAATCTGGACGGCTAACTTAAATGCGGCAGGGACAGGGCAACCATTATATCCGTTAATTTTAATTGGCTCCTTCCTCTCCATTCTGCCAATGTTGATCATGTTTCCAATCCTTCGCAAACATATTGTTTCAGGGATCGCTATGGGAGGGGTTAAATCCTAATATTAATAAGTGCGCTTTTAGGTTCATTTGAAAGGTTAAAACTTTATATTGTAAATATGAATTGAGAGGTTAGAACCAATGGATAAATCACTTAAATCAAATACATTTGCTCTTGGAGCCTGCTATTATCCTGAACATTGGCCAGAAAGCTTATGGGAAAAGGATTTTCAGAGAATGAAAGAAATGGGGTTCTCGGTAGTTAGGTTGGCCGAATTTGCCTGGTCCATTTTTGAACCAAAAGAAGGAGAATTTTCATTTGATTTCTTCGATAGAGTGATAGATTTAGCGCACAGTTTTGGCATAAAGGTGATTCTTGGGACACCTACCGCCACACCCCCAGCATGGCTAACAAGTAAGTACCCTGAAGTGTTGAATGTCTCTCAGGATGGAGTTCAATATCAACACGGTCAGCGCCGTCATTACAATTATAACGCACCTATTTATCTAGAACTCTGTGCCAGAATTGCAACGAAAATGGCTGAACATTATAAAGACCATCCAGCTGTAATAGGATGGCAAATTGATAATGAACTAAATTGCGAAATGAATGTGTTTTATTCTGAGGCAGACCATCAGGCATTTCGAAGCTGGGTAAAAAATAAATACGGATCGTTGACTGAGTTAAATCAACGCTGGGGAACGGTTTTTTGGAATCAAAGTTATACAGAGTGGAGTCAAGTTCACTTGACGCAGCCAACGGTGAGTGATTCTCCTAATCCTCACCAAGCACTGGATGAGAAACGATTTTTCTCAGATAGTGCGATCGCGTTTGCTAAAAATCAGGTGGATATTATTCGAAAGCTTGCACCAAATCAGTGGATTACGACCAATGGACTTTTTGGTCATTTGGATAGTCATAAGCTGGCTGATGACTGTCTTGATTTTATTTCTTATGACTCTTATCCACAGTTTAGCTCAATCTATCCAGACAAAGGACCCAATCCATTGTTAGACCGAAAATGGAGTTGGAATTTAAGTGTAGCACGAAGCATCTCTTCCAATTTTTGTATTATGGAACAGCAATCAGGTCCTGGCGGCTGGGTGAATCGGATGGATATGCCGGCTCCAAAACCAGGTCAGCTCAGGTTGTGGACCTATCAATCTATCGCACACGGGGTTGATATGCTGCTTTATTTTAGATGGCGTACGGCAGCTTTCGGGACCGAAATCTATTGGCATGGGATTCATAATTACGACAATCGTATAAATCGCCGTGTTTTAGAAGCTGAACAAGTGGGGAAAGAATTGAAAATGATCGGGAATGAGATCGTTGGCTCCAAATATCAAGCGGATGTAGCGATTGTTAAAGATTATGACAATGAATGGGATGGGGAGTTAGATCGGTGGTATGGTCCTTTCAATTCTCAGAGTGAGATGGCATGGTTTAAAGTCCTTCAACGTCGACATATTCCTGTTGATGCGTTATTCCTAACTAAAAGCTCCACTATAGAGGACCTTTTAAAATATAAGCTCCTTGTTTACCCTCATCCAGCTGTTATGCCGGAAGAGAAGGCGAACTTACTAAAAGATTATGTTAATAGAGGCGGCCAGAGTGTATTTGGCTGCAGGACAGGTTATAAGGATAATTCTGGTCATTGTTATTTAACACCAATGCCAGGGCCCGTTGCCGAGCTTTGTGGAGTGACAGTCGATGACTTTACGATGATTGGTCCTAACGAGGAACCACCGAAAATCTCTATTCAAGGTGTAGAGGAACATCAGGAAATTATAGCAGAATCTTTCAACGATATATTACATGTTGAATCAGATCAGGCCGAGGTGCTGGGGACTTATAAGAATGCATATTATGATGGACAGCCTGCACTTGTAAAAAATACTCTTGGGAATGGTGATGTCTACTATTACGGAGCTGTTTTTAACCAGGAGATCGTAAATCTTTTGGTAGATAGAACGCAGTTGAATTCACCTGTTTCAGATTTACTGAAGCTTCCAGAAGACGTTGAACTCTCTATACGTAAGCATATTGATACTGAAAAGGCCCTAATTTATTTGCTAAACTACAACAAAGACCCAAAAGAAATCAATTTGAGCAAACCTATAAAAGAAAAATTAACAGGGCAAACTCTTAACGGAAAAATAGCTATTGAAGGCTATGGGGTTATGATACTTGAAGGGTAAGCAAGGGGACGGTCCTCTTGCTTTTTTTTTGTGGAAACAAAAGTTGAATTATTGAGGTTTCCAAGCTTACACCATTTGACAAAAGCTCAATTAATCAATAGTATCACTATTAATTCGAACTTCATTACAGGAGAGATTCAGATGAAAGTTTATGTAGATGCAGATGCCTGTCCGGTAAAGGATATTATTATTGCTGAAGGAAGGAATGCAAACATCCCTGTGATCCTAGTAACAAGCTTTTCCCATTTTTCCAATGTGGAACAGCCATCAGGGGTAGAAACTATTTATGTGGATTCTGGTGCGGATGCTGCTGATTACCGAATTATGAAATTAGCAGAAACGGGAGATATTATTGTGACGCAAGATTATGGTCTTGCATCGCTAGGATTAGCAAAAAGATGTATAGTCCTTCATCATAAAGGGTTCAGCTATACAAATGAAAACATTGACCAATTATTACAAACACGGTATTTAAGTGCAATGGCTCGAAAAAGCGGCAAGCGAACAAAGGGGCCCAAGCCTTTAACTGAAGAAGATCGGGAGCAATTTAGGAGGCTTTTTAAACAAGTTATCCCGCATTATGAATGAAACATGGAAACATGGGGACGGTTCTCATGCTTAAAAATAAGCATGAGAACCGTCCCTATGTTATGTGGAGCAGTAGAAAAGCCGGAGATTACATCAATCGCTTACCTATTGCTAGTTTACTTTATCGTATGCTTCGGCACTATGAGAAAAAAAAACAGGGAGAAATGTCTATCGTCAATCTCCATCAATTTAAAAATAATTTATATTCACCTTTTTCGGATCCCATTTTGCCTGTTTTTAAGGCTAAGCCAACCGATTTCATATATGATGGAACTGCTATTTTTAAGGATGACTATTTTAAAGTCATTGCCCATGGGATAGATGATGAAATCTTTCAGCTCATCGACAACGATCATTACCTTAAATATCTTTCAATACCAAAATACTCTGTAGTTTTTGGTCATGTTCGTTCACATGTACATAAAAAATTGGATTAAAACAATTCTAAACTATCCATTAAAATTGATGTAAATGGCCGCATCGAAGAGTACAGCGGTGATAAAAATATACAAGATCAAATTGTTTTAGAAGATTCAATAAAAAGATCGAAACATTTTTAGAAAAAAAGACATTGGAGCTTATTAATAACCTGCAGCAATTAGAAGTGGATCCCTTTAAAATCGGTACTCTTACACTTGGCCCTTTTACCAAACCAATGAGTGAAAAAGAGTGGTTAAAACATTGGAAGACATTAGTGGTAAATGTTGATTATAATATCAAAATCCAACCCTTAACAAGTGTTCATGAATGAAAAGAAAAATGTTAATATTATAAGACAAAATATTAAAAGTGCATTAAAAAAGCTTATCGACGAGTCTATTTCTTAGACTTAATCGACAAGCTTTTTTTGAACTTTTATGTTACCAGAGTATAAATATTTATACCTTTTACGATATTACCTTGTATAACATGACAATATTCTTATCTCGATCTTATGTGATGACAAGATCAGTCATTCCGACAAATAATCCATTTTCTAAAACTCCCGGAATCATGTTAAGCTTTTGTTCTAATTTTTCAGGTTGAACATTATCTGGAAAATGGCAGTCAAAAATATAGTTACCATTTTCTGTGATAAATGGAGAAATTGGTTAGACGAATTTCTGGAACTAAGCCAATTGCTCTAATATGTCTTTCCGTCATTTCAAAGCCAAACGGTATAACTTCAACTGGAAGTCGAAACGCCCCTAATTTCTCTACCATTTTTGATGTATCTGCTACAACAATAAATGTCTTGGCCGCTTTCGCTATGATTTTCTCTCTTAATAGTGCACCGCCTCCACCTTTAATTAGTTCCAATTTGGAATTGACTTCATCTGCCCCATCAATAGCAATATCTATCCTTTCGATCTCACTGAATCTCGTAAGTGGAATGCCCAATTCTTTTGCCACTTCTTTCGTTTGAACGGAAGTTGGAATACCTTTAATGGAAAGACCCTCCTTAACTAGCTGTCCAAGCTTTTGAATTGTATAGAAAACGGTCGAGCCCGTACCAAGCCCCACAATCATTCCATCTTTTACAAACTCTGCTGCTATTTCACCGACAATTTGTTTTTCATACATATTGACACGTACCTGTGTATTTATTTAACATTACATAATTAGTTTGTGCAGTACTGGGGGTTTCGTTTTTTTACATAATAGTAATTTTCTTCAAAATGAATGATCAAAAAAGAGGCAATGTGAATGATCACCTTGCCTCTTTTTTATATGGTTTGTTATGGTCTATATAATAGAGAGTTTTACTTAATTGACTCCTGTTGTTCTGAATGATTCAACCCGATCGTCTCCATATAATCTTTACCCCATTTATACATTGCATCAAGAATCGGCATCAAAGTTCTTCCTTGTTCAGTGAGGGAATATTCCACTTTTGGCGGAACCACTGGGTAGACTTCTCGTTTAACAATCAAGTCTTCTTCCAGTTCACGCAATTGGTTAACAAGCATTCTTTGAGTGATCCCTGGCATTAGAGCCTTCAATTCACCAAATCGCTTTGTTCCTTCTTTGCCTAGATGCCACAAAATAAGCATTTTCCATTTACCACCGATAACGGAAAGGGTTAATTCCTTTTCACAGTTAAACATCTTATCCTGCATTCGTGACATTCCAGTTCACCTCCAAGGCTATTATAACCCATAGTATACTTTTTAGCACTATGTAAAATAAAAGTGCGTACTTTTAATATAATACCATACATTGTATACTTGCAATTGTTCAGCGACAAGGAGCATCATCAATCCCTACTGCTGGTACAGATAATATCCAATAAGAAAATATTACTGTAAAGGTACTTTTACACTTTCGAGATATTATTACTGTACGACAATCTATAAAAATTATTAGGAGTGAATATAGATGGAATTACAATTAGCTTTAGATTTAGTAAATATTCCAGAAGCAATTGCGTTGGTAAAAGAAGTGGAGGAGCACATTGATATCGTAGAAATCGGTACGCCGGTTGTGATCAATGAAGGTCTCCATGCAGTAAAGGCTATAAAAGAAGCATTCCCTAATTTAAAAGTATTAGCAGATATTAAGATCATGGATGCTGCTGGTTATGAAGTGATGAAAGCTTCTGAAGCAGGTGCAGATATCATCACTATTCTTGGAACTGCTGAAGATATGTCTATTAAAGGTGCTGTAGAAGAAGCGAAAAAACAAGGTAAAAAAATCCTTGTCGATATGATTGCAGTAAAAGACCTTGCTGGACGTGCTAAAGAAGTGGATGCAATGGGCGTAGATTATATTTGTGTGCACACTGGCTACGATCTTCAAGCAATTGGCAAAAACTCTTTTGAGGATCTTCAAACCATCAAAAGTGTTGTAAAAAATGCAAAAACGGCCATCGCAGGCGGTATTAAATTAGAAACACTTCCTGAAGTCGTTAAAGTACAACCAGACCTTGTCATTGTAGGTGGCGGTATTACTGGACAAGCTGATAAAAAAGCTGCTGCTGCTAAAATGCAACAAATGATCAATTAAGGGTAATGAACAGCATGAATACGACTCAATATTTAGCTGAAATTATAAAAGAGTTATATCGATCCGTAAACTTAATTTCGGACGATGAAGCTGAAAAATTAGTAAATGGGATACTTGAATCAAAGAAAGTCTTTGTTGCCGGCGCAGGTAGATCTGGATTTATGGCTAAATCTTTCGCAATGCGAATGATGCACATGGGTATAGATGCCTATATTATAGGCGAAACAGTAACCTCTAACTTTGAAAAAGATGACATATTGATCATCGGATCTGGTTCTGGAGAAACAAAAAGCTTAGTTTCCATGGCTGAAAAAGCAAAAAGTATAGGTGGGACGATAGCAGCTGTAACTATTTTCCCTGAGTCAACTATTGGAAAATTAGCTGATATCACCATTAAATTACCTGGATCACCAAAAGATCAGTCCAAAGGTGATTATACAACCATTCAGCCAATGGGCTCATTATTTGAGCAAACTCTTTTAGTATTCTACGACGCAGTCATTCTGAGGTTCATGGAGAAAAAGGGTTTGGATACCGATAAGATGTATGGTAGACATGCCAATTTAGAATAAAGAAATCTAAATAGGAAAGACCGCAAACTATTCCAATGAAAGATTGCGGTCTTTCTGTTAGTATTCAATTACTTCAATTTGTTATTATTTAAATGCTTTTTATTTTTTATAGGAGTGATAAAATGAGTTCTTTAAATGGAAAAACTGCTCTAATTACTGGAGCAGGAAGAGGTATTGGACGAGCTACTGCTATCGCCTTAGCAAAAGAAGGAGTTAATATCGGAATGATTGGATTGAACATGACCAATCTTGAAAAGGTATCTGCTGAACTAGAACAATATGACGTAATAGTATCAGCTGCAACAGCAGATGTTACTGACCTCGAATCAGTTACTCATGCTCTTGAACATATCAAATCGGACCTAGGACCGATTGATATCTTAATCAACAATGCAGGTACTGCTAAATTTGGCGGTTTTCTTGATTTAACTCCTGAAGAATGGGAGAAAATCATCCAAGTAAACTTAATGGGTGTATATAATGTAACAAGAGTTTTATTACCTGGCATGATTGAAAGAAAATCAGGTGATATCATCAATATCTCTTCATCTGCTGGCCAAAAAGGTGCTCCTGTAACAAGTGCTTATAGTGCTTCTAAATTTGCTGTTATAGGACTAACAGAATCACTCATGCTGGAAGTAAGAAAGCATAATATCCGTGTAACAGCTTTAACACCAAGTACGGTCGTAACAGATTTGGCAATTGATACAAACCTTGTTAGTGGCAATGAAGAAAATGTTATGCACCCAGAAGACCTGGCTGAATTAATCGTAGCCGGATTAAAACTTAATCCAAGAGTATTCGTAAAAACTGCAGGACTATGGTCAACAAATCCATAAAGAAACATAAGCAGATCCATTGGATCTGCTTGCTTTTTGTAAAGACCTTATTTACCTTCAATTATACATGGACATTACTCTCTCTAAATCACAAATTAACTGGTTAATTTCCTTTTGAGATATTCGTATAGGCATTTGATCGTATAGGGTAATAACTTGCCCATCATCTTCATGCTGATGTTCTTTTAAATAATGATAGATATTATTTATTTGGTTATCTTTAAGGACCGATTCTGTGTTGAAATTTTTAACTTTCTGTAAGGAAAATTCATTCATACTTGAATCAAATTCACCTGTAATAATGGTCCCTTGCAAGAACATAATCTCACTCCTCCAAGTCAGTATATGTCAGTTTAACCCTAAAACAAGGTACAAATTGCACGATCTTTATACATTGAAACCACATTGCTTATTTTGATGCCAACATTAGTCCTCTTTGAATCAAAACTGGGTATTCCTCATTCAATTTCTTCGAGTTGATTTAAAAGAATCTCTTGTTTTTCTAGTAAAAGATTATGTTTTATTAATAGCTCTAGGATTTCAATTATTAATAACCAATCCTCATGAAATTCACTTGTTAAAGTATTGATTACATCTAGGAAACATGGAAAACAAATAGTAGTTCCGGAAACACAATTTTCATCTTGTATTTGGGGCTACTTGTCGTTTACTTTTCTTTAAAGTCGATAAGGCGGTCAAGTACTTGGTTACAGCAACCTTATTCAATTATTTTGCTTCTGGTTTCTCTTTTCCCATAGAGTCAAATAATTGTGTAGATGATAAGGCATTGAATGGTAAAGTTACATTGTGTTTAAGCCCTTCGTTATAAGCTGCCTTTAAGTCTTTAAGTAAAACAGCCAAGGCAGTGTCTGCTGTCCATTCAGAAACATCGCTCCAATTTCTAACTACCCAGCTATCACCTGTACTAACTTGTAACAAGTTTAATACCTCTTGTTGAGGTAAGTTATAGTGTTTTCCTAATTTAAGTCCTTCAGCTAGAGCATTCATGTTAATACCTAGAATCATATTATTAACTAATTTTGCTACTTGGCTGTTGCCTGGCTCCCCGCCATAGTAGAAAATATTGGACCCAATCGCATCAAAGTATGGTTGGAAAGATTTCACAATGTCTTCTGAACCGGATGTCATTATCGATAATGTTCCAGCTTGGGCACCTGAAGCACCACCACTTACCGCAGCGCTAATTAATTTCAAATCACTTTCTTCTTCGACTTTTTTGCCTAATTGATTCATGGTATCAGGGTCAAGTGTACTCATGACAATGATTGTTTTATCTTTAGGTTGAGCAGATAATAGACCGTTTTCACCAAAAATAACGTCAACATTTTGGGCATAGTCACGAACCATTGAGATAATCGCTTCGTCAGCTTGTTCCGACACTTCTTTTAAAGTTTCTACCATTGTTATTCCAGAAGCTTTTGCCTTCTCATAACCACTTTTAAAGGCATCATAACCGATTACTTCAAAACCAGCTTTCTTTAAATTAACTGCCATCGGGAAACCCATTGTTCCTAATCCTACAAATCCAATTTTTTTACTCATGATTAATTCCTCCTATAATACCTTGTTGTTTGTAATTTTTATATTTTTGTTCACATTTTGTTCACACTTAGTATACATCGCCTTTTTATATGAGTAAAATGAATAATATGAATAAAACATATGTATATAATTCATAGATTGAAGAATTCATTCATGGAGCGTAAGGGGATCGCTAAATGATTTATCTAGCCCACCTATATGAATGAATGAACTTAAAAAAGGAAAAATTTCAGTTGAATTACCTCTTGAACCATGAAAAAAAGGAATGCACCTTATGAGTTATATGTATTTTACGAATAACTAAAACAGCGTTATAGTTATTTCTGTCAAATACAAATGATGTTTTAGGAGGAAAATAACATGGAAAAAACTCGATACCAACAAGGTTTAGATATTATAAAGGAGTATACTTTAACAGATAATAAGGAAATTGGAACACACATGAATATTGTAGACGAATTTAAAGAACTTGCACCTGATTTAGAGAGTTATATTGTTGAATTTGCTTTTGGAGATATTTATTCACGAGAGGGCTTAACTAATCAGCAGCGTACGATTGCCACAATCGCTTCTCTTGTAAGTCTAGGTACAGAGCCGCAATTGGAATTGCATATCAACACAGGACTTACAATTGGATTAACTCCAAAGGAAATTGTTGGGACTGTTGTGCACTTGATTCCTTATACAGGCTTCCCACGTGTCTTGAATGCTCTAAAGGTGGTAAAAAAGGTTTTTGCTCAAAGAAATGTAAAAATTAACAATTAAGAAAAGCAGCCACATTAATAAAACTGTTCACACGCCTTAAACGCCACCTGCTAACGCAGGTGGATTTATTTTTTTGAGATTGTGAATAAATGCACATAGATTTAGAAAATACAGCAGAATTTAATTAAGAGATCAGGAGGATATTAAGTGAGGAATCCAAGTGAAAAACTATGGACAAAAGATTTTATTATTATGTCCATCATTAACTTCATCATTATGATTATTTTTTATTTATTAATGGTTACAATGGCATCATATGCTGTAAAAGAGTTTCATGCTTCTGTTTCACAAGCTGGTCTTGTAGCCGGTATTTATATTGTCGGAACATTATTAGGTAGAATCGTTACAGGCCGGATTATTAATAAAGTCGGCACGAAAAAAATATTAATGATTGGTTTAATTCTATTCCCTATAACAATGTCATTATATTTGATTCAAGCGGGGATTATCGTATTGATCATGAGCCGCCTGGTAAATGGTTTTGCAGTTGGGATTGCTTCTACCGCTACAAGTACAGTCGTAGCGCAACTTTTACCAGTTTCTCGTAAAGGTGAAGGAATTGGTTACTTCAGTATGAGTTCAACACTTGGAACAGCCATTGGACCGTTCTTCGGTTTGTTGTTGAGCCAACATACTACTTATTTTGTTATTTTCATGTTGTGTATGGTTTTTGCCATTTTAGCGCTAGTCAGCACCTTATTTACAAAAATATCGAAAATCCAAGCACATATCGTTCAAGAAGAAAAAGGCTTTCATATTTCTCAATTTATTGATAGAAAAGCACTTCCTATCGCAATTTTGATGTTATTATTTGCATTAGGCTATGCAAGCCTTATTGCTTTCCTAAATTTCTTTGCAGGAGAACGTCATTTACTTAGTGCATCCAGCTTTTTCTTCTTAGCATACTCTATAGCAGTTCTTCTCACACGTCCATTTACAGGTCGTATTATGGATACAAAAGGTGCTAACTATATCGTATATCCATGTGCCATTTTCTTTGGAGCAGGTTTACTTCTTTTAAGTATCTCGCATAGTGACTTCCTTCTATTACTTTCAGGCGTTATCATTGGTATTGGTTTTGGTAATATTTCTTCTGCCTTTCAAGCTCTTGCAATTAAAGTCACAACTCCAGAAAAAATGGGATTAGCTACCTCCACATACTTTATTGGTTTAGATATAGGTCTTGGCTTCGGCCCTTATTTCTTAGGATATTTAGTACCGGTCCTTGGCTACAGCAATTTGTATGTATGGTTAGGTATTTTAATGTTTGTCCTCATTATTTTTTATCTATTCTTACATGGTCGGAAAGACCATTTAGTATTAAATAAGAATGAAATTCGTTTAAAAGAGATAGCGCCTAATTAATCGCAAAAGTTAATTTGGAATAAAGTTTGATTAAAAATAGATCCCTAGTCGCGATTTACTTTCACATTGAAAGCTCCCGTTTTGAATAATCTTTATTCAAACGAGAGCTTTTTCGATCTATTATTGAATAGATTTTTATAAAAAGTTTACTGACGGATAGAATGCACCACCGAAAAACTAGTAATACATTTATGATTTTCATGATTCAGGAGGTAATTCAGCTGAAATATACTGGATAAATTCACGAACTGCAGGTGAAGCGTACTTCTTTTTTTTGGAAATAAATCCTAAATCCCAAGGGAAGCTTGGATTGACGATGGGAATTGCCTTGATTAAATCTTGATTGACTTTTTTGGCAATGGGTCTTGGGAAAATCGAAATCCCTAAGTTTTCGCCAATCATTCCACTAATAAAATCCCACTCAGAACTTTCATAAGCAATATCCGGACGAAAACCAGCTCGTTCGCATTCTTGAATAATGAGTTCATGAATAGCAAACTCTTTCTTGAATAGAATGAAGGTTTCATTTTGTAACTCTTTCATTTCAACTTTTTCCCTCTGCGCTAATGGATGGGAATGATGGACGAAGAGAGACAGTTCATCATAAACTAAGGGAACAACATCAAACTCCTTTTCATCCACCGGCAGCATAACCACACCAAGGTCTAATATTCCATCTCTGACTTCCTGTTTAACCTTTCTTGAATCATCTTCAAAGAGTTTTATTTTGATATCGGGGTAAAGATTATTGAACCCTTTAATGATTCTTGGGAAAAATAAAAAACCAATTATTGGCGGTATGCCGATTTTTATTTTGCCTTTTTTTAAGTTCATTAAATCATATAGGTGGATAGATAAATCATTTAGTGATTCCATTATCTTTTCCCCCTCCGCTAAAACGATTTCGCCTGCTTCCGTTAACTCAATGTACTTTGCGGAACGGTCAATCAGTTCTACATTTAATTCTTCTTCTAAACTTTTGACTACTTTACTTAGTGTAGACTGTGACAAATGGAGGGATCTCGAAGCATTAGTAAAACTTTTGTATTTGGCTACTTCAATATAGTAAGTGAGGTGACGTATGTCCACGAATGTAATCTCCAATCTATGAAATATATACATATGTTGTATTCATATAATTCATTTTACTCATATAAATAGACGCTGTATACTAAGTGTGACAAAACGATAAATTATAGGAGCGAGTTCAATGTTAAATAAATACTACCGGGCAACTTATAAAATGGTTTTGTAGGCTTAGGTAAACAGGATTACCTATGGCTTTAAATTTACAATTAACTGAAGTAAGAGATGTAATTTTACAATCTTGGAATCGGAGTAAGCAATATAAGGATCTGAATCCGATGATTCAAGGGTCAGTAAAAATATCTCGGATGAAGAACTCAATGAAATAAAGGGAAAAAATGAAGTTTTTCATCTAGCGCAGCCAGTACTTAAACAGGTGGGGCAAGAACTTTCTGATGATAAACAT
Organism: Bacillus sp. AFS037270; assembly: GCF_002585305.1. The sequence goes on along the minus strand of NZ_NUNF01000082.1, from coordinate 46,078 downwards.
GTACTCATGTTTTGTGACAGTGATGGCATAATTTTAGATCATTATGGGGATCCGCCTGTAGCTCGTCAGATAGTAAATGCGAATAAGGGGGCTCAGTGGTCAGAGCGATGGGCCGGAACTAATGCAATTGGTACCTCAATCATTTTAAAACAGACTGCTCAAATTTTTTCTTCCGAACATTTTTCTCATAGTTGCCATGAATGGGTATGCTCAGCAGCCCCTATTTTGGATCCGCTTACAAGTGAGTTGTTAGGAATAATCAACCTCTCTACAACTAGTGATAGTTACCATACTCTTAGCATGATGAAAACTGTCGGAATCGTGAATCAAATAGAAAGGCTCCTATTTCACAATTACTACCAAGCTGATGCAAAACATTTATATTGAAGCGATTAGTAAATGGAAAAACCAGATCGTTATTTTATGTAACTCAAAAGGGGAAATTTTAAGGATCAACAGTGATTCTCAGGTCGAAGAGTTATCAATATTAATGTCACGTACAGTAGAAAACAATGAATTAACATGAAAAAGGAATGGGAGGATGAAGTAACGGTTCATGGCAGTCCATATCGGGCAATATACAAAAAATGCTTTGGTACGATAGATTCATAGGTTTAATTTGTATTTTAGAGAAAAAGAATAGAATAAGTCATTCAACTGCTAACCATAATCACTATGCAAAGTACTCTTTACAAAGCTTAGTTGGCAAATCAGAAGCATTTAAGAGACCATTCAATTAGCTCGAGTTGCGGCCTCAAGTGATTCTAATGTTTTGATTACTGGAGACAGCGGCACGGGGAAAGAGTTAGTTGCCCGTGCTATATATCAAGCAAGTAACAGATCTGATTATCCTTTTATTGCTTTGAATTGTGCTGCTATACCAAAGGATTTGCTTCCTAGTGAGCTTTTTGGATATGTGGCTGGTGCCTTTACAGGTGCTAATCCGAAAGGAAGCATAGGGAAGTTTGAATTGGCGAATAAGGGAAGACTTTTCCTGGATGAATTAGGTGATATGCCTCTGGATTCACAAGTACAACTGCTTCGTGTGATTCAGGAGCAAGAAATTATCCGAATCGGGGATAAAACACGTATCCCTAGAGATGTTCGCGTCATTGCGCGACCAATAAAAATCTTCCTGAAGAAATATCAGCGGGAAAATTTCGTAAGGATCTTTATTACCGGCTTATTGTTTTTCACATTGAATTACCAGCATTACGTCATCGTTCAGAAGATGTTCCATTACTAGATGAAAATTTTGTGCAAAAGTTTACCATTAAGAAACACCACGGTCCATACCATCTAACTGACGAAGCTATGGGAATATTAAGAAATTATTCTTGGCCTGGAAATATCGTGAGTTGGAGAATGCGATGGAATATGCAGTCAATTTTTCAGCCAACGGTATCATTCCCCCTGAGAGTCTACCAAAACATATCCATAAACAACAGACCTTACTTATTAATACGGTGAAAATAAATCCCGTCAATCAGGCTGAATTAGACTGGATTAAACAAGCGTTAAAACGCTCACAGATGAACGTCACGGATGCAGCGAAAGAATTAAACATGAGCCGCAGCACCCTTTATCGAAAATTAAAAAAATTGGGTTTTGATATCAAAAATCTAAATTAACAAAAAGGAGGCCTTTCTAAAGCCTCCTTTTTGTTATTGTATGAAATTTTTCTTATACAGAATCTACCACTTCAAACAGCCCGCAATTAGGTCAAAGTTTAATATAATACTGGTATCGGAACTCTAGGGAACATATGATTTAAAAAGGGAATTGGACGAATCCAATTCCCTTAGTGTGGTACCGTAATATATTTGCAGAAATTAATTTCGAATCAGATAATCAAACGCACCTAATGCTGCGGTAGCACCAGAACCCATCGAAATAATGATCTGCTTATACGGGCTATTCGTACAGTCTCCTGCAGCAAATACTCCAGGGATGCTTGTTGCAGCATGATTATCTACAACAATCTCACCCATGCGAGTACGTTCAAGTGTTCCCTCTAACCAATCTGTATTTGGTACAAGACCAATCTGAACAAACACACCTTGCAATTCAACGTGATGCTCTGCTCCAGTTTCACGGTCAATATAAGAAATGCCGTTTACCTTGTCAGTACCAGTAATTTCTTTTGTTTGAGCATTCTTAATAACTGTCACGTTAGGAAGGCTGTTTAGACGGTCTTGAAGAACAGAATCGGCTTTCAATTCTGGCGCAAACTCAAGAACAGTTACGTGATTTACTATACCTGCAAGATCAATCGCTGCTTCAATACCGGAATTACCACCGCCAATAACAGCAACGTCTTTTCCGGCAAACAATGGACCATCACAGTGCGGGCAGTAGGCAACCCCTTTGTTCTTGAACTCTGCTTCGCCAGGGACACCAACATTACGCCAACGGGCACCTGTTGAAAGAATGACCGTTTTACTTTTTAAAATCGCACCGTTTTCGAGTTCGACAGCAATAAGTTCCTTTTTCTCTAAACGTTTCGCACGCTGTAAATTCATGACATCGACATTGTATTCTTTTACATGTTCTTCAAGACTTGCAGCAAGTTTAGGGCCTTCTGTATATTTCGTACCGATAAAGTTCTCAATGCCCAGGGTGTCCATGATCTGGCCGCCAAAGCGTTCGGCCACAATACCCGTACGAATTCCTTTACGTGCCGCATAGATCGCTGCACTTGCACCAGCAGGGCCGCCCCCGATAACAAGTACATCAAATGGTTCCTTATCAGATAGCTCTGATGCATCGGAACCACTGCCCATCTTGGCGAGGATTTCTTCAAGCGTCATCCGGCCGCTGCCGAAGGATTCACCATTTAGGAATACAGTTGGTACGGCCATGATGCCTTTGCTTTCAACTTCTTCCTTAAATGCACCACCATCAATCATCGTATGTGTGATGTTAGGGTTCAGAGTACTCATTACGTTTAAAGCTTGTACCACATCTGGACAGTTGTGGCAGGTTAAGCTGATGTAAGACTCGAAATGATATTCGCCTTTGATGTTTTTGACTTGATCAATCAGCTTTTGATCCACCTTAGGAGCTCTTCCGCTCACCTGCAACAGAGCTAAAACCAATGAAGTGAATTCGTGTCCAAGAGGAACACCTGCGAAAGTGATCCCAGTGTCTTCACCAATGCGGTTCACACTAAAGCTTGGAGTTCTTTCTAATTCAGTCTTCTCTACTTTAATGTGGGAAGACATGTTGGCTAATTCGTCTACTAAAGCTAGTGTGTCACGAGAAACGTCATCGGAACCTGCGCTGACTTTAAGCAGTACATCGCCCTCCATCAATTGAAGATATTGGGCTAACTGTGCTTTTATATCTTTATCTAATATCATTAATCTCTCACTCCTTAAATTTTTCCTGCGAGTCAGTTGATAATTCCATTAATAATAATAATTCTAATTCAATAATTATTATCATATAAAATTTATTATCAGTCAAGTGAAAAATACCTATAACTTTGGGCTTAAAAAGAAGAGTGATGCCGTAAGATTCAAAATAGTCGTTTTCATTATGTACTGAAAAAGGGAATTGGAAGCTTCCAATTCCCTTAGAATGTTAAAAGTACTGCTTAGATTTTACCTACAAGGTCAAGGCTTGGCTTAAGTGTTTCTCCACCTTCTTGCCATTTAGCTGGGCAAACTTCACCTGGATTGTTACGAACATATTGTGCTGCTTTAATCTTGTTAACGATAGTGCTAGCGTCACGACCGATGCCATCTGCATTGATTTCCATAGCTTGGACTTTACCGTCTGGATCGATGATGAAAGTACCACGCTGTGCAAGACCTTCTTCTTCATCTAATACATCAAAGATGCGAGAAATCTTTTGATTAGGGTCACCAACCATAATGTATTCAATTTTGCTGATCGCTGGTGAGTGATCGTGCCATGCTTTGTGAGTGAAATGAGTATCTGTTGATACAGAGTAAACTTCTACGCCAAGATCTTTTAATGTTGCGTATTGGTTTTGAAGATCTTCTAACTCAGTAGGGCATACGAATGTAAAATCTGCTGGATAAAAGCAAACAACATTCCATTTACCTTTGAAGTTTTGTTCAGATACAGTGATAAAATCACCGTTATGGTAAGCTTGTGCTGTGAATGCTTGTACTTCTTTTCCGATTAATGACATAATCAAAATTCCTCCTAGATATGATTTGATAGTTTTTGGTAAACTATAATAATTCTAATTCAATAAGTATTATCATATACAACTTATTGTATTGTCAAGTAGAACGACTCAACTTCTTTACTTTGTTATTAATAGCAATACAAGAACGTTTGTGAAGTTGATTAAATTGGAATCACCAATTAAATTTCAGTGTGATGAAAGTTACTTTATCAATAAGATTCTCTATTATTCATTATAATTCTCATTTAGGTATTTGTCTGCATCTTTGAACTATCCTTAAATGAAATCTCATTATTTATTCTCTAGATCCACATTGTTTCTTTTTCCACATAATCGCTTTAAATATTCTCAAAAAATAAATAAATCTATATCAGTAAGGTATATTTAAACATTTACGGAAGAAAATAATTGTAAATGGGGGATATGGAATATGCGATTTTTTTTGAAAGCAGAACAATGATATGACCCTACCTCTTGATTGTAATGTAAGTTTTCCCTCTCTGAGGATAGATTCCATCCGTTTGAAACCAATTCCAAGTTAAATCTATGCTTTTCTTAGCAATAATGCCGCTCATGATCATTCCTATTTCAATTAATTTATAAGGAAGGCCCCTTATATAATAAGTATAGTTGGTTTCAAATTCACTCAATAAAAACGTGTCCTCAATGATACTCGTAACTTCGAATATACTATTAAGTCGATCCGTGCATTGTTTAAATTTGTGATTTATCTTGTCAATGTCTTGCTCTGGATCCCAGTCAGTTTGGTATATGCATGGAAAGTCGTTTAAAAAGAGGCCATTAAGCAGGTGTTCACAAGCTTTAAGTTCTGAACTGGCAATAAAGGTATATTCCTCAACGATCAGATACCAGTAGGTGCCAACTCGTTTATCAAGCCACTTTACAAAGTATCTTAACTGTGACAAAAAGGTTTCTACTTCTTTTTCTTCTGTTGAGATATGCATGCAATGAGGATAAAAGGTAAAGATGAGTTCTTCCCAAAAAGAGGGCCGACATTGTTGCCAAGAGGATGGACAATTGTCTTCTAAAAATTCTGTCATAAACTTTGAAATAATACGAAGAAATTCATTGCGGTTTTTGTCTGTGGGTTTTTGCTTTTAATAGTCGATAAACTCTTTTCCATAGTAATCTAAGGTAAACCGCGGTATCTCATCTCAAATTCAGAACTAATCGCCAATTACTTCAAAAATTCCTGACGTTCATTGGGACTTTCGAAATGATGTACCCGCATTCGAACCTCGGGCTGGGTTTCTATAGGACGAGGCTTGGTATGACTTCTTTTTTTCATAAATCAACCTGCTTTCATTTTTTTGAGGGTGTTGGAAATAACAAATGAGGTTGAGAGAAGATTATGTCTTATACTATTCGTAGTATACAGCCTAAAAGAAGAGAAAAATGTATTATTTATGGAATATTTGTGAAATATGGAAAATATTTGAGTGGTGAGAGTTTTATATCATTCGTGAAGCTTCTCACCGATAGGATTTGCAATATATAGATTTATTTAAATAAAGATTATCCATGCTATACTTGTGGAACGGATTGGCGTTCTGAAAGGAGGTAATTATTTTGAAGTATTTGAAATCGCAAATGCAGCAGCTAATTAAGGATAATAAAGAATTGCATACACGTTTAAAAGAGTTGAAGGCAGAGCACGGTCTTGAAAAAAACAATGCCCTCAAGGCTTTATACCATTCAGAGGTGGCTGATGGAGGAAAGTACCAGTTAGCTTACCAAGCACTTGATCAACCCAAAAAGTAGTATAAATACTCCAAATTTCTACCACTATGTTAGAGGATCGCTTGGTTCTCTTCCTTTACTCCCCCCAAGCAACTTTATACCAAAATTTAAAAATCCTTTATTAAAGTATTATTCCGTTAAAAAGGAAGTCTTCATCTGTAATAAAGGGCACTGGCTTCGATACTTCTAAATGATCTTCGTTAACACAAAATTCACCACATTTATCGCAGCTGATAAAAGTATCATTTAAATGATAATCAACATACCCATGGGTGCATTCCTGAATGGCCCATATCATTTCCCACTCAACTTCTAACTTGTAATTACATTAGGCACAGTAAAATCTGCACTGCCGAAATCTTCTTTTTTCTTCTGTTTAGATTTTTTCTTCTTCATTTATTAAAGTAAAGGAACTGGCGACCTTATCCGCGGTGAAAATGCTGTTAGATTTTCTTACGGAAAAGTTAACAGCAAGTTTACAATGCTGTATAGTCGATTCATAGAAGTCCCAAATGCTAATCAATTTGCTAATTCAAGGAGGTCTTTCAATGAAATTCCATACACATGATAAAGTCATTAGAAAAGGTCGTTTGGATGGAAATATCGGAGTGGTAATTCATCCTTGTTATTTGAAAACTGGTTTAGTGCTTGTGCGGTTTGATCGAGGGGTATTCACCGCAAATGAACGGGACTTGGTTTTATTTCATTAAAAATAGAGCATCCGTAAGGGTGCTCTATTTTTAATGAGGTTAAGACTCTGTTAAAATTAAGATTTAAAACAATAAAACGCTAAATGTTAGATTTCCTTAGTACACTAATTATTGACATACTAGCAGATTAATTGCTATGTGCATGCAGCTCCTAAATAGTTATACTTTTGGGACAGCCTCCGATGTCTCAATAAATAACCACCGGCTCATAGGTGCTGAGATTATTATACACGGTTTTCATAATGCTTGGCGGAGTGTTGACACAGCCATGCGATCCTGAAGTAAGATAGGCATTACTTGACCAATTGCCTCGCCAACTGGCATCGTGGAACCCTTGGCCATCATTTGTAAAAGGAGCCCAATAATCAACATTGACCTGATAAGTGATTTTTCCGTTTTCTCGGCCCGTTAGTACGGAAGGTGTCTGTTTATAGAGAATATACCATACTCCAGGTGATGTATCATGTTGAGTACTATGTGTGCCGGTAACAACATTCGTTGTGACGACTAATTTCCCATTTTTGTAAATCCAAATGCGTTGCTCTGCAATGGAGACCTCAGCATACGTATCGCCAATACCATTATTCGTAATCGCTTCATATCCGTAGCTTTCACCCTTCCAGCCATTTCCGTAAATATTCGAGGCGGAAACCGATTTCTCTCCATTTTCAAAAGCTTCCTTAATACGCGGTACTTCTTTATCAACATCTATGGCCCAACCATAGCCTTTTCCTTTAACAGATATCACCGAACCTGAATGGGTCTTAAATTTGAAATCCTTATTTAATGTGGATTGGGAATTGTTAATTTCAGCAACCTTCTTCTTAATATCAACCGCATCATCAATCTTAATCTGCGAATCTTTTGAAATAGATGCATTCTTAACTAATTCGCTGGCGTTTAACGTAGAAACTTTATCCTGCACCTTATAATCGACGGTCTGTGCAAGAAATTCTTCCAGCTTTTTCTGTTGATTTTTTACAAACTCGCTGTCTTCTTTAATTGGCTGTATGTATACTGGATTGAGACGAATTTCACTAATAAATTCGTGCTTGTCGTATCCTTTCAGAAGACTGGAGACATCATACTGCTCTCCGCTAATGCTGTTAGAGACAACAATTTTGCCTTGTTCCAAACGAACCACCGCATCTTGTGGCGCTTTTAAACTCTGATTGATGGCTAACAGCTTTTCTTCCACCTGTTTTTTCAATGTCTGGTTACGATACAGATTCTGATTGATGGGCTTTAATGAATAATCCTTAGCTTTTGAAGAAGGAAAAAAAGTCCACTGGCTCTTTAATAATTTTTTGATATCGGGCAGATCTTTATCCGTTAATCCCATCTTTGTATCTTTTCCATCTAAAATCTGTTGATCTCCGACATATACTTCATTTTTAAATACGGTTGTTTTTAATTTATTTAGTGCCTGATCAGCCGTCATTCCACCGACTTTGATATTATTAATCTTGATCTCTGAATTGAAGTGGTTTGCCTGATAGTAGCTGCCTGCTGCAATGATGAGTGCGATGATAAAGAGAATACTTGCTGTAATAAACTTCCAGTTCGCATGCCACTTAGCTGATTTTATGCGTTGTTTCTCAATTTCTTGAATATTTACCGTGCTTTCCATAAAAATTCCCCCCATACCAGATCATCCAGCTGTTAGCATTTTAAGATTGTCATATACTACCTATATTTTGAAATAGTAGTAAATTATACTAATATTCTACATAATGTCATCACCGAACATTGTCGTATTTTGTGCATAATTAAATTTTTAAATTATTTATATTCGCTGTGATTTCAAACTAAATGTTTGATTCATGTTCTCAGTGATTCCTAAGATTAATTGACATTTTCTTCGTTAAGTTTAATTTATGAAGTAAATTGTAAACATCCACGCCAAACCATCCCAAAATGTGTCCGTCCAATCTGGTAAACTCTCCAGTAACTGCCTACTTACAATTCATTTGTTACATATGGCTTTTGACTGTTTTGTAAAAAATTACTAAAAATGGTCTTTCTTTTTGGAAGGCATTGGAATATAATCAAACTGTACTACGAATAGTAGTACACTTAGTACAGATTGGGGGCACCCCGTAATGTTTGAGCTAGACATAAGGAGCCGAAAGCCGATTTATGAACAACTAGTGGATAAAATGAAGGAGCTTATCATGAATGAAGTATTAAAACCGGATGAACAGCTGCCATCAGTAAGAACATTAGCTACCGAACTCACGATCAATCCGAATACGATTCAAAAGGCATATCGAGAATTAGAAATCCAAGGATTTATCTACTCCATTAAAGGAAAAGGCAGCTTTGTCCATCCAAACAATCAAATAAAGGACTTAGAGAAAATAGAGGCTGTACGAAAGGAACTTGAAAAACTGGTCTTGGAAGCTTTGTATCTGGGAATCCCAGCGAGTGACATCACCAATTTAATTCAAGACCTGGACAAAGCAAAAGGGGGAGGCGAAAGCAATGATTGAAATGAAAGGTGTTAGCAAGAAATTTGACCGTTTCATCGCACTGGAAAATGTCAATCTATCCATCAACAAAGGCTCCATTTACGGTCTTATCGGATCAAATGGTGCCGGGAAAACCACACTAATTAAACTACTGGCAGGGATATATCGCCAGGATTGCGGAGAAGTAACCATTAACGGTGAAAGTATATTTGAAAATATCAACCTAAAGCAAAAAGTCTTTTACATACCAGATCAGCCCTATTTTTTCTCGCAATATACAACAAAGCAAATGGCCCGTTTTTATAAAAGCTGCTACCCAACCTGGGCGGAAGAACGGTTTCAGAAACTGGCCGAGCTTTTTGATTTGAATGTGAATAAAAAAATCCATACCTTCTCAAAGGGGTGGCAAAGACAGATTGCCTTCATTCTCGCCCTTTCTGCCAATCCGGAGATTCTCATTTTGGATGAGCCATTGGATGGCCTCGACCCTGTTGTCCGGAAAAAAGTCAAAAATCTGTTGATTCATGATGTCGCCGAAAGAGACATGACAATTCTAGTATCATCACATAATCTGCGTGAGATTGAAGACATTTGCGATCATATCGGGATTATCCATAAAGGCACACTCTTAATCGAAAAAGAATTGGATGATCTGAAAGCCGATATTCATAAAATACAGGTTGCCTATAAAAATGGTACTCCTCCAGACAAACTGCTATTAAATCTCAATCCTCTTCACACAGAAAAAAGAGGTAGTGTGTTCCTATTCATTGTCAGAGGTGATGAGGAGGCAATAGAGAGACAAATTCTTCAGACAAACCCTGTCATTTTTGACTTGCTGCCTCTTACGCTTGAGGAGATCTTTATATATGAAATGGGGGATATCGGTTATGCCATCAAGAATGTCTTGGTTTAATAAAGAAATACTGCTTCAAATTGGACGAAGTACTGGCTGGGTTTCGATTGTTTACTTTCTAGGCTTGCTATTTATTCTGCCAATTCAATTATTAATGATCTATTCTGACGAAACGAAAAGTTATTATCCAGAACCTAACAATCTTTTTCTCGTTAATTTTACCTTTCAAATTGGGCTAATTGTTATTGTCCCAGTCATCCTGGCAGTTTTCTTATTTCGCTTTCTTCATGTAAAACAAGCAGCAGACCTTATGCATAGTCTTCCGCTTAAAAGGGAAAGGATTTTTCATCAATATGCTCTGACCGGTATGGTGTTTTTAATCCTGCCTGTTTCCGTAATTACATTCATCATCCTTCTAATGCATAACACACTAGACTTCAGTAACTTGTTTAGTGAAAAGGATATATTCTATTGGGCTGGGACGACATTGGTCATCACGTTGCTTTTATACACAGCCGCTTTGTTTATTGCCATGATGACAGGAATGTCAACTGTCCAGGCAGTTCTAGCCTATGTTTTTCTCTTTTTCCCAATCGGAATGACAATGTTGGTGATTTTTAATTTAAAGATAGTACTCTATGGTTTTCCAGGCGATTATTTTCTAAATCGACAGCTTGAAAAATTGTCTCCCATTTCGTATGCGGCTGTCCTCGACAGCAGAAAGTTTCAATGGAATGACGGGATGGTTTACATACTCTTAATCATTGTGCTCTATGGGCTTTCAATATTTTTTTATAAAAAAAGAAACCTAGAAGCAGCGTCAGAGGCGATCGCCTTTCCAAAAATACGTTCCGTTTTTAAATATGGGATTACATTTTGTATGATGCTGCTTGGCGGTTCGTACTTTCAGGAAGTTTCCTATGGAAGCTTTAGCTGGACCATTTTCGGTTATGTCATTGGGGCCGTGATTGGCTATTTAGGAGCTGAAATGATTTTAAGAAAAACTTGGCGGGTTTTCGGGCGTATTAAAGGATTAATCGTTTATTTAGCAGTTACCGCTGTCCTTGTTATAGGAGTTCACATTCTAGGATTCTATGAAAATAAAGTTCCTGAAGAAGAACAAATCAAAACCGTCCTGTTCTCCAATCAATTTGGTTTTTATACAAAAGATGATATTTATGGAGAATACTATACACCAATGCCAATGAAGGAAAAAGCAAATATTGAGGCCGTTCGCAGGCTTCACCAGCAACTTCTTTCTGATAAAAAAATCAATCAGCAGAAGGAAAACTACCAATCAGAAAATTTCTATATTCAATATGAATTGAAAAATGGGAGCAAAGTGACAAGGGAATACAGTGTCAATGAACGTCTTTATGAAGATTTTTTCAAACCAATTTATGAATCAAAGGAATATAAGCTTTCAACAAAAGAGATTTTTAAATTAAAGCAAAATAAAATTAAAACCCTCACTATTGGGGGAAACGGGCCTGTTTCTCGGGGAGTTACCTTGTCTAATTCCAACGATATAAAAGAAGTGATTGGGGCTTTAAGGAAAGATGTACTGGCTGAATCATATGAAGATAGCCGTTACTTCAAGGGCTCAACGATTGAAGTTTATCTAGGTAATGACCACTTTCTGAGCTTTGAATTTAAGCCAATCAATCAAAATTTGACTGAATGGCTAAGGCAAAAGGAATTGCTTAAAGACGCAAAGCCAAGCTCCGATGATGTTACTCATGTACTTGTAGCCAAAGCTGGAACTGAAAATACGGAAGATATCGAAATAATTAAAAGTGACATAGAAAAAAGCAGAGATACCTTGGATGTAACCAATAAGGGTCAAATAGAACAAATGCTAAATAACGCAAGCGCTGACCCGCATCACGAATACATGGCTGTCTTTTATTTCGGCTCTGCCCATTATTACGAAGTCATGTTTTTTGATGAAAAGCATGCTCCGGATTTCATTAAGGATCATTTTAAGTAGGATGGTGGGGAATTGAGAACGATTGATTTTAACCAAGTATATTCTGAGTACGCAAATCGTCTGCTCCATATTGCCTTTAGGTACACTCATGACAGGCTTTGGGCCGAGGATATCGTTCAGGAGGCGTTTCTAAAAATATTTAAAAAAATTGATACAATCGAAGATACAAATAAATTAGGTGCCTGGTTGTCTACCGTTACAGCCAGGACTGCCATTGACTTTTTAAGATCAGAAAAAAGAAATAGATGGATGACAGTTGACTTTGCCCAAATGGAACCAATGATGAGTCATAAGACAAATGGGATGGATACCGAGGAATTGGCAGGCATACGGCTTTTTCAAGAGGACGTAGACAGGTCAATGGAAAGCCTATCAAAGGAATTCCAAGAGGTGCTGACCCTTAAAGTGAAATATGGTCTAAAGGAAAACGAAATCGCACGCCTGCTCGGTTTGAAATCGGCTACGGTTAAGACACGGCTATATCGGGCAAGAAAACAACTAAAACAGGCCTTTGCATAAAAGGAAGTAGCATTAAAAACACCTTGGTCTTCAATAAACAATATGGCCGCCAATCGATTTAAATACGTGATCGGCAGATAAAAGGCGAAAAGTGACTAGCACTTTTTGCCTTTTAGTTGCAAAACAATATATTATAAAATTAGTATCATCAACTAGCCATTATTAAAAAGAAAGTTCTTACAAGAATCTTTTAGCCACTTCGTTTAGTTTATCTTTATGAAGCGAGATATCAGAAACCTTATCAATATTTACAGAAGGTTTACCATCGTCATTAAATTGTATGAACTTTTGGGATTGGTTAAACCAAAGTCGGCATACCCATTTTCGAATACTGTTATCTACAAGAATATTAAAGTAGCTTAGGTTATCTCGATAACATATACGTTCTTCTGCTATGGTGTCTTTAATAAGGAGCTTTACAATGGCGTACCCCTCAATTTCCTCTTCTGTAGTTACGATTTGTGGCTCATCTTTGGTATCGGTTGTTTCTGTTACTAATGCCACACTTGCTTCTTGACGTAGATCATCTTCAGAGTTTGTAGTCTTTAAGGCAGCGTTTATTTTATCGTTCACTAATTCATTAATAAACTGTTTAAAGGCCTTCTTAATGATGGGTTCGAATTTTTCGATTGTATTCTTTGTTTTCACACCCTCATAAATTTGACCTAACATGAAACGTACAAAATCTTCTGATGGAGTTTCCCATTGATCATTTAGGAAGTTCTTAAGTTTATTGAGGTATTTTAATTCTGAGGCTGCAGTGAAGATCTTTTCTAAATCAAAACTAGTTTTCTTGAATTTAGCAAGCTCTTGTAAAGAACTATCTTTTATGTCGAGGATATTAAATTCAAAGAATGGAGAGACATCCATTTTGTTTTGTTCTTCGAGATCGGTATAAAATCTGTAAATAATTCCATTAGTTAAGATTGCGAATTTAGCAGGGGTTGTTCCAAAATATCTAAAAAGCTGTGAGTCATGTTTTTGCAGTTTTTCGTTAATTGATTTTGCTTCGATTAAAATAATCGGATTACCGTCACTCATGATGGCGTAATCAACTTTTTCCCCTTTTTTGATCCCTACATCAGCAACAAATTCGGGTGTGAATTCTTCAGGATTAAAGATGTCATAACCAAGTATTTGAAAGAAAGGCATAATAATTGAGGTCTTAGTAGCCTCTTCAGTTGCAACTGAGTTTTGAAGTTTCTCAACACGGTTTGATAATGACTTAATCTGTTCTACGAAATTTTCCATTTGAAACCTCCTTGTATAGGTCATGAAAAGATAATGAATTATGTAAAAAGTGTAAGTTGATTGATAGTTATATATTATTTATGTTATGAAGTTTTTAGAAAAAATAGTAAATAATAATGCGTGTGATTCCTAAGATTTATTGACATTTTCTTCGTTGAGGCTAATTATGAAGTTAATTGTTGAAATTAGTCGGGGAAATTCGGTGGATGATATAAACAATGAAGAGGTTAAGGCTAGTATTTCAGAAGAAATCCTTAAAGTAATATCAGATGTTATGAAAGATTCTTACTTAGAAAATAACTTTAAAGGTTCTAGCACTAGACCAGAATTATTAATTGATACATCAAATAAATTGTTTGAAAAATTTGCTGAGAGTAACCTCATTTAGATACACCACGAGAACCTAATCATAAGTTCGAAAGATTACTTTAAAAGGCTGCAAACCTATTAAGGTAGAAAATTTTAGGAAAAGATCCTCAACTCAAATCTTGACGAGAGGATCTTTTTATTTACCACGAAATATAGTAGAATTTTCACAAGCATCCAATAAATAACAGTATAAACATAATGGTGACATATAGTCAGGAGCATACTATGGAATCGGTAGAAAAGAAACTAATCGTAAACTCTGAAAAGGGTAATTTGTTAAGAGAGTTAGTCAAATCAATGAGCGAGTGTGAGAGGTTCTATTTTAGCGTCGCATTTATAAATTTTAGCGGGCTTCAACTCCTTCTTGATCCTTTAAAAGAGGCAGAGAAAAAAGGGATTAAGGGTAGAATCATCACATCTACTTATCTTAATTTTACAGATGCAAAGGCACTAGAAAAAATTAAAGAGTTTCAGAATGTAGATTTAAAGGTGTTTGTTACTGACAAAGAAATTGGTTTCCACACAAAAGCATACATATTCGAGTATAGAGATAGCTATAAGGTGATTATTGGTTCATCAAATATTACTCAAAGTGCTTTAAAAAGCAATATTGAATGGAATGTTGAAATTATTACTAAAGAGAATGGCCGTTTTATACAGGATGTATTAAATGAATATGATTACCTTTGGAATATGAGTGAGAATGCCGATGAGGATTTTATTAAGAGATATGAGGATTTCCTTAAGAGCTTTAAGAGCACTCAGATCACGCATCAAATGATTTATGAAAATAAACAATATATTGTTCCCAATAGAATGCAAAAGCGAGCTACCGAAAATCTCGAGAGACTAAGAAGCTTTGGTGAATCAAAAGCACTAGTCATTGCTGCAACTGGTACAGGAAAAACGTATATGTCGGCATTTGATGTAAAAAGCTATAAACCTAAGAAACTCCTTTTTATTGTACATAGAGAAGAGATTTTAAAGAAAGCAAAGGATACTTTTGAAATGCTCTTACCGAATGAGGGGCTTTCTTTTGGCCTACTAACCGGTAATCACAAGCAAAAGAATGTAGATTATGTGTTTGCCACCATTCAGACTATTTCCAAATGTTTTCATGAATTTGAAAGGGAAGAGTTTGAATATCTGATTATTGACGAAGCCCACCATGCGACAAGTCCAACTTACCAAACTGTACTTAATTACTTTAAGCCAGAGTTTACCTTAGGTATGACCGCAACCCCAGAACGTAGTGATGGCTATAATGTGTTTGACCTCTTTGATAATAATGTAGCACTCGAGGTACGTTTACATGAGGCTTTGGAGGATGAGTTGGTTATTCCGTTTCATTATTTTGGAATAACGGATATTGAAGGCATCGACCTAAGTGATGTAGATATTGATGATATCACGGAAATCACCAAGAGGTTAAAGGTTAATGAACGGGTTGATTTTATTATTGAGAAAATGGATTTCTATGGACATGATGGTGAGAAACGAAAAGGGTTAGGTTTTTGCGTAAGTATAGAGCATGCACAATATATGGCAAGTGAGTTTAAAAAGAGGGGCTATAATAGTGTTTGTTTATATGGTGCCGATTCACCTGAGACACGTGAACGGTATATTAACAGATTAGAAAGTGATCATGATGACCTAGAATTTATTTTTACCGTTGATATTTTTAATGAGGGTGTAGATATCCCTTCTGTTAATACTGTTTTAATGCTGAGACCCACCAACTCTCCTATTGTGTTTATTCAACAATTAGGAAGAGGATTACGTAAGTATGCAAATAAAGAGTTCTTAACGGTTCTTGACTTTATAGGGAACCATAATAAAACGTTTTTGATTGCTTTAGCTCTAAATGGTAGCAGGTACTATGATAAAGAAAGCTTAAAAGTAGCAGTTGCAACTGGGTTTGCGAATATTCCAGGGTGTACTCATATACAAATGGATAAGATTTCGGAGGAAAGGATCTTAGCTCAGATTGATAAGGAAAACTTCAATTCCATGAAGTATTTAAAGGAAGAGTATTTTGAATTTAAAAAGCTAAATCAGGGTCGAATTCCAATATTGTTAATGGATTTCATGAAATATGATGGAGCACCAGATCCAATTAAATTCATTGATCGAGAAAAAACATACTTACAGTTCCTCGCCAAAGTTGAAAAGGACGACTATTTAAAGAAGCTTTTACAAAATGAAGATTTTGAAGGGACTTTAAAGGAACTATCAAGTAAACTTCCGATTAAAAGGATTTATGAGTTTGTTATCATAAGGTATTTGTTAGACCACGAGGAAATAAATTTAGATATCGCTAAACATCAAATCCTAAAAATGGTTAGTAATGTTGATGATGATAGTGTTTTTCATGCTTTTGAATGCTTAAATCAAAACTATTACGACAGTGTCCAGATAAAGAATAAGCCGAAGTTAGTTCATTATATCAATGGGGAACTCATTAAAACGCCACTTTTTAAAGCGGTATTAGAAAATGAGGATTACAGAAGGTTTATTGAAGATATCATCACTTATGGGGTTTTCCGGTACGAAAAGGAATTCAAAGCGGACTACTACAGTGTCCCACACTTTAAATTATTTGAGCAATACCAAATGGTGGATGCAGCTTTGTTATCGAATTATCGTAAAATCCATAGTTCCTTTAGGGGTTCAGGGCTTCTTACGAATGGGAATAATTATTTCTTATTTATCGATCTCCATAAGGAAGAGGATATTAAGGAAACCATTAATTATAAGGATAAATTTATCGATGAGCGTTATTTTCAATGGCAAACTCCAAATAGTACTTCCCAAAATACAGAGAGAGGGCAAAATATTATTTATAATGAACGTCAGGGAATCAATCTTCATCTATTTGTAAGAAAGTACAGAGAAATCGACGGAAAGAATGAGCCTTTCATTTATATTGGAAAAGGGAATACAGTTAAATTTGAAGGTGAAAAGCCAATCACGGTAATACTAAAATTAGAAAACGAAATTCCTTCAACTTTATTTACGGAATTTACAAAAAAAGTATAGTCTTCTCATTGTGAGAAGACTATTTTTCTTGAATTAGTTGTTCCACCGCAGGAATATCAGCTGGGGCCCATTTTAGTGACTCAAGGTTTTCTCTATTTAGCCAAATTAGCTTAGAATGTTCACTTTTAGTGGGAATTCCTTCAACCACTCTACACTTGATAGAGATTAAATTAATAATGAATGTTTCATATTCATGAGTGTTGTCATTAAATACTTCTTTAAATGTCTCAATCTTACAGTTTAACTCTTCAGTAATTTCTCTTTCTAAGGCGGAATAAATATCTTCGTTTACCTCTACCTTTCCACCTGGAAACTCCCACCTATTTGGAATAGACATTTCAGGAGATCTTAGTGCACATAAAATTTCTTGCCTTTCGTTTTCAATAATTGCTGCAACTACTTTAACTAGCTTCTTCATGATAGCCTCCTACAAGGTGATATGTTAGTGATAATGATATCATCTTTTATTAGAAAATTCTCGTTAAGGACAGTTAAAGAGAAAAATCATATAGTTAAGAGAGTAGTACGTAGGTATCTATTACACTCAAATATTATTAGTAGAAAATTAACCAAACGTTTTATTAAATTGCTGAACCCCTTGGTACATATGGTATAGAAAATCCAATCAAACGTTTGAATAGTTTTCTATTCTTGATCTTATTAATTAAAAAAGGGAAGTCACATTTTATTGATGCATTCTCCTCTTTCGACAGACTTCATTGAAATTGTAGCAAGAATGAGAATAGGAATAAGTATATATGCCACTCCACCAATAAAACCTAACAAACGAGGCACAACAAATTCCAAAGCCACCCCAGCTAAAAACATCGACAGCCCCAATATCGTGTTTCCAAGCGTTGCTAACAGCCCAAACATCACTCCCTGATGCTCCTCAGGAATTTCCTTCATCAGTACGGTATCAAAGCATGCATTCCCAATTCCCGACACAAAAGCAACAAGACAAAATAGAAGAAACGCAAAGACGACTAAATGGGTTCTGCTTAATAATAATAGAAATGTTCCCTCCAGCATTAAACAGACTAAACCAGTTACCAAGAAATTTTTCCTAAGCCGGTTGGCAACGGAATAGCTTAACGTTAACCCAATCCCTAATGCTCCATAAAAAAGGCCAACACCGATATCCCCCAAATGGTATTCATAAACGGCATACACACTTATAAGGACATTATCGATTCCGTTTATGAAAGCAATTAAAACCTCACAGACCAAAAGAATTAGCACCGGAGCAGACAGCAAAATGACTTTTTTGAATATAACAGGCATAGATTCCTTTATAGGCTGACTGCTTTCATTCACTCGTATATCAGGGAACCTAATCGTTGAGATAATAGCAGCTGCCACTAAGAATGATGCCGCATTGAACCAAAACGTTACATGTGCTCCAAACATAAATGACACGATTCCCCCAGAAAATGCACCGCCAATTAAAACAATACCGATCAACACTTGTTCCAAACTATTCACTTTCATAAGCTTATCCTTACTGATCAGAAGAGGGATAGATGATTTTCTCGCGGGACTATAAATTGCTTCTCCGGCAGCTAAAAGGAATGTACTAAGATAAACAATCCAAAGATCCTCCTTACTGTTAACCAGTAAAAAAGATAAAGCAAAAATAATTCGAATGAAATCTGTTGCTACTAATATGAATTTTCTCGAAAACCGATCAGCCAGCCAACCTCCTAAAGGTCCAAAAAAGACAAAGGGGATTAGCCTGATGGCTAAAGTCATACCCACTGCGAAACCTGATCCTGTTAACTGCAATAGCATCGCTAATACAGCAACGGAACTAAAGCGTTCCCAAATCCCATTGACTACACCGGCTAGAAAGAGCTTTCGATACTGTTTCTCTTCTCGTAAAAATAACCACAGTGATCACCTTCTTTTATAAAATATCTAATTAGTTGTGCGTAAAAAGCGGGCGCCGGATGACGCCCTTAACTCAACCACCATAATTCCACAGGATTTAACTCATATTGATTATTTTCTCGGTACATATACTGACACATGATGAGCTCACGTCGTAAGGTGGCATAGTCCTCATGATATTGCTTTAAATATTCATTGATCTCTTTTTCTGGATACACTTTTCCAAACTCTAACCCTTTGACCATATGTGCAAGAACCACGAGCTTTTTCTTACGTTGAGCAGGATAATTCTTCAGTTTTCCGTCTTTGGTGAAGAAGTTATTGATAATAGCAGTCCGTTCTTCTGCTGTAACCGACATTTCCATACTTGCTTTTCCTCCTGTACCAACTGCTAGAATAGCATTTGCGCTGCTTTCTAATACTTTGGTGTTAAGCGAAAAATAGATGGTGTTTTTATCCCGTTTTTCTTTGATCAGTCCAACTTCTCTTAACTTCGACATATGGTGGGTAATCGTTGGAGGTTTAAGTCCAAGCTTTCCAGCAATCGCCTGGCCGTGCAAAGTACCTTGTTGGAGAAGTGCAATAATACGAATCCGTGTAAGGTCGCCTAATGCTTTATGAAATTCAACTATTTTATTTAATTGCATTCTGAAATCACCTACTTTAATTATCATCTAATTAGATAATAATTGAACTTCTTTTTAGAAGCAATGGGTAAATATCTTTAGGGAAACTTCTATTTTCTTGTAATTACTTTTCTAAAACCTTTTGGAAGTTTCTTGACGCTAATGGAGGCTGCTAAAGGCTAAAGAATATATACATATCACAAATTTTTTGAAAAATTATTGCATTTACATTAATTGGATTAAAAAAATCACCTCTTTATCAAAATCCATACTTTCTGCACAATTTTATAGTAGGATATATTTTGTAACAATGTTTAGGAGGGTTAATATGAAAAGAAAAAAATGGTTGATTGGTGTTTTTTCCTTAGTATTAATGTTAGCAGCGTGTTCTAACAACGGTAATGATAACAGTACTGACAAAAGTTCAAAGACGGACCATGAAAATATGAAGATGGACGATAACAAAAATATGGATATGGGTGATATGAATCATGCTGGTTCAGGTGAAGTTCCTGAAGGACTAAAAGCAGCTGAAAATCCAACCTATAAAGTAGGAAGCCAAGCAATCATAAAAGCAGATCATATGGAAGGCATGAATGGTGCTGAGGCGACGATTGTAGGTGCATATGATACAATTGCTTACGCTGTTACCTATACACCGACTACAGGGGGAGAACCGGTAAAGAATCATAAATGGGTGATTCAAGAAGAAATTAAAGATGCTGGTGATCAAGCATTAGAACCTGGAACAAAGGTTACCTTAGAAGCAGACCACATGGAGGGTATGAAAGGAGCAACTGGAACCATTGATTCAGCTGAAAAAACAACAGTATATATGGTTGATTACACTTCAACTACCGGTGGAGAAAAGGTGACAAATCATCAATGGGTAACAGAAAGTGAACTTTCTGCTAAATAATCAGAAACGTATAAAAATATTAATAACATAAATTAGAGCTTAAAGGGATTGAGTTACAATCCCTTTTTATTTGCGAACAATTGCAATCAATAATTATCATTCTCCACAATTTCTGCATTTTTTTATGTTAATCTATTTCTATTAAAATAGTGATGTAAGGTGATTTTATGTACAATTTATTAAGCCAAATAAGTGCAGTATTAAGCAAACCATTTTTTAATATGGCAAATAGCTTAGAATCCTGGCCCATTGTCTTTGCATTAATTTTGGGATTAGTAGGAGCACTGGCACCTTGTCAGCTTACAGGAAATATTAGTGCAGTAACCCTTTATGGCAACCGATCTATACAAAGGGAAATTGCATGGAAGGATGTTACTTATTTCACACTAGGAAAAGTAGTTGCTTTTTCTTTATTAGGTGTTTTGGTTTGGATGCTAGGAAGAGGATTTGAACAAAATCTACCTTTATATTTTCCTTGGCTCCGGAAAATAATGGGGCCTTTATTAATCTTTGTTGGTTTGTTTATGTTGGGGGTTATCAAATTAAAGGGATCATTTAATTTATTAAAGCTTTCGAAAGAATACAAGCATGAAAGTCCATTTGCTTCTTTTATGTTAGGACTTAGTTTTTCACTTGCATTCTGTCCAACTATGTTTGTCCTATTTTTTGTGACCTTAATGCCAGTAGTTCTTACTAGTCCATACGGTTTTATTCTGCCTCCTACTTTTGCTCTGGGAACAGCCATTCCATTATTGTTCGTGATTTTCGTTATTTGGTACCTTGGTGGAAGTGGAGTGATTATGAAAAAGGGAAGAAAGTTGGGTATGGTTATTCAAAGAATTGCTGGTGTCCTGATGCTACTCTTAGGAATTTTTGATACGGTAACTTATTGGTCCTTATAGAGGAAAAAAAGAGATGGATCATCACCTATAAAAATTAAAAGAAGGAGGATATCCTTCTTTTTTAATTTGTCTATAATTTATTTTTAAACAGCCCAGTAAGAAAGTTTAATTGATCGAGATAACTATTAGGCCTTTTTTTACTGTTGTAAATTAATTGTAAAGCTTGTTCCATGTCCAACTTGGCTTTCAACAGAAATTTCTCCTCCGTGAGCTTCAACTATTTGTTTAACAATAGAAAGGCCCAATCCGAACCCACCGGTAACTCTTGAACGGGATTTTTCCACTCTATATAAACGGTCAAAGATATAAGGAAGATCTTCTTGCGGGATGCCTATTCCCTGATCTTTTATTGTAATTTTAATTGTTTCATTCCCCTCACTTACTCTTAAATACGTGGTTGTATTCTCTTTTGAATATTTAAGACTGTTATCTAACAAATTTAATATTACTTGTTCAAAGCGGGAAGGGTCTATATTCAAATCAATGGTTTGGTGACAGACTAGCTTTAGTGCTACTCCTTTATTTTTAAAAGCAGGTAAAACCTTTTGATAAATCGACTTTAAAAAAACACATAAATCGACTTTTTCTTTAAAGATTGAAAACGTATTTTGGTCCAATTTTGCCAGATCAAATAATTCTTTAAGTAATTCGCTCACACGTTGGGATTCCTCACGAATAATTTCGAGGTACTTAAATCTATCAGCTTCATCAAGTTCCTTCCTTTTAGCTATTTCAGCATACCCATTAATATAAGTTAAGGGAGTTCGAAGTTCATGAGAAATACTGGCCAAAAATTCATTTCTCTCTTGTTTTAAATAGTTTAAGTCTTTTGCAAGTGTCTGTATCGATTGGGACAATTCACCAAGCTCATCTTTAGAAGGAGGTGGAAGTGTTACGGAAAAATCCCCTTTACTCAGCTTTTTGGTTGCTTCTTTCATTGAAATAAGAGGCTTGGTTAGTGCTTTGGATAAAAAGAAAACCGTAATTAACATAAAGATAAGGATTAATAATGAGGCCAAAAGAAAATGTTTATTCAACTGCGAGATTAACTTTTGAACCTCATCCGTTTTTCTAAACATATACACGTAACCGGCTTTTTTTCCATCCTTATTATTAAATGCAGTAACGGTTGCGATATATTTTTCGTTTTGCCAATCTGGTTGAAGAATTCTACCATTTCTAGGAAGGTTATTGATACGTTTATTTAATAAGTTCTCCATGTTTTTATTGATTTTAGTGGAAGAAACCAAAATTCCCCCTTTAGTATTTGTAATTACCACTTCTGTATCAGTCTGTGACTCCATTAAACCAATGTGATGCAGGGTTGCTGAATCTGAATTAATTTCTAATACAGCACGGTGACTATTGCCTCTTGCTTGAAGTGCTTGCAGCTCCTGATGAACTTGTGAGTGTACCAATTTCTCATGTAAGAAAATCATAGAAAAGGCTTCGATAAAAACTATACTAATAAAAAACCATAAACCTAACTTAATGGATATTTTCATGCCTTACACCTCTTGTTTTAATACAACCATTTTAAATTATTTATGTGAAGAAAGTTTGCAGAAGATGTGAATGATTTAAGGTTAATTTATCCCTTACTCTATCCAAACAATAATCTACAGTTCTATAAATTGTAATAAAATCTTGTCACTTTCTGCAAACTTATTTACTAAACTCAAAGCGGATAAAGATGCTGTATGATTATTAAGGAATACTAAGGAGGATCCTTATGTGTCAGAAACCCATGAAATTTACTCTCCACCAAATGGAGATGGAAAGAAAGACTGTATTAAAAAGAAATAATCAATCACAAAACTTTTTAAGTAAGTTATTTAAAACATTTAGTGTTATTAATAAATCAAAAGTTTTGCTGAAAGGTGGAGTGAAAAATGATTAATTGGATTATTGGTATTGTTATATTTGCAGTAGCGGGTTTAGTCTTATATAAAAATATTCAAAAATCCAAACAAGGGAAATGTCCTTCTTGCTCTTCGGATTGCTCTTGTAACGGAGAAAATTGTCAATGCCATTAGCAGCTAGGGAAAAGTAAAGAATCGTTTCCTTTGGGAAGCGATTTTTTAACAGATTAAGAAAGTATAAAAATCGACTTTGAGAATTGTCCAGCTCCAGGCGCNNCTTTCAGCCGGCTCGTCTTGCGCTTGTCACCGATAGGCGGGCGCCTTGAGCTTTTCTTATGTAGGGGTTGTCGGATGAATTTTGTGAAATGATAGAAGACCAAATGATGACAATAATCAAAAATGCACAGTTTCTTGATATTTAATTGATATATTATTTACATAATCAATATAAATTTGTTTGTAAAAAGAATATTTTGAGGTGGGTCATGAAAAAGGTATTGGTATTATCAGTATTGTCTTTGAGTTTAATTCTTTCAGCTTGTAGTTCAAAAGAGGATTCAAAGATAACAGCAGTAAAGAGCGGGAAAAAAATTGAAGATATTCATGGAGTAGGTATTACTAACGATGGGACAACCTACATAGCAACTCATGAAGGTCTTTTCTCAACAAAAAATGCAGGTGAAACTTGGAATAAAGTGGGTTCCGCAAATGATGATTTTATGGGATTCCATTTACGTTCTGACGGTACAATGTTAACAAGTGGACACCCTGGTACGAACTCTGAATATCCGAACCCAATGGGAGTATTAATCAGTAAAGATAAAGGGCTGCATTGGGAAGAGGTAGAGTATGTTGGTAAAATTGATTTCCACACTTTAACAACATATCATCATGATCCAAACGTCATTTATGGACTAAATGATATGGGTACAGGGCAATATGGTGCTGGGATTTATAAGAGTTTTGACGGTGGGAAAAAATGGGCTAAGATAGAACCAAAAGGATTACCAAGTGACCTGATGAAAGTTCACTCGCTACTTGTTCTACCGGAAGATAAAAATACCTTGCTGGCGGGTACAGAAAATGGAGTTATGATTTCAAAAGATGGTGGAGCAAATTGGCAAATGTTTGACGATACCCGTCTAATTACAGCTATGACAGTTATGCATAATGGAAAAGACATTATTGCTTACTCAATGGACAATGTGGCCGCAGGGGTAATGATTTCTAAAAATGGAGGACAATCTTGGAAAAGTATAGGTTTAGATCTTGGTCAGGATGTGGTCTCTTCTATATCGGTAAATGAAAAGGACGAAAAACAAATTGTGGTTTCCACATTTTCAACATCTTTGTATGAAACGAAAGATGGCGGGGATAATTGGGAGCAAATTATCACATCTGGAAAATTAAAATAACGATAAAAAAGCAGTGATTATCAACTAGATCACTGCTTTTTTAGTGGATAAAAGTTCATTAAAAGGAGCATGTTTAAATTCAATTATTGCATTTACCTGTTCTTTTCAGAATCTTCCTTTACCCATTTGTATCCTATACCCCAAACTGTAAAAAGGTGGTTATCTATAGGGAATCCTGCATTCCTTAACTTTTCACGTAAATTCCTAATATGGGAATCAATAGTTCGATCATCTATTTGCGACTGGAGCCCCCATATAGATGACAATAAGTGTTCACGAGAGTAAACTTTTTGAGGATTTTTTATAAACAAACCAATTAAAGCAAATTCTTTCGGTGTGACCGAAATGACTTGGCCTTTATATTTTAATTCCATAGATTCCTGATTCCATTCTAGGCCATTGAAAACTAGAAAATGCTGATTTTCTGTTGAAGTTCTCGTTCTTCTTAGCAATGCCTCGATTCTGGCTAATAACTCCTCTTCATTAAAAGGTTTTGTCACATAATCGTCAGCCCCAAATTTTAGACCCTTTATGATGTCTGGCGTTTCACTCCTGGCTGTCAGCATAATAATGGGGACCTCTGAAAACTCTCTTATTTTTTTGCAGGTTGCCCAACCGTCCATTTCTGGCATCATAATATCCAAGATTATCAGGTCAATTTTTTCTTTTTCAAAATAAGTCAGAGCGACTTTTGCTGAGTTAGCCTTAACACATTTATAACCGTGAGGAGCTATATAAAGTCCTAAAAGGTCAAGCATTCGAGTTTCATCATCGACAAGTAAAATTGTTTTCATATCGCCACCACCTTATCAAAGTTTATACCTTAATAATAGAAGAAGATTTTGAAGAAACTTTGCAGATTTAATAGATTTCTAAAAAATTCCCACCATAAAAATTATAGGTTAATAATACTTTATTCCAATTTTGTGTCAAATCAAGATGTTTTTGCAAATGACATATTTTATACAAGAAAAACTCAAAGTTTCTGCAAACTTTTCTATTAAAGTTTAAGTTGTTAAGCAATTATCGTACGTTACACTAATTTGAAATGAGGTGAAGGCTTTGAAGGGAAAATGGTTGTTAATCATTATCCTTGTGGTTGTATTTTCAGGGGGAAGAATAGCTTTCGCGGATGGAGATCATGGTAAAGTTCCATCCACATCTAGCCTGAATGGCCAATCGGAACATGATATGGAAGGCATGGACATAAGTGGGGACAACTCAAATAGTCATCAAACTAAAAGCGTGAGTAGTGATCATAACTCCAGTAATGGTCATGATATGGAAGGAATGACTGAAGGGGAAGACATGGAAGGTATGGATATGGAGGGCAGTGGCGGTCACAGTCATGAGCCTGTCAAAGAAGAACCGGCAAACCTTAAGGTTTTAGGAACGTTCGGTGCGGTTAATCTTTCCTTTATAGTAATTGGTGTTTGGAACAAGTGGTTTAGAAGAAAGGATGGTTCCAGTGGCAATTCCAAAAGACAAGTTATTTAAAGAGAAAAAACAATTGGAGGAAAAAAAGCCTTATAATTTATTATCAATACCTATCGTTAAGAAATTTATACAAAGTAAATGGTATCCGGGGGTTTTTCAATGGATAGTCCTTGCTGTTTTTTCCGTTATTGTCTATGAATTGGTGGCTGGAACAGTTGATCCCTCCCGAAATGCTGGAACATCCCTGACTTGGGTTTTATGGTGGCCTTTAATACCAATTTTCTTCTTAGTAATCGGAAGATTTTGGTGTACAATATGTCCGTTTGGTAAAGTAAGCGACATTATTCGCAAAACGATCGGTAGTAATCGGCCCATGCCAAAGTTTTTAAGAAAGTATGGACTTTGGATGATTGATTTTTTCTTCATCGCCATTACGTACAGCGATCATATTTGGGGGATTGTTGAATCACCAAGAGGATCGGGTTATTTACTTCTTTTACTTGTAACCATGGTAGTTGGGACTTCTATCTTTTACGAAAGAAGATCATTTTGTAAAACTTTATGCTTTCTAGGAGGACTTTCAGGTAACTATTCGCGTTCCGGGTCATTAGAACTTCGCGGCACACCTGAGATTTGTAAGACATGTAAAACTCAATCGTGCTATAAAGGAAGCGAAAAAGCTGAAGGTTGCCCAATGTTTCAATTTGTAAGAACTATGGATACCGCAGCTGATTGTAACTTATGTGGAAACTGTGTAAAAAGTTGTCCAAATAACTCAATTCGTATTTCCCCTCGTGTACCAACATCTGAATTATGGGGAATCAAAAAACCAATGGTGGAGCATACATTCTTAGCAGCGGTTATTATGGGTATTGTATTTGTTCAAAACATCACAATGGTAGCAATATGGCAGGATATCTTAAACGCAATTGGATCTGTTACAGGAACGGATAATTATAATGTAAACTTTACTGTCGCCTTCATTATTGCAATGGCAATCCCAGTAGCGCTCTTATATGGAACAGCTAAACTTGCTACCATAACAGGTGGATCTGTAGAGAAAGTTAAGAAAAACTTTGTTCGTTTCGGTTATGCGATTATTCCATTGGATTTAGCAGGCCACCTTGCTCACAACTTGTTCCATATTATTACTGAAGGAAAAGCAATCTGGTACAACTCTGCTGCATTATTCGGTATGAATGTAACAAGGGGTGACCTTGCATTTGCTCCAGCTTCATCTGTTCAAATGTTGCAGTATATTATTATTGTAATAGGGATGATTGGTTCCATCTATACGGCATACCGTATCGGTAATAAGGGATCCTTTAAAGCATTAGCTCCATATTATGTATTAATGGTACTGCTTGCAGTAGCAAACATTTATTTGTTCTCACTTCCAATGATGCACCGTGTCTAATAAAATAATGTAAATTGAAAAAAGACTAGATTTTGCAATTCAAACTCTAGTCTTTTTTAGATGTTACCGAGTTAGTGAGCAATTAAAAAAACCCCTATCGATAAGATAAGGACTTTTAAAACTAGAATTGTCTTGCCCCAAGATAACGAGATTTCCAGTAAGAGATATTCATGTCGGAAATTTGAACTCCCTGGGACCCAGAATGAATGAACTTACCATTCCCTACGTAGATTCCCATATGCGAAGGACCTTTTTTATACGTTTCGTAATAGACAAAATCGCCAACGGATAAAGTAGACACAGGTTTCATCATGTTCCAATATCCAGCAACAGTCGAACGAGAGACGTTTTTTTGTTTGTTGACTACATAGTAAATAAATCCACTGCAATCAAATCCGCTTGAAGTAGTTCCTCCCCATTTGTAGGGGCTGCCAACCACTGTTTTTGCGTCTTGAACCAATTTGGCTTTATTAATGGAGGACACTGCAGGTTTAGTAGCCGAAGGAGTCGGAGCAACTGGCGATGTCACAGTACCACTAGTAACTTTTAATTTTTGACCTATTCTAATTAAATCCGATTTCAATCCATTCCACGATTTTAGTTGTGTCACTGTTGTCCCATATCTTTTGGCGATTAATGACAAGCTATCACCAGATTTTACTGTATATACTACTGAAGATGGACTGGTGCTAGTTTTAGCCACGACCTTGCCTTTCTCAGGTATGTATAAATTCTGGCCAATATAGATTCTATCACTTGATAATTTATTAGCAGTCTTAATTTCTGAAACTGCTATATTATATTGTTTAGAATACTTAGATAAAGTATCCCCGCTTTTAACTTTGATTGTCGCAGCCATGGCTGTCGTACTATATAAGGATGTCCCGAATACTGTAGCTGTAAATAATGCTATAAACTTCTTTTTCATTTGTTTCCCCTTACTAATTAATTTTCTATATATACCTTTAGTTTACTACCGTTTAGATAAATTGATATATTATGCCGAAAATCGTAATCTAACTGTAAGGAATTTGTAATATCTTGTAGTTTAATATAATGATGGTGTGTTGAAAGGAATAGAAAGTCATAAAATGGTAGTTTTTGGTTAAGACCACTCTTTGTTCATTATGTTAATTCAAGTTAAATAGACTAGCTTGTGTACAACTTGTGAATTTTCAGTGAAAACTAAAAATTTTTCATCAACGCCTATTTACATAGGGTAGGGGGGTATGGTAAATTTAAATCAAAGGAGGGATGGTAATGAATAATCACGATCCTGTTAACCTGAATCATTCTAATGAACACTGTGCTCCTTTAACGTCAGAACGAAAAAGTCATCATTCAGATAAAACGAAGCAAAATCTTGTTTCAAGATTAAATAGAGTTGAGGGACAGATTCGTGGTATTAAAGGTCTGATTGAAAAAGACACCTATTGTGATGATGTTATTACGCAAATTGCAGCCACCCAAGCAGCTTTAAATAGTGTTGCGAAAGTTCTTTTGGAAGGCCATATGAAAAGTTGTGTGCTCGAAAGAATTCAAGAGGGCGACCATGCAGTTGTGGATGAACTGCTAACTACTATACAAAGACTAATAAAAAAATAAATGAGAGGGAGTTTTAAAATGGAAAAGGTAACATTAAATGTTCAAGGAATGTCTTGCGGTCATTGTGTGAAAGCAGTAGAAGGAAGTGTAGGTGCACTAAACGGTGTTAGTTCCGTAAAAGTTGACTTAAAAGCAGCTAAAGTGGATGTTGAGTTTAATACCCAAGAGGTTTCATTAGATAAGATTAAAGAAACCATCGATGATCAAGGATACGACGTGAAGTAAATAGTGAAAGTGACGTGCTAGTAATAGCACGTTCTTTTCACAAAAAAATATACCTCTATAGGGTATAAGGAGTTGGCTTTTATGAGTCAAAATGTTAAAGAAACAAATTTCCAAATCTCAGGTATGACCTGTGCCGCCTGTGCGGTAAGAATTGAAAAGGGTCTTAAAAGATTAGAAGGCGTGGAAGAAGCAAATGTTAATCTTGCTTTAGAGCGATCAAATGTTAAATATAATCCAGAAAAAATAAATATTGAAGAAATTGAAAAAAAGATTAAAGATCTTGGTTACGATGTTGTTAATGAAAAAACGGAGTTTGACATAACCGGTATGACCTGTGCTGCCTGTGCTACACGAATAGAAAAGGGTTTAACTAAATTAAATGGTGTCGTAAAAGCAAATGTCAATTTGGCACTTGAAAAAGCGACTGTAGAGTACAACAGTGCAGTCCTAAACCCAAGTGAAATTATTAATAAGGTAGAAAACCTTGGTTATGGTGCTCAAATAAAGGAAGATGCAAAAGAAACAAGTGACCATCGTCAAAAGGAGATTGAAAGACAAACTGGGAAATTTATCTTTTCAGCCATCCTTTCCTTGCCGCTTTTATGGGCCATGGTGGGCCACTTTTCATTTACCTCCTTTATATGGGTTCCAAAAATGTTTATGAATCCATGGGTTCAATTAGCTTTAGCTACCCCAGTACAGTTTTATATTGGTAAACAGTTTTATGTTGGAGCTTATAAAGCATTAAAAAATAAAAGTGCCAATATGGATGTTCTCGTGGCTTTAGGAACATCGGCAGCTTATTTTTACAGTTTATATTTATCATTGATGTCTATCGGAGGTATGAACCATTCCGTAGAACTTTACTTTGAGACTAGTTCCATTCTTATTACTCTGATTATTCTTGGAAAGCTTTTTGAAGCAAAGGCTAAAGGAAGGTCATCAGAAGCGATTAAAAAACTGATGGGCCTTCAAGCAAAGACAGCCATTGTTGAAAGAGATGGTGTAGAACAAGAAATCGCCATTGAAGAAGTAATGGTTGGTGATATCGTTCATATTAAACCTGGTGATAAGATACCGGTCGACGGAAAAATATTGGAAGGTCGCTCCGCTATCGATGAATCAATGCTCACGGGTGAAAGTGTCCCGGTTGATAAGACCATTGGTGATGAGGTAATAGGAGCTACTATAAATAAAAACGGATTTTTATTAATTGAGGCAACAAAAGTAGGCAGAGATACGGCTTTAGCCCAAATTATAAAAGTAGTAGAAGAAGCGCAGGGCTCTAAGGCACCGATACAACGTCTTGCGGACAAGATTTCTGGTGTGTTTGTTCCGATTGTTGTTGCCCTAGCTGTAGTAGCTTTTATCGTTTGGTATGTTTGGGTGTCTCCTGGCGATTTTGCGGAAGCACTAGAAAAATTGATAGCAGTTCTAGTTATTGCTTGTCCTTGTGCATTGGGATTAGCAACGCCAACGTCTATAATGGCGGGTTCAGGTCGTGCAGCGGAATATGGAATTTTGTTTAAGGGTGGAGAGCATTTGGAAATGACCCATAAAATTTCTACGGTTGTATTAGATAAAACAGGTACCGTTACAAACGGAACACCTGTTTTAACAGATGTATTCACTGCCTCAACTCTAACAGAAGATGAATTTTTATCATTTGTTGGATCCGCTGAAAAACAATCAGAACATCCACTAGCACAAGCAATTGTTCAAGGAATTAAGGATAAGGGGATTTCTTTAAAGGAAGTTAAGGATTTCGAGGCAATACCCGGATTTGGTATCAAAGCAAAAGTTGATGGAAAAGAACTATTAATTGGTACTAGAAAATTAATGAATAAATACAATGTTGCTGTAGAAAATGGTTATGATCAAATGAATGATTTAGAAAAGGTTGGTAAAACAGCAATGCTCGTCGCTATCGACTACCAATACGCTGGGATGGTAGCTGTAGCGGATACCATTAAAGAAACATCCAAATCAGCCATCAGTCGCCTTAAGGATATGGGAATAGAAGTAATTATGATTACTGGGGATAATAAACAGACAGCTAAAGCTATAGCCTCACAAGTAGGTATAGAAAAGGTTATTGCTGAAGTTCTTCCTGAAGGAAAGGTCGATGAAATAAAGAAATTGCAGGCAGAAGGGAAGAAAGTTGCAATGGTTGGTGATGGAATCAACGATGCTCCAGCCCTTGCAGTTGCAGATATCGGAATGGCTATTGGAACTGGTACCGATGTTGCAATGGAAGCAGCCGATATCACCCTTATTCGTGGAGATTTAAATAGTATTGCCGATGCGATTTATATGAGTAAAAAGACCATTCGTAATATTAAGCAGAATTTGTTCTGGGCCCTTGCCTATAATACCCTTGGTATTCCTGTTGCTGCTCTTGGATTCCTGGCACCTTGGTTAGCAGGGGCAGCAATGGCATTCAGTTCAGTATCGGTTGTTATTAATGCGTTACGTTTACAAAAAGTAAAATTGTAGAGGTGAGCATCATGTGGAAAAAGTGGGCACTTTCAGCAATTGCTTATTTATTAATAGTGATGGTTGGTTATGGAATATATGTATCAATTGCCGGATCCGATTCTAATCCTTCTCATCAAGAGCAAATGAATGTAAAAGGGCATTAACCATAAAGTGAACTTCCCAATTCGTAAAATTAAAGTAATTGTTAAAGCCGTATCCTTGTAGGTTACGGTTTTTTTGTTAGCCGATAGTCGAAAATCTTTTTATTTCTAAGTTTATAAAGCAGGCTTTGTCCAAACTGTGAATGTATAGATGTTATTCGACATTTTACACATTTTCTTCAAGGTTTCTGCTAAATTTCTGCATACTTTTTTCCTATATTAAGAGTATCAGATAAATAGAGGAGAGTTAGACATGAATATGACGCATTACATGGGTTTACTTGCAGACAATCAGCCTTGGAATTTATTAATTTTTATGGCGGTTCCGGTTATTTGTGCCGAGATTTTGGCGATTACAGAAATTGCTATCTTATTCACACGAAAATTAGATGGTGCGTTGAAAAAATTAAATAAAGTAACAGGTATTTTTGCGGGGACCTATTTTACAGGTGTTTTCATTTACCTAATGAAAAACGCTTATATTCCGCTCACTGTTCATGGTGAATGGAAGGGCTGGATTGACGTTGTTGCTGTAACTTTCTATCTGCTCGGTATCGTACCTTTCCTAGGAATGGCATTACTTGATTTAGGACTGATTTATAGACACAAAACGGTAGAAGAGAAGCTGAAAATCCATGCAATCTTTGTTAGTATTTTCTTAATCATAGCTCACATTGCGATGATCTTCGGAATGATTGATCCTTCCTTAGGCTCAGGTTCTTCAGGAGGTCATGATATGATGAATATGTAATTTAAAACAAGGCTGGTTGTAGTCTCCTTTTGTTTATCCCGGGTTCTTTGGCAATACTCAAATCATAGGTTCATATATTCACTCACATATAGGCTTACTGTTCCGGGCAGTGAGCCTTCCATATTCATTAATAAACTTACAAGCCGACCTCGATATTTCCGGTAATCATAATTGGCAATGAAATTTTACATTAAACCAATACCTTCCATTTGACATTTTTAACTGTAAAGATTAAAGTTACAGTATAGGGAATGAAAATGAGTTAGGTGATAGGTATTACTCGAGCTAAACTGTAATTTTTTTTATTACATTTTAAGGATGTGTAAAGTTAGGATCTATAAAATAAAGCTATGTTTAATCCAACTCACAATGGGGTACCTACCTAACTGATATCTCATGTATACCAAATTATATGTAAGGAGTGTTTAAAGCATGGTGACTCTTTATTCGACTCCAAGCTGTGGTTCTTGCCGTAAAGCAAAAGCGTGGCTTGAGGAACATCATATTGACTATATCGAAAGAAACATATTATCTAATCCCCTTACAGTCGATGAGATTAAATCGATTCTTCGCTTGACTGAAGAGGGAACTAGCGAAATTATTTCAACAAATTCGAAAGCCTTCCAGGAATTAAATATAAATATTGAATCTCTTCCGCTTAATGATTTTTACAGATTAATCATGGAGAACCCAAAAATGTTGCGCCGGCCGATTATCATGGATGAAAAAAGATTACAGGTAGGCTATAACGACGAGGAAATCCGCAGCTTTCTTCCCCGTAAACTTCGCACATTCTTGAGTACTGAATTACAAAGAATGGCCAATTAAAGAATAAATAATGAAGGAGGAAAAAGAAATGATTGAAGTATTCGTAACAGTTAATTATAAAGAAAGAAATTATCATACAAATGTCCTTGTGAAAAAAGAATTGCCATGGGAAAAAATTAAAATGATAGCAGAAGAACAAGTTAAAAAACAATGGAATGTTTAAATTTATACTTGCTTGAAGGAGATAGTTTAGCACTAATTATCTAGATATTTGACAAGCTAATCTGTAACGTTTAGTATTACAGTGCGTTACTAAATAGTATTAATGATGCTAAAAATAAATGAAATAATAAGGTGATTTGCAGTTTTTATTTCTTAGGAGGGCAGGCCATGAATAGTGATTTTACACTAGCCATTCATAGTTTAACTTTTCTTGCGCTGCAGCCCGACCGGATGTCGACAAGTGATGCTATTTCAGCGAGTGCCTGTGTACACCCTGTGCGGATTCGTAAAGTGCTAAGTTTGTTAAAAAAACATGGATTTATAAAATCAAAAGAGGGACCTGGCGGCGGATTTTTGTTTGCTCTAGAACTAAATGAAGTTAATCTCTGGGATATTTATAAGATCACCTCTGAAGGTGCTCTGCAGCCGAAGTGTCCAGATTCAAATGAACGGTGTATTGTAGGTGCGAATATGCAAAGAGTCCTATTTTCTATCTTCTTAGGTGCTGAAGAACATTTGGGTGAATATTTAAAGGACTATACACTGAAAGAAATTATCGACCTTGTTAATAAAGAAGAATAAGCGTTGTAGCTGATTTTTGGTCGCAGATTTCTTTTTAGATAAATTGTAATAAAAAAAATTACAGATTAAAACTAACAGGCATAAAAAGACTAAAATATTTAGGAAGGTGAAAAGAATGTTGTTACAAACAGGTGATTGGATTAAGGGAACATTACGGGATGGGGAATTAGTCATGGGGTTTATTGAATCACTTGATACTTCAGGAATCGTTAAGGTAACTGTTGTTACGAGTGACAATAATGAGATCATTGGAAAAAAGGTTTCAATGTTAAGTGAACGAGTGAAGAGACTGCCTGTTTCTAACGTGTCAAACAAGGCGCAAGTTCAATTTTTAATCGACTTGGCATTATCAACTGGGGATGAAGAGTGGTTTATTGAGTTGTCATCGAAATTAAACTCAATGAACCAACTGGTGAATCAATTATAAATAGAAACCTTAATATAAATGAGAAAAAATCCTTAGGTCAACCAAATTGCTGGTTGACCTTTCTTTGTTGTATAGGTCTTAGCAAATTGGTAATCGGGGTAGCACCTTACAGACTGTAGGGATTATTTCTATAAACTAACCTATTCATTTCTATTGTTGTCTTAAAAAAATTAGTGATATATTTAGTAGGTTTATTTATCGTTATTACCCTAATAAATCCACATTCTTATTCTGCCAAAACTTTTAGGACAGTTAAATGGAGTTTAGAGGTTGTAAAAGTTTGATACAAGCCAACAGTTGACTTAGATTAGAACCCTTAAAAAGAATGGTAATATTTTTACTAAATTTTCTAAAAATAATATTGAAAACCCTTTCATTAGTTGATATCATAAGGTAGAACATGGTAAATGATTTAGTGATATTTTATGGAATATAAGTAAATTTATTAGTGGAGAGGTTTAAGATGGTGACAATAAAAGATATAGCAAATATGACAAATGTATCTCCCACAACTGTTTCAAGAGTGTTGAATAATGATCAGACCATATCGGTTTTAGAGGAGACCCGACTACGCATATTACAATCTGCAAAGGAACTCGGTTATAAGACGATCCTCGAACGACAAGCCGAAAAACATTTGGAAGCTGCAAAAAAAACACCCCATGTTGGGATATTACTATGCCAAACACTAGAAGAAGAAATGAGTGATCCTTACTTCTTGTCGATTCGCCAGGGAGTAGAGGAAGAATTATTAAAGCAAGGAATTACGTCAAGCAGTATGTTTCGGCTTCATGAAACAGGCTCTAATCAACTAATCCATGATTTTGATGGTTTGATTGTAATTGGCAGAATTAGTGAAACAGCTTTAAAAAAAGTTAGTGATTGTATTCAAAACGTTGTGTATATTAACCATTCTCCAGATGATGCCCTTTATGACTCAGTGGTAATCGATTTTGTTAAGTCAACAGAATTAGCAGTGAATCATTTATTGAACGTGGGTTACAAACGGATTGGGTACATTGGCGGAGAAGAAAAGGAACATGTAAATAGCGGGAAAGTTAGGATTGAGGATGAACGTCTTACAACCTTTGAGAAGATGATGAAGAGAGAGGAATTATACAATCCGAGTTGGACATTTATCGGAGAGTATCAAATGGCCCAAGGTTACGAATTAATGAAGAAGGCGCTTAAACTGGGGGAATTTCCGGAAGCATTCTTTATCGCGAGTGATCCAATGGCTATTGGTGCATTAAAAGCATTACAGGAAGCTAAGCTTTCAGTTCCAAATGATGTCGCCATTGTAAGCTTTGATGATATCGAAATTGCTCAGTTTACAAGTACACCGCTAACTACTATAAAAGTCCATACAAAAGAAATGGGTCAAACAGGAGTAAAACTATTAATGGATCGATTGAATGGAAGAACACTCCCATTAAAAGTGATATTGCCTTCTGAATTGGTAATTAGACAAAGCTGCGGTGCTGTAAGATAGGCTGTCTGCATGCTTAAATATCTTTTTAAAGGGGGTGATGCCATAGAAAAACAATCGAAATATCCTGAAAAATGGTTCTATGAAACAAATGAAAGAAAGATAGGAAGAGGCTTATTCATCCGTAATCTACTTTAGAGTTTTATAGATTGTTATTTGTGACGGCCAATCACATATTACGCAGATGAATAAACCCCAGACTCCCTCCAGAAAAAGGAGTATCTATATTATATAGTGCCTCCTTCCTATGCTCAAGTGAACTTGTCTAGTAATTATTGTTATTTTGAAAGTAGTTTTTGATAACAAATCGGCAATAAATCCATTACATTTGGAAATCCAGGGGGTATTTATATGAGGAAAGTATTAAAAGTTTTAGCTATTGCTGCTTCTCTTACCACCATCATTGCGGGCTGCTCTAGTAAAAGTTCTTCATCAAGTGAAGGCGGCAAAGTAACATTATCACTATATTCAACTGTAACAAATGAAGCTGACCAGAAAACACTCACAAATGTCATCCAAAAATTTGAGAAGGAAAATCCTAAGATAGATATTAAATATAATTATCCTGCTGATGGTTATGAAGGTATGCTGCGTGTAAAAATGGCGGCCAATGATATGCCGGATTTATTTGATACCCACGGCTGGGCCCAAAAGCGATACGGAAATTATGTTGAAGATTTAAGTGATATGGATTGGGTAAAGAACCTTGATCCAGCATTAGATCCCATCCTGAAAGATGACAAAGGGAAAGTTTATGCCTATCCATTAAATCAGGCGAAAGACGGAATTACATATAATAAATCACTACTAGAGAAGTACGGAATTCAGCCTCCAACTACCTTTGATGACTTTATGACCGCACTTGAAACGATTAAAAAGAAAAGTAAAGGCGAAGTCACTCCATTGTGGTTCGCTGGTTCGGATAAATCGTCATTTGGTCAATACTTTGACCAGTTTTTGACACCTTTATTCGTTACAAAATCGAATCCTGATTCCGAGAAACAATTATTAGAAGGAAATATTAATTGGTCCGACTACTCCTTCCTCCCTGAAAAACTAAAGGAAATGAAGGATAAAGGCTTATTGAACGAGGATGTATTAACCGCTCAAAATCAACAAATGACAGAACTAATGGCTCAAAATAAAATTGGGTTTATTATCGGTGGTGGGATGTTAGGACCATCTGTAGAAGAGTTAAATCCTGAAGTGAAATTAGGGGTTATCCCAATGCCTGTCATTCATAAAGGCGACGATCCGGTTTGGATCGGCGGAGAACGCCATACACTTGCAGTATGGAAGGATTCAAAACACAAGAAAGAAGCCAAAAAGTTTCTAGAGTATATTTCACAGCCGGAAATTGTAAAAGAAATTGCAGAAGGTACATCCTTACCTGCAGGTTTGACAAATACAGATGCCAAAAACTATTACTCTGAGGACTATGAAACATTTAAAAATGTTCAAGTCCAGCCATATTTTGACCGTATTTATTTACCAAGCGGTATGTGGGATGTTCTTGGTGCAACTGGACAAGAATTATTATCCGGTAAAATGTCACCAAAAGAAGTATCGAAAAAAGTGGGCGAGGAATTCAAGCGTCTAAAGGATCAGAAAAAGTAGAAGAACTTGGTATGAGATATAGGGGCAGACAAGCAAGCTGCCTCTATATCCTCCAACTGTAAAAGATCTTTTATAGGAGCTGAATACTGATGATTGAAGTGGAAACTCAAAAAGCTGCACCCACGAAGACTAAAGAAAAAATAGTTAAACTAAAAGTTCATAAAGAATCCTCCCTATGGTGGATGTATCTTCCGGCTCTTGCCGTCATATGCTTTTTCATTGTTTATCCTTTCCTTATGGGGATAAAAATATCATTTACCAACTGGGATGGTTTTTCTCAAACCTATGATTATGTTGGATTTAACCAGTATACGAGGTTACTAAAAGACCCAGATACCTGGCTTGTTGTCGGGAATACATTAATTTTCGGTATTGGCAGTACAATTTTTCAAAATATTTTAGGGTTGCTCTATGCATTATTACTGAACCAGAGTATTAAAGCGCGGGCTATCACACGGACGATTGTGTACCTGCCGGTCATCATTAGTCCTTTAATTATGGGTTATATCTGGTATTTCTTCTTTGCTTATCAAGGAGGCGCCTTAAATGATCTATTGCAATTTATCGGTCTAGATAAAATCAATGCGTTAGCCGATCCGAATATGAATAAATGGATCATCGTGTTTGTTAATACTTATCAATTTGTAGGGGTAGCGATGATTATTTATTTAGCAGGCCTGCAAAGTATTTCAAAGGAATATTACGAGGCTGCTCAAATTGATGGTGCTTCAAGCTTTCAGCAGTTTAAAAATATTACATTACCATTATTAATGCCTTCGATCACGATCAATATGGTTTTAAATATTATTGGCGGGTTGAAATTATTTGATGTGATTATTTCGCTAACTGGCGGCGGACCGGGGAATGCCTCGCAATCCATGTCTACCTTTATGTATGACTTATATTTTAATAGACAGGATGCAGGTTATGCAGCAACGGAGGGTGTTTTAATGGCAGTCATCATCCTCATCATCAGCTTGGCCACATTGATTTTCTTTAAACGCAAGGAGGTCGAGGCATAATGAATTACCTGAATAAACGAAATAAGACTGTTTTAACACTGATTGCTCTTGCGATTACCTTATTTCACTTAATACCCTTTTATATACTAATTACAACCGCGTTTAAAGCAAGAGGGGATTTCAGCTCCAAGTGGGTTTTTCCTAAACAATGGTCATTCACCAACTTTTCCGAAGCATGGGAAATGGCGAATTTAGGAAATGCGTTTATCAATACAGTCATTATTACTTTTTTTTCCGCGCTCTTGCTGATTGTATTTGGATCTTTAGCTGCTTACCCGCTTGCCAGACGGCAAACGAAACTAAATAAATATATGTATATGGTTTTTATCTCTGTAATGGTCATCCCGCCATTAACCGCTTTAGTTCCTTTATATAATTTGGTCGTGGACATGGGGCTGATGAATACCCATCTTATCGCCATTTTGAATAACGTCGCTTCTTTTATGCCATTAACGATTTTCTTATATGCAGGCTTTATCCGTTCTACCATTCCAAAAGAATTGGAAGAAGCGGCTAAAATAGATGGGGCCAGTACAATCGGAACCTTCTTTAAAGTGGTGTTTCCATTGTTAAAACCAGTAACAGCCTCTATTTTAATTATTTCTTGCGTATATATTTGGAATGACTATCAATTTGCGATTTTCTTCCTGCAGGCGGATGAAGTGAAAACTATAACAGTAGCACTGTCAGGATTCTTTGGATCGAATACAAACAACCTGAACCTGGTAGCAGCAGCCGCAATTTTAGCTGTACTGCCAATGGCCGTTCTCTTCTTATTCTTACAAAAACACTTTATTCAAGGTTTATCTGCCGGTTCAGTGAAAGGTTAATAGTTTGGAGGAATAACACAAATGCCCATTTACTACAATGAAGACTCAAAGGAATTTCACCTTCGGTCTGAAAAAATTAGTTATATCTTCAATATTTTAAAAAACAACCAATTAGGACATTTATATTTCGGGAAAAAGCTTCGGCACAGAGACTCCTTTTCTCACCTTTATACAAGTGAGGCAAAGGCGAATGTTGCTTGTGTGTTCGAAGGTGATTTGTCCTTTTCGTTAGATACCTCAAAACAGGAATATCCGGCTTATGGAACTACTGACTTTCGTGAACCTGCTTTTCAGGTTTTGCAGGAAAATGGCAGCAGGGTGACCAACTTTGTCTATAAGGATCATAAAATATACTTTGGTAAACCAAAGCTCGAAGGACTTCCAGCCACCTATGTAGAGCAGGAAAATGAAGCATCAACATTAGAAATCTCCTTGTATGATGATCTAATTGATGCCGAATTAATTTTGTTCTACAGCATTTTTGAACAGTTCAGTGCCATCACCCGCAGTGTGAAATTTGTGAACCATGGTAAAGAAAATTTAAATCTCACAAGAACCATGAGTGCGAGCGTGGATTTCTTTGATGCTGATTTTGAGATGGTTCAATTATCTGGAGCATGGGCCAGAGAGCGCCATGTAAAAACGAGAAAGCTAGAGTCTGGAATTCAAAGCATCTCCAGTTTAAGAGGAACCAGCAGCAGTCAGCAAAATCCATTCCTAGCGTTAAAGCGTCCTGATACAAATGAACATCAAGGGGAAGTGTATGGTTTTAGTTTGGTCTATAGCGGTAATTTCCTTGCCCAGGTAGAAGTGGATTATTATGATGTTTCCCGGATTACGATGGGGATCCATCCATTTGATTTCAATTGGCTGCTTCAAAGCGGCGAAAGTTTTCAAACGCCGGAAGTGGTCATGGTTTACTCAGACAGTGGATTAAATGGAATGAGTCAAACATATCATTCATTGTACAGGTCAAGACTTGCCAGGGGGAAATGGCGTGATCAGGAAAGACCGGTATTAATCAATAACTGGGAAGGCACGTATTTTGATTTCAATGAGCAGAAAATTCTTGAAATGGCGGAAGCCTCTAAAGAATTAGGTGCTGAATTATTTGTATTAGATGATGGTTGGTTTGGTAAGCGTGATGATGACACCACCTCCCTTGGAGATTGGTTTGTTGATAAACGAAAGCTTCCAAATGGAATCACTGGCCTTACGGAAAAAATCAATGAATTAGGCTTACAGTTTGGATTGTGGTTTGAACCCGAAATGGTATCGAAAATTAGTGATTTGTACAGCAATCATCCGGACTGGATTCTTCACGTACCAAATAGACGGCAGTCGCACGGAAGAAATCAATATGTTCTCGACTTTTCCCGGAAGGATGTCGTGGATTACCTATATGGAATGATGGCAAAGGTCTTGGGTGAAGCGCCGATTTCTTATGTGAAATGGGATATGAACCGGTATATGACGGAAATCGGATCAGCATTGCTTCCTGCTGATCGGCAGCGGGAAGTGGCGCACCGTTATATTTTAGGTGTTTATGATTTATACGAAAGACTGACTACTGAATTTCCTGATGTCCTTTTTGAATCATGTGCGAGCGGAGGCTGCCGCTTTGATCCGGGACTTCTTTATTATGCTCCACAGGCTTGGACGAGTGATGATACCGATGCTGTTGAGCGCTTGAAAATTCAGTACGGTACATCCTTTGTATATCCATTAAGTTCGATGGGGGCCCATGTATCTGCAGTACCAAACCACCAGGTTGGCAGAGTGACAAGCCTTGAAACAAGAGCGAATGTTGCTTATTTTGGTGCATTTGGCTATGAATTGGATGTAACAAAAATGCCTGAGGAAGAAAAAATGAAAGTAAGAGAGCAAATCAACTTTTACAAAGAAAACCGCAAACTGCTACAGACAGGCACTTTTTACCGCCTGCTTAGTCCATTCGAAAAAGATGGCAATGTGACGAGCTGGATGGTTGTGTCTGAGGATCAGAAGGAAGCCATCGCCGGGCGTTATCAGGTACTCGGAAAACCAAATTCAGGCTATGAACGCCTCCTATTAAAAGGCCTTCGTGATGATGTGGAATATAAAATTGAAGGTTTACATGGCTCTTTTTATGGGGATGAACTGATGAATGCTGGTATTCAACTGGATCAAGCTGTTTCTGGGTCCCTGCAATGGGGGGACTATACCTCGCAGATTTTCATACTGACAAGCTTATCCTAATAAAATAGTAAATTATAGAAGATAGGGAGGAAAAAACATGTCAAAGATTACATTTTTAGGTGCAGGAAGTACGGTATTTGCAAAAAATGTTCTTGGGGACTGCATGCTTGTTCCAGCTTTAGAGGGATTTGAGTTCGCCCTTTTTGATATCGACGAACAAAGATTAAGAGATTCTGAGAATATGCTCCAAAATTTAAAGGAAAGTTTAAACAAAAATATTGAGATTAAGTCTTATCTAAATCGTAAGGATGCCTTAAGGGGGGCCAAATACGTCATAAATGCCATTCAAGTCGGCGGATACCGTCCAAGTACCGTAATCGATTTTGAAATCCCTAAGAAATACGGGCTTCGCCAGACCATAGCGGATACGGTAGGCATTGGCGGTATTTTCCGTAATCTTAGAACAATCCCTGTGATGCTTGATTTTGCAAAGGACATG
The DNA here is from genome assembly GCF_002585305.1 of Bacillus sp. AFS037270. The sequence continues at coordinate 3,628 of NZ_NUNF01000082.1, read as the reverse complement.
GAAGAGGTATGCCCGGATGCTCTTTTCTTAAACTACACGAATCCGATGGCCGTTTTAACAGGTGTGATGAACCGTTTTACGTCAATAAAAACAGTCGGCTTGTGTCATAGTGTTCAAGTGTGTACAAAAGATTTATTCAAGTCGCTTGAAATGGATCCTGAAGGGATTCAAGAAAAGATTGCCGGAATCAACCATATGGCGTGGCTGCTGGAAGTGAAAAGAAATGGGGAAGACCTTTATCCTGAGATTAAGAGAAGGGCAAGAGAAAAGCAAAAAACGAAACATCATGATATGGTGCGGTTCGAATTGATGGATAAGTTTGGCTACTATGTAACGGAATCCTCTGAACATAATGCTGAGTATCATCCTTACTTTATTAAATCCAGATATCCGGAGTTAATTGAAAGATTTAATATACCGCTTGATGAATATCCGCGCCGCTGTGAAGAACAAATCCAGCGCTGGGAAACGATGAGAGAGGATTTAGTAAACAATAAGGCATTAGATCATGTCCGTTCTAAAGAATATGGTTCCCGAATTATTGAAGCCATAGAGACTAACATTCCATTTAAATTCGGCGGCAATGTTCTGAATACGGGCAGATTAATTAGCAATCTTCCTGAGAAAGCCTGTGTGGAAGTTCCATGTATTGCCGACCGAAGCGGCATCACTCCAACGTATGTAGGGGATCTTCCGGAGCAGCTTGCTGCCTTGAATCGCACGAATATTAATACACAGCTGTTAACCATTGAGGCGGCGATTACACGGAAGCGGGAATATATTTATCAAGCAGCCATGTTAGACCCGCATACGGCAGCGGAATTATCGCTCGATGATATTGTTTCACTTTGCGATGATTTAATTGAGGCACATGGGGAATGGCTACCGGAATTTAATAAAGGTGAAGATGCAGCCCTAAAGGTTTAAAGTGGCTGGGGAGGATTTTTTTTGGAGGAGTTCACAAAGATTCTTGGTTGTTTAGCGGCATTTCTAACGACTATTTCATTCCTTCCGCAAACGATCAAATCGATTAAAGAAAAGAATACGGAGGGAATTTCGCTAGGGATGTATAGCTTATTTACTTTAGGTGTGTTCTTTTGGCTGGTGTATGGTCTATCAATAAAAGATATTCCTATGATGGCGGCTAATAGTGTTACATTTGTGTTTGCGCTTATCATTTTGGGTTTAAAAACAAGGTATAGTACTAATGTTAAAATCGATGATAAGAAACATTTTTAAGAAACACATAGAAACCTTGCTGATTTGGCAAGGTTTTTTTATACGGAACAAACTAATCAAACGTTTGATTTAATAAAAGCCACTCAATATGGGTATCGGGTATCGGTAACTATTTCAAACACAAAAAAATGTAGAATGGTTATTTTATTGTCTACCCTATTACCTCAATACTTGGCATAACGGTCGTCAATACGGGCTATTATCGACCCTGATGCCTCAGTTTTTTGAATAACAGTCGTCAAGACCATTTCACCGAAGGGGTTATCTATCTAATTTAAATAATGTGATTATATTGAATAACTCAGATAAATAGGCGGACCTTTTTCACGAATACAAAAAGCACCGCAAAAATGCGATGCCTTTGTCAATTGTTTCTTACTAAAAATACTAATGATACCTAAAGTTTTACGATAGGAGAAGACTGTTGGCTTATTATACATACCGATTCCGTCCTGATATCATACCAAAAACTGTAAGAACGACAGAAACGACCGTTAGTGCAATAAGTGGAATAGTCCATAAATGGGTCATATCATACAAGTAGCCTATAAGCAAAGGGCCGATGGCGGCAAGAATATAACCAGTTGATTGAGTCATACCAGATAACTCTACAGCGCGCTGAGCGTTCCGCGAGCGAAGACCAATATAGCTTAGTGCCAATGGGAAGTTACCGCCCAATGCAACCCCAATAAAGATAATACTTATGATTAAGACGGGATAGGATGAACCCAATAATAATCCAGCATAGCCGATAATAGACAACAGCCCTAAAACGAAAGCAATCCATATCTGTGAACGGTACCGTCCTGCGATAACAGGGATGAAGAAACTTGCGGGAATCCCGGATAGTTGAGTAATGGACAGCAGCCAGCCAGCGGTTCCTATACTTAGTCCATGACTCTGTAAGATTTCAGGTAACCATGAAATCGTTACGTAGAATAAAAAGGATTGAAAGCCCATAAATATAGCGATTTGCCAGGCAAGAGGTGAGAGCCACATTTCCTTAGAGCTTGATGCTGCCTTTTTGATTCCTGCATGCTCCGCACCTTGATTAAACCTTAGCAGATAAATCCATAATAATATCGCTATTACAGCAGGTATAGCCCATACGATAAGAGCTCCCTGCCAGCCAAGATCCAAATCTTTCGCGAGAGGAACACTCAATCCTGATGCTAATGATGCAACCAATCCCATTGAAGTAGAATAAACACTTGTCATTAGACCGAACTTTTCGGGAAATTTATCTTTTACCACGGCGGGCAGCAGCACATTTCCGACGGCAATGCCCACTCCAATTAAAAGAGTCCCCGTGAAAAGGAAGAACGTCATGGGGATGGACCGAATTGCTATACCAATAACTAGTGCAATCAGACCAACTAGTAACGTCATCTCATTTGATAAACGATTAGCTATCCTTGGAACAATGGGGGACATCGTCGCAAATACAAGTAATGGGAAGCTCATTAATAAACCTGCACTCCAATGGGCAAGTCCCACATCTTCTTGGATCATTCCCACTAACGGACCTACCGATGTAATGGCAGGACGCAGATTAAAGGCCACAAGTACTATTCCAGTAATTAATAAAAAAATATATGTCGATTTCGTACGTGCCGTTGATTCATGTTGTAACTCCACTAATAAGACTCCTTTCAGAAAACAAACCTTTACTAGTATATCATATTGGTTTGTGATGGAGTTAAAGGTTCTTTGACGCTGTTGATACAGGGACAGGCATCAAGTTTTAATTCTCTAACTCCTTAATAAATGCCTGATACTCCGGCCAATTTACAATCCTTGGCATATTTACATCCCGGTTATAAGATTGATCCTTCAGATAGACTTTTACAGCTTCTTCAGATAGAGTCATTAATATTTCAGGCTTATCATCAAAGTAAAAATCCAAATGTAATTGCTTAATAATGTTCACCTTTTCGTGGTCCTTCATTCCCCAGAAGAACCTTTCATCATGAACAGGGAAGCCGTGTTCTAGTAACCATTTTTTTGTCCGCTCACCATGCTCCTTAAAACGCGCGGTTATATAAAAAATTTCATGGCCTTGTCTATCCAGTTCCTGAAGCAGTTCCACCGCTCCTGGAAAGGCTGGACAATTGGTGTAGTAGACTTCTTCTAAAGTATTTTTCCACATCTGTGAGCCTTCTTCTGCTGTCATCCCAAATGGTTCATGAATCTCGACCTTTTTTAACGCATTGAAAACCTCGAGTCCGATTTCCTGGCCTAATATTTTATTATAAATGTGGAAAGCATGTTCTCTTAAATTAATCAGTGTATCATCAATATCGAAACCAAATCTCATTTTAGCACCTCTTTCAAATTGCTTATTTTTAATCTTTAAAAAACTCCATTATTCCCGTTACGGTAAATGAAG
>NZ_NUNF01000081.1 GCF_002585305.1 Bacillus sp. AFS037270 | reverse complement strand
CTGTCCGAAGATGCCTTACCTCCGGACAATCTACAGCTTTTTCCAGCGAGTTCTGTCCGAAGTCGCCTTACCTTTGGACAATCAAACGCATTTTTCATCCAGTCCTGTCCGAAATCGCCTTCCCTTGGACAATCTACAGCTTTTTCCAGCGGGTTCTGTCCGAAGTCGCCTTGCCTTCGGACAATCTACAGCTATTGACAGCGAGTCCTGTCAAAAGGCACCTTGCATTCCAACAATCAGTAGGAATGCGATGTACCGTAAAAAAACTACACAGTCAATCTTATGTAAATAACAGAAAGGGCTGGCCCTTTTTAGGTCCAGCCCCCTCCATCTCATTGTCTATTAATAGAAGCTTGCGCCAACAATGATTAAAAGGATGAATAATACTACGATAAGCACGAAAGTGGAACCGTAGCCATAACCGCCGCCGTAGCCGTAGCCGCCGTATCCAAAGCACATAGACTGTCACCTCACTTTCGGTAATCTCATTAATAACATATGAAATTACTTAATCATGTGTACTAGGCATGACAGCCTTATGGGAAAATTGGCTATAAAAATGAGTATTTCACCCTTTTGGCTTAAAAATTAGTGCGCCAATAAACCCAAAAATAATTGCAGCAGAAATACCAGAGCTTGTTACTTGAAACATCCCAGTTAAAACGCCAATAATTCCATGTGCTTTAGCGTCTTGGAGTGCCCCATGAACAAGAGAATTTCCAAAACTGGTAATCGGGATCGTTGCTCCGGCACCTGCAAAATCAACTAGTGGCTCATATAACCCTAATCCATCTAAGACCGCTCCAGCAACCACCAGCAAACTCATGGTATGACCCGGTGTGAGTTTCGCTACATCAAACATTAATTGCCCTACTACACAAATTAATCCACCTACAACAAAGGCCCAAAAAAACATTGCAAGCATCGATTCACCCCTTTTCACCATTCATCTCAATTGCAACAGCATGGGCAATACATGGAATTGACTCTTTTTGCTGAAAGCTTAGCGGGGACAATAATGCTCCTGTAGCGACGACTAATATTCGTTTATAAGTCCCCTTTTTCATTTCATTTAGTAAATGTCCATATAAGACAGTTGCCGAACATCCTGCTCCACTGCCACCGGATTGAACAGGCTGGTCATCTTTATACATCAATAATCCACAATCCTGAAATTGTTTTTTATCCACTTTCAGTCCATTTTTATTTAACAATTCAAAAGCAGTATCATGACCAATTCGTCCAAGGTCACCTGTCACAATCAAATCATAATACGATGGGTCTAATTGCAAATCACGAAAATGAGCGGTAATGGTATCCGCGGCTGCGGGAGCCATTGCCCCGCCCATATTAAAAGGATCTGATAAACCCATATCCACGACTTTTCCAATTGTTGCCGACGTGGTCACCGGATTATTTTCACCCGGTTTATTCGGCTCAACCAGCGCAACTCCCGCACCTGTAATCGTCCATTGTGCGGTTGGCGGTTTCTGTCCGCCATATTCGGTTGGATAGCGAAACTGTTTTTCGACAGCAGAGTTATGGCTGGATGCCCCGGTTAAAACGTAGTTTGCCCCCTGATAATTAACGACAAAGGAAGATAAGGCTAAACCCTCCATGGATGTTGAGCAGGCACCAAATAGACCGAAGTAGGGAATCTGCATGGTCCTTGCTGCAAAGCTTGTCGGAGTGATCTGATTAAGTAAGTCTCCGGCAAATAAAAACTGAACCTGTTCTTTTTGGATATTCCCCTTTTTTAAAGCTGCTTTGATCGCTTCTTCCAGCAATAATCGATGGGCTTTTTCATAAGATTCTTGTCCCATCCATAAATCATCGTACAGCAGATCAAAGTCACTCGCCAAGTTGCCGTTTGCTTCAAACGGTCCCCCCGTTACTCCTGTTGCTGTAATCATTGGCCGATTGTTAAAAACCCATGATTGGTGCCCCTTTAACAATTACAAAACCCCCCACATCACAAGTAGCGTCTTAATTAATGCAACAACAAACGCTGAGAACACTCCGAATAAAATCACTGAACCTGCAAGTTTAAACATATTTCCACCAACACCGAGTACAAACCCTTCAGTCCGGTGTTCAATGGCTGCAGAGATTACTGAATTCCCGAACCCAGTTACCGGTACCGCACTCCCTGCACCAGCAAATTGGCCAATGTGGTCATAAACGCCAAAACCAGTTAACAACATCGAAAAAAAGACCATTGTTGCAACAGTAGGGTTTCCGACGTTCTGCTCGGTGAAGTTAAAATAATATATGTAGAAATAACTGACAGCTTGGCCAATCATGCAAATAATCCCGCCAACTAAAAATGCTTTAATACAATTTTTTAAAACCGGACGCTTCAGTTCATGTTTTTGTTGGAGTGTTTGATAGTTTTTCTGCTGAGGGGTCATCTTTTTCTGCTTGCTAGCCATTCTGATACATCCTTTCTTACTTCATATCTTCCGTCATCTTAACAATTTCCTCTAAACGCTTTTCAGCCTTAGAATGTGATAACCTTCCTGATTTCATCCTCTCGTTTAGCCTGACAGCTTCCAAGAAAATCTTATAATCGCTTGATACTGTAAAGTTTTCTTTTGGATGATTTTCTTCTAGCTTCTTATTTAGATTCTTTTCGATTGTCTTCATTTTAAATCTCTTCATATGTTTTACCTTATAGACCACTAATGTATCTTTTTCTCCTTTGATAACCGCAACGTCATACAGCTCCGGTAAAGAACTAACATCTCTTTTGATATCCTCTACCCGATCACTATTGTTTTTCCGCTCCGTACTAAGCGGGGTCGGATTTGTTGTTTTCATGAGCGCTAATTGACTTTCTTTAACCGGCTGATTTTGAGAACATGCCGTCAATAATAATAAACTCATACTTACAATCAAACGATATGCCGCTTTCATATGCTTCACTTTCCTTGTCCCGTTGAGTGTTTGAATACTCCTTTAGTTTTTTCAATATCCTGCAAAATTATGACTGAATAACCTTGGCAGCTTAAATTAAAAAAACTGCCAGTTTTACCAGCAGTTTTTCCGTTACTTTGAAGTTTTTTTACTGCATCCGCAGCCTTTATTCTTTTTAGTAGTTGTCGATTTGTGAGTAGATTGTGTCATTTGTTTGTTTTGGTTTTTATTGTTCACTTCTTCCTCCCCTTTCAAAATATTTACTACTAGTTAGAATATGTCGAATTAATGAATCTTGTCTCCACGAAAGCATTATTTTTCGATAAAAAGCTGGACACATAATTCCATCAGGGAAGCAAAACCGGCCACTGCTAAAACCAAGATTATTGGTCTAGAAAATTCTGGACAGATATAATGAAAACCGACTATAAAGGCAGCTGACCATACTCCTGTACACCAATAACAACTAAGCAGTTCCCCTATAAACTTCTTAATTCCTGCCTTTTTTGGAACATAATAAATTTCAACTTCCCCTTCATGTTCCTCCCTTACTTCGTCAAAAAAAGGTTCGCGAATAAACTCAAAGATTCGATCGAAAACAAGCAATCTCGTCAGCCGAAAGCTTGCCAGCGATAATAGAAGCAACGTTAAATAGGTTATATTCATACCGGCTACTATCCTTTCTGAGATTAAATAGATGATTGACCAGCCTAATTTTGACAAACAAGGCGTTTGTCCGTTTCCCAAAAGCGCTCACATAAATATGTTAGTACTGTAAGATATATCACGGAATAAGGAGGAAAAAATTAATGGGTTGTGGAAATAATAACAACTTTCACGGTGAAAACTGTGTTTGCGAAGTAGTTCGTGCGATTAAGGATATTCAAGATAATGCAGTTGAAGCAGTTGAACAAGAATGTACTGAGTGTACTAGCTGCTTTACCGAACCACTAGGATCGATGGTGTCACCTACAAGGAGAGACCCGGTTGATACGCGTGTATTTGTTCTAAGTACTGCTGATGGTACGCCATTTCATGCATTCTTAACAGAGGAATGTGATGCATGTGTATCTATCTTCTTCCGCGTTGAGGACGTATTTGATAACTGCTGTGCCACTCTTCGTGTGTTAGTACCAGGCCATCGGGATAGCAACGGACAGTTTGTTCCGGTTAATCTCGTTTCAGGAGAAAAATGCTGCATTGACCTTAAAAAGGTTTGTAAAGTTGACAGATTCCGCGCGAGCAGAGATTGCATCACCGTTGACTTAAGCTGCTTCTGTGCAGTGCAATGTATCGCTGATGTTAACCTTGGACTTTGCAATTAAGGAAGCGAACAGCAGTATTAAAGCTGACCAATTACTTGGAGCTGAGGCTACTATTAATCAGGTTTAAGATGATTAACAGAAATTGAACAAATGAGCCAGTCGTAAAACGGCTGGCTTTTTTATTTTCTTTATCTCTGTATTCCAATCATAATGACGTTAGTTAACTGTTCTAATGGAATGGTTTTCGAGGTTTGATTGTGGAAACGTATGGTTACATCTTGGTCTGTGTATTCTGTTAAATAACCTTGAAAGTTTCCTCGCGCAGTATAAAAGACGCATGGTACAGGGGGCAGAACTTTTGGAAAGTTAATTAGATAGTCTAAACGCTCAAGCAGTTCCATCTCTTTAAATGGTTTGACCCTTTTTAAGAAAGACCTTTGTTTCCCCTTTGGTTTTGCTGTGGATTGAACCTCAAGCTGCTTCGAGTTATCCTGATTTTCAAGAACCAGTTCCTCTTTTGCAAGGGGGATTGTTTTTTTAGTTTCTTGTAGCACTGACGGCTCATCCTCGTATGGTGCCAGGTCCTCTTTTGCTAAGGGGATTGTTTTCTTAGTTTCTTGCAGCACTGGCTGTTCATCCTCGAGCGGTGCCGGTTCCTGCCGATTCGTAAAAACATCTTGCATATTTAAATTTGAAGGCGGCCTTACAAACGCCTGGTGGATAAATAACATGGGTCCCTGGCTCTTCTTCGTTGACAAGCAATTCACCTCCTTGTTACGAAATCACACACATTATATATATGCAATATGCCTATCTTGGTTCACAAGAAAAGCGGAAGCGCCCTGTTCAGCGGCGTATGGCCTCCTCGAAAAAGCTATCGCTTTTCCTTCGTGCGATGCTTAAGCTGCCAAAGCCTTCCTTATGGAGCGCTCCAACTGAGATAAAGGAAACACGAAGAGCCTAAAGCGATTCGATGTTGACTTATCGTAGGGCGGAGTGCGAACGACCCTAGCTCTAGAGTGCTGGAGCTGGACAATTCTCTAAGATCTGATATAAATTTTGATGTCAAATAAAAAAGCCTGCTAAAGAGCTAGCAGGCTGGTTTTTTAAAGGATATGGTAGCCAGAATCTACATGGATGTTTTCACCAGTAATTCCCCGTGAAAGATCACTGAATAAGAAAAGGGCTGTGTCACCGACTTCTTCTGGAGTAGTCGTTCTCCGTAATGGAGCTTTTGCTTCGATTTCATTTAAAATCGAATTGAATTCCCCAATTGCCTTTGCTGATAATGTTCGGATCGGACCGGCAGAAATGGAATTAACACGAATGCCGTCTTTTCCTAAATCAGAAGCCAAGTAGCGGACACTTGCATCCAAAGAGGCTTTCGCAACACCCATAACATTATAGTTTGGTATAGCTCGCTCTCCGCCTAAGTATGTTAGAGTTACAATACTTCCTCCTTCAGTCATTAGTTCGCGTGCTACTTTCGCCACTGCTGTCAATGAATATGAACTGATATTTTGTGCAAGCAGGAATCCATCTCTTGATGTGCTTACAAACTCACCTTTTAAATCCTCAGTCTTTGCAAACGCAATACAGTGTGCCAAACCGTGAATGGTCCCCACAGCTTCCTTAATTTCAGCAAAACAGCTTGCAATTGCTTCATCACTTGTTACATCACATGGAAGCACAAGAGTTCCCTCTGCCTCTAGAGAGTTAGCTAAATCACGAACACTGCTCTCAATTCTTTCACCCGCATATGTAAAAATTAATCTTGCTCCTGCATTGTGAAGTGAACGGGCAATTCCCCAAGCAATACTGCGTTTATTAGCTACACCCATAACAACAAAAGTTTTTCCAGATAAATTCATATTGGAATAGTCCCCCTACTATAATTACATGATATTAGTACTTGGTACTAATTTTACACTACTTCCCCTTAAATGAAAAGGTTCGGATACTATTCTTTCCCAAACTCTTTAGCATGTCTCACAGAATTCCAATTCCCGCTTCAATTCAACAACATACTCCTTTGACCCGGTAACAATTAAACGATCATCGATTTGCAATTCCGTATCACCATGAGGGACAATCGAATCCTTTCCTCTAAAAATACGAACAAAGATCACATCGCCTGTAAAAGGAAATTTCCGCAAATGCATTCCATCAAAGTGTGTGTTTAACATCTTGATTTCATATAACCCTGTCTCTTGATTAGTCAAGATATTAATAACTGTTGGAGATTCAATTAATGCCCGAAGCAGTGTTTTGGTTGACATAAATGAAGAGAATACCTCAATATTTTGCTCCCGTAAATTTTGTTCTAGTTCTATGCTTTCAATCCGGGCTATGACCCTGGAAACACCTTTTTCCTTCGCTTCAATGGACAAACTTGCGTTTAAATTCTCATCACCAGTAGAAATGACTACAATTTCTGATTGAAAAACATTTGTTTTGGAAATAGAATCGATGGAGTAATCAGTGATTTCAACAATTTCAAAGAGTGAATTAGCAATTTGCTTATCTGATTTCTCCATTTTCGTATGATAAAGAACCGGATCATACAGGCCTGATTTTAATTCTTGCGATAAAGATAGGGTTACCTGGTTAGCACCTAAAAATGCCACACTAACCTTTTTGCTTATCGCAGCCTCCAACGGAAAGAGCTTTTTGAATACCATTGGTGTAAAAATCGATGTAATCACAGCCACCAATATCAAGGTACCACTCATTTGGGGAGTTATTACTTCCATCCTTTCACCAATGGTTGCAGCAGCAATCACAAGTGAAAGAGTGGAGGTAAGCAAAAAGCCTGAAGAAATAACGGTTTTCGTATCATACCAAATCTTTAATAGATAAACTGGCACCAGCTTTGATAACAGCAGTCCAATCAATAAAAGCGGTATAAGTAAAAGAAGCTTCTTTTCACTAAAGAGTGACCAAACATCAAGGTTAACCCCAACCATCACAAAAAAGATAGGGATTAAAAAGCCATAGCCAAAGGAATCCAGTTTATGGACGAGTTCCTGGTTGGGTGATAGTAATGAAACTAAAACACCGGCTAGGAAGGCGCCAAGGATATTCTCCGCACCGACCGTCTCCGATAACCCCACTAATACAATAATCAACGTAAATACCGCCCTTGTGCCAATTTGCACAGTTCCCGTTGATAATGTTTCAATAAAGGTACGAGTTTTAAATTTCTTACCAATAAAATAAAGAACAATACCTGCTCCAAATAATATCAAGAGCAGCCACGTATTCCCATGGCCAGCCTCATATATTGAAACAAATACAGCTAATAAAATCATGGTTACTAAATCGGCTATTACCGCAACAAGCAAGATGATTTGCCCGATGACCGTTTTCATCAAATGGGCCTCTTTCAAGGTAGGCACTACTACTCCTAGGGAAATGGTTGAGATAATTAACGTCATCAAAAAGGCATTATCAATAAATCCTGCTAGAACAAATAGATAGGATAGAATTAGAGAAAAAATAAAAATTCCAGCAAAAATCGCCGTTGCTGCAACAAAAGTATTGGGCTCCTTTTTTCCATTCGCAAGTGCATCCCGTTTTTTGCTGCCGCTAAAGGCGGTAAAATCAATTTCCAGCCCGCTTAAGAACATAAGGAAAATGAAGCCAAGTGTCGAAAGGGTGGACAGCCAGGCATCCTGATGGACAATATCAAAGCCGCTTTTCCCAATAATGAGACCCATAATAATTTCTGCAACCACAACCGGGATAAAATTCAATTTAAATCGATGCAGAATAATTGGCGTTAAAAACGCTGTCGTCACAACAACAAGCAGCGAAAGTACAGAAATGTGTTGTTCCATTATTTAAACCGCCTTTCAAAACTAGGTTTCTTTCTTATAAAAGCAACCGAATAAACTAAAGATAAATAAAACTAACAGGGGGTGCAATCCTATGAAAATTGATATTATCGGAGACATTCATGGTTGTTTTGGCGAATTGAAAGAATTAACTTTAAAGCTTGGCTACAGTTGGGAAACAGGGTTACCAGTCCATTCCTCAGGGAGGACTCTTGGATTTGTTGGTGACTTAACGGACAGAGGGCCTGCATCCATTAAGGTGATTGAAGTCGTTTGGCAGCTAGTAGTTCATCACCAAAAAGCACATTACACACCAGGCAATCATTGCAATAAGCTGTATCGCTTTTTTCTCGGAAATAAAGTTCAGGTGACACACGGGCTAGAAACGACGGTAGCTGAATATGAATCATTATATAAACAAGATCAACAATCCATTCGTAAAAAATTTATCGAGCTGTATGAAAAAGCCCCACTCTACTTAGTATTGGACAATGGAAAGCTAGTTATAGCACATGCCGGGATAAAACAGGAATATATCGGCCAAACACATGGAAAAGTAAAAGAATTTGTCCTTTATGGTGATATTACTGGTAAAAAAAATCCGGATGGAACACCAGTTAGGTTGGATTGGGCAAAAAACTATCATGGCGATGCCTGTATTGTTTATGGACATACTCCGGTCAATGAGCCGCGTATTATTAATAACACGTATAACATTGATACAGGAGCTGTGTTTGGCGGTAAATTGACGGCATTACGTTATCCCGAAATGGAATTGGTTTCTGTTCCCTCTACTATGCCACATGTTCAGGAAAAATTTAAACAATTTGATTAGAAAAGCGGAAGCGCCTTGAACAGGGGCGACAGGCATAAGACGAGCCGGCGAGAAGGATGTTTTTTAGCCTTCTTGACGGATTGGCTTATGACCCCGAGCCCCTAGGCGCTGGAGCTGGACAATTCTCAAAGCTTGTTTAAAAGGCTGACCACTATTCAAGCAGGTCAGCCTCTAAAATACTATTCATATCCTCTGGGGGTGAAGCCGAAAAGGACATCTCTTTTTTATAAAAGGGATGAAGGAACTGAATTTTTTTACAATGAAGGGCTTGCCGTTTGATTAAGGAAGTATCTCCTCCGTATAAATCATCTCCGAGCAGAGGATGTCCTAAGAACGACATATGAACCCTTATCTGATGTGTACGCCCTGTTTCAAGTCTAAGCTCAAGATGAGTAAATGTAGAGTAGCTCTTAATTACCTTATAATGGGTACAAGCATATTGACCATCAGCCCGTACTTCCCGTTCAATAATGCTATCCTGTTTGCGGCCAATCGGTTCAATTATAGTTCCATTATCAGCAGCGAGTAAACCACCCGCAAAAGCTTCATATGTCCTTTTCACCAATCCATTTTGCTGCATTTTACTAAATAAATGATGAACATGACGGTGCTTGGCGATTAATACTATTCCTGAAGTGTCACGGTCTAGCCTTGTGACAATATGGGAAGTAGCCTGAATCCCCACTCGCTTGTAATATCCTACAAGAGCATTAGCAAGGCTGCCATTCGGATGTTCGCGAGATGGGATCGTGTTCATCATCGCCGGTTTGTTTACCACAAGTAAAAATTCATCTTCATACAATATGGTTAACGGGATATTCTCCGCCATAACTCCCTCACTCGGAATTTCAGCAGGAAAAATCACAGACAACGAATCACCTTCGATTAGCTTATATCTTACATTCACTTCCTCATTATTAACAAGAATAAAGCCGCCCCTAAATTTAATATCCGTTAAAGCAATTCGGGAGATTTCTTCTTGTTTTAAGAACACTTTAATTGGTAAACCGGCACTGGACTCATCAATAATCCAGTTCAATTTAAATCGTGCTTCCATCAATAAGGTCCTCCGGCTTAATCAGATATAAATGAATCATGGACCCTTTTCCAAAATGGAAACGGTCTAAAGCGGGCAAAACGAATTTTTTCTTCCGGTACCCTATATTGGATCGATTTTACGTCCTTATGAAGTAATGTCAGGTGATCAATGGTTACCTGAAAATCAGATTTTTTTACTGGCTTAAGCATACAGGTATGGTGTGCTGGCAAAATTAGCGGAGAGCCAACCGTCCGAAACACCCTGTTATTAATGGAGGCCATTTCTGCAACTTGTAAGGCTGAAATCGACGGATGAATGATGGCCCCGCCAAGAGCTTTATTATACGCTGTACTGCCTGATGGAGTAGAAATGCAAAGGCCATCACCACGGAACCGTTCAAAATGCTGTCCTCGAATTTCTACATCCATCACAAGTGTACCCTCGACACTTTTCACCGTGGATTCATTAAGTGCTAAGTAACGGGATTCTTTTCCTGCATGTGTGTAGCGGATAATGACTTCAAGAAGCGGGTACTCTACGACTTGATATGGGGTTTTTGCGATGGCAATTACCAGTTTTTCAATTTCATCTGGTATCCAATCTGCGTAAAATCCAAGGTGCCCCGTATGTATTCCGACGAATGCTGTTTTACTTAGCCGGCTGCTATAGCGGTGGAACGCATAGAGAAGTGTCCCGTCACCGCCAATGGAAACAACAATATCAGGTTGGTCTTCATCGTAAACAAGATCAAAGTCAAGTAAATATGTCCTCATTTTACTCATTAAAATATTGGACTTTTGATCCCCTTTTGATGTAATCGCAAATTTCATCTTATTTTCTCCTTACAAATCGGCTTTCACAGGCGGATGTTAGTTTTTTTCTTCTTGTGTCAATTCCTTTTTTCGGGTAAAAAATGCTTGTGCTTCCTGTATTTCACCACGTATTAAAGACATTTCCTCGTCTAAACGAAATGCCGCTTCTGCAGCTCTTAGTAATCTCATTTTGATATCTGTAGGAAATACTCCTTTATATTTATAGTTAAGTGAATGTTCGATGGTCGCCCAGAAATTCATCGCTAACGTCCTAATTTGGATTTCAGCAAGAATTTTCTTTTCCCCATGAATAGTTTGGACGGGATATTGAATGACAACATGGTATGAGCGATATCCACTAGTTTTTTCGTGAGAAATATAATCTCTTTCTTCCACTATTTCAAAATCGTTGCGGATCCTTAATAAATTAACCACAGTATGAATATCATCGACAAACTGACACATAATCCGCATGCCGGCTATATCCTGCATCTCCTCTTCCAAGCTTTCAAGCGGAATCCCTTTTTGGTTCGCTTTATCAAGAATACTTGCAATTGGTTTGACTCTGCCTGTTACAAATTCAATCGGTGAATGAGAGGAATCTAACTCATATTGCCCTCTCATCCCTTTTAATTTTACTTTCAATTCAGAAACTGCCTGTTTATATGGTGCTAAAAATTGATCCCAATGCTTCATGAATTCACCTCAAAGAAAAACAAATTGTTTAGATGAGCGAAACTTTTTTGCTCTTCAGCGAAAAAGCTCAAACAGTTAGGAAAAATCCCTCCACTTTCGTTACAAACTCATCACCATAGTTACTATTGCCTTTAATATTGCTCAGGATATATTCTAATTCATCATGAAAGTTTATGAGTTCAATTTGTTCCTGATTAGATTTAACAAGTACAGGTAGTTTTAGTTCATTTGCTGTTTTTAAATAAGACCAGAGCTCTTCCTCTAAAACAATATATGTATAGTCTTCTTGATCATCCAAAAGGTAAATAAATGCACTATTATCTGAATCAACAAGTATTTGTTCACTAGGAATTAACCCGGTAATAGATTCATCAGTTTCTAAAATTAGTTTATGATCGGTTACTATTGCTGTTTGAATGATTATTTTCTTCTTCATGATTAAACCTCCATCTTTCACTTTCCTATTTTAGCATAATCGGACCATTTCTCCCAAGGATTGCTTTTTTTAAAATGCAACAAGAATCGGAAACTAGACAGCATCCAAAGTTCATCGGTATGATGAAATTATCTTAATGGCGAAAGGAAGACAAAAGATGTCACAAAATATTGAAATTGAGTTTAAAAACATGCTCACAAAAGCAGAATATGAAAGAATTTTACTTTCGTTTAACATTGGGGAAAAGCATATTTTTACTCAGGAGAACCTGTACTTTGATACGCCTGATTTTGCTTTAAAAAAAGCAGATAGCGCATTAAGGATTCGAAAAAAAGGCACGGACTATGTGATGACTCTCAAACAGCCAAGAGAGATTGGGCTGCTTGAAACCAATCAAAAATTAACTTATGAGGAAACAACTGCGGCTATTAATGATGGCAGACTACCTGGTGGACAAATAAAACAATTAATACAAGAAAATAACATCCCTTTTGCCAAAATTGAATATTTTGGTTCACTCATTACCAATCGAGCAGAGATTTCCTATGAAAATGGACTGCTCGTACTTGATCACAGTATCTATCTTGAACACGAAGATTATGAAATGGAATATGAAGTAGAAGATTATCAAGAAGGCCTTAAAAATTTTCATGCACTTCTAAACCGATTTAAGATCCCAGAACGACAAACCGAAAATAAAGTCCGCCGTTTTTATCATCAAAAATATAAACAAACTAAAACTAATTAGCAGCAGCCACTTTTATTACATAAAAAAAGTTTCTATCTTAAAAATCAGTCCTTTTCAAGGCAATTCATTTGAGATATGAAATGGGCATTGTTAAAATATGAATACAATATCGATGAAAGGAGTTGTCAACATGATTGATAAAAAGCTTACACCATTCGAAGTAATTGGTGAAAATACACTACACCGTCTTGTCGACACTTTCTATAGCCTTGTTGCACAACATCCTGACCTTGCGCCCATATTTCCGAATCAATTCTCTGAGATTGCCCGGAAACAAAAGCAATTTTTAACTCAATATTTAGGAGGTCCTCCTCTCTATACAGAAGAACATGGTCACCCGATGATGCGTGCACGTCATTTGCCATTTCCCGTTACACCAACCCGTGCAAGGGCTTGGTTATCATGTATGAAGAAAGCGATGGATATAATCGGATTAGAAGGGCCGGTAAGAGAGGAATTTTACGCGCGGCTGCATCTTACTGCCCAACATATGATTAACACGCCAGATGAAGGCGAGATTACGGGTGAAAATTGTGAATAATTCTTCGTCACCTGTTCCCAAGAACCCTTTCAATGGGAATGAGAAAAAACCAATCGAAATATATATGTTTATTGACCCGTTATGTCCCGAGTGCTGGGCATTAGAGCCGATTATCAAAAAACTTCGAATTGAATATGGCCGGTACTTTTCCATTAAACATGTATTAAGTGGACGATTAGCTAATTTAAATTTGAGTAAAAAGAAGAACTATGAGAATATTGCTCAAGTTTGGGAAAAAACAGCCAGCAGGTCGGGAATGTCTTGCGATGGCAGTCTTTGGTTAGAGAATCCGATTGATAATCCTTATATAGTCTCCATAGCGATTAAAGCGGCTGAATTACAAGGAAGACGCGCGGGCTTACGTTTCTTTCGCAGAATTCAGGAAATGTTATTTTTAGAAAAACAAAACCCTTCAAACTTAGAAGTATTAAAGGAATGTGCGGATAGTTCTGGCTTAGATGTCGAGGAATTCATGAAAGATATTCATTCCGACAGCGCGGCCAAAGCATTTCAATGTGATTTGAAAATTACTTCAGAGATGGATGTAACTGAAATTCCAACCCTCGTATTTTTTAATGAAAATATTGAGGATGAAGGGATTAAAATTGCCGGTTCTTACCCCTATGAGGTTTATGTACAAATATTAGAAGAGATGCTTTCTGAAAGACCGGAGAAATCACCACCGCCGCCACTAGAATCTTTTCTTAAGTTTTTTAAGTTTGTTGCTTCTAAGGAAATTGCCGTTGTTTATAATATGTCGATTTCGCAAATTGAACGGGAAATGAAGAAGCTTTTGTTAAAGCAGGTAGTCGAGCAAATACCAGCTAAATATGGTACATTTTGGCGATATATTGATGAATAAACAAGTGTCAATCACGAGACGATTGACACTTGTCTTTTTTTATAATTAGATTTTTTGACAGAAACGAAAATGCCTTACAGCATTTCCGACTGTAAGGCATTTTTCTATTAATACGAACAAAGGGGATGGGAGAAATTTTTCACGGTCAAACAAAAGGGGTATATGTTTGTTGTGATCAACTTCACGTATAAAATATACCATGCGGCATAATCCTATGACAATAAGTTTGTGCCTTGTTTCACAATATTGTCATAAAGTAATAAATTCATGATTTGGACAATAGAAATAGAATAAGTAAACAAAAAGGTAGGTGGCATTTTAATGGGCAAATTACCTTTTATCATTATGATTCTTTTTATTACAATTGCCTTTTTTCTTAATCTCCTTGCATTGATTCACATCTTCCCTATGCTGCTGAGTGCGCCCATCATGTTTATATCTATACTTATTTTTATTGTTTATCTAAATGATCGGAGACGTTTTAGAGGTTTTTAAAGGGATGGAGCCCAAACGGCCCCATCCCGATAGAAAAGTACATAATCTATGATAATTGTCCAGCGCTAAAGCGACAAGTGTACTTCGCTAAACGGGCGCCTCCGATGTTCTTATGATAACAGTTTTTCTAATTCATTTAATTTTTCTTCAAATACCTTACAAGCATCCGCAATTGGAGCAGCACTGGTCATATCTACTCCTGCTTTTTTAAGAACTTCAATCGGATAATCAGAACTTCCTGCACTGAGGAATTCCTCAATATAACGCTTCACAGCAGGCTCGCCTTCTTCGAGAATTTGTTTGCTTAATGCTGTAGCAGCACTAAATCCTGTGGCATATTGGTATACATAATAGTTGTAATAAAAATGCGGAATTCTTGCCCATTCCAGACCGATTTCCTCATCAATAACAATATCCTCTTCACCGAAATACTTCTTATTTAACGCATAATAAGCTTCAGTTAAGGAATCCGCCGTCAATGCCTCATTATTTTGTGCCTTCTGATGAATTAAGTGTTCAAATTCAGCAAACATGGTCTGACGGAACACAGTCCCCCTAAAGCCCTCCAAATAATGATTCAATAGGTAAATTCTTTTTTGTTCATCATCAATCGTTTTTAATAAATAGTCATTGAGCAGTGCCTCATTACAAGTGGAAGCTACTTCCGCCACAAAAATTGAGTAATTACCATATGCATACGGCTGGTTTTTGCGAGTATAGTAACTATGCACGGAGTGGCCAAATTCATGAGCAAGCGTAAATAAATTATTTACATTATCCTGCCAGTTCATTAAGATGAACGGATGCGTGCCATAGGCACCGGATGAATAGGCACCACTGCGTTTGCCTTTGTTCTCATGAACATCCACCCAGCGGTTTTCGAATCCTTCTGTTAGAATATTTGAATATTCATCTCCTAATGGTGCTAGACCCTTTACCACTAAATCTTTTGCATCCTCATACTTGATTTCCATTTTTACATCTTTCACTAACGGTGTATACAAATCATACATATGAAGCTCCTCAAGTCCAAGTACCTTCTTACGGAGCTTTATATAGCGATGTAACAAGTGTAGATTTTCCGTCACCGTATTCACTAGGTTATCATAAACACTCTCAGGAATGTTATTAGCTGATAATGCAGCATGTCTTGCGGAATCATATTTCCGAATTCTTGCATTGAAATTATCCTTTTTTACATTCCCGCTTAGCGTACTAGCAAAAGTATTTTTAAAAGCTCCGTAAGTCTTATAAACGGCTGCAAAAGCGTCACGTCTTACACGCTGATCTGCGCTTTCCAAGAAGCGGCTGTAACGTCCATGAGTTACTTCGACCTCTTCGCCGTTTTCATCTTGAATGGTTGGAAATTCTAAGTCCGCATTGTTCAACATACCAAATGTATTACTAGAGGCATCCATTACTTCACTAGCCTCAGCGAGTAACGCCTCCTGTTCTGCACTTAGTACATGTGGTCTTTGTAAATTGATTTCTGCGATTGCATGTTCATATAATTTTAATTCTGCCTTTTCATTTAAGAAACTATTTACTTTCTCTTCATCAATTGATAGAATTTCCGGAACAATAAATGCTAGCTGGCTTGCTGCTTGGGAATAGAGATTCTTCATCCTGTCATCTAACCCCTGGTAAAAGGAGTTTGTTGTATCTTGGTCATAGCGCATATGGGAATATGTATAGAGCTTACCGATTCGTTCTAACAATTTGTCTTGAAACTGTAAAGCTTGATAGAGCGTTTCAGCACTTTCTCCTAATTTTCCTTCGTATTGCTTTATCTCAGGTATCTCACTCTTAATTTCTTGAAACTCTTTTTCCCAATCCTGATCACTTGCAAAGATATCTTCTAATTTCCACGTGTCCTCAACAAGAATTTCACTTCTTGCTGGCAGCTGCTTTACTTTTGTTTCATTCGCCATTATTTATCCTCCATTCATTTTACTTGGAAATACTTACTATTAACTTATTCTCCTTATTTTGCTTTTATCCTTTAAAAACAAATCGAAATACCCTCCTACTATATTATGCCCATATGGGGATTATTAGTATTAATTTCCCACTTCTATCATCTTGATAGCACATTTTCATATTGGGCTAAGAAATCTTGTTTTGCTTCTTCTCTTTCACGGTTCGAATGAGGGATTAGGATTTTCTTTTGCACTTCAAATATCGTGTCACCCTTCTGCTTTAGGAAATTTAATTTCTCAAGAAGTTGTAGATATTCAATTATTGCAGTAAACGGAGTTACATTTTTCACTTGTGGCAGATGACGAACTATTATCTGCTTTTTTTGGATTCTCTTTTGATAGGAAGTGTTAATTTCTTTCAGCGTGATTAGATCTAGGGGATTCTTGTGGGCTAAAACATCGACAAACAAATAGGTTTGCCAAATAAACGGAGGTGTTTGAATAAGGACAGAATGGGCAACTGGCAGACCAATTTCAGGAGGAATCAGGAAGATATTTAATCCTTGGTTATAAATCTCCTGCAAAAATGGCTTATGCTCGGTCCTTGGATGAAGGGCCCAGTTAAACATATATCTTTCCACTTCCCTATTCCAACTTGCCTGGGAAATGGGATGGTCATTCTGTGGTTCTAGTATAGAATCTAGCTCAATGGTTTGAATTGGTAGTGATGAAAGATGTGCGAAAGAATTTTTTATGGAGAAGGGAGTAATGGATTCCACTAATTGAAAGAGTTGTTTATCGGGGCAATAAGCAGGGATATAAAGTCTCCCGGATGATGCAGTTCTTAAAAATGAATATTGGAAGTTTGACAATGTAATAAGATCTTTTCGTTTCTGATGAAGTTGGCTGCTAGATATGACCCATAACGGGGTGTAACCATTTTCTAAATAAGTATTAGTTCTTTTCATGAAAACTTTATCAGTTAATGTAGAACATTGATACTCTAACGCATACCTTTGGCCATTATATTTAAACATAATATCTGGCCGCTGCTGGATGTTTCGATCATAATACTCAAGAACTGATGCTATATTTTGTTTGATAAGCCACTGAAAAAGCTGCCTCTTCCCCTCAAGATGCTCATAAGTTTCATTTTCGTAAAGTTCACGGCATCGACTACTTTGTTTATGTGCAAAGTGAAAGATTCTTTGATCCCCCAGTCTCAACAAAACTGTTTCCCTACAGACTGGACAAACAAATTCCTCCTTATCGCGCAGCGACATAAGTGTTTCCTTCTTGTAATCAAACCCTAGGCAAATCTTTTTCCCAGTTTTGGTTAATGCAGTTAACAAATCGTTCCCCTCCTTTATATCTATCAATTCGACTATCCCCTATCATAATCCTTTTAATTATTAAAAAACTCGCCGTTTTTCCGACGAGTTTCTACATGTTCATATAATTAAAGTAGTGGTGATAATAACCTAGCGGTTGATTCTAAAATTCTAAAACCAATATGCCTTTGTTGAAAGGTTTCCAACTCGAGCTGTCTAGCATACTTTAAATCATTGGTGTATTCTTCCACAAGCTCTTCCGTACTATTAGTTCGGAATAAAAACGCATTCACTTCAAAATTCAAGTGAAAGCTTCTCATATCCATATTAGAGGTTCCAATCGAAGCGAGTTCGTTATCGACAATTATAATTTTACTATGCATAAATCCGCGTTGGTATTCATACACCTTTACCCCAGCTTCAAGCAGTTCCGGAAAATAGGACCTTGATGCATGAAAGACGATTCGTTTATCTGGCCGATTTGGCACGAGGAGTCTCACATCGACACCGCTCAGGGCTGCCACTTTAATCGCTGAGAATATATCTTCATCTGGGATAAAATAAGGGGATGCAATCCAAACAGATTTTTCAGCTGATGCAATCATGGAGAAAAAGATATTTTTAATGACGCTCCATTCATTATCAGGCCCACCTGCAATAAGCTGTACACCACCATGACGTTTATTATCTAATTGAGGTGAAAGGTATTCCGCAGTTAGAAAGCTATGATTGGTCATATAATACCAGTCTTGTAAAAAAATTAATTGGAGCGTACGGACTGCTTCACCCTTCAGCATTAAATGGGTATCACGCCAAAAACCAATTTCTTCGTTTCTCCCTAAATATTCATCCCCTATGTTCAACCCGCCGACAAACCCAATGGTCCCATCAATGACAATAATCTTTCGGTGATTACGGAAGTTAAATTTATTATTTAAAAAAGGCAATTTTACAGGCCCAAACGAAACGGCCTCAATACCCGCATTTCTCAAATCATTAATGTAGTTTTTAGAAAGCTGCCAGGATCCGACCGCATCAAAAAGAAAACGAATTTTAACCCCTTCACTTGCCTTTTGAATTAATATTTCTTTAATTTCCTGACCGATCAGATCGTGACGAACAATATAATATTCAAGGTGAATATGATGTCTTGCCCTTTTTAGTTGTTCGGTAATATGGCTAAAGGTTTCCTCTCCATTTGTTAAAACTTTTGTAGAAGTATCAAAGGAAATGGGACTATTCCCCAGTTTCTGAGCCAACTTAAATAATTTCCCCTGATGCTCTCCCATTAAACTGAGTTTCTCCTGACTTCTTAGATCGTCCTCTCCCTCCACTGTTAGAAAAGCTTGCTTATCAAGGAAATATTTCTTCCTGAACATCCTTTCCTTTCGATAATTGCGCCCGAACAATAAATAAAAAATAAAGCCGATTAACGGAAAACTCCCTAAAACCACTAGCCAGGTAAGGGTTTGTGTAGGATGACGATTCTCAAAGAAAATGACAAAGCCTATAAAAATAACAGACAGTGTAATTAAAACACTCAAAAATCCGAAGATACCGCTTTCCAGTTGGTCTTTAAAATAAAATAATAGTCCGGATAAAACTGCTAAAAATAAGACCACCCTAACCGTGTTTTTCAGTGCACTCACCTGCCAAAATTTTCAAGTATATCTAATGATAAAAAGACCGATTTCAAATGTGAAATCGGTATAATTATTAACTAAAATATTTTCGTATTTCCGCGAAAACGTCTTTCGGCATAATCTCTTTACCGTATTCTTGAATCCGATGAATGGTAAGCTGTGTTTCATAACCATATTCCAGTAAAATACTGAGAATATCATCTATTTCATCTTCTTCATATACATCTTCAGGAAATTCAGTATATAAATAATATTTTCCTTCAAAGTGATAAAGCTTTGTATCTAAATTATCTAAACCTTCTCGATTTGATAAGCTAATAATATCCTCAAAATCCTTAAAGGCAAGTAGGAATTCCAAAGTTTCTTCCTCTAGCATTAATTCATCTTCATCTGAATGATGATGACTAAAATGCTGATCTAAGATCTCTTCAATTTTGTCATCCACAGGAATGTCCTTTATTTTGTCATTAGGGATAGGGAGCTCAAACTTTTGTCCGTCTTTTGAAAGTTGGGCCTTGGTAACAAGAACCTCTAACCCTTTATCAAGTGCTTGGACTTGGATCCATAGTGGGCCTTCAACAACAAAATCTTCCTCACCATGAACTTCATCCATCATTTCCCAAAAGAGTTCCTCACTGCGCTCTCGATTGTACCAGATTTCTTCGCGATCAAAGCCTCTCTCCTCAATATCACCGTAGGAAATGTAGAATTTCACAGTATATTCATCAATTCGCTCAATCTCCATCATAACCTCTCCCTTCCGTTTCCGTATTGAAGGGACAAATACCCCCAAGCAGATAATACTATTATGATTGACATCTAAAAAAGGAAATACTCTTGTACTTTCATTTTATGACAAAAGTACTTATATGGGAAATAAAAAAAAAATAAAATCTTAAAAACCGTTAGTTAGCCTAATGATTAATATAAGATATTCCCTTAATCATAGCAAAATGAATGATAATATTCAAATTAAATGCGTATAGACAAAAAAGACCTTCTGAAGAAGGTCTTTTTATTTAATTAACCATTTTTTGCGCTTCACGCAACTGAAAAGTTCTAACCCTTCTAGGCAAAAAGCGTCTGATTTCGTCCTCATTATAACCAACTTGTAGACGCTTTTCATCAATAATGATTGGGCGGCGTAACAAACCAGGATTTTCTTTTATTAATTTAAATAAATCCTGTAATGGCATTGCATCTAAGTTTACATCTAACTTTTGAAATGTTTTTGATCTTGTAGAGATGATTTCATCAGTACCATCTTCAGTCATTCGTAAAATTTCCTTAATCTCCTCCATGGATAACGGCTCAGAGAAGATATTTCTTTCAGTGTATGGAATTTCATGTTCTTCTAACCATGATTTTGCTTTCCTGCATGATGTACAACTTGGTGAAGTGTATAGTGTAACCATCCGTTCTTCACACTCCTCTTTAATTTACATACTTGTAATCTTATATAGTCATGTACCCATTTTTATTGTGAAAGAAACCCTTTTTCGTAATTAAAATAATTATAAATAAGTAATTTCTATCATAAATTATACACCACTGTCTCAAAAAAAGGTATCCCTTTTTAAAAAAATAATATCGACAGAAGCTTATTTCAATCTATTTGGTTACATGATATTAGACGAATAATGTTCTAAAAGGTTTCATATTTTTTTCATTATAAAGCTTGTACATTAAAATAAAAATTACTTCCAACATTAAAATCTTCTTATTCAGCTCCTTTCTATATGGGTAATTTCCATACGGAATGGAGCATGCTTTTTACTGTCTTAATTTTATAAGTCTAATCTTAATTTACTCTTAACTTCAATTCTCAATTAAATGACACTAAATGAAAACGCATTCATTCATAGATGAATTTCTATAATTTTTACTTTCAATAAATTACGAGTTCTTTTACAATAAAATAAGGGAAGGTATATAATCAGATCGTTTTCTCTAATTAGCTTAATGGAGGGATTCATGATGGGTGCTTACATAACAGATTTGATGATCGTTGCTTTATTAATTATTGGCATTACTGCTTTAATGGGTGTTATAACCAATGGTATTGGGGAAAAAATATTCGGTGGTAAGCGTAGAACTGAATTTACTGATGAAAGCGCGAAATACCGGACCGGATGGAAAATGGTTGGCGGTAAAAAAAACTAAATTAGAAAAGTGCAAGCCCCGTTTAGCACACGACAGGACTGGAGCCCTTCGACTGAAATAAAGTCAACACGAAGAGCTACAGCTTTTTCGTGTTGACTTATCGTAGGGAGATGGGTAAAGTACACTTGTCGCTGGACGCTGAAGTTGGACAATTTTCAAAGCAAATTTTATTCTTTCTTACCTTCAGATAAAAAAACGATCTCAATTAAAATTGAGATCGTTTTTTCTTATTTCTTAGAATTTGCTTGGTTTCGTTTGAATTCCTTTTCAGAACAAAGGACAAAGTGTCCAGGAGTTACTTCCCTAAATTCAATTGATTCATTGTCAGCATAATTATGGCTTGCTGGATCATAGGTTTTCCGCTTTCTTGTCCGCTCGCTGATTGGATCTGGAGCGGGAATAGCAGATAGTAATGACTGCGTATATGGGTGAAGTGGATTCTTATAGAGCTCATCTGCAGGTGCAAGCTCTACCATCTTACCGAAATACATTACACCAATCCTGTCACTGATATATTTAACCATTGACAAATCATGCGCAATAAACAAATAGGTTAACCCTTTTTCTTTTTGAAGCTTTTTCATTAAGTTAACTACCTGTGCTTGAATTGAAACGTCTAATGCAGAAATTGGTTCATCCGCAATAATAAATTCAGGCTCAACAGCTAGCGCCCTGGCAATTCCAATCCGTTGTCGCTGCCCTCCGCTAAATTCATGTGGATAGCGATTGGCGTGTTCTCTATTTAAACCAACTGTTTCCAGCAGCTCATATACACGGTTCATCCGCTCTTCTCGTGTTTTTGCTAAACCATGAATATCGATTCCCTCTGCAATTACATCTGCAATTTTTAGCCTTGGATTTAGTGATGCATATGGATCCTGAAAAATCATTTGCATTTTACGGTTAAACTCTTTTAATTGCTTCTTTGATTTTTTCCCATGGACATTAACACCATCATATAAAACGTCTCCACCTGTGGCATCATATAAACGAATAATCGTTCTGCCGGTAGTGGATTTACCGCAGCCCGACTCCCCTACAAGACCCAATACTTCGCCTTTGTAAATATCAAAGCTGACATTATCAACTGCCCTTACTTCATTTGGTTTACCTGGATTAAAATATTGCTGTAAGTTTTTAATCTCAAGTAACTTCTCTGTTTGTGCCATTTACTTTCCCTCCTTTGAACCAGGGAATTTAGCTGCCCCAACTGTGCCTTTATATTGATTTTGACGTCGCTTAACAGCTTCAGGCGGCTCGACCTTAGGTGCATCCGGGTGCAATAACCATGTTGCTGCATAGTGTGTATCCGATACTTTGAAGAATGGAGGCTCCTGCTCCAAATCAATTTTCATTACATATGGGTTACGAGGTGCAAATGCATCACCTTTTGGTGGATCCAATAGATCTGGTGGTGTGCCTGGGATTGAAAATAATTCCTCATCGTCTGTATCCATATCCGGCATTGAACTAATTAGTCCCCATGTGTAAGGATGCTGCGGGTTATAGAAAATTTCGTCCGCTGTACCAATTTCCACAATTTTTCCACCATACATTACTGCTACACGGTCGGCAACATTCGCAACAACGCCAAGGTCATGAGTAATAAAAATGATGGATGTATCAATTTTCTTTTGAAGATCTTTCATTAACTCTAAAATCTGTGCTTGAATCGTAACATCAAGTGCTGTTGTAGGTTCGTCCGCAATAAGAACCTTAGGATTACATGCCAAAGCAATCGCAATAACAACCCTTTGTCTCATCCCACCTGAGAATTGATGCGGGTATTGATCTACACGAATTTCCGGTTTTGGGATACCAACTAACTTTAATAAATCCACAGCTCTTTCTCTTGCAGCTTGTCTGCTCATGTTTTGATGCTTAATAAGCGGCTCCATGATTTGGTTGCCAATTTTCATTGTTGGATTTAGAGAAGTCATTGGATCCTGGAAAATCATTGAAATATCTTTCCCACGGATTTTTTGCATATCTTTATCTTTTAATTTGGTTAAATCCTTGCCATCAAAAAGAATCTGACCGCCTTTAATTTCTGAATTATGTTCAGGAAGTAAACGCATGATTGATTTGGTTGTGACTGATTTTCCAGAACCAGATTCACCTACAATAGCTAAGGTTTCACCATTATATAAATCAAAACTTACGCCACGGATTGCCTTAACTTCACCCGAAAACGTATGAAACGATATATTTAAATCCTTTACTTCTAAAATTTTATCCATTTACATCCACCTGCCTTCTAATCACGCATTTTTGGATCCAACGCATCACGTAATCCGTCCGCTACAAGGTTGAAGCATACCATGATTAACGCAATCATAATGGAAGGAATAATCATTTGATACGGAAAAGCAATCATTGATTTAAATCCTGCATTGACCAATGTTCCTAAAGATGCATGAGGTTCTTGTAATCCCAGCCCAATAAAACTTAAAAATGCTTCAAAGAAAATAGCATTTGGGATAGAAAACATCGTATTAATAATAATGACACCAAACATATTCGGAATCATGTGTTTAAAAATAATAGACGAATTTGAAGCACCTAAAGTTTTGGCAGCCAGTACAAATTCTTGTCCTTTGAATTTTAATACTTGTGCACGTACCACACGAGCCATACTAGTCCATCCAGTAATGGTTAAAGCGATAATAATTGGGATAATACCCGGTTTTAACACGAGAATCATCAAAACAACGATAATCAGGTTCGGAATACCAACAATAACCTCAATAATCCTCTGCATTACACTATCTGTACGACCACCCAAATATCCCGAAATAGCTCCGTATGCAACCCCAATTGCCATATCAATTAACGCAGCCATAAAGGCGATAAATAATGATACTTGGGTACCCTTCCAAACACGAGCA
The DNA here is from genome assembly GCF_002585305.1 of Bacillus sp. AFS037270. The sequence continues at coordinate 36,449 of NZ_NUNF01000081.1, read as the reverse complement.
AATTGATCACGGCCTAGATTATCAGTTCCAAACCAATAATAGGCATCGACTTTACGGATTTCATATGCGTTATATTCGGTACCATCTCTTCTAGTTAAAGTACCGTCAAACGGAAGCCAGTGAACATTTTCTAAGCCTTGAATACGCGGTGGTAAATTATTATGTTTAGTATTTTGCGTATCATAGTCATATGGCGTAATCATTGGACCGACGAAGGCCATGATAATCATAATAAGCAGGATTATCATGCTGACAACAGCACCTTTATTTTTCCGGACCCTTAGCCATGAATCCTGCCAGAAATTCAAACTTGGTTTTGCAATTTTTTCACTTTTTGATGGATCAATATGGGCAGGAGCAAACATATCCTTTGAAATTGCTATATCTTTGTTGCTCATTTAGTTTTCCCCCCCGAAACACGAATACGTGGGTCGATGATTCCATAAAGAATATCAACTATCAAAATAACTACGATAAATAAAACAGCAAATAAAATGTTAGTTCCCATAATAACCGGATAATCATTCATATTAATTGATTTAACGAACTGCTCCCCAATTCCTGGTATACCAAAAATTTGCTCAATAACTAGTGATCCAGTCATTAAGCTAACCGCTAGTGGTCCCAAGACAGTTACAACAGGTATTAAAGCATTTCTCATAGCATGCTTAAAGCTAATTTGCCAGCGGCTTGCACCTTTAGCTCTTGCCAATGTGATATAATCAGACCCTAAAACCTCAACCATTTCAGTACGCATAAAACGGGCTGCAATTGAAATCGGGAACATGGCAAGTGCAATAGTAGGAAGGATCGTATATTCCGGTCCTTTCCATAACATTACAGGGAGCCATCCTAATTTAACTGAAATATAATATTGCATTAAACCAGCAAAAATAAATGATGGTATCGATTTACCAACAACAGCGATAAAAGTAGAACCGTAGTCAATCCATGTGTTTTGTTTTAGAGCCGCTATTACTCCTAATAAGATACCTAAAATTGAACCTACAATCATAGCTTGCAAACCTAATTGAGCTGAAGGTCCTAGACGATTTGCAATAAGTTCCGTGACAGGGGTATTATCAAATTGGAAGGAAACTCCCAAATCCCCTTTTACCAGGTTCACCATGTAGTTAAAATATTGAACAGGCACAGGGTCGTTCAAGCCATATTTATCCAGCAAAATATTACGCTGAACTTCAGTAAGCTTTTCGAAGTTATTAAATGGGCTACCAGGAATCAGCTTCATGAGGAAAAAGGTAAGCGATGTTACGATAAAAAGTGTAATAATCATATAGCCAACACGTTTAAGTATATATTTGACCATGCCTACACCTCCTAATTATTTAAATTTTCGACGTTTTACGACAATTCTTACACAGGTAAAAAGAGAGTATATTCTTAAAATATACTCTCTTTTCTATTTGATTAGTTATAGTTACTTATTTTGTGATTTTAATCCACTGGTAACTATAGTCAGGACCAAATGCATGGTGTGCAAAGCCTTTAACTTTTGGATTGATCAAGATATTAACAGAACGTTGGTAAAGTGGTGCAATTGCTGCATCGTCCTCTAACAAGATTTTCTCAGCATCTTGAAGTGCCTTCCAGCGGTCTTGTGGCTTAGAAACTAGATCTTCGTTAGCTGCTTTGATTAATTTATCAAATTCAGGGTTGCTATAGCTCATGTGGTTTTGGCCGCCGCCAGTAACCCATAGATCCATGTATGTCATTGGGTCAGCATAGTCTGGTCCCCAACCACCCATTAATAAATCATAATCTTCAGCATCTTCACGAGCAATACGGATTTTGAAAGGTACAGCTTCGATTGTAATCTTTAATCCTGGTAAGTTCTTTTCTAATTGGTCTTTGATAAAGGCATCAGTAACTTTTGAAGTTTCTGTGTCTTGACCAACATAAGTAAAGTTTACTTCTTTCAGACCAGTTTCAGCAAGTCCCTTTTTCCAAAGTTCTGCAGCTTTTTCTTTATCAGACTTTAGGTAAGTACCAGCAGTTTCACGGAAATCTTTACCATCTAAGAAAGAGAAACCTTTTGGAACTAGGAAGTCAGCAGCGATTGAACCGTTTGCTAATACATCATCAACTAAAGCCTTTTTATCAACAGAAAGGGCAATAGCTTTACGGATGTTAACATTTTTCAACGCTGGATTCTTTTCGTTCATTTTTAACCACCAAATAGATGGCTCTTGGTAACGAAGCAAATCATCTGCTCCTTCAAATTGTGAAAGGATAGCAGCTTGTGCAAGCTTTGGTGTAATATCAGCTTCGCCAGCAGTATATGCGTTTGCAGAAGCTTGTGGATCTTTAGAAACGTTGAAGTTGATCTTTTCTAGAGTAACTTCTTTTGCATCCCAATAATCTGCGTTCTTTTCTAATACCCACTCAGTACCTGTTGGGCCATCCCACTTAGTCATTTTAAATGGACCATTGTAAAGTAGGTGAGCAGCATCTTTAGCATAATCAGCGCCTTGTGCTGTAACATACTTTTCATTTTGTGGATAGAATAATGGGAATGTTAAGTATGATTCGATGTATGGAAGAGCTCTTACTAGTGTGATTTCTAAAGTATTATCGTCTAATGCTTTAATACCTAGGTCTTCAGTCTTAGCTTTTCCTGCAACGATTTCAGATGCATTTTTGATTTTACCTTCCATGAAGTAGGCACCATATGGAGCAGCTACTTTAGGATCGATTGCACGTCTCCATGCAAATACGAAGTCATTTGCGGTAACTGGGTCACCGTTTGACCATTTTACATCTTTTTTCAATTTGATAGTGATAACCGTTTTATCATCATTATATGTTGGCATGCCATCAGCAACACCAGGAATAACTTTTTGATCTGGATCTAAACGATATAGACCTTCGTTTGTAGCATTAAGCGTTGTAAAGCTTAATGTGTCTTGAGACATTACACTGTCCATAGAAGGAATTTCAGCGGATTCCAAAACATTAAGTTCTTGTTTATCTGCTAATTGCTCTGTGCCACCAGTGCTTTTGCCATCTGACGAACTTGTGTCTTTTTTATCACCGCCAGAACATGCTGCTAAGAACATGCTAAGTACTAGTGATAGTACTAAAAGTAGTGAAAGTTTTGATTTCTTCACTAGTAGACCTCCCTTTTCTATTATTCTGAAAAATTACTACATTCTCTATTATACATATTTTCAACAAATTGTACATTACTTTTTGAAAATTAAATTACATTTTCCAAACTTTCATTACGTAATGATTACAATTGTCTATGAAATAATTTAGACTTATATAGTAATTTTTTGTATACTTTGCATTAGTTATACCTGTTAAATCAATCTTTTTGGAGGTAATCTCTTGAAATTTAACCTTAAAAAAAATCTTATAATTTTTTCATTTACGCAGTTAGCGATTGTCATGATCTCATTTATTCACCACCGTAATATTACCTTAAATAGCTATATCGATATATCTTTTTTCATTACTGCAGGGTACATTTTGTTATCTTTACTGCTCTTCACCATCCATAGCGGATTTTATGATGTCATGTCAAAATCCTTTAATCATGTGTTATCACGAGGCAAAGTAAAAAGGAGATTCGAGGACATTCCAGGTCTATCGGAATTAATCACAATAAATGAAAAGCCCCTCTTTCTTCATGGACTGATTACTGGTCTGTTGATGGCAGCCGCTCTAATTGCCTATTATGCTTAACTAACTTGAAATCAATGTTTGCTTTCAGCTATAATGTGACTAACCGAATAAAATTTCAAAAGCATTGATAAAGAGTAGTACGTATTTCCCTTCGATTCAGAGAGTTTGTGGCCGGTGAAAACAAACGCGAAAAATACGGAATGGACTTTTGAGCCTCTGCCTGAACCTTTTCCCTTTGTGATAAAATCAGTAGGAGCAGACGTTAACCTTGCGTTAAGAGGAATTCAAAATATCGATATAGATGTTTTGAAACTGAGTGACTCATTTTGAGTAATTTAGGGTGGTACCGCGAACCATTCGTCCCTATAGTTTTTTGGGGATGAATGGTTTTTTTTATATATTTTTAGGAGGAAGAAACACAATGAAAACAATCTTTTCAGGTATTCAACCAAGTGGAACCATAACACTTGGGAACTATATTGGAGCTATGAAACAATTCGTAGAATTACAACACGAATACAATTGTTTCTTTTGTATTGTGGACCAGCACGCCATTACAGTACCCCAGGATCCACAAACACTTAGGAAAAATATCCGTAGTTTAGCTGCCTTATATCTTGCTGTTGGAATTGATCCGGAAAAGGCAACTTTATTTGTTCAATCTGAGGTCCCTGCTCACGCACAAGCTGGATGGATCATGCAATGTATTTCCTATATTGGAGAACTTGAGCGGATGACGCAATTCAAGGATAAATCATCAGGTAAAGAAGCCGTTTCTGCAAGTTTGTTAACTTATCCGCCGTTGATGGCAGCTGATATCCTCTTATATAACACAGATCTTGTTCCTGTTGGCGAGGACCAAAAACAGCATATGGAGTTAACAAGAGATTTGGCTGAGAGATTTAATAAAAAATATAATGATATTCTAACCATTCCTGAAATCAGCTTACCTAAGGTCGGTGCCCGTATTATGTCACTTCAAGAACCGACTAAAAAGATGAGTAAGTCCGACCCTAATAAAAAGGCGTTTATTACTCCTTTAGATGAGCCAAATCAAATTGTGAAGAAAATTAAGAGTGCTGTTACGGACTCGGAAGGAATTGTTAAGTTTGACGTGGTGAATAAACCTGGCGTTTCTAACCTGTTATCGATTTATTCCATCCTTGGCGGAAAAACAATTGGTGAGCTTGAGGACATGTACACTGGAAAAGGCTACGGAGATTTCAAAGGTGATTTGGCAGAGGTAGTGGTTGATTTTCTAAAACCTATCCAAGAGAGATACTACAATTTGTTAGAATCAAGTGAGCTAGATGATATTTTAGATCGCGGAGCTGAAAAAGCCAACCAGGTTGCCAGCAGAACATTAAAGAAGATGGAAAATGCAATGGGGCTTGGCAGGAAGAAAAGATAAATATTAAAAAACTAAAAGCCTGACGGGCAAAAGGTATGCAGGACATACCTTTTGCAGTCAGGCTATTTAATTTACCTTTGGACCATGTTCCATCTCCCAAAGTTTTTCAAAGAAGGGCTGCCCTTTTATTAAATTTTCACAGAATGTTTCATGGCGTTTTGACCAGCCATACTTTGTTTCTTCAAATAACTGTTCCCAAGCTTCTTCAAAATTCATTTCTTGAATGGTAGAATATTGCTCCGGACACCACTCAGTGTACCAATACCTTACTTCTGCTTGATTGTTAGAAGTTAAAAGTTGATCAAGCGCCATAAATAATAGTTGTTTTAACTGTCGTTCTTTTCTTGTTAACCCTCTCATCAAATCCGGTTCTGGTGATAGTATATGAAAGTCCTTTGTTTTAGGCTGGGCGTAAAAATGATATGTTTTCGCTTCATGCTGGCTTATCATTTCGTAAACGAGCTGTTCCTGTCTAGGTATTAATCTGCTTTTTCTAATTGGAATATTGTAGCCAATTGTATCAACTGCTAATATTCCCGTCCCGTCCGTAACTACAAAGCAATAGTCCATTTGAATTCTTTCGTGGTTTTTTCTTAAGTATGCTTTTTGATAAATATCATCGAGAAGTTGTTGAGGTAACTCAGATAGATCATTCTCAATATAATCAAATAGAAGCGGCTCAACTTTAAGTAGCGGCACTTGATCTAACAGCTCTACTCCGTCATCCTTCCGCCATTCATGAAAGTGGCAAACATTATATCCGTTTTCTTCACCTTCAAACCAATTTACCCAAACATCATGAAGATACAACATGTACATCCCCTCACTTCAAGAAACTATTTGTCAATCAGTATGGTCAGACCTCAGTTAAATTATTCCTATATATATATTTTGATCCAATTCCTTTTTAAAAAAAGTCATATCCATAAAAAACTACCACTTGTCATGGTAGATTTTATCTTTTAGATTTTGGATTGGGTTGAGGGAATTCATCGATCTCAAGGAAATCATTGAAATATTAACTAAAATAGATCCATACCTTTTAGATAACTTTCTGCAGGTGTAGTGAAAGATAACTTTGTGGAATAATGGTTCTTTTTGTAATAATTTTCAATAAGATAAAATCCTACTGCATAGCCTAATAGTTTGGGGACCCTTCCACCACCATATAGCAGTTCATCGTGTTCTCTCTCCTTTTTCTTTATTCCTAGCTGAATTTTAAGATATCGATTCCAAAATTTTTTTATCTCTTTTTCTGAATACATACCGCACCAGGCGGCTAAATATTCACTCCCGCAATTTTTTAATACAGTATATTCTGCTAACCCTTCAATTATTAGAGAATCTAGTAACGTGTAGTCCCCTATATTCTTATCTAACAAGCGCATCCTGCAAACATGATGATATTCATGAACAAAGAGTGCTTCTACGTCTTTCGGATTATCAAAATTCGATAGAAATAGAAACATCTTATCAGGGAAGGACACGCCCGCTTTCCCTTTTTCTTCCTTTCTAAAAAAACCGCCCGCCTGTGCAATCGGAAAGAGGAAGATAGGGATATCCGGACCATTCCATCTTTTTTTATATTTAGCGGAAATTTTTTCTACTTTATCCCATGACTGCTGTTTGAGCATCTCAAGTTGATTATTTTTAGTGGATCGAGACGGCTGGTACATTCCAAAATGCATTAATTCGCGATATATTTCTCTTTCTGTTTGTCCTTTGAAATAAGGAAGAAGCCTTTCACAAATTTTTAATGGATTATCAAAATTCTCCTCAAGCCATTGATCAGTCCTAATGGTTCCCATTCCGTCACCCCATTAACGTATTTACGTCTTCTGGTCATTTTATGAAAATTTTTTTAATACGTTCGACGAATTATAGGGAGTATCATCTAAAACAAAAAACAGGCCAAACTTAGCGTCTGGCCTGTTTTTTTCTTATTCGTATTTTTTAAAGACTATTGTAGCATTGTGACCACCGAAGCCAAGTGAATTGCTCATCGCTGCTTTGATTTCTTTCGAGCGTGCTGTATTTACTACATAATCCAAATCACATTCTGGGTCAGGTGTCTCATAGTTGATTGTTGGTGGAAGGATACTATCTCTCATCGCCAATACAGTAAAAATTGCTTCTACTCCACCTGCAGCACCAAGAAGGTGGCCTGTCATGGACTTTGTCGAACTGATTGCAAATTTATAGGCGTGATCACCGAATACTTCTTTTACTGCAAGTGTTTCATACTTATCATTATAATCCGTACTTGTTCCATGAGCATTAACATAATCAATATGCTCTGGTGCTAAACCAGCGTCATTTATCGCCATTTTCATTGCCCGGGCACCACCTTCACCGCCTGGTGCTGGAGCAGTAATATGATAGGCATCTCCAGTTGCTCCGTATCCGACAATTTCCGCATAAATTTTTGCTCCGCGTGCTAGGGCATGCTCTAATTCTTCTAATACCACGATGCCCGCACCTTCACCGATGACAAATCCATCGCGATTTTTATCAAATGGTCTGCTGGCGGTTTTAGGATCTGGATTGGTTGATAGCGCAGTATTCGCACAAAATCCTGCAACTGACATTTTCGTAATCGGCGCCTCTGCTCCGCCTGTTACCATCGCATCAGCATCTCCGCGCTGAATTACCTTAAAGGCGTCACCAATGGAGTTAGTTCCTGTTGCACAAGCTGTTACTGTACATGAATTGAAGCCTCTGGCACCAAGTATAATAGAAACTTGACCTGTTGCCATATCCGGAATCAGCATTGGAACAAAGAATGGACTGACTCGTTTATAACCTCTTTTTTGGAATATCTCGAATTGGTTTTCGAATGTTTCCATCCCGCCGATACCTGAACCAATCCATACCCCCACTCTATGTGAGTTTTCTTCATTTATCGTTAAATTGGCATCCTGAACCGCCATTAATGCCGCGGCAACAGCAAACTGTGTAAACCGGTCCATTTTACGTGCGTCTTTTTTATCCATAAAAGCTTCCGGATTAAAGTCTTTTACTTCGGCAGCGACCTTTGCCGGATATTCATCAGCATTTACTCTTGTCATCGGTCCGACACCGGACTTTCCTTCTAGAATCCCTTTCCATGTGGTCCCAACATCGTTTCCAAGCGGTGTGACTGCACCAATTCCTGTAACAACGACCCTTCTCTTTTCCATTTAGACATCTCCTTTTTCAATCTATTTATCCATAAATACTAATCTTACGTCCGTTATTTTCCCCAGCGCATCGCAATGGCGCCCCAAGTTAAGCCACCACCAAAGCCAACCATAACAATTAGGTCATCATCTTTGACTCTACCTGCTTCAATATCCTCTATCAATGAAATAGGAATGGATGCGGCTGAAGTATTTCCATATTTATTTACCGTCTTTGACATCTTTTCGATTGGTAATTCCAATCGTTGTCTTGATGCCTCCATAATCCGAATGTTGGCTTGATGCGGGATTAAGAAATCGACATCTTCTTTTGTTAACCCCGCTTTTTCAAGTACATTTACACAACTTTCTCCCATTTGTCTAACAGCAAATTTAAAGACCTCTCGGCCATTCATGATAATGTATTCGTCTTGATATAGGTGTTTTGACCCAGTTCCGTCAGCACCTAATTCAAAAGATAAAATCCCACGATTTTCAGAAACAGGTCCAATAATGGCTGCTCCGGCACCATCGCCAAATAATACAGCAGTATTCCGATCATTCCAGTCAGTTATCTTTGAAAGCTTTTCAACACCTACAACTAATACATATTTGTAAGCCTGGGACTCAATAAATTGTTTACCTGTTATAATACCGTACATAAATCCAGCACATGCAGCACTAATATCCATTGCTGCAGCTTTTGTTGCGCCTAATCTTTCTTGGATTCGACAAGCAACAGATGGAAATGGAGAATCAGGTGTTACAGTCGCTACTAATATTAAATCAATATCCTTCGGAGTTATACCGGCATCTTGGATTGCTTTTTGAGCAGCAGCAAATGCCATATCAGATGTGGTTTCATCATCGGCAGCTATTCTTCTTTCTTCAATCCCTGTCATGGTTCTTATCCATTGATCAGAGGTATCCATCATCTTTTCTAAATCATGATTGGTGAGAATTTTTTCAGGTAAATATCTGCCCATTCCAACAATACCAGCTCTCATTATTCCATCTCCTTTAATTTTTGATCAGACCCTATCTATTTTTAGGATTAATATCAATTATTATGACTTGGTACTAATTTTATCAAACTCCTCCACTTTTAAGCAACTGTTTCTTCCTAATTATAATCCGCTAATGTGCATACCTTTTATTTGTTGACACATATTCTACATTAAAAGGTATTTTTAGGGAGGAAGGAAAGGTATGGCAGATTTTGAGGATGGGCAGGACTTTAAAAATCAAGAAGAAAGGGAAGAACAGATAAAGGCAGACCGATTTACTAGTTTAATGTTTGGCCCAAGGAGTGATAACAATGGGCAAAGATCTCAGCACCATTCAGAACCTAAACAAGACTCTAGCATTGATTATGAGGCACTAATGACGAATATCGATACTTTAGTTGATTCAGTTCGCGGGTTAAAGCCATTGTTTAATAAAGTATACCCATTCATTGAACAATTATGGAAAAAAAAATAAGCTGCCAACAACTGGCAGCTTATTTACTTAGACTCTTCTTAAGAGCATCTTCCTTACCAAGCTCGTAGGCTTCCTGCATTACTTTAGAAAATAAATTCATAAAGGGTTGAATGAGCTCCATGGACAGTTCAACACCTGCTTGATCTAATTGCTCTTTTGCTTCTGGTAAATATTTCATTGCGATTTGCATAAATTGTAATGTATTGTCTTGATTGTTCACTTTATGTACTCCTTTGATTAAATTATTTAGGTAATTCTCCTGTTTTCTTATAGTGGTCAATTTGCCGATTTAATTGGCCAATAAATTCCTTCGAGACCAATGGGCTAAACTTCCCAAGGGAAATAACGTTATCTTGAAAATCATATGAAAGATTACCGGAATGTAAATTGCCATTATTATATTGCTCTGCAACCTTTACATACAATTTGTCAACCTGTTGAATGGTACTTGTTAAAACAGTTGATTCACCTAAATCAGACTGTTCAGAAACATAGCCAATCACATATAACCCGTGTTCTTTGACCTGCTCGATAACAGGTACATTAAATCCATCCCCTGCTGGGTACACCACATCGACACCATTTTTCAGCATTTGTTCGGCCAACTGAATTGCTTTTTGCTTGTCATCCCAATTTCCAACATATTCAATGCTAACCTTGGTATCTTTATTTTCTGCCAATGCCCCTTGATAAAACCCTTCAATTTCTGGCTGCCATTCATATGCAGCCAAAACACCGACTCTTTTAGTATGAGACATATGGGCTGCAACCATTCCACCGAAAAAACCCATTGCATGGGATTTAAAGGTTAAACTTGTGGTGTTTTTGTTCTTTGCATCACCGTTAAAGCTGACAAAGTGTATGTTAGGATACTGTTTTGAAATATTATTAAAGAATTCGGCGTACTCAGATCCATGACCAAAAATAAGATTTACACCTTTTTGGTCAAATTCTTTCACCGCTTGTTCGACAATTGCCTGAGAATTCATTCCTTCTTTATAAAATACTTCCACATGAAATTTCGATTGGATTTTTAGCATCCCATTAAAACCCTTTGTTCCCCACACCTGGTCATTGATCGTTTCAGGGACTAACAAGCCAACCTTTTGTAACTTTCCCGAAGCTTTTGGTTCTCCGCATGCCGCCAGTAGGAGAAGACATAAGAGAATGATACCGAAACGGTTTACCATTTGCTGCAACTCCTTTGTACGACACCCTTTCCATTATATACCCAAATTGTAAAAAACGTCTTTTTTTCTTTCTATTTTAACCCTAGAACAATTAATTGAAAAGTACCGAATACCAACTTTTTCAGTGTATTTAATAGGAATTATTCCTCATTAAGCACATTAGAAAAATTTAAATAAGACGCTTCACTATTTCTATTTGTTCTTCAATTGAATTACTGAATGGGGTTACCCTTTTTACTGATACTCGTTTGATCGTTTTATCTATTTCCAATTGTTCAGATTGTACACCTTCTATAATCACTTTATCTAATTTCAACTGCTCCGCACACTGAAGCCAATAATTCTCTTTACCACTTTCTATCAAAAAGTTCATATTGTCCACAGCATCTGAATTTTCGATCGATGCCAGTATAGCTTCGACAGCATCATCCACAAATAGGATATCGCCAGTCCATTCCCGTTTACTTGCCCTGATTACACTATCGTCCCTTTTTGCCATCAGTGCTTGTTGGAAAGTAAACACGGACGGCTGCCAAGGACCATAAATAGCTGGTAAATAATAAAAACGATTTTTCTTCGGCCAGGCAATCACATGCTCAATAAATGTCCGCAAAGCCAGTGCCTCATTAGAAATTAGTAATTGGATTGGTAGAATGAATATAATATCAGTCAAATTTTTATTTTTTTCAATATATTGTTCTAAGCTTGTAACGGTTTGTTTTTGTAAAATGGTTTCAGTATTCAACATATATACATCGTAAAGTGAAATGATCAACGTTGTTTTAGCGGTGTCATCTTCTCTGTAAGCATCTAATTGTGATAAGGAGATTTCCTTAAAGTTTGCATTCCTGCCTACCTCCAGCCTTTTCTCCTCAAGAGATGGAGCTTCACCAATATGAAGGCCAATAACCTCTAAACCCTTATTTAAGAGCGTTCTTCCCATATGAAAACTAACAAAATTATAAATACCAAAAATGATAGCCTTGTCCATTACATCTTCCTCCCCAAAATAACCTTAATGAATCCTATGCTCTATTAATAGGAATTATTTCATTTTGGGGAGGCTTACCATTATAGCACTGATTCATGACTGTTAAAAAATTTGATAACCATATTTCCGAGCTGAGGTTTTTTTTCGGGTAGAATGAAGGTTGGATCTATCTTTGGGGAATTAAGAATTTTTTGATAAAGTTTTGATTGAGTGTACGATCTCCCGCCAGCTAAAACTTGGATAATCCTTATCGGACAGTCAAAATCAAGATGAACCATTTCTTCCATGTTGAATATTTCGTTTTCGAGGGTAGACTGGTCGAGTTGATGTGCAGCAATTAATTCCCTCATTAATTTTTTATAAAAGAACTTATGCTCTTTTTCTTGTTCTAAATGATGTTTTAGGGAAAGAATGGGATTAAGCAGGACTACCGAACGAATTGACCCCTTCATCTTTTCTAATAGCTTTACAGCCACTAATGCCCCCATTCCTTCTGCTAAAACATGAATTTTATTATTAAGAATTTCACTTCTAATTACATGCTGATATAACCTTTGAGCAAGCTCGACAGAATTTTCGCTCCCCCAGTTTCGTCCATAAAGATTTGAGGAAAAAATGGTGTACCCGGCATCTTTTAATTCATTGATAATAGACAGCTTTCCTTCGTTTTGCGTCCAAAAGCATTTGCTTTCATCGACAAAGTGCCTTTCATCTCCAATTATTAAGATCCCAAATCCTTTAGGCTTTTCGGGGTAATGAATGATATTCCATTGGGTATCCATCTGAAAATTACGATTCTCCATCGCTAAATCTCCTTTTACATAATTCCTCAAGATATTGTATGCCGTTTCACATGAGATGAAAGGGAGTTTGCCCATTTTTCTCAAGACTTGAAAACATAAATCAGAAAATTGTTTTTTATATATTTTTTCTGTATTGTATGGTAGTATTTAAATTAATGTATAATAAGTAAGAGGTGAAAATGAGTGCGTATATTTTGGACTTTTTTCTGGTCTTTCCTTTTAGTGCAAATGCTTACATATGTTGTTAGTTCAATGACAGCCGGTGCGGAATATAATTTTGCTCAAGGTTCTATTGCTGCTGTTGGGGTAACCATATTAATTCTCATTGCTACAGCAGTAATTCCAAATGAACCTGTAGAAAATCATTAATAAAAAAGGTCTTCCAAGCAAACTGGAGGACCTTTTTTTCTGTTTTAACTACTTTTCTTGTACTTTTATAGATACTTCACCTTCAGCAATTGATATTTCAACCGTTGATTGATCATGGATCTTTCCTGCAATGATTTCACGTGCAAGTTTCGTTTCGATATTCCTTTGAATATACCGTTTCAAGGGCCGTGCCCCATAAATAGGATCAAATCCATTTACAGCAATAAATTCCTTCGCATCCTCACTTATCATGATATTAATTTGCTGCTGTTTTAACCTATTTTGCAAATCGATCAGCATCTTTACAACAATATTCTTTATCTCCCCTAATGATAAAGGCTTAAAGAGGATCGTCTCATCAATTCGATTTAAGAATTCCGGTCGGAAATGAGACCTTAATTGACTCATAACCTTCTCCCTTGTTTCATCCGAAATTTCAATCTCATTTTCACTTCTATCGAGCAGGAAGTGGGAACCGATATTGGAAGTCATAATAATAACGGTGTTTTTAAAATCTACCACTCGACCTTGCGAATCCGTAATTCGGCCATCATCAAGGGCCTGCAAGAGAATATTAAATACTTCCGGATGCGCCTTTTCTATTTCATCCATCAAAATAACAGAATAGGGTCTTCTTCTTACAGCTTCTGTCAACTGGCCGCCTTCTTCATATCCTACATATCCCGGAGGTGCACCAATTAATCGAGAAACAGCATGTTTCTCCATATATTCCGACATATCTATTCTTATAATATGTTCTTCACTGTCAAATAAGGACTCAGCGAGCGCCTTCGCAAGTTCTGTTTTCCCTACGCCGGTCGGACCTAAAAATAAAAATGATCCAATTGGACGGTTCGGGTCTTTAATACCAGCTCTCGCTCTTAGAACCGCATCCGATACCAAGCTAACTGCCTCATTTTGGCCTATCACCCGTTGATGTAGAATGGATTCTAATTTAAGTAATTTTTCTCTTTCCCCTTCGACTAGCTTGGAAAGTGGTATTCCTGTCCATCTTGAGACGATATTTGAAATTTCCTCCCCTGTTACTTCTTCTCGGAGCAGCCGCTCATCCTCTTCTGCTTTTTCCTCCAATTCTTTAAGTTCTTTTTCCATTAAAGGGATTTGTCCATGCCTTAATTCAGCTGCCCGATTTAAATCATATCGGTCTTCTGATGCTTGAAGCTCGCGGCGGAGTTTTTCAAGCTGCTCCCTTTTCTCCTGCAATTTTTGAATCGTTTGTTTCTCCTGCATCCATTTTGCCTTCATCGTATCTGCTTGTTCTTTCAAATCAGCCAGTTCTTTTAATAAGGATTCAAGTCTTAATTTACTTCCTTCATCAATTTCTTTCCGAAGTGCTGCCTCTTCAATTTCTAGCTGCATGACCCTGCGTGTCACTTCATCAAGTTCGGTAGGCATGGAGTCAATTTCCGTACGAATCATGGCACAGGCTTCATCGACAAGGTCAATTGCCTTATCAGGTAAAAACCGGTCTGTAATATAGCGGTCTGACAATGTGGCCGCTGCCACTAAGGCATGATCGTGAATCTTTACCCCATGATGGACCTCAAAGCGTTCCTTTAGTCCCCTTAATATGGAGATTGTATCTTCTACATTTGGTTCTTGAACCAGTACTTGTTGAAAACGCCGTTCAAGCGCTGGATCTTTTTCTATATATTTCCGATGCTCATCAAGTGTGGTTGCCCCAATACAATGGAGTTCCCCTCTAGCAAGCATGGGCTTTAACATATTTCCGGCATCCATCGCCCCTTCAGTTTTACCTGCACCAACAATGGTATGAATTTCATCGATAAATAATAAAATACGGCCTTCACTTTTCTTAATTTCATTTAAGACCGCTTTAAGCCGTTCCTCAAATTCACCGCGGAATTTTGCTCCGGCAATTAATGCACTCATATCTAATGAAAAAATGGTTTTATCCTTAAGTCCTTCTGGAACATCTTTTCTTACAATTCTTTGGGCTAATCCCTCGACAATTGCTGTTTTCCCCACCCCTGGTTCACCGATTAAGACAGGATTATTCTTTGTTTTACGTGATAAAATTCGAATCACATTACGAATTTCAGCGTCTCTGCCGATGACCGGATCGATTTTGCCGCTTGTTGCTTCGGCTACAAGGTCTCGGCCATACTTTTTAAGAGCATCATATCCTGCTTCTGGATTTTGTGATGTCACTCTTTGGTTCCCCCTTATTTCCTTTATTGCTTTTAAAATCATTTCAGGTGTTAGACCGTATGTTTGAATGATTTTTTTCATATGTGAATCATTTGCATAAACGGCAGCTAACAGTATGTGTTCAACAGAAATGTATTCATCCGAAAATTTAGATGCAAACTCCTCGGCACTTACTAGTAACTTTTGCAGTTTAGCTGTAATATAAAGTTTTCCCTGTTCGACACCGCTTCCTGTTACCTGTGGTTTTTTGGTCAATTCTCCCAATAAAGACTTCTTTACCCTATCCGCCGGTAAGCCTGCTTTTTCTAATATGGCAGCGATTAAACTATCTTCCTGATTTAAAAGCGATAATAACAAATGAAGTTCATCAATTTCTTGATGATTTTCCTTTATCGCTAAAACCTGTGCATCCATAATGCCTTTTTGCATACGCTCTGTCATTCGGTTTAGGTCCATTTCCCTCACTCCTTTTTGACCTTTTTTGACCTATTAATTTTATTATAAAAAATTTATTAGAATAAGTAAAATAATGACAGAAGAAAAGCCATCTAAATAGATGACTTTTTTTAAAACTTATTAAGGTTTTCGAACGTAGCTCCAAACGCGATCATCATTTGATGTCTCAGGAAATGAGTCTCCTGCTTTAAGTTTTATCTTTTTCGGGTTAGTTACATTGCTTCCAGAGTCACCAACCTCAATATAAAAGCCATTATTTGGTGCCTTTTTACCTGGCTTAAATTGATGATTTTGTCCCATTCTTATCCCCCCTTTTCCAATACATTTTTATTATCTCCGTTTGCCTGCAACAGCATTAAAGGGAAATTCTTTCAAATTCAACATATGTCGACAATATTTCCTAGGTAATATGCCATTAGACTTAAGTTTTGACGATTATATGAACTTATTCTACAGATATTGATAATTATTCTTCGTTAACAATATAATTATAGTATTATCTAGGGAATCTCATTAACCATGACTTGAATTTTTTGGGAATTGAATTTGTACCTTTAAAGGTGGTTATAGTATGCAGTCAGTAAAAGAAATGCCTGTAACATTATCACATCTCTTTGAAACGGTCCACCATATAAAAAAGATTGAAAAAGGGACGTTTCTTTTTCAGGAGGGTTCTCAAGCTGATGAAATGTATATTGTTCAAAGCGGGATCCTTCAAGTCAGCAAAATTATTCCTGACGGAAGAGAATTAACAATTAGAATGTGCTCCAAAGGAGATTTTGTTGGAGAGTTAAATTTATTTTCTCCTTCATCTCGATATTTACTAAGTGCACGGGTTGTAGAGAGCGGTGAAGTTGCTGTCATTTTGAAGGACGTCTTAGAAGAGAAGCTATCCCAAAATCTAGCTCTTTCATTTGAATTTATCCAATGGATGAGCCTGCAATTTCGGAAGACACAAACTAAATTTCGTGATTTAGTCCTCCATGGTAAAAAAGGGGCGTTGTATTCGACTCTTATTCGTATTAGCAATAGTTATGGGATGAAGACGGATCAAGGTATTCTAGTGGAATTACCTTTTACAAATCAAGAGCTGGCAAATTTCTGTGGTACCTCCCGAGAGGTTGTCAATCGGCTGCTTAGTGATTTAAGAAAGTCAGATATTATCTCAATTGATAAAGGTTCCATCACCATTCATGATATTGATTATTTAAAAAGGGAAATCGATTGTGAGGATTGCCCGGTTGAAATATGTAAGGTTGATTAAAATAGGCAAAAAAAATCGGTCAAGCTGACCGATTTTTTTAATTTAATTTAAGGTAACAATCTGAATGGAAAGGATTATAAAGATGAGGGCCGAATTAATGATCTCATATACGCCAATTTGCAGTGGCGATAATTTTTTTCCATAAAAGAAATAAGCTCGTAGTAAACTCGGAATATAAGCAATCGCCACTATCCAAAGGCCACTAAAGAACCACGCAGCTACTACAAGAAGATGATATGTCCATGAAATCCATTTGAACATATCACTTTTCTTTTCTCTTATCATGGTTTTCACATAAAAGGTACAGCCCATAAAAAATAAGACAGATGTTAAAAAGGGAAAAATCATTGTATTAAGGTTTAGCGAGCCTTGCCCTAAGTAGCTGCTAGCCAAACCAGCGATAGAAAATGCAAAGATTGCACTCATATCATTCATAAACGCACGATCTTTATTTTTAGATGTATAGTAAGCATTTATTGCAAAAAATGGCAGCATCAAAAGTCCAAAGATGATGATACCAGGCCTTTGGAGAAGCGGAAACACCAGCAGAATTAAAGCAGGTAACATATAAATAATGGTCCATTTGGCATAAAATTGAACTTTTTTCTTTTTAAATAAAAGGAGCATTGGATAGGTCGCTAAATATAAAAAAATCCAGCCAATAAAAAACGGTATGTCCTGCCATACATATCCACCATTAATAACACCTAGCCAAAAGGGAATGATCAGCATTGCCCATGCGCCATGTTGTTTGGGTAAAAATAATTTCATCTTTTATCACTCCTTTTCCTGATAGCCTTACTATAAAAGAGCTGTCCTGAAAAAAAAGTGAAGAGTATCACAATAAATGTGAAAAAAAGAAGGCAATTTACCTTCTTTACATGAACTTAGATAGAAATGGAAATGCATCGGAACCAATCAGGCTATGATAACATTGATCTTCTCTAGAGTAGCTATCCACTGATTGGAACTTGCATTTCCAGTACATAATCGAACTACCTATATTAACAAACCATATTACCCCTACAAGTATTATAATTTGTACCAGTTTGTATTACTGTGATAAAAGTAACATATTTGACAATTTTATTAACTTTTTTCATCATTTTTATGAACATGCCCCAAAATTAATTCAGTTGTCCAATTAATCAGTACTTCATCTTTAATCGAGAAGGAAGGTTGCATATATTCATTGATCAGCTCGTCAGACCAATACCCAACTGTGCAAATATTGGTTATAGAGTTTAATAAATGCAAGTCCTCTTTCTTTTTTAATAAGAGGAGTTTAGGATAATTTTTCTGTTTATAGCCTTCCACTAAGACGACGTCGGGTTGATAGAATTTTAATAGCTCTATTTCGTCTTCCAGGCTTAGGTTCAGCTTGTCAGCCTGTAGAATCATTCTTCCACCGCCTTCGACAATAGCAGCAATCGCCCCTGAACTTAGATGCCTTGAAGAATCTTTTTCTTCCATTACGTCAGGTTTACCGCCATGTCCATGATGTTTGATTGTGACGGTTTTTATTCCTTGGTCTGTCAGTGATTTTATCAGTTTAGTTATAATTGTTGTCTTACCACTATTTTGATATCCAACCACCTGAAAAATAAAAGGTTCTACCAAGGCCATACACTTCCAACCTGATCTTCAAGCAGCAATACCTCGACTTCATTTCCTGCCATAAATCCCCTTGTTCCTCCAGGAAGGATCATTAATGAGTTTGCACCGGCCAAGCTCATAATAATATTCGACTTGTCCAAACCACTCGGTGTTGATTTTAACCTTCCTTCATCAATAAAGGTGGCACTTCTGACAAATCTAGTAAACGGATTAGCCTTAGGAAAATCAACTTCAAGCAAAGCCTTTTCTTTTCGCAAATGGGGTTTGTTTGAAAAAAGCTGTGTCCGGATTATCGGACGGGTAAATAGTTCAAATCCCACATAACAAGCTGAGGGGTTACCAGATAGTCCAAATAGGATTTTTCCATTATAAATCGCAACCGTAGTTACACTGCCAGGGCGCATAGCTACCTTATTGAATAATACCTCTGCTTCAAGTTTTTTATAAATCCCAGGCAGGTAATCAAAATCACCCACCGATACTCCCCCAGTTGTAATGAGTATATCCACTTCACTTAAAGCATCTTTAACTGCTTTAAAACACGTATCAAATTCATCAGGCAGCTTCCCGTAATAATGAACTGTTCCCCCTGCCCGTTCAATTTGAGCTGCAATCATATAGGAATTACTGTTGCGAATTTTGCCGGGGACTAATTCCTCATCTACTTCTAACAATTCGGTACCCGTAGCAAATAGACCGATAAGCGGTTTTTTTGCTACAGGAACTTCTTTATAGCCAAAGGTAGCCAGCATCGCTTGTATTCCCGGGTTAATTAAGGTACCTTTTTCAACGAGAACTTCGCCTTGTTTAGCATCTTCTCCTATAAAAGAAACATTCGTACCCTTATTAATTTGTCTTTTAATGGACATATATGGAATACCATTTTTTTCATAGTCTTTTGCAACTTCAAACATGACGACCGCATCTGTTCCATTTGGCATCATCGCACCGGTCATAATCCGAACAGCTTGGTTTTCACCAACTAATTTAGCCGAGACCATTCCGGCACCAATGTGGTCGATTACTTCAAATTCGACCGGATTTGATTGGGATGCTTCAAGGGTATCGATAGAACGAACTGCAAAGCCATCATATGGTGCTCTATCAAAGTGCGGAACATTACTCGTAGCTATTAAATCTTCTGATAAATAACGCCCATAGCTTTCACTTATAGAAACGTATTCCGTCACGCCACTTATTTGATGTTTCATAATTTGTTTTACTGCTTCTCCAATCGAAATTGGGTTTCTTCTTTCTAGCAAATAAATCAGCTCCTGCCTCAAAACAGATAATTTTAGTTAGATATGTAATGGATTATAACAGCTAATATTCATTATAAGTCTATAGAAGACTTACAAACGTATCAAATGTCACAAATTAGACGAAAAAGAAAAAAACATAGCCAATGTGTGATACAGGTCACCTTTAATATTCAATATTTCTATTATGCTTAAGTCATAAATAACTTACCTTATCTTTAGGAGGAATTATCATGACTTTCACCATAACAGCCAATTCATTAGTTAGAGATATTGTTAACGAACTTCCAAAAGCAAGTGATATATTTAAGAAGAACCGAATTGATTTTTGCTGTGGGGGAAATATCCCACTATCACAAGCTGCAGAACAAAACGGGCTAAAAGTTAACAATATCATAGAAGAATTAAAAGATGTCTTTGAAAAGTATGAAAACACTGAGAAAAATGTAGATGTGTGGACAGACTCAGACTCCCATACCATTATTAATCATGTTATTAATAATTACCATCGTGTTTCTGAAGAAGAATTAGCAATGCTGAGCCCATATGTTACTAAGGTTTCACGCGTTCACGGTGAACATCATCCGGAACTTATTAAAATGAATGAGCTTTTTTATGAGTTTAAAAAGGAATTGCTTGAGCATATGGCAAAAGAAGAAGAAATTGTGTTCCCGCTTATTAAGCAGCTTGCGGATGGTACTCCAAATCCTGAGGAAGCCATCAAGATGATTGTCGAGCTTGAAAAAGAACATGACCATGCCGGAGAAATTTTACGACAAATCCGGGCAGTTACCTCTGACTTTGCCCTTCCTGCAGATGCCTGTGGTACTTACCGTTTAGTTTATGCCCGTTTAGAAGCATTGGAAGGCTTAACCTTTATGCATGTGCATCTTGAAAACAACATTTTATTCCCAAGATATTTAAGCTAATTGAAGTCAACCCGCTTACACAGCGGGTTGTTTTTTTGTAAAAAAATAACCCTCTTTTTAAAAGAGAGTTATCCGCCAATATAGGACATTTCAATTTTTTTACGATTTTTATTGGTTTCCGCTGTTCTTTCATCTGAATATCTGTCATCTCGGCCATTCCATATCGCCGTAATCCGCTCGGTTATTTGCTCATCCGTTGCTCCATTTCTCATGAAATTTCGAATATCATGACCATTGCCATTAAACAAGCAGGTGAAAATTTGTCCATTTGCAGATAGTCTTGACCGAGTACAGCTGGAGCAGAATGACTCAGAAACAGACGTAATAAAACCGACATTAACATCCTTATCTGTATATTTATAGAGCTTGGCTACCTCACCAAAGTATGCAGGACCAACTGGTTCGAGCTCGAAATGTTCCTTGAGCAAATGATAAATCTGCTTTTTTGTCACTACATCATCCATTTTCCAGCCATTTGTTGATCCCACATCCATAAATTCAATATAACGCAATTCCAGGCTATGTTTTTTACAATATTCCGCCATTGGGATAATTTCTGTATCATTTAAGCCCTTTTTAACAACCATATTGATTTTGACCCCGAGACCAGCCTGTTTAGCTGCCTCTATGCCTTCCAACACGGGGGTGGTCCCAACTCCACGTCCATTAATCTGACCGAACAATTTATCGTTTAACGTATCAAGGCTGACATTTACTCGTTTAAGACCAGCTGCCTTTAAGTCCTTTGCCAATTTCGGCAGCAACACTCCATTTGTTGTTAACCCGATATCACTAAGCCCTTCGATTGCTGAAAGCTTTTCTACAAGAAGAGGCAAATCCTTACGAAGGAGTGGTTCACCACCAGTCAGACGTATTTTCTCAACACCTAAATGGACGAATATTTTTCCCAGCCGTTCTATTTCCTCATAGGTTAATAATGCACTTCTAGGAAGAAATTCAAAATCAGGTCCAAATTTCTCTGCAGGCATACAGTACTGACAACGAAAGTTGCATCGGTCAATGACTGAAATTCGTAAGTCATGTAAAGGTCTGTTTAATTTATCTTTAATAATGGTTTTTTCCATTTATATCAACTCCATTATATTAAAGGAAGCTTATTTGATAAGTGTAACAGGATGACAAGGAAAAGGCTGTTACTTTATTCACTATTAAAATACATTTTATTTATTCTAATCTTAACAGATGTTTCTAATTGAATAAACGGTTGTTTTGGAAAAGATGTTCTACACTTTCATACAAGCTCAAATATTTTATAAATCACTTAGGTTTTCACTATATTGTCATTGTTTACTCCGTTTTATGAACCAGTCATCAGTTAAAATAAGATTACAAATTAAAAATTCGGAATTAGACTCGTTTATAAATAACTAAGAGGTGAAAGAAATGTCTTTGCCAATGAAACCAACTCATTCAATTGAAATAAAAGAATTACTTACTTTTGCTGATCGGAAATTTAAAAGTGAAAGAGGAACTTTTCTTTTTCAAGAAGGAATGGTGGCAGAAGAGCTTTACATTATTCTCTCCGGTAAAATTCAAATCAGTAAAATTACATCCGACGGCCGTGAACTTTCCTTAAGAATTTGCGGAGCAAACGATATTTGCGGAGAATTAACCTTATTCACAGATAATCCTAGATATTTACTAAGTGCAAAAGTACTTGAAGAAGGCGAAATTATCGCCATTAATAAAGATATTATTGAAAGTGAAATTTTTCAAAACAGTAAGCTTGCGTTTGAATTTATGAAATGGATGAGTGACCATTTCCGTAAAACTCAAACCAAATTCCGTGATCTCGTTTTGAACGGCAAACGCGGTGCCTTATTCTCAACCTTAATCAGGATGTCCAATAGTTATGGCATACAAAGGGATCAGGAAATTTTAATTGATCTACCTCTAACCAATCAAGAGCTTGCTAATTTTTGCGGTACATCCCGCGAAAGTACAAATCGAATTTTAAGTGAATTAAAACGAGATAAAAAAATCTCTATTAAAAAAGGCAAAATCTCCATCTTAGATTTGCAATATTTAAAGGATGAAATTGGCTGTGAAAACTGTTCTGCAGTATATTGCAATATTGAATAGACTAATTTCAAGGCTGTCTCTGTTATGAGGCAGCCTCTTGTTTTATAGTTTATCTTTGTTCCTTTTTTTCTCTTAATGCTTTAGGAATATAAACACAGAATGGTTCACTCTCAAGGTAATCTCCTGTCATTGCATAGGCTCTTGACCTTGAACCGCCGCAAACATAACGGAATTCACACACGCCGCACTTTCCTTTAAATCCATCTGGATTTCTTAAAGCCTTGAAGATAGGGGATTCCCGATAAATTTCTGCTAATGGCGTTTCCCTGACATTCCCTGCTTTTACTGGTAAAAGTCCACTTGGATAGACATCGCCAATATGTGATATAAACACAAAGCCGTTCCCGTCATTTACACCTTTAGGGGCACGTCCAAGTCCATCAATCGAACCTGTTAGGCCTTTTTCAGTCAGAGCACTTAAATAATCAATTTCATCCGTCTGTGTATGCGCTTCACGCATTTTTTGCTGTATGACGACCCGGCGGTAGTGCATAGCCTCAGTGGTTTTGATATCGAAAGTCACACGCTTGCTTAGGTCATACAGCCACCTCAATACCTTTTCATGCTCTACAGGTGATATCATATCAGTTACTTGGCCTCGGCCTGTTGGTACGAGGAAAAAGACGCTCCAAAGTACACAATTCAAATCCTCGACCATTTTAGCCATTTCTTCCAAGTATTCAACAATATATCTTGAAATGACAGTATTAATCTGAATAGGAATTTCGAGCTCATGCAGGTACTTAATTCGTTCCATTGTTAAATCAAATGAACCTGCCGTTCCGCGAAAATGATCATGTATCTCTGCAGTAGGTCCATCAATGCTAAAGGCCCAGCGTGACAGTCCCACCTCTTTTGCTTTTTCGATTGCTTCTTTTGTTACATTTGGAGTGGCACTTGGAGTCATGGATACACGGACTCCCTTTTCGACTGCATATTTAGCAATATCAAAGATATCCTCTCTCATTAAAGGGTCTCCGCCTGTAAAGACCAAGATAGGGTTATTCATATTATATATTTGATCGATTAAATTTTTACCTTCTTCAAAAGTTAGTTCACGTGGATCGCGTGTATACTGGGCATCCGCACGGCAATGCAAACATTTTAGCTGACAGGCACGAGTTAATTCCCATATTACAATAAACGGATCTTTATTAAAATCACGATTAAAAGTCACTTAAAACTCCCCCTCAATCTGCTATTTTAAATTCAAACAGCATTGATTAACTGTATTATAATGTTGTTTATATTATAAAAAAGTGAACTATCTCACATGAGGGAACTAATATGTGTATCTTTTGTGACGAAAATAAAGTGAATTAACTTGCGGATTTGAGGCCGCTACTTGCGGATAACCTACCCCTTTTTGTGGATAAGCAACTCCAACTTGCGAATTGCGAATTTACTTGCGGATTTGAGGCTGCAACTTGCTGATAGACTACCTCTTTTTGCGAATAAGCAACTCCAATTTGCAAAATGCGAATTTACTTGCGGATATGAAGCTGCAACTTGCGGATAGCCTACCCCTTTTTGCGGATAAGCAACTCCAATTTGCAAAATGCAATTTACTTGCGGATTTGAGGCCGCTACTTGCGGATAGCCTACCCCTTTTTGCGGATAAGCAACTCCAACTTGCGAATAACAGTATCATCCATTCGGACTCCCTTAGCAAATTTCCAGCTGCGCCTGTCTAAATGAGCCTAACTTTAGGACTTGTGCCAGTTAATCCAATCTATATGAACCCGCAGTTATGATAACAAAAAAACACACGACATATTCCAATAGAATACCGTGTGTTTCTCCTACCCACTATATTGTCTGCTGTTTAAGATATAGTTAGGACATCATACTTGGATGCTAAATCTACAAAGTCTGCCATACCACTAATTTTTCCGACAACTAAACGATCCGCTGCCTCATAGTGGTCCGCACAAGTTTTACATGCTAAAATATCGACACCTTTTTCCTCTAGTTCCTTCAAATGGACGGAAACAAATGATTCCTCTGTCATCGTTAGCACACCGCTGTTCATACAAAAAACAGCCACAGGAAGTTCTTCCTTTTGCTTAAGGAGCGTGAAAAAAGTTTCCAGAATATTTTCACCAAGTGATTTGTCGCCCCTACCAAGTTGATTGGAGCTTACCAAAATAACTTTATTTTTCATATCTATACCTTTACCGGATTCCTAAGGCAATTTTTGCGTAGCGTGACATCATATCTTTGTTCCATGGTGGATTCCAAACAATATTAACATCCGTATCTTTAATTTCAGGAATATCTGCCAATGATCGCTTTACTTGGTCAACAATGGTACCAGCCAGCGGACAACCCATTGCAGTTAAAGTCATGGTTACAGTAACCAATCCCTCTTCGTTCATATCAACATCATATACTAAGCCTAAATTCACGATATCTACTCCCAACTCGGGGTCGATAACAAGCTCTAATGCGCCCATTATATTATCTTTTAATTCTTCATTCATATGGTAACACTCCTTAATTTCACCTTTTTTAGATAAACTCTTAAAACTACCTTGCACTGCTTTTGGCTCACCTATTCACTTATGGTAAACTTTAACCTAAAGCAATTAAGTAAAACAAGTATATCTTTTTTAACAACAAGTTGGTGTGAATTTTTTTACAGTTTGGCTATTAAATTGTTAACATAGTAATTATAGGAATATTTATCCTCATTTTTCAAATGAAACACATACGTAGTGTATCATGTTGAAAAAATTTTTTCTAAACCAACGCATTATCGATTAAATTTTAAAAAAAGAAGGTGTCCACGTGGCAGAGAAACATTTAATTGCATTAGACTTAGATGGGACATTATTAAAAGATGATAAAACCATTTCCTTTAGAAATAAGGAAGTGATTGAAAAAGCAAAAGCAGAAGGTCATATCGTAATGATAGCAACAGGTAGGCCATACCGTTCTAGTGAAATGTATTACCACGAATTAAAATTGGATACCCCAATCGTTAATTTTAATGGAGCATTTACACATCATCCGCTTGACCAAAATTGGGGTTTCTATCATGAGCCGCTCGATGTTAAGGTAGCAAAAGACATTGTAGAGGCATGTAGAAGCTTTCAATTTCACAATATTATTGCCGAGGTAATGGATGATGTTTATTTCCATTATCATGATGAAAAGCTTTTGGAGATTTTTAACTACGGTAACCCAAGGATTACTACAGGAGATTTAGCGAACTATTTAACTGATTCACCAACAAGTTTGCTTATTCATACAGAAGAAGATCAGCTGCAGAAAATTCGCGATCACTTATCTGCTATTCATGCCGAAGTCATTGAACAGCGCAGTTGGGCAGCACCATGGCATGTAATTGAAATTATTAGAAGTGGTTTGAATAAGGCCGTTGGTCTGAAAAAAGCAGCTGACTATTACGGAATTCCTGCTGAAAGAGTTGTGGCATTTGGTGACGAGGACAATGATTTAGAGATGCTTGAGTTTGCGGGTCACGGAATTGCGATGGGAAATGCGATTGACCAAGTAAAAAATATCGCAAAGGATGTCACCCATAGCAATGAGGAAGACGGTGTTGGAGAATATATAGCAGATTTGTTAAATTTATAAAAGGACAAACTTAAAATTCAGATTTTCGCCATTGTTTACCTAAATGAACCGGGGAATAGATGTGCATACTAGTTTTGAGGCAGCAAAGCTGTTTCAATCTTAGCTTTGAGCATATTGGAGGGATTCGAATGGGTAAACGAAACAAATCAAAACGCTTTGTCCAACAAGGAGTGGATACTGTCAGCCAGCATGCTGCACGTATTCCTTATCACATGACCTATGCTGAAGCGGAAGCTCAGAAAATGGCCAATGTGCATGAATCCTCGCTTGGAGGAATATAACATGGGAAACCAATTGTTCCAGGAAGCCAGAAGATTTGTGGAGATGGCGAAATCTGCCAACCCTGCTGACCTTGATTCTGCGGTCGCGAAAGCAAAGAATGCACTTAGTTCTGCTTATGCCAATTCGACTGTAGCAGAGCAAGCCCAGCTCCAACAAATGCAACAAGAGCTAGATCAGATTAGATAGTAGCAAAAGCGCCCGTTTTAGTGCCGACACTAGTCGCTAAAACGGGCGCTTGCTCATTGATAGGTTTGTTTAGTTTCAATTTCAAGAGCACAACCTATGAAGGACTAAATTTAAATTGCTCAGTACCAAAGTGTCCTTCATTCCTATTTATGAAAGACATCAACGGTATTAAGAACGAACCTTGTGTACCCGCCCGTCATTATTCTCTTCGAAAAAACCCATAAACTGCTGTTGTTTGAACAATGTTCGTAAAGGCATTAGGATCGACCTCCTGAATGATCCGTTCTAAATCAAACAGTTCATATCGAGTTATGACAATCATCAGCATTTCTCTTGTTTCATTTGAAAAGGCACCTTTAGCCGGAATCATCGTAATTCCCCTTACAAGAGAAGCATGAATGGCCTTTTTCATTTCATCGGCCTTTTTTGTAATAATCATTGCTGTTAATTTAGCGTGTCTGGTATGAATGGCATCAATTACCCTAGTAGAAGTATATAAGGTAACTAAGGTATAGAGCGCTTTTTCCCAGCCATAAAGGAAACCGGCCGTAATAATGATTACCCCATTTAAGACAAACATATATGGACCAACAGGCTTGTCCTTCATCCGCGATAGAACCATTGCTATTATGTCGACCCCACCTGTTGAGGCACCCCATTTTAATGTGATCCCTACCCCGATTGCCAGAATAACTCCTCCAAAAACAGCATTGAGTAAAATATCATGTGAAACTTGCTTGATAGGAATCAGAGAAAGAAATAAGGAAGTAAGCAAAACACTAATAAAACTGTAAACTGTAAATGACTTTCCGACCTTTTTCCAACCGAGAATGGCAACCGGAATATTTAATAAAAGCAATAAAAAACCCATCGAAACATTTATTGGTGTATAATCGCTTAGTACCTTTGAGAGTAATTGAGCAACACCAGTAAAACCGCTTGAATAAACATTTGCCGGTATAAGAAATAAATTCATGGCGAGCGCATTTATTAATGCACCAGCAATCACAATCACGATTTTTTTAGTTTGGAGCCAAAGCAATGGAACTCCCCCTCACTCATTGAATTTACGAACTGAATACTTCTTCATTTAGAAATTGTAATTTAAAGATGAAACCGATAAACTGTAATTAAATATATGATTGGAAAGCAGGTGAGCTTATGACAGTAAAAATACTTGCTGACAGTGCATGTGATTTGCCATTAAGTTTTTATAAGGAAAATAATGTTATATTATTCCCACTTAAGGTTCAAATTAATGACCAAGACTATGAAGATGTAAAAACAATTGATCCTAAAACTGTTTATAATGCGATTAGAGGTGGAGTTATCCCTAAGACCTCTCAGGTTTCTCCCCTTTTATTTGAGGAAGTTTTCACCGAAATGGCTAAAAAAAATGAAGAAGGAATTTATTTGGCCTTTTCCTCTGAGTTATCTGGTACATATTCAACTGCTGTTATGATTCTTGACCAAGTTAAGGAAAAATATCCAAACTTTCATTTAACCATTGTCGATACAAAGTGTGCCTCGCTTGGAGTGGGTCTCATTGTCATAGAGGCTGCTAAACTTGCTCTTCATGGTGCAAACAAAGAGGAAATTTTAGCGGATGTTAGATTTAGATGTGAACATATGGAGCATATTTTTACGGTTGAAGATTTAGATTATTTGGCAAAAGGCGGCAGGGTTTCTAAGGCCTCTGCATTCTTAGGCGGATTGCTAAATATTAAGCCGATTTTAAATATGGAGGATGGAAAACTTGTTCCGATTGAAAAAATAAGAGGGCAAAAGAAAGTCTTCCGCCGGATTATTGAAATTATGAAAGAACGGGGCTCAAGTTTGAATGAACAAGTCATCGGTATTAGTCATGCAGATACTGAAGCAACTGCCCTACAAGTAAAAGAGATGATTATCAATGAGTTCCACCCTAAGGAAGTATATATCTCTTCCATCGCCTCAGCAATTGGATCACATACAGGCCCGGGAACGATTTCTATTTTCTTTTTAAATTAAATCTGAATTTAAAAAAAGAGAGGGGGTCCCCCGCTCTTTCTTTATTTGATAAGAAGTATAAAAATTGACTTTGAGAATTGTCTAGCTGCAGCGCCTAGGGGCTCGGGGTCATAAGCCAATCCGTCAAAAAGGCTAAAGAGCAGCCTTCTCGCCGGCTCGTCTTATGCTGTCGCCCCTAGGAAAAAATGAACTACTTTTTTCCCTGTTCAAGGCGCTTCCGCTTTTCTTATTTGTGATCTGTTTTCTTTGAGTATTGATTTTTTCCTGCTTGACGATTTTTTTCTCGCATCATATTTTTTTCATGTCGTAAGGCGTTATTGTCCTGTGCTTTTTTATCGTTATCAGAAGTGTGCGGCATATCCTTACTCCTTTCTAAATTTCTTGCAAGACTTATTGTCTGTCATTTAGAAAAAGAGTATGTAAGCAAACCTTAATCTTTTTTTGCGTAGGTCCAACTACCTTCCTGATAGACTTTTCCTTCTTTCAATAACTTTCCTAATGCCCGCTTAAAAGCCCCTTTACTAAGGCTAAAACGTTCTTGGATATCTTCAGGCGCACTTTTATCATTATATGGCATCGCACCATTACGGCTCATTAAATATTCGTATATCTTTTCTGCATCTAAATCTTGGGATTCTTCTTTTCTCCCCAGTAACGATACATTGATCGTTCCATCTTCCTTAACGTCAATAATCCGCCCCTCAACCTTTTGACCTAAACGAGGCTCGACCATGCGTTGCGATTCATGGATAAATCCCTTGAATCCCTCAATTGTGTAAACCCAGCTGCCGACCTTGGCGGTTCGATAAATATGCCCTTGTATATTCTTGTTAAAATCCTTTCTCGTTGCTTCAATCGAGATGGATTGGATTACCTGGTCACTCGCCAACCGTGCATAAAGCAAGTTACTGCGATTTACCCTTAAAGTAATATAAACCATATCCCCTACCTTCGGCCATACTGACTGGTGAGCAGGGAGATCGTCTGCACCTAACAAAATGTCCTTTGGGAGACCGATATTTAAAAATACACCAATTTTTGGATTTGTATCTGTCACTTTGACCCAGGCATAAGTACCAACAGAAAGCTCCGGTATTGTCATGGAAGCGGATATTCTTCCTTGAGAATCGGTAAATAAAAAGACCTCTACCTCATCCCCTTCCACCAATTCTTGCTGTGCTTGATTTTTATGCAATAAAACATCCTCATTACCATCAGATAAGAAATAACCAAAGTCCGTAATTCGGGCTACGTTTAATGTTGCAGTTTGACCAATAAGTTCAGTTAAAGACATCTATTCTAACTCCTTTTTTCTATTTAAGGCGCTTCCGCTTTTCTTTTCTAGCTATAGCGCCAAGGCTCTTGCTTGTTTGAACTGCTATATTTTACTATAATGTACCCGTAAAGGGAAACTTTAGCAGGGAATGTATCAATTAATTGGAGGTATGGCTAATGTCTAAAGACAGCTCATTTGATATTGTATCCAAAGTAGACTTTTCTGAAGTCACCAATGCAATCACTCAAACCATGAAAGAAATTGCGACCCGTTATGACTTTAAAGGCAGTAAAAGTGAAGTATCACTTGATAAAGAAGAACTTGTTCTTGTTTCAGATGACGAATATAAAATGGACCAATTAAAGGATGTCTTATTTAGTAAATTAATTAAGCGTGGCGTGCCAGTTAAAAACTTAGATTACGGTAAAATCGAAAAAGCATCAGGCGGTACTGTTCGCCAACGGGCGAAACTTGTCCAGGGAATCGATAAGGAAAACGCTAAAAAAATTAATACCATTATTAAAAATAGTGGTGTTAAAGTAAAGAGCCAGGTGCAAGACGATCAAGTTCGTATAAGCGGCAAAAGCCGAGACGACCTGCAAAAAATTATTTCTTTAGTCCGTGAAGCTGACCTTAGTATTGATGTTCAATTTATAAATTATCGATAATAAAATCTCAAGGTTGTGGGGTTTTACTACTCGTAGTGGCGGGTAATATTAAAGGCGTAAGGAAAATCTTCCTTTGCCTTTTTTATTTTGTCATGAATTGGGCTCTTTTTTCTCACACTAACAGTGAATAAACATTGGGAGGTTACGAGAATGAGTAATAATCAAAATCAACAAAAACAAACCTTTCCACCACAGCATCAGAATCACCAGCCTGGGGTAGAAAGTGAGATGAATCCTCGCCCGGTTTCAGTCGATCCTAATTATAAACCGGGTGGGAAATTAGCAGGTAAAACTGCGATTATTACGGGAGGTGACAGCGGCATTGGAAAATCTGTTGCGATTTATTTTGCAAAAGAAGGGGCTGATGTCGCGATTGTTTATCTAGAAGAACATCAAGATGCAGAGGAAACTAAGCAGCTTATTGAAGCAGAAGGCCGCCGTTGTCTCCTTTTCTCTGGTGATATTGGGTCCGAAGATACCTGTAAGGATATTGTAGACAAAACGATTAACGAGTTTCAAAAACTTGATATTCTCGTCAACAATGCAGCCGAGCAGCACCCACAAAAAAGCTTATTAGATATTACCTCAACACAGTTGGAGAAAACTTTCCGAACTAATATCTTTTCCTTCTTTTATATGACAAAAATGGCTCTGCCTCATTTAAAAAAAGGAGCATCCATCATTAATACGGCTTCCATCACAGCTTATCATGGAAACGAACAATTATTAGACTATTCCGCTACTAAAGGGGCGATTGTCTCCTTTACACGCTCATTGGCGATGTCCCTGGCAAAACAGGGAATCCGTGTGAACGGTGTCGCTCCGGGTCCGATTTGGACGCCCCTGATCCCTTCCACTTTTCCTGAGGATCAGGTTGCAGCCTTTGGAGGAAATACGCCGCTAGGCAGAGCGGGACAACCGCATGAACTCGCTCCAAGTTACGTATACCTAGCCTCAGATGACGCCTCCTATGTTAGTGGGCAGATGATCCACGTAAATGGGGGAACTATCGTAAATGGTTAAGAAAAGCGCAAGCGCCTTGGTCAGCCCCGACAAGCATAAGACGAGCCGGCCGAAAGGTTGCTTTTTAACCTTTTGGACGGATTGGCTGTAGACCATCGAGGGGCTAGGCGCTGGAGCTAGACAATTCTCAAAGTTAAAAACTTTTATACTTTCTTATCTCATAAAAAAATCGGCGGAATATCTTCCGCCGATTACAATTATTCTACTCTCATTTTTTTCCCACGTTTAATTATGAATAATAAGAAGATTAACGTTAAGATGACCACACCGACTAAAGCAGCAATAAAGGTAATGTTAATCCCGCTTTTATCAGCGAGGACATAGATTTCCGAATTGTCGCGGTCTATGATAAGGATGTAATCATTCTTGTGACTGCGGACTAAATCCCCGCCAAGTAAACCACGAAGTTCCTTATCAGCAGCTAATTGCTCGTCTGTTAAAACAACCTTTTGTGATTTTGTGGAATTATTGATCGCAATAATCGCTGTTTCTCCTTTATAGACACGCTTATATACAACCATACCGCCTTTGTCATAAAGCATTTTCATGTTCCCTCTTGTTAAGGACGGAAGCTTATTTCTTAATTCAGCCACCTTGGTAGTAAAGTCAATCAGGTCCTTCTCGGTTCGGAAGTTCATTTGCCTGCGGTTATCAGGAATTTTTCCGCCTATTAAGGCAATGTCCGTCCCATAGTAATAAATAGGAATTCCCGGGGTTGTGTAAAGGTATGTCAACGCTGTTTTCCACCGTGAACCTGGATATTGCCGTTTATCCACAATGTCAGACGTAAATCTTATCGTATACTCATTATCCAAAAAATTCGCCATTAATTCTGGTTTGCCATCTTGTCCTAAAGCAGAGTTCAAATCAGAAAATGATTGATTGGTAGTAGCAAACGCCTTTCTTAATTTCTTACTTTTGGTATAATCAAACACGCTATCAATCCCCGAGCTTTGATATCTCGCGGCATCTATTGAAGCATTTTCTGTCGGAACACCCATTAACAAAAAGTCCTTCTTCTCTTTCTTTACTGCTTTTGAAAAATCAGTCCAGAAACTTAATGGAACCTGATTGACCTCAGGCAGGCTATACCCGTCAATATTCGTTTTGTTAATCCACCATTTTGCGGCATCAATCAGATATTTATTAACTTCAGGATTGTCCTGATTTAGGTCAGGCAAGCCATCTACCCAGCTTTTAGTCCCATTGTCCATATTCTGTTTTGGATGATACCAGTTCTTTTTGGAAGGGTCACTTACCCATGGATGATCGGCAGCGGTATTATTGGCGACAAAATCGATAATAACCTTCATTTTCCGTTTATGTGCTTCTTTCACAAGCTTCTGAAAGGTCTTGATTGTGCCAAAATGCTCGTCGGTTTTATAAAAATCCTTTACCCAATAACCATGATAGCCATTTTTGGTATTATCAAAGATGGGAGTTAACCGTATCGCTGTAAATCCCATCTCATGTATGTAATCTAATTTGTCAATGATTCCCTGAAAATCACCGCCATTATACGCTAAGGGATCTTTTGCATTTACATCTAAATCATTTTTTATATCCCCATCATTAAAGCGGTCTATCATAAGCGAGTAAATGGATTCATCCTGCCATAAGCGGTTTTCTTTTTTTATCTCTGCATGGGCAGGAAGAGATGAGCACAGCAAAAAGGTTAATAATAAGAGCGTTATTTTTTTCACGGCTTTTTCCTCCTTAAAAAAGGAAGAGGTAAGGATTCCTCTTCCAATAAACATTTTAATCTAATACCGCTTTTATTCCAAATTTTAATAATTATTTTTAGATTAAGCGTACTTTAAAGATTAAAACCTAATTCACTATATTAATATCATAGTCCTTAAACCATGTATGGAACTGCACAAGATAGGCTAATAATTGCGGCCCTGTCATAAGCTGACCAAACCATGGCTCTTTGAATGAATTCCCACCGGTCTCTACAATACTTTGGAGCTGGTCCTTTTGGAAAAATTCATGTAATACTGAAGATTTATCCTGTAATATCGTCTCCATCCATTTTTGTATAGCAGCTGTATATTCCGGATTATGGGTTTTTGGATACGGGCTTTTCTTCCGATAAAGAACCTCCTCCGGCAGGATTCCTTCAAATGCTTTACGAAGAAGTCCTTTTTCTCTGCCGCGATACATTTTCATGTCCCAAGGGATATTCCACAAATATTCTACAAGACGATGATCAGCAAATGGAACTCGTACCTCAAGGCTGGCCCCCATACTCATTCTGTCTTTTCGATCAAGTAATGTGGTCATAAACCAAGTCATATTGATATAAAATAATTCTCTCCGCTTGGCTTCTTCAAAGCTTTCGCCTTCCAATTTTGGTGTTTCTGCTATGGCCTGTTGATACTGTTTCATACAAAATTCACTTAATTTTAGTTGATCACGCCAATACGGCTTCAGTAGATTTTGCCGCTCATTTACCGAACGCATCCAAGGAAATCCTGGCCGCTCTAAATCCTGTTTACGATGAAACCATGGATATCCACCGAAAATTTCATCTGCACATTCGCCAGACAAACTAACAACAAAATCCTTTTTAATTTCTTTACAAAACCAAAGCAAGGAGGAATCGACATCGGCCATTCCAGGAAAATCTCTAACAGCAGTGGCCTCTACTAGGTCATGAACTAATTGTGCTTGTGAGATGGTCTTGTTATGGTGCTGGGTAGCGAACTTTTCTGTCATCATTTGAATGAATTTTCCATCCGCATCCGGCTGGAATTCATTCGAGGTGAAAAACTGGTCGTTTCCTTCATAGTCAATCGAATAAGTATGAAGCTGTCCCTTTCCCTGTTCTTCAAATCCTTTTGCAGCAATTGCTGTAATGATACTGGAATCGAGACCGCCAGATAAAAAGGTACATAGTGGTACATCGGAAACTAGCTGTCTTGTGACAGCATCCGTCACTAAATAGCGGACCTTCTCTGCTGTTTCTTCCACATCTTCTTTATGTTCCTCACTTTTTACATTCCAATAACGCCAAATCTTTAAGCCGTTTCGTGAAAAAGTTAAAGCATGGGCAGGCCGTAGTTCTTTCATTCCCTTGAAAATACCTGATCCCGGTGTTCTTGATGGACCTACTCCAAGGACCTCCGCCAGTCCCTCATGAGTGATTTCGGTTTTGATATCCGGGTGAGCTAAAATCGCCTTAATTTCCGAGGCAAAGATTATCCCTTTTTGGTGTTCTGTGAAAAATAACGGTTTGACCCCAAGACGATCACGTCCGATAAAGAGTTGTTCCCTTTTTGGGTCCCAAATGGCGAAGGCATAGATACCATTTAAATGATTTATGCACTCTTCCGCCCATTCTATATAGGCTGTTAACAGAACTTCTGTATCAGAATGACCTTTAAAAGAATATCCTTTAGTAAGAAGGATTTTGCGAATATCTTCAGTGTTGTATAATTCCCCATTGTAGCAAATGGTGTAATCATAACCCTCTTTGTGTTTGGTCATTGGCTGTCTACCGCCTTCAGGATCAACCACAATTAGCCTTTTATGTCCAAAACCGGCGTGTGTATCATGCCATATATTTGTTTCATCCGGGCCTCTTTTTGCTAATGTATTCACCATTTTTACAAGGGTTTCTGTTTCGTTTTTTATCGCTTTATTAAAATCAACCCATCCTGAGATTCCGCACATTCGCATCTCACTCCCTTACAAATAGCTATGAATAACTGATCAGGTATTACATGCTCTATACTATTCAGCCCAGATTAAATGGTTAATTGTCCCAATTAGAATGGTATAAATTGCCGCATGGAACGCGGATTCTTCTGGATAAAATTTTTATACTTAGGTTTTAGAAATAACCATTGTTTAAAAAGACAGGAAGATGTCAAAAAAGAAAAAGGAAAGCAACTGTGTACGGAGGTTAGTGATGAATCGACAACAACGATTAAAACTATATGATTTTCAACAGCGAGCTTACAATGTAGGTACAGTCGAACAAATTAATGATCAATGGATTTTTTTCGATGAGGAAACGGAAGAAGCAACGATGTTAGATGATTTCGTTCATCAAGAAATTGAGGTCTTCCGGTTGAACCGATGGAAGAAAGGGATATTGGGTGAACCCGGAAAAATTCACTGTGGGAAGGAAGCGATTATGCTTCGTGATCACGATACTATTAGAATGAGAAAACACTTGATTTACTCTCTTGAGCGCCTTTTGGATGGGGTGAATGATGACGCATTTTTCCAATTTGTTACGACACTAAATTCCTTAAATTTTTCGATTTATGATTGCATCTATTGTTATAACCATTTGTCTTTTTTATCGGACGAAAATCGAAAAGATGGGGTGAATTTTATGGTTTTTGACAATCAGGAGCAAATTTGTAATGTTCAGCATCATTTTTGCTACTTTGAAAAAGTCAATGATCGGTTTGAATTCACATTAAACACCGGAAAACGGCTAGTGATTGAAAAAATGATATCTTAACTAAGAAAAGCGCAAGGCGCTTAGACTTCGGCGACAAGCACAAGACGAGCC